>NZ_CP015622.1:1828423-2437898 GCF_001643015.1 Corynebacterium crudilactis
TGCTGGCCCGGCAAAAACACAGCGATGGGGTGCGGATCAAATGTGACCATAACACACGGAACGCCAAGCTTTTGGGACTGCTCTTTAGCTTCCCCAATCAAGCTTTGGTGCCCCCTGTGGAGCCCATCAAACACACCAATGGTTACTACTGATCCTTCAAGATCAGCCGGAACGCGGTCTAGTCCACTCCAAATATCCACCGTTTTAGACTACGGCATAGACTCAACGGATATGAATGCTACTGCCCCAAACCCCGGACTCGTGATTGTAGATAAGCCCGCCGGAATGACTTCCCATGATGTAGTGTCTAAATTGCGTCGCGCTTTTTCCACCCGCAAAGTTGGCCACGCTGGAACCTTGGACCCAATGGCCACAGGTGTGCTTGTCGTCGGCATTGAGCGTGGCACCCGATTTTTGGCACACATGGTGGCCTCCACCAAAGCCTATGACGCCACCATCCGACTCGGAGCTGCAACCACCACCGATGACGCTGAAGGCGACACGATTTCCACTGCAGACGCATCAGGACTAAAACATGATGCAATTGTGGAAGAAATCGCGAAACTCACCGGCGATATCATGCAAAAACCCACCAAAGTGTCCGCCATTAAAATTGATGGCAAACGCGCCCACGAACGCGTCCGCGATGGCGAAGACGTAGACATCCCCGCACGCCCTGTTACCGTCAGCGTCTTCGAGATCCTGGACTACCGCGTGACCGATTCATTCTACGATCTCGACGTGCGCGTCCATTGCTCTTCAGGAACCTACATTCGCGCGCTTGCACGCGATCTCGGCAACGCTTTGCACGTCGGAGGTCACCTGACCGCGCTAAGGCGCACAGAAGTCGGCCCTTTTTCGCTTCTCGACGCCATCCCCCTGGCCACGCTGCAAGAACAGCCGGAACTCTCCCTCAACCTTGACCAAGCACTGACCCGCAGCTACCCCACCTTGGACATCACGGAAGAAGAAGGCATCGATCTCTCCATGGGTAAATGGTTAGAACCCCGCGGACTCAAAGGTGTGCACGCTGCAGTTACCCCCTCAGGAAAAGCAGTCGCCCTTATCGAGGAAAAGGGAAAGCGGCTGGCAACCGTGTTCGTAGCTCACCCCAATACCCTCTAAACCCTGTTCAAGTAACTGCCGTGGCGGCTATGACATAGCCGTCGCGCAACACCCATTTTCCAGAGATAAACGGCACCGGAGTCGGACGGACAAGCAGATACGACACAAAAGTGCCATCATCGCGTAAATCAATCTCTGCTTGTTCAAAACCAAGCCACCGGTGAGTCAAAGGAAACCATGCTTTATACGTGGCTTCCTTTGCACAGAACAACAACCGATCCGCGCAGTGAATACCCTGCTCTTCCAAACGCTTCAGCTGTGGAATCTCCCCCACTCTAGCGATTGATCCCAACACGCCTTTAGGCAAAGGTTCCGCAGGTTCCGCATCCAACCCCATTGAACGCACCAACAGCCTCGGAGCAACCACTGCTGCCCGAAACCCATCAGTATGGGTCAAAGATCCAGACACAGACGATGGCCACAACGGCATCCCACGCTCACCGCGCAAAATCGGATCACCGCTATCACGGCCCAATGCTTGCAACGCCTGATGAGCACACCACCGTGCATCACCAAACTCAGCCTTCCGAATATCCACAGAATGAGCGACCAAAGCCTTTTCCAAAGGATGCAGCTGATGGAAATTGTCTAAATTGACAGTATTCCCAGTAGTCATAAAGGAAAACTTTGCTGAATTTGGAAACAGAGCCTCATCCAGCATTGTCCACCTCCATCACCGGATATGGCCACACATGCTGCTGCGTCCAATGCTCCCACTCACGCGGGTATCCCAATGACACCTCAATATGCTTGACGCCATTTACGTTGGTCACCCCTGGCATATGGAGATGTCCATAAATCACAGCTTCTGCGTTATAACGCTCCGCCCACCCCCTGGTATGCCGAGTCCCACACCACAATGCCAATTCCTGCCACCGCATTTGATACGTCGGCTCCACAACAAGAGGCCAGTGATTGATCAAAATAGTTGGCCCGTTAATTTTACTCAACCGTTTGATCGAATACGCCAAGCGATCCCAGCACCACGCACGAATATCCACAAACGGAGCAATGGAAAACTCATCAGTCATCATCACTTGCCGATCACGTGCAGCCTGCACAGCCTGTTCCACGGTGAAACCAGAACGTCGGAAAGAGTAATCATAAAGAGTAAACAACGGCACGATGGTCACCCCACCGAAGGTTAAATACGGATCCTCTGGAGTCAACACATCAATTTTGCGACAGCCTTCAACCAACTCCGAATACTTATCCCTGCCCTGATAACGATCTGCCGAGCGAGAAAACAATTCATGATTACCCGGTACCCAAATAACTTTGGCAAAACGCCTCCGCAGACGCGCCAAAATCTCCAGCACCAACTCTGTCCGCTCTGCAACATCACCTGCCACGATCAACCAATCAGATGGGTCTTTGGGCTGGATATTTTGAATGGGATCTGCATTAGCTTTCACCGCTGCATGGAGGTCAGAAACCGCCCACAGTGTTGTGGTCACCTGTCACCTCCACAAAAGTAGTTGCCAAAACTCTTTATCCATTATGCCTTCAGATGACACCCTATGGTTTTCCACGCGCCGAAACTACTGCGCCCATTTCATAGACCGGAATCTCCAGATCACCGCGAAAAGCCTGATGAGAATGAAAGCTAACAAGCCACACCACACACCGGTAAGCCCTGCATCTAGTGCATAAGAAATCCACACACCTGGCAAAAAACCAACAAGAACAGCGAGGATAGAAGCATTACGTAAAAACACTGCGTCCGCAGCACCTAGCAACACACCATCAATGGCAAAGACAACGCCTCCCAAAATAATCATCGCAATCATGATCCACCACGGTGAACGCATCGTATCTAACACAAATTCATCCTGTGTAAAGATACGAGGGATCCACGAATGCAACAGCACAAACAGCAAACCCAAAACACTCGCGAAAACCAAAGAATACTTAATCACTTGATTTCCCACACGCCGCGCAACCTGAGCGCTTCCAGCACCAAGCGCGGCGCCCGTCAGAGTCTGAGCTGCGATCGCCAAAGAGTCCAACACCAAGGTGATGAAATTCCACAATTGCAATAACACCTGGTGCGCTGCCAACGATGCTGTACCAAAACGTGCAGCCACGGCTGCAGCCGACAGAAAAGCCACCTGGAAAGATAAGGAACGCATAATCAGATCACGGCCCAACACCAGCTGCTGTTTCATCACCGACCACTGTGGCAACCAGGAGCCTCGATGATATTTAACGAGCGCACCCAAAAATAATGCAGCCGTGATGGCCTCAGCAATAAGATTTGCCCAGGCCGAGCCAACCAGACCAAATTTAGCCACAAAAATGGGAATCATGATCGCGCCGGGGATCACTCCCGCCAGCGTGAAGTAGAGAGGCAATTTGGTATTTTGAATGCCTCGCAACCACCCGTTTCCAGCCATGATAATGAGCACCAGTGGAACTGCAAAGGCCGCAACCCGAAGCCACTTCCCTGCTTCTTGAGCTACTGTTTCATCACCACTGAGCCATAACGCAAAGGTTGGCGCACCCAGCAGCATCACCGTCAAAATGCCCAATCCGACACACAGTGCAACCCACGTTGCTTGTACGCCTTCGGCGATTGCCCCTTGTCTATCCCCGGTACCGAAAAACCTCGAAGATCTAGCTGTTGTGCCATAGGATAAAAAGGTCAGCTGGGTGGTTACTTGAGCTTGAATCGTGGTGGCTGCTCCAAGAGCTGCTAATTCAAAACGGCCCAAGGTGCCAACAACCGCTGTATCTAATAATAGATACAGCGGCATCGCGGCAAGAACACCAAGTGCGGGGAATGCCAAGCCAAAAATCTGTTTGGCGCTCACTCCGTGCGACTGATGACCAAAACCATTGTTAGGCATCAACGCCTACCGAACTTCTCAGCGACTCTCCCAACGTGACAGTCGCTTCAATCAAGGTATCTAAAGCTTCCATCTCGGTACCTCGAGCGGTATAACCAGCAGCAGGAATATGTCCACCTCCGCCGAGATGAACAGCCAAAGATGCAACACTCAAATTAGAGGAACGCAGAGAGACTGTATAAACACCTGGTTCGTATTCTTTGAATACAGCACCAAAATCTGCGCCTTCCACTGCGCGAACCATTTCGATCAAACCTTCAACTACTGCACGTGATCGACCATCAATGGTCTCAAAATCAGCCACGAGCACAGCCAGGGTATATGGTCCGGCTTCACGCAACTCAATCCTCGAAATGATTTGGCCCACAAGACGCAAATCATCCACTGAGGTTTGGTCAAGAAGCGCTGCGGAAATAGACCGGATATCTAAGCCAAATTCCATCAGCTCTTTAGCCATGTCATGCATCACAGGACGGCCCCACCGGAAACAACCAGTATCAGTGAGTAAACCTGCATAAAGTCCATGCGCAATGTCTGGCGTAATTTGGATAGACAGTGCATCAAACCAGTCATACAAAATCGTGGTGGTTGATTCAGCTTCCACATCGATTAAGTTGACGGTACCAAAACCAGGATTCGTTGCATGATGATCAACTACTAACACCTTGTCGCGATTGTTCACAATAAAGTGCTCAAATGCTCCAGTGCGCTCAATAGAGCCACAATCAACAACGATAACGAGATCTGATTCAGGCAGGGTGTGCCCAAAAATAACGCTTGACGATCCAGGTATGGTCAGCAAGTTTTCTGGCATTGGATCTGTTTGACCAATGACGCCAACAACGTCTTTACCCAGTTGCTGCAATGCTGCAACTGTGGCTGTGACACTGCCAATCGCATCAGCATCTGGACGCAGATGGCCGACAACACTAATTGCTTGCGCATCCTGGACCAGAGCTGATGCAGCATGAAACTGACTATTATCCGGCACTAGTGTTATTCCTCAGGTTCAGATTTGGTTGAGTCCTTATATGGATCTGCATCTCCGGCAGGCACTGCGCCTTCGCGTAGTTTTGCCAACTCTGCATCACGCTTGCGTGCACGATCCAACAGAGCTTCCATGTGAGCGGATGCTTCTGGAACGGTATCAACGCTGTAGGTCAAAGTTGGTGTGAAACGAACACCCAACTGCTGGCCGACGATCTTCCTTAGCTGTCCGCGTGCGCGGTGGAGTGCCTCAGCTGCTGCTTCCAGATCTGGTTCTTCTTCCATTGATGCTCCACGGACGGTATAAAACACCTTTGCATCATGAAGGTCACCGGTCATTGTCACATCGGTAACAGTGACGAACTCAAGGCGACGGTCTTTGATATCGCGTTCGATTGCGCTGGCCACAATAGTTTGAATGCGCTTTGCCATGCGTGCCGCGCGGGCGTTGTCAGCCATGTTGAACTACTCCTAATCTTCACAGAGTCTAGATAATTCTTTTGGAATTCTACCCTGAATTGGAAATATTTTTATAGGTATCTCTATCCTGCAGTTCTTAGTTTAAAAAAGAACTAAACAGGTGTACAAAGGGGCTGGCCTTCCGAAGGAAAGCCAGCCCCAGTTGTGTGTCCGAGGCGTTAAGACGCCTCAAACGGTTTAATGCTTAAGCTTCGCGTGGAACCTCAACCATTTCATAAACTTCGATCTTGTCATCGACAGAGATGTCTGGGTAGGACAAGACCATACCGCACTCGTAGCCTGCAGAGACTTCGGTGGCATCGTCCTTTTCGCGACGCAAGGAGACGATCTTTGCATTTTCGGCAATGACGTTTCCGTCACGGGTAATGCGGATCGTTGCGTTACGACGAACCTTTCCATCTTCAACCATGCAACCTGCGATGAGGCCAACGGAGGATGCCTTGAAGATCGCACGGATCTCTGCATGTCCGATAACGCGCTCTTCGTAGATTGGCTTGAGCATGCCCTTGAGAGCTGCTTCGACCTCTTCGATAGCACGGTAAATGATCGTGTAGTAACGAACATCTACGCCTTCTGCGTTAGCTTCTTCAGTTGCCTTGCCCTCAGCGCGAACGTTGAAAGCAATGATGACAGCGTCGGATGCTGCTGCAAGGGTGACGTTGGTCTGGGTAACTGCACCCACACCGCGGTCGATGATGTTGAGCTGGACTTCATCGTCCATCTCAATCTTCAGCAATGCTTCTTCCAGTGCTTCCACGGAACCAGCATTATCGCCCTTAAGAATAAGGTTAAGGGTGCTGTGTTCCTTAAGAACTGCATCCAGATCCTCGAGGGAGACGCGCTTGCGGGTACGTGCTGCCATGGCATTGCGCTTACGTGCATTGCGCTGGTTAGCAATCTGACGTGCGAGGCGGTCATCCTCAACAACCAAGAGGTTGTCGCCAGCACCAGGAACACCGTTAAGGCCCTGGACCTGAACTGGACGGGATGGACCAGCTTCTTCAACGTCACGACCATACTCGTCGACCATGCGACGAACACGTCCGTAGGTATCGCCTGCAACGATGGAGTCACCGACGCGCAAGGTACCGCGCTGAACGATAACAGTAGCCACTGGGCCACGACCGCGGTCCAGGTGAGCTTCAATTGCAACGCCCTGTGCGTCCATATCTGGGTTCGCAACAAGGTCAAGCTCAGCATCTGCAGTCAAGCAGATAGAAGATAGCAGCTCATCGATGTGGAGGCCCTGCTTAGCAGAGATGTCAACGAAGATGGTGTCGCCACCGTACTCTTCAGGAACCAATCCGTATTCGGTCAGCTGACCACGGATCTTCTCTGGAGAAGCTTCTGGCTTATCAATCTTGTTCACTGCGACCACGATTGGCACGTCTGCAGCCTTAGCGTGGTTGATTGCTTCAACAGTCTGTGGCATAACGCCGTCGTCTGCTGCAACAACTAGAACCGCGATATCGGTTGACTTTGCACCACGAGCACGCATGGCGGTGAAGGCCTCGTGACCTGGGGTATCCAGGAAGGTGATGGTGCGTTCGGTGTCTTCAACATTGACCTTGACCTGGTATGCACCAATGCCCTGGGTAATGCCGCCGGCTTCATCAGAGCCGACATTTTCCTTACGGATAGTATCCAGCAAACGAGTCTTACCGTGGTCAACGTGGCCCATGACGGTAACCACAGGAGGACGCTTAGCAAGGTCATCGCGGTCGCCTGCATCTTCGCCGAACTGCAGATCGAAGCTCTGAAGAAGCTCACGATCCTCATCTTCTGGGGAAACAACCTGAACCTTGTAGTTCATTTCCTCACCGAGCAGCTGCAAAGTTTCATCAGAAACGGAAGCAGTTGCGGTGACCATTTCGCCAAGGTTGAACAGTGCCTGAACCAATGCCGATGCATCTGCACCGATCTTATCGGCGAAATCAGACAGTGAAGCACCGCGTGCAAGACGGAGGGTTTCGCCCTTGCCGTCTGGCAAACGAATGCCACCAATGACATTTGGTGCCTGCATTGATTCGTATTCGTTGCGTTTTTGACGCTTCGACTTACGACCCCTGCGTGGAGCGCCACCTGGACGACCGAATGCACCTGCGGTACCGCCACGACGACCGCCGCGACCTGCACCACCTGGACCACCGGTTCCGCCGCCACGGTTGAATCCGCCGCCAGCGCCGCCGCCAGCTTGGCCACCGCGTCCACCCTTGCCAGGTGCCTTAGCAGGCATCTGACCTGGGGTTGGAGGCATCATTGCTGGTGATGGACGACGTCCGCCACCCTGACGCTCCTGTGAAGGTGCACCCTGTGTTCCTTGTGCAGCGCCACCCTGCGGGCGAGGTCCGCCCTGTCCCTGTGGGCGTGCGCCACCCTGTGGGCGAGGTCCGCCGGAGCCAGCGCCTTGGCGCTGTCCACCACGATTACCTTGACCGCCATCACGCTGGCCGCCATCACGGCCGCCTGGACGTCCGCCACCCTGTGGGCGTGGAGCGCCACCTGGGCGAGGTCCGCCACCAGGACGGGGGCCGCCACCTGGGCGAGGAGCTGGACGCTCGCCGCCACCAGTGGAGAATGGGTTATTTGCTACACGTGGTGCACGTGCGCCTGGCTTTGGAGCAGGCTTGCCCATTGGGCGTGGCATTGCACCTGGTCGTGCAGCGTCAGCAGCTGGCTTTGCTGGCTCTGCCTTCTTAGCAGCATCGCCTGGGGTTGGGCCAGAAAATGCTGGCTTTGCAGCAGGTGCTGGCTTAGCTGGAACTGCTGGCTTTGCAGCAGCAGTTGGCTTAGCTGGAGCTGCTGGGGTTGCAGGCTTAGGTGCAGCAGGTTTCGCAGCGCCTGGCTTTGCAGCAGCAGCAGTTGGCTTAGCTGGAGCTGCTGGGGTTGCAGGCTTAGGTGCAGCAGGTTTCGCAGCGCCTGGCTTTGCAGCAGCTGGGCTTGGTGCAGGCTTAGCTGCGCCTGGCTTAGGTGCTGCAGGCTTTGCTGCTGCAGGCTTCGCAGCGGTGTCGGACTTATCCGCACCGTTCGAGCCGTAGTGCTCTTGCATCCTCTTTACAACTGGGGATTCAATTGTAGATGATGCGGTTTTAACAAACTCGCCCTTATCCTTAAGGGTGGCAAGCAGTTCCTTGCTGGTAATACCGAGCTGCTTTGCAAGCTCATGTACACGAAGCTTTCCGGGCACTTCTCTCCTCTAGTTTTTGCCAGAGAATCGAAGGCCTTTCGAAAAGGGTCCTTGATCTCTGGCGTTAATTATTGACGTTCATCGCTGATGCTTCATCGTATGCTCATCAGTGTTCAGTCTTCCTTACAAAAATCGGGTCCGGCGTTTTCCGCCAGGTACGTGCGTACGTGACCTGCATCCACGGTTGTGGACACCCTCAGCGCTCGGCCAAAAGCACGGCGCTGTTCAGCAAGGTCCAGTGCGTCGATGGAAGGGGTCAACCATGCTCCCCTTCCAGGCATCCGACGTTTCGGATCTGGAAGGATAACTCCCGGAAATTCCGGGGATTCCACCACACGAAGCAGTTCGCGATCAGGCTTACGCTCTCGTGTGGCAACGCAGGTACGGATTCGGGTTGAAGTGCGATCAGAAAGTTGTCCAGATGAAGCATTTAACGCATCGTCATGGAACATCAGCTGCATTCAACCCTTTCACCATTTTTCATTTGACCAGAACTTCAGTGTCTAACGCGAATTTCATATAAATACACGTCCTCCACAGCCCGCACATGGGCCTTGACTAATATTACGCTATGAGGACCCAAAATTGGAACCTGCAACTAATTAAAAAGAACTTCTGGTGGTGAAAAACAACAGAGCCGGTGTGGAAATCACACCGGCCCCATGTCTAGTCGATCTAATTCTTAGTCGATATCAGAGTGAATATCGATCTTCCAGCCGGTGAGACGAGCAGCCAAGCGGGCATTTTGCCCCTCTTTGCCGATAGCCAAGGAAAGCTGGTAGTCAGGGACTGTTACGCGTGCAGTTTGAGCTTCAGCATCAGTAACTTCAACGTTGACAACCTTTGATGGAGCCAGCGCATTTCCAACGAAAGTTGCTGGATCATCAGAGTAATCAATGATGTCGATTTTCTCTCCACCAAGCTCGCGCATGATGTTGGACACACGTTGTCCACGTGGGCCAATGCATGCGCCCTTTGCGTTGAGGTTCTTCAACTTTGCCTGCACAGCAACCTTTGAACGGTGGCCAGCTTCACGTGAAATAGCGACGATTTCTACAGAGCCATCGGCTACTTCTGGAATTTCGAGTTCGAACAAACGACGAACCAATTCCGGGTGGGTACGGGACAAGTTGATCTGAATGTCAGTGGTGCTCTTGCCAACACCAACAACAAAGCACTTCACACGATCGCCGTGCTTGAGCTTCTCACCAGGGATCTGCTCCGCAGGAAGAAGAACACCATCCTGGTTATCAGCTTCAGTACCCAGCTGCACGATGATAATGCCGCGCTCTGCAGCGCGAGCATCTGCCTGCACGATGCCGGAAACAACGGTGCCTTCATAGTTTGCGTATGCATCGAATGCACGGCTTGCTTCAGCTTCACGCAAAGACTTAACGATGGCATCGCGGACAGCGCGAGCGCTGACACGGCCAAAGTTGGATGGGGTGTCATCGTATTCGGAGGTGAGTGCGCCTGTTTCGTCGAATTCAGAAACAATGACAGCTACTGAACCGGTTGCGGAATCGATGTCCACGCGTGATCGCTGGTTCGTAGGTGCTCCGGCTTCGCGGTTGTCCAAGTAGGAGTGCAAAAGTGCGGAGGCAATGGTGCGCAGCAAGTCCTTGACGGGGATACCCTTTTCGGACTCAATGGCCTTTAAAGCCTGGACATCAATATTCACTTGTCTTCCTCTCAAGCTTCCACCACGTACTCTTTACGCGGTGGCTTCGTCGAATGTGCTTTCTGCGAGGGACAGCTCTTCCTGCGCAGGTTTAGCGAATTCAATTTCTACCACTGCACGGGGTGATTCTGCTAATTCTAGGACTGTGACCTCGAGCAACTTTTTGTTTCTTTCGATTAAAACGACGGCTGTTTCAGCGTCGTTAAGTGCTCCGATGCGTGCTACGCGCGTTGTGCCATCATAATCAAGCGCAACCAAACGGCTACGGTTTCTGCGCCAGTGGCGCGGCTTTGTCAGTGGGTTGTCCACGCCCGGCGTGGACACTTCGAGCGTGTAGCCCGCTCCAAAGTTAAGGTCACCGCGCTGCTCGGCGGCGTCGAAAAGCTCTCCAACTTCCTTGCTCAGGATTTCAAGATGGTCAAGATCTGGACGGGAATCTGAATCTACTTTGATGGAGACTGCCGATTTTGGTCCTGCTTTGTTGACTTTTAATTCTTCAAGATCAAATTTGTGGGATGCAACGAGAGGCTCGATGAGCTCTGTCAAAGATTCTGTGGTTGGAAATGCCATAAAGATAAGGATAACCTGCCGACTAATTCCACTAGGCCATTACACTGTAAACTCATGCGTTGGCGTATCCCTATTGTCCTTAGTGTTTCACTTCTTTCTGCCTCTTTGGTGGCGTGCACCCCTTCCCCAAATCCGAATGAAACTTTGACCACGATGTATCAGGATGCACTTTCTGATGCTCAGGCGTTGTCACAGGCCCAGCCGGAATTGTCCGCATTGCGTGCGGAACATGCTGATGAACTACTGGCAGAGATTCACCGCGTCTGTGGCTTTGATGATGAAGGCACGCTACCGGAATCATGCACGGTTGCTGTGCCCGATATTGCCGCCATTCCGACAGATAATGCAGAGAAGTACCTCAGCGATAGTCAGGCCTTGATCCTGGATAATTTAGCTAATATGCCCCGCGAATCCATTCCACTGGCTATAGATCACTACATCGAAGAATCCCGGTTTACGCAAAAATCACAGGTATCCATTCCGACTGATCTCACGCTCAGCACTGAGGAATTAGCTACCGCCCAGGAGCTGGCTGCCCGCGAATATTCCGCCTCCTGGGCCCTAGGGGTTGCTCTGGCCTACCTCCCCGCGACGGAACGCGATGTCGTGGAAGATGCGATTGACAACCATGCCGAGCGAGCAGCCCTATTACAACTTGCCAGCGCACCAGAAAACAGCGAAGTCGCAGAACCTGGTTATGACAGTGACATCCCCGCACCTTCAGACGAGGCCTCAGCACGCAGCGCCATTCGAGCCATCGAGGACAGCATGGTCCAGGCGTGGCATGCAGCTGCAAGCGCTGCAACGACAGACGCCTGGCGTGTCATATGTGCCCAGATCGCCGGCGACACTGCGCGCGAATTCACGCTTATCGACGCCCCCTAGGTGTGTTTAGAATGCTGCACACAAAAATCCCCGGTTAAGGACTTTGCATAATTTACTTTTAGCCGTGTAATTTACACGGCTTTTTTTATTTCTGGCAGCTTTCATCACGCTTTCCGCACTGAAAGTGCGCAATCGTTTTCACCAAAGCTTTCGCCAGCACACCCACCCCCTCACACTCTTTCGGGGGTATTAGAGGTAACGATTCACCCCATTAATTTCTGTCAGCCTATAGGGAAAAATTGCAAAATTGACACAAACTCCCAGCTCGCTAAGAAAATGCTTGCTTTTTAGTTAATTTTCGCCCACAAAAATATAGGACGCAGGTCTCCGTACTGGTTTGGCTGTGATCCATGTCGCACATAGTATTTCAATCACCGGATTCCACTCGGTTGAGAAACCCAGGGAATATTCATAAACAACGGAGGTCAATCATGACTTTGAAGAAGTCTCTTGCTGTAACCACAGCGGCTGCACTTGTCCTAAGCCTTGCTGCCTGCTCGTCAGACTCCTCGTCTGACAGCTCTTCTTCAGGTGGAGAAGGCGGTGGCGACAACTATGTCCTCGTCAACGGAACCGAGCCACAGAACCCGCTCGTACCCGGAAACACCAACGAGGTCGGAGGCGGCCGCATCGTCGATAGCCTTTTCGCTGGTCTGGTCTACTACGATGTTGACGGCTCCCCAGTCAACGATGTTGCAGAATCCATCGAGCTCGAAGGCGAAAAGACTTATCGCATCACCATCAAGGATGATCAAACCTTCACTGATGGCACACCTGTTACAGCTGACAGCTTCGTCAATGCATGGAACTACAACGTTGCTAATTCCACCCTGTCTGCTTATTTCTTTGAATCCATCCTCGGATACGAAGAAGGCGTGGAATCCATGGAAGGACTGAAGGTTGTCGATGACACCACCTTCACCGTGGAACTAACTCAGGCAGAATCCGATTTCCCACTGCGCCTGGGATACACCGCATTCTTCCCATTGCCAGACTCCGCCCTGGAAGATATGGCAGCATTCGGCGAGAACCCAGTGGGCAACGGCCCATACAAACTCGCTGAATGGAACCACAACCAAGACGCCACCATGGTTCCTAATGAGGACTATTCCGGTGGACGTGCAGCACAAAACGACGGTGTGAAGTTCATCTTCTACCCAACCTTCGATGCTGCCTACGCCGATCTTCTCTCCGATAACCTCGACGTGCTTGATACGATCCCTGACTCTGCTTTCGCATCCTACGAAGATGAGCTTGCTGGTCGATCCATCAATCAGGCTTCTGCTGTTTTCCAGTCCTTCACCATCCCGGAGCGCCTCGAACACTTCTCCGGCGAAGAAGGTGCGCTGCGCCGCCAGGCAATTTCATTGTCCGTCAACCGTGAAGAAATCACCCAGACCATCTTCGAAGGCACTCGCACACCTGCAACTGACTTCACCTCCCCGGTCATCGATGGACACTCTGATTCTCTCGAGGGTGCAGATGTCCTCACCTACGATCCAGAGCGCGCAAAGCAGCTATGGGCACAGGCTGATGAGATCAGCCCATGGTCTGGTGAATTCACCATTTCCTACAACGCTGACGGCGGCCACCAAGCGTGGGCTGATGCAACAGCAAACTCCATCCGCAACACCCTCGGTATCGATGCGATTGGCAACCCATACCCAGATTTCAAGTCCCTACGCGATGATGTAACAAACCGCACCATCAAGGGCGCATTCCGTACTGGCTGGCAGGCAGACTACCCATCCTTGGGCAACTTCCTCGGACCTTTGTACGGCACTGGTGCAGGATCCAACGATGGCGATTACTCCAACCCTGATTTCGATGCAAAGCTCACCGAAGCAGCAAATGCAGCTGATATTGAGGCTGCAACTCCGTTGTACAACCAGGCACAGGAAATCCTGCTCAAGGATCTCCCAGCGATCCCAACCTGGTACCAAAACGCTGTCGGTGGATACTCCGCAAACGTTAATGATGTGGAGTTCCAGTGGGACTCACAGCCTGCCTACTACCAGATCACCAAGAACTAGTAGCTTCGCAGAACCCTCCTCGCTCCATTAAGAGCTAGTACGAGAAAGGCCCAGGTCAAGGTTGTCCACACACCTGGGCCTTTCCACTTAAAACTTCTCGCCTTACCTACAACTTCATCCTTGCGTCCTTATTCAATTCCACAGGGCGCCCTGTATCTCAACCATCCATTCCCCAGCAAGCAAGGACACCCACGCTCATGCTTCGTTACGTCGGGCGACGATTGCTCCAAATGATTCCGGTCTTTTTCGGAGCAACCCTGCTGATTTACGCCCTCGTGTTCCTCATGCCTGGCGACCCAGTCCAGGCATTGGGAGGTGACCGCGGACTAACCGAGGCCGCGGCCGAGAAAATCCGTCAAGAATACAATCTTGATAAACCATTCCTCGTTCAATATTTCCTCTATATCAAGGGCATTTTCGTCCTTGACTTCGGAACCACTTTCTCAGGCCAGCCAGTTCTTGATGTCATGGCCAGGGCCTTCCCAGTCACCATCAAACTTGCCCTTATGGCATTGATCTTTGAATCAGTGCTCGGCATCATCTTCGGCGTGATCGCAGGTATTCGCCGCGGCGGTATCTTCGACTCCACCGTGCTGATCCTCTCCCTGCTAGTCATTGCAGTTCCAACCTTCGTTATCGGTTTCGTCATGCAGTTCCTCATCGGCGTGAAATGGGGATTGCTCCCTGTCACCGTAGGTTCCAATACCTCGATCAAGGCCCTGCTGATGCCAGCCATCGTCTTGGGTGCAGTCTCCTTCGCTTATGTGCTTCGACTAACCAGACAATCCGTGAGCGAAAACCTCCGCGCAGACTATGTCCGCACCGCCCGAGCTAAGGGCATGTCCGGATTCAGCGTGATGAACCGCCATGTCCTGCGCAACTCACTGATCCCGGTTGCTACCTTCCTCGGAGCTGACTTGGGAGCTTTGATGGGTGGTGCGATTGTCACAGAAGGCATCTTCGGCATCAACGGTGTCGGTGGCACGCTATACCAGGCCATTTTGAAAGGTGAACCCACCACAGTTGTCTCCATTGTGACCGTGCTGGTGATTGTCTACATCGTTGCCAATCTTCTCGTGGACTTGATCTACGCCGTTCTCGATCCGAGGATCCGCTATGCCTAATAATGAATTTCACATCAACCACTCCTTGGGCCAAGACGATCAAACTTCAGATCAGGCTCACTTCTTCCCACAAGGACGAGGCGAAGCACTGGTACGTCCAGGGCAGGAACACTTCATCGCAGCTACTGATGAAACCGGACTTGGTGCCGTAGATGCAGTAGCTGACGATTCTGCACCAACCTCCATGTGGGGCGAAGCCTGGCGTGATCTGCGCCGACGCCCACTCTTCTGGGTCTCTGCAACCCTGATCCTCTTGGCATTGCTGCTGGCAGCTCTCCCCCAGCTGTTTACCTCCACGGATCCGCAGTACTGTGTGCTGGCTAATTCACTGGATGGCCCACAGGCTGGACACCCCTTCGGATTCGACCGCCAGGGCTGCGATATTTTCGCCCGCACTGTCTACGGTGCCCGTGCTTCCGTAGCCGTAGGTGTGTTCACTACTTTGCTCGTTGTCCTCATCGGCACTGTGTTTGGTGCGTTGGCAGGATTCTTCGGCGGCATCATGGACACCATCTTGTCCCGCATCACCGATATGTTCTTCGCTATTCCACTGGTTCTCGCAGCCATCGTTGTCATGCAGATGTTCAAAGAACACCGCACCATCATCACTGTGGTCTTGGTCCTTGGCCTCTTCGGCTGGACCAATATCGCCCGCATTACACGCGGTGCAGTGATGACCGCAAAGAACGAAGAATACGTCACCTCTGCACGCGCACTTGGTGCCTCCAGAGCAAAGATGTTGCTTTCTCACATCATGCCTAATGCAGCAGCACCGATCATTGTTTACGCCACCGTGGCACTGGGAACATTCATTGTTGCGGAAGCAACGCTGTCCTTCCTGGGTATTGGTCTACCACCCTCAATTATTTCTTGGGGTGCTGATATCGCGAAGGCACAGACTTCTCTTCGTACCCAACCAATGGTGCTGTTCTACCCTGCAATGGCACTTGCACTAACCGTTTTGAGCTTCATCATGATGGGCGATGTCGTCCGCGACGCTCTGGATCCTAAGTCGAGGAAGCGATGACCAACAACACCTCACCAACCCCCACCAACCACGCGGGCGAGCAACCACTGCTCGAATTGAAGGATCTCAAGATCTCCTTCACCTCTTCCACTGGTGTGGTTGATGCTGTACGCGGCGCAAACTTGACCATTTACCCTGGTCAATCAGTAGCGATCGTGGGCGAATCTGGCTCCGGTAAATCCACCACCGCAATGTCCATCATTGGCCTGCTCCCTGGCACCGGCAAGGTCACCGAAGGCTCCATCACCTTCGATGGGCAAGATATCACCGGCTTGAGCAACAAGCAGATGGAAAAGTATCGCGGTTCTGAGATCGGTCTTGTCCCCCAGGATCCAATGACCAACCTCAACCCGGTGTGGCGCATTGGTACCCAGGTCAAAGAATCTTTGCGTGCGAATAATGTCGTACCAAATTCTGAGATGGATAAGCGCGTTGCTGAGGTACTCGCCGAGGCGGGCCTGCCAGATGCAGAGCGTCGTGCAAAGCAATACCCACATGAGTTCTCCGGCGGTATGCGCCAGCGTGCTCTGATTGCTATTGGTCTCGCAGCGCGTCCCAAGCTGCTCATTGCTGATGAACCAACTTCAGCACTCGACGTCACCGTGCAGCGCCAGATCCTTGATCACTTGGAAACACTCACCAAGGATCTCGGCACCGCAGTGCTGTTTATTACCCACGACCTGGGTCTTGCAGCTGAGCGTGCAGAGCACCTAGTAGTGATGCACCGTGGACGCATTGTGGAATCAGGGCCATCACTGAAGATTCTGCGTAACCCACAGCATCCTTATACCCAACGTTTGGTGAAGGCTGCACCATCGCTTGCTTCTGCACGTATTCAAAGTGCACAAGAACACGGCATTGAATCCTCGGAGCTTTTGGCTTCCACCGCCAATGAGACTCCAAAAAGCCAAGAAAAAGTTATCGAGGTAAAAAACCTCACCCGTGAGTTCGATATTCGTGGCTCTCGTGGCGATAAGAAAAAGCTCAAGGCCGTTGATGATGTCTCCTTCTTCGTGCGAAAAGGCACCACCACTGCCCTCGTTGGTGAATCCGGTTCCGGTAAATCCACCGTGGCCAACATGGTGCTTAATCTCCTGGAGCCAACCAGTGGACAGGTGCTGTACAACGGCACCGACCTTACTTCTTTGAGCAACAAGGAAATCTTCCAAATGCGGCGCAAGCTGCAGGTGGTCTTCCAAAACCCCTACGGTTCCCTCGACCCGATGTATTCCATCTACCGATGCATTGAAGAACCCCTGACAATCCACAAGGTTGGCGGAGACCGCAAGGCTAGAGAAGCACGTGTTGCAGAGCTGCTAGACATGGTGTCTATGCCTCGTTCCACCATGAGGCGCTACCCCAATGAGCTTTCCGGCGGTCAGCGCCAACGCATCGCCATTGCCCGTGCCTTGGCGTTGAACCCAGAAGTGATCGTGCTGGATGAGGCCGTATCTGCACTAGATGTGCTGGTACAAAACCAGATCCTTCGTCTTCTTGCAGAGCTCCAGCAAGAATTAGATCTGACTTACTTGTTCATCACACACGACCTGGCAGTTGTGCGACAAACCGCTGATGATGTTGTGGTGATGCAAAAGGGCCGGATCATTGAAAAGGGTCGCACAGACGATATCTTCAATGATCCACAGCAGCAGTACACTCGTGATCTGATCAACGCTGTTCCTGGTTTGGGCATTGAACTCGGAACTGGAGAAAACCTGGTGTAGCCTGCCATCATTCTGCACTAAAAACACTGCTGCCCCTAGTTCAAGAACTCAATCTTGAACTAGGGGCAGCAGTTATTTCTTCAGAAGAACTAGTTGCGAGCTTGTGCAACCATTTCCACGATCTGTGCAACAGCCTGATCTGCATCGAGATCGGACTTTTCGCCACCGCGGACACGGAGTTCAACCTTGCCTTCGGCGTAGCCACGGCCAAGGATCAAAGCGAAAGGCATGCCGAGAAGTTCAGCATCCTTAAACTTCACGCCTGGGCTGACCTTTGGACGGTCGTCGAAAAGCACTTCCAAGCCCGCTGCAGACAGCTCGGTGGCAAAGCGCTCGGCTGCCTCGATTGCTGCGGCATCCTTGTTCGCTGCAACGACGTGCACCTGGTACGGCGCAACTTCAACGGACCAGGTCAGGCCGGCCTCGTCGTGGCGCTGCTCTGCGAGGACCGCAAGCAAGCGGGTGATACCCAGGCCGTAAGAGCCCATGGTTGGGATGGCGCGCTTGCCGTTTTCGTCCAGGATCTGCACATCGAAAGCTTCGGTGTACTTGCGTCCCAGCTGGAAGATGTGGCCAATTTCGATGCCACGAGCAAGGGTCAAGGTGCCCTCGCCTTCTGGAGCTGGGTCACCTTCCTTGATTTCTGCTGCTTCGATGAAGCCATCTGGAGTGAAATCGCGGCCGGCAACAAGGCCGATCACGTGGCGTTCCTTTTCATCGGCGCCAGTGATCCAGGAGGTACCGGTGACAACGCGAGGATCAGCAAGGACCTTCACGCCGTTCTTAGCCAGACCAACTGGTCCGACGTAGCCCTTGACCAGGAATGGGTTCTTGGCGAAATCAGATTCCACAGCAAGTTCAACTTCAGCTGGCTCAAGTGATGCCTCGAGGCGCTTCATATCTACTTCGCGGTCACCTGGGACCAGGATACCGGTGAGTTCTGCTTCTTCTTCGCCTGGTTGGCGTACCTTCACCACGATGCACTTGAGGGTGTCAGCTGCAGTGACGTCGCGTCCATCGATTTTGACGTCGATGGAGTTAGCCCACTCAACCAACGCGTCGATGGTTTCAGAGACTGGGGTTTCGTGGGTTACGGCTTCTGGCAGACCTTCGATGTCACGCTCAACGCCTGGCTGGGTCACAACTGCTTCAACGTTGGCAGCGTAGTTACCGGAGGTGGAGCGCACGAAGGTGTCTTCGCCGTTTTCAGCAACAGCGAGGAATTCCTCAGATGCAGAACCGCCCATGGCGCCAGAGGTTGCCTGGCAGATGGCGTATTCCACACCAAGGCGATCAAAAATACGTTGGTAGGCGGCGCGGTGGTTGGCATAAGAGGTTTCCAAACCGGCATCGGACATGTCGAAGGAGTAGGAATCCTTCATCACGAACTCACGGCCACGAAGAACGCCAGCGCGTGGGCGCTCTTCATCGCGGTACTTGGTCTGTACCTGGTACAAGGTGACTGGGAAGTCCTTATAGGAGTTGTACAGATCCTTTACCGTTGCGGCGAACATTTCCTCATGGGTTGGGCCGAGCAGGTAATCAGCACCCTTGCGGTCCTTGAGGCGGAAGAGTGAATCGCCGTATTCTGTCCAACGCTGGGTGGTTTCATATGGCTCGCGTGGGAGCAGTGCCGGGAACAGCAGTTCCTGTCCACCGATCGCGTCCATTTCCTCGCGCACAACAGCTTCAATCTTGCGCAAAGCGCGCAAGCCGAGTGGCAACCAGGAATAAACACCCGGGGCAACGCGACGGATATATCCTGCACGAACGAGCAGCTTGTGGCTTGGAACTTCTGCATCTGCAGGGTCTTCGCGCAGGGTGCGCAAAAACAGCGTGGAAAGACGTGTGATCATGAGTGACAAATATACCCTCTCATTTTGGTTTCGATCGCCCAGCCCCCTTCAAAATGTGAGCGGGCATTTAAAGTATCCTCTCATGCATGCTTATTGTGTTGCCACCTTCTGAAACCAAGACCCCTGGCGGGGCGGAAAAGCCACTGGATTTCCAGCGCTTAAGTTTTCCAAAACTTAACGATGCTCGCCAGGAAATCCTTTCTGACCTGCAAACTTTGGAGGTAAATGAGGCACTGAAGGTTTTGAACATTTCGGAAAAGCTGCGCCCGGAAGCAGAAGCCAATCGTGTCTTGGAAACAAGTCCGACCATGCCAGCTATTTTCCGCTACTCAGGCGTGCTCTACGATGCGCTTGATGCGGCCACGCTTCCGGAGAAAGCACTTGAGCGTCTTGCCATCGGCTCAGCGCTTTTCGGCATCGTGCGTGCAACCGATCCGATTCCGCATTACCGCCTGTCCGGCGGCACTAAACTGCCCTCCCACAACGGCGAGTGCCCAACGATGAAAGCGCGTTGGGGCAGCGTGATCAGCGAGACGCTTATCGACGTCAACCAGCTGGTTGTTGATCTGCGCAGCGGGACCTACCAACAGTTGGGTCGGGTCAAAGATGCTGTCACGGTGCGTGTGGAATCTGTCCTAGAAGATGGCTCCCGCAAAGTGGTCAGCCATTTCAATAAACATTACAAAGGCGAACTAGCCCGTGTGCTGGCACTTTCCCCCGAAGAAGCCCACGATGCTGCCGATGTCATGGCCATTGCCCAAGCAGCGGGCCTTGTGGTGGAAGATAACCCCCACCACAAAGAAACCCTCACGCTGGTGGTTTAGGCGTTAATAACCATTTTGATGTGCTCGGAATTAAGGTCACGCAACCTCACGCAAATGCCACCGAGCATTTCAGCCAAGACCCCGGCGCGTTCTTTGCGTACTTTGAGTCGGCCTTCGCAATCGATGACAACATTGCCAGAGAGTCGTGATTTCACCACGGTTTCCGCTGCGGTGACGATTCCTGCTTCGCCTGCTTCGGAGGTGTCTTGGCCATCGGTCATCACCATCAAAATGGCGCGTCGGCCTGGTTCCTTGCGGCGTTCCCTGGCCATGAGGTCTTTGGCCATGAGTAATCCTTCAGCCAGCGGGGTGCGTCCACCCATGGGCATATCCTTTAATTTCTGTTGAGCTTGCTCCACAGAATTTGTCGGGCTGAGCACCAGTGTGGGTTTGTTACCGTTGACCGCGATAACCGCAACCTTGTCGCGGCGCTGGTAGGCGTCGTTAAGCATGGACGTGATGGTTCCGGTGACCGCACGCACCCGCGAGCGTGCAGCCATGGAACCTGAGGTGTCCACGACAAAGACGATGAGGTTGGCTTCCCGGCCGCGGCGCAAGGATCCGCGGAGGTCAGATGGTCGGAAATCCACCACGCCTTCCACAATATTGGCGCCACGTTCGGTGGCAGCCATCAAGGTGCCAACCAAGTTGATGCCATGTCCGCCCTGTTTGGGACGCACATCAGCGCCTTGGCGGGAATAGGCCTTAGAACGCCTACCCGGGGTGGATTCCTCCTCCCCCATGCCGGCTAGTTGCAGATACCTAGGCGCGAAAGGGATCGCCGGTTCCGGCAGTACCTACCTTTCCAGTCGTTTGGGCCTTGGCCTGAGCCGTGCCCTGCAGTCCATCTTCTTCCGTAGGTTTATCCGAATCAACAAGAGCTTCGGCACCGGTTTCTACATCGGTAACCTTGGCGGCAGGACCGGTATCTTCATTATCTTTGTAGAAGTTGCGGGCCTCTTGCAGAGTTTCCTGCAGCTTGCGCTCTTCCATCTCTGGCGCATCAAAAGGATTGCGACGCCTTCTATGTGGCAATGCTAGGCGTGCGGCGATCTCTACATCTTCTTCGGTGACAACTGTGCGACCTGCCCAGGCAGCATGTGCCAAGGCGGTACGAGTGATCACGAGGTCAGCGCGCATGCCATCAACTTCAATGCGAGCACACAGCCATGCGATCTGCGAAAGAATCAGATCAGGAAGCTCCACACCTGGCAGTAGATCCTTCGCTGCACCAATGCGGTTCGAGGTTTCCTCATCCTGCACAGCCCACTGCTCCATGAACTGCTCTGGGGCACTTTCGAATGCGAGGCGTCGACGAATGATCTCCACACGCACGTCCGGATTAGTAGAGGCAGCAACGTCTACGGCGAGACCAAAACGATCCAGCAGCTGTGGGCGCAGCTCACCTTCCTCCGGGTTCATGGTGCCGACCAGCACGAAGTTTGCTGGTGAAGAATGCGAAATTCCATCGCGTTCAATGCTCACGCGCCCACTAGCTGCGGCATCCAGAAGGGCATCAACCAAGTGATCAGCCAACAAGTTGACCTCATCGACATACAGCACGCCACCATCCGCCTGTGCAAGCAAACCTGGCTGGTATTCCGCCCGGCCGGTGGTGAGCACAGTTTCCATATTGAGGGAACCCACTACGCGGTCTTCAGTTGAACCAAGTGGCAAGTTCACCAAAGGAGCATCGCCCAGCAGTCCGGCAAAAGCGCGCACCGTTGTGGTTTTCGCAGTGCCCTTCTCACCACGAATGACCACACCACCAATACGCGGGGAAATAGCGGTGAGAATCAGGGCAAGCCGCAATTCATCTTGACCCACGACCGCAGAAAACGGATAACGAATCGCCTTTTGTGAAGACATGACAACCCTTCTAGTAACTCTTATCAATAAAATTCATTGGTGTGATCAGGCACATCCATAAAAGGGATACCTTAGTGGCCTACGTAAGGCGATACAGGACTATTGCACGAAAAGGTCCGCAGACTACCCCCATTATGCTTCTTACAGTCCTGCTACTTGTCCGATCACAAAAACTGCAGGAGGCTTGATATCTTCACGCACCATCGTCTCACCCAAACTACCGAGCGTGCACCTGACAGATCGCTGTGCTTCCGTCGTTCCTTCCTGAATCACAGCAGCAGGGGTGTCAGCATCTAGGCCACCAGTCATGAGAGCTTGCGCAATCAACCCAGCATTTTTCACTCCCATAATCACCGACAACGTACCACCTGATTGTGCCAAGGCCGCCCAATTAACCAAAGACTTCGCATGACCAGGAGGAAGGTGCCCAGATACAACTGTGAAGGAATGCACCACTCCCCGATTAGTAATCGGAATGCCAACAGCTGCAGGAACAGACACCGCACTTGTCACACCGGGAATAACCTCACAGACAATGCCGTGCTCTGCCAAAAATTCCAATTCCTCAAAACCACGGCCAAACACATACGGATCCCCACCCTTAAGGCGCACCACTTTTAGCCCCTGCTGAGCATATTCAACAAGCATCTCATTGGTACGTTCCTGAGTAACCTGGCGCCCATAAGGAAGCTTGGAAACATCCACCACCGTCTTTTCACTGATATCGCATAACTTTTCCAACTCAGCTGTAGGACCTAAGTGATCGGCCAGAATGACATCTGCTTCCTGAAGGCGATTCATGCCACGCACAGTAATTAAGTCCCACGCCCCAGGACCTCCACCGATTAAGGAGACTGGTTGAATAACTGGCGTGTTTTCTGGGGTTATCATCATGGCAATTTATCCTAGTCCTAACAATTAAGCAGGTGAGAACACTAGGCTTAAAAACCATGAGTACGACAAGCCCCGAATACTCCCCTACTGCGCCTTTTAAGCTTGAAGCTCACTTCGCTTCGGCCCTCCCTGCAATGGCCGCGCCGTGGCACGGCGAAGACGCACCCGATCCACAACTAGTGATCCTCAATGAGGAGCTTGCCCATCGCTTAGGTCTTGACCCCCAGTGGTTGCGCAGTGAAGCAGGCATTCAGTTCTTAGTCGGTTTAAATCCACAGCCCCTCACCAAAGCTGTTGCGCAAGCCTATTCCGGCCACCAATTTGGTCAATTTGTGGCAAGTCTTGGCGATGGACGTGCCCTCCTTCTTGGTGAAGCGCGCTCAGCCGATGGAGTGCTGCGCGATATTCACCTCAAAGGCTCCGGAAGAACCCCTTTTTCTAGAGGAGCAGACGGACGCTCCATTCTCGGTCCAGTCTTGCGTGAATATCTTGTCTCTGAAGCCATGCACTCCCTGGGAGTCCCCACTACCCGCGCATTAGCCGTGCTTACTACGGGTAGGAAAATTCAACGAGGCACGGTTTCTCCCGGAGCTATCTTGGTTCGAGTTGCCACCAGCCACATTCGCGTTGGTTCTTTCCAATACTCAAATATTGCTGGCGGTGTAGACCTCTCACAAGACTTAGCTAATTACGCCATCATCAGGAATTTCCCTGAACTCGCAGCAGGTTTAGACAATCCCACCCCGGAATTATACGTATCCCTGTTTAGAGCAATTCTGCGCCGACAAGCCACAACAGTGGGCAAATGGACCAGATTAGGTTTTGTCCACGGTGCTTTGAATACAGACAACACACTTATTTCTGGCGAAACGATAGATTATGGCCCCTGTGCCTTTATGGAACGTTATCGCGGCGATGCAAAATTCAGTTCCATCGATAATTACAGTCGCTATAAATTTGACAACCAACCTGTAATTCTGGGCTGGAATATGACCCGACTCGTAGAAACCCTCATCCCACTACTGGGAGATACCCCAGATGAAGGTATGACTGCAGCACAAGAAGCACTCAGTGAATTTGATTCCCTCTGCGAGCAGGCAATAGCACAAGAATTTGCTGCTGCACTGGGCATTGATCCTGCCGAATCCGAGGTGATCGCTCATTTCCGTCAACTTCTCTACCAATACAACCCAGATATCACGACTCTGCTGCGCTGCCTCACCGACAACACTGCTCCGCCAGCTGGCTTTGAATTCTTTGCACACACCTGGAAAACTTTGGATCCCGATATCGAAGCCATGCGTACCGTCAATCCGATCTTCATCCCCCGCAATCACTTGGTGGAAGCAGCCTTAAGCCAGGCAGTAGAAGGAGACTTCAACGCATTCCACGAACTGCTTGCAGCCGTATGCGATCCTTTTAATCCTGATGCCGGATCAGCAGAACTTCATGGCCCAAGTCCCGATGGTTTTGAAGAGGATTATATGACCTTTTGTGGCACCTAACTCCGCGCGGGCTCCCTCGGGACGCAGGCGGGCGCCGATAAGCATGCTTGTCTTTTTAAAACTCGGCAATATTGATCTTTTTCATCCCCATGAGCTTTTCATATGCGCCAGGTTTACTCATTAATTCTCCCAAATTATCCGGTATAATCTGCCAACTCACACCGAATTTATCTTTCAGCCAACCACAGGCTTCGGCCTCTGGAACAGCTGATAATGCAGCCCACATGGCATCTAATTCCTGCTGACCATGCGCTTCATAAATCAAGGAAATACCCTCATTGAAGGTGAAATCCTGGGTAACGCCGGAATCCATGGCAAAAATCCACTGACCATCCAATTGAAATTGTGAAAACATGACGGCGTCAGCTGTTGCAGGTCCCGTTTGTTGACCATAAGGTGCACGATCCCCCAACTTGGAATGTGGAAAAATCCCAACATAGTATTCCTGAGCTGGTACTGCTTGGTTTTGGGCTGCCCCACCAAACATCAAGGACGTAATTACTGCAGGGCCAGGATTTTCCTCTGGGCGGCTCAGTATCAGCTGCCATGACACTCCAAATTTGTCCTGAACCCACCCGTAATACTCCGAGAATGGGTAGGACTGCAGCGGCATCAATACTTTTCCATCTACATTAAGTGCAGCCCACACAGCATCGAGGTGAGCTATCGCTTAGGGATCTCTTACAGCATCAAAATTCAGCATAAAACTGATAGCTGGGTTGGGAGAAAACTCTTCTCCTGCATTAATCAGCACAATTTTAAAACCGGCAACGGCCATATCAACCGTGAGTGTCTGCCCGGCTAAATGCTTTTGGAAATCCAGTAATCCACTATCTGGATACTGCACTGTGGTGAGAATTTCTGCACCACCTGGGAACTGAGAAAAGGCGTTGACATAGAATTCTGCTGCTTCATCTGCAGTGCCTTGGCACCAGATGCTTGGAGTAAATTTTTGCATAACTCAAGGATAGAACAAGGGGGACGACACCCTATTGTCAGCAAAAATATCCGCAGTTCAGAAGGGATACGGTATCCAATTCAAGGACACTACTCCGTCGCTTTTCACCGCTCATGGGGATCTACATGCCCCACAAATACAAAGGCACCCTTCATGCGCCGCTATCGCGAATGAAGGGTGCCTTTAACAGCTTCTAGAAGATTTTATGCTTCCTCAAGCTTCAGGGTCTTCTGGGAACGCTCCCATTCCTGAGCAAACAATGCTGGCTCATTGGTGAGCTTCTTGCCATAGGAAGGAATCATTTCCTGCAGCTTGTCGCCCCACTCGATCATACGATCACCGAAGCAACGCTCAATCAGCTCAAGCATTGCAGAAGGTGCGATGGATGCTCCTGGTGATGCGCCAAGCAGACCTGCGATGGTGCCTTCGGAATTGTTGATCAAAGTAGTACCGAACTCGAGGGAACCCATCTTAGGGAATCCAACAGGCTTAATAACCTGCACGCGCTGGCCTGCAACGATGGTTTCCCAATCGCCGTTTTCTGCCTCTGGCATGTACTCACGAAGTGCGTCCATGCGCTTGTCCTGATTCTTCAGAACTTCAGTGACAAGGTACTTGGTCAGATCAAATTCCTGAGCTGCAACACCAAGGTAGGAAGGGATGTTATCTGGACGGATCGACTTGAACAGATCCAGGTAAGAACCTTCCTTGAGGAACTTAGGAGTCCAGCCGCCGTAAGGTCCAAACAGCAGGCCCTTCTCGCCATCAATGATGCGAGTATCCAAGTGAGGAACAGACATTGGTGGGGCACCAACAGATGCCTTGCCATACACCTTGGCTGCATGCTGCTCGATTAGCTCTTCATTGGTGCAACGAAGCCACAGACCAGATACTGGGAAACCAGCAAAGCCCTTGACCTGTGGAATGCCTGCGCTGCGCAGCAAATCAAGTGCGTATCCGCCAGCACCAACGAAGACGAAGTTAGCCTTCACAGTCTTGGTATCACCGGTGTGCACGTTCTTGACGGTCACGATCCACTTTGCGCCATCAGCCTTGATGCTCTTGACCTCGTGGCCGTAGCGAATATCAGTGCCCTCAACTTCAGCGGCAGCAAGGTACTGCTTGGTCTGTGCACCATAGTTGATATCAGTGCCTTCATCGATCCAAGAGATAGCAACTGGATCACTAAAGTCACGGCCCTTAGCCATCAAAGGCAGCTTTTCGGTGAAGGTTGCTTCATCGTCAGCGTAAGTCATGCCCTGGAAAAGTGGGTGGTCCTTCAACGCTTCATAACGAGCCTTGATATAGCGGACCTGGTCTTCTCCCTGGCCAAAAGCCACGTGAGGAACAGCGTTGATGAACTCGCTCGGATCGGAAAGCACACCTTCGTCAACAAGATGGGACCAGAACTGGCGGGAAACCTGGAATTTTTCATTAATTCCAACAGCCTTAGCAATTTCAACCTTGCCATTGACCTCTGGCGTGTAGTTCAGCTCACAAAGAGCAGAGTGTCCAGTGCCTGCGTTGTTCCACGGGGAGGACGACTCCTGAGCCGGTCCATCCAAACGCTCGAAGACGATTTGTGACCAGTTTGGTTCCAGCTGACGCAACATTGCGCCCAGCGTGGAGCTCATAATACCGGCACCAATGAGTACTACATCAGCCTCATCGGTAATCTTCGGTGCGTTCTTCGGGGAATCTGACATGTTCAACTTCCTTTTATCTCCGCGAGTTGTCTGCCGAACACCCCTACAAGGCGCCACCTGATAAATGATCACCATCACTTGTGCGCAAGTGTTGGCCATATTTTTGGCAGACCCTTGGGGCGTAACCCTTCTTGTTTCTTACAAGAAAGCGTGGGTACACATTGTACGTAAATAAATAGTGTACGCCTGCTGCCTCGAGCTCAGGAAACGAGCACCGGATAATCCATATTCTCTTGCAGATTTCTCCCCCATGCTACCCCCTCCCCCAATTTGCAAAGTTAGTAAATGTGAAATTTGCAAATGCAAAGTTAGTTGTTTCCTCTCTCACTTCGGACACATTTTTTATATCCTTCCATCACACTTCATCCTTAATCTTTCTATTATTATGGATATGGATCAGAAACCTCAGCCTTCCGCCGCCCACTCCTGGAAACCAGATTTCTTAGGCGAAGGATTTGAACATCACACCATCGAGCTCGGCAATGACCCCGACAATGAAACTGATGTTGTCGCCACCGTAATTCGCTATAACCCCGATGCAGGAAAAGGTGGCTCAGCAGACATTGCCTTCGCGTCGCGCCCAGCACTGCTCTGGGTACATGGAATGACTGATTATTTCTTCCACACCGAGTTTGCAGAGTTTTTCCACAACGCTGGCTTCGCTGTATACGCAGTAGATTTAAGAAAATGCGGCCGCTCTTATCGCCCCGGCCAGCGATGGCACTACATCTCTGATCTTGCCTACTATTTCCCAGATCTCTCCGCAGCTACGGCACTCATCACGAAACAACATCCAGAACTGATACCTGTTGCACATTCCACGGGTGGTTTAATCGTTCCTTTGTGGATGTCTGCAATGCGCCAAACAAACCCTACTGCGATCCAAAAGATCTCCGCCCTCGTGCTGAACAGTCCGTGGCTAGACATGATGTATCCACCACTATTTATGAAACTGATTACGCCGATAGTAAAGGTTGTAGGCAAGCTCAGGCCCACAACGCTTATTCCAGGCGGTGGCCTCGGTTCCTATGGCAAGTCAATTCATAAAGATTTTTATGGCGAGTGGGAATTTGACCAAGATATGAAACCCGTTGAAGGCCACCGCAAAACCATTGGGTGGCTCAGAGCCATTTTGGCGGGGCAAGACGCCATTCACCGAGACCAAGTTGATGTGGGTGTAGATATCTTAACGCTTCACTCGAGCTCATCGTGGCTTAAATCTGAATACTCTGAAGCAACCAATAGCTCCGATGCTGTCTTGGATATCGAACAAATCCAACAGTGGGCGCCACACTTGAATGCTTCTCCCGCCACCGTGTTTGTTAAGGCCATCCCAGGTGCTCGCCACGATATTTTCTTATCCCAAAAACCTGTCCGCGATCATGCCTTACATGTGATGAATGAGTGGCTAGCCCCGCGCATCTCAAGCCTCAAAAACTTGCTGTAGGTGGAGTCGCAATAGACTGATCTGTAGCCTCGGGAAGCTTTTCGCCATTTTGCGCGTTGAGTTATGTGAACTACCAAGAGCCCTATATTGATCCTCTTATCCAATGTGTTATCTAAACTTTTCTAGGAGCCTATTTTCATGTCTGAGCAGTCAGCATCTGCCAAGCATTACGATCTCATCATTATTGGTACAGGCTCTGGAAACTCCATTCCGGGCCCAGAATTTGATGATAAATCCATTGCGATTGTAGAAAAGGGCGCTTTTGGTGGCACCTGCCTCAATGTAGGTTGCATCCCAACCAAGATGTACGTTTACGCTGCCGATATCGCCAAGGAAATCCAGGACTCTGCCCGTCTAGGTTTAGATACTACGCTCAATGGTGTGGACTGGCCATCCATTGTCAGCCGCGTTTTTGACAAGCGCATCGATCCCATCGCGCAAGGCGGCGAAGCTTACCGACGCGGCCCCAAAACTCCCAACATCGATGTTTATGACATGCATGCCTCGTTCGTCGATGCCAAGACAATCTCCACCGGCATTGCAGGCCAGGAACAGCTCATCAGTGGCACCGATATCGTCATCGCCACCGGCTCTCGTCCTTATATCCCAGAGGCCATCGCTGAATCTGGCGCACGTTTTTACACCAACGAAGACATCATGCGCTTGTCTGAACAGCCACAATCCATCGTCATTGTTGGCGGTGGTTTCATTGCGCTTGAGTTTGCCCATGTCTTCGAAGCACTTGGCACCAAGGTCACCATCCTGAACCGCTCTGATGTCCTTTTGCGCGAGGCGGATGCAGATATTTCTGCTCAGATCCTCAAGCTTTCCCAAGAACGTTTCGACGTCCGCCTCCGCACTTCTGTCACCGCAGTGCGCAACAAGACCGACGACAACGGCGGAGTCACCGTTTCCATTAATACTGGCGAAGACATCGACGCAGATATCTTGCTTGTTGCAACAGGCCGCACACCAAACGGCGATCAAATGAATCTGGATGCCGCCGGCATCGATATGGATGGTCGCCAGATTAAGGTCGATGACTTTGGTCGCACTTGCGTCGACGGCGTATGGGCACTGGGCGATGTCTCTTCACCTTTCAAACTCAAGCATGTTGCCAATGCTGAAATGCGTGCCATCAAGCACAATCTTGCACACCCAGACGATCTACAGAAGATGCCTCATGATTTCGTTCCATCTGCGGTCTTCACCAACCCGCAGATTGCACAAGTTGGCATGACTGAGAAAGAAGCACGCGAAGCTGGTCTGGACATCACGGTGAAGATCCAGAATTATTCCGACGTTGCCTACGGATGGGCTATGGAGGACACCTCCGGTTTTGTGAAGCTCATTGCAGATAAAGGCACTGGAAAACTTGTTGGCGCTCATATCATCGGTGCACAGGCATCCACGCTTATTCAGCAACTGATCACCGTGATGGCTTTTGGGATTGATGCACGCGAGGCTGCCACAAAGCAGTACTGGATTCACCCTGCGCTACCTGAGGTCATTGAAAACGCTTTGCTTGGATTGGAATTTTAAGGTTTTCACACCAACATGCAATTAGCTTGGAAAAGTTTACGCGTCAAACTGACAGCGTAAATAAAGAGGTAGACCTAGATTTTCCTTAAAATACTTTAAGAAAATCCTCTTTTACGCAGCTCAATACCACCCCCCGCAGATTGCCCCCAGAAAATGCGAACCACGGTTATGTATATAAAATGCTGTGCATTAGATTACCTTTATGAAAATTGAGGAAATCTAAAACATTGATTGAAACTTGTTTTCACCTGACCATCATCTGTAGGTCTAACCGTTACAAGTTGAGATCGCTGAATGCACTACTTGCTAGCAGTCATCAGAAAAACGGCGTTGGTTCGTAGTCGCTGGAACTATATACATTTCCTCCGCCCCCCTTACTTAAGGGGCGGGACACTCGACTATTTCCGAAGGGCTTATCTCATGCGTTCTTTCCGTATCGCAGTAGTCGCAGGTCTTACTGCAGCTGCACTTTCCGTAGGATCCACCGCCATGGCGGCCACAACTGAATCCGACCAAAATCTCTCCTCTGGTTTCTCAGCACTATCCTCCGGCGGTTCTTCCGCCGTTGGCCAAGACTGGGACGCGGACCAGCCAGTTAAAGGCGAGGACATTTTCGGCGAAGAACACGAACGCGACGAAGAAAACACACCAGCTTGGGCCAAGAATATGTTTGATCTAACACTGCTTGGAGGCATTGCATCCCTCCTCGGTGTCATCGTATTCCCTGCATACAACTACCTGGTTTACACCGGTGCTATCAAGGGCTAATTAACGCCCGCTTGCTGATTTTTCAACTGATCTCAACACCTGAAAGGCCTCGCTAACATGCGCACATTCCGCAATGCTGCAATCGCTATGGTTTCCGCAGCTGCACTCACCATGGGCAGTGTCACCGCTGTATCCGCTCAGACCGAAAATAATGATGAAACTGTCGTCGAAACCACAGAGGATAAAGCACCCTCTTCTTCCTTTACCTCCAGCGACTACAACGAGGAGTACGAAGGCGATCAGGACGGCTACGGTGTCGATGGCTTCGGATCTTCCAAGGATGACTCTGGCAACGAAGTTCCACGTTGGTTGGAAACTTGGGGCCAGGTATTCGATGTCTTGACCTTCACCTCCGTGCTGGGTGTAGTTGTTTTCCCTATCGTTAACTTCTTGAAGTACAACGGCATCATCAAGTAAATACCGACTTTTAAAAGTCTAGGCATTAACCACATGTGGTTAATGCCTTTTTCTATTGCGTAGAGTAAGCAGGTACGGCTTTACTCATTCTTAATTGTGAAAGCGATCTACATAAATAACGTGTCTCGTTTTATCACTCCCCCAGCTACACCTCATATTCGTACTGCAACAGCAAGCATTGCTACTGCGGTTTCCGTAGCGTTATCTGTTTTCGCAGCTTCCCTTATTCCTGGAAGTGCTCTCTATGCTGTATTAACAGCTGGAGGTGTCGCACTTGGAGCGGCGTCAGGCATTGCAGCGCTACGTCATCGTGGAGGGCTTCGCCTCTTCCAATGGTTGTCTGCATTGGGTGGAATCATCATTTTGCTGATTGGAATTGTGGTCGCAATTGCAAAAGTTGGGGCGTCAGCAAAATTAGGCACAGCAGGGCTGATGGCGTCTTATTACCTCATTCCTTCTGCTACCCTCGCCTGCTATATCGGCGGGATTGGTCAGCTACCAGCAAAATGGATGGCGCCGGTTTTCATGGCAACAGCTGGAGCTGCAACTGCAGGTTGGTTTTCTTTAGGCGCGGGCACTGGTGTGGAACACTTTTTGATTGTTTTTTCCGCAGTGTTTTCGCTTATGGGCTGCGCGTATCCGGTGCGGGAATACGTCGTAAAGCGTCCACCTCATCCAGCTGCTGCGCTGGTGACACTGGCCGCCTTGTTGCTTGGCACGATCATGCTCTATTTTATCGGCATCGTGGTTGCGCCAAGCTTGGCGCAACCACATCCCACAATCGTCGCCTGGAGCTTTATGTGCGCTGGCGTCCTGGCTACGATCGCAGGATTATTGGCTCGGCGTGCTTAGACAGACTCGTCTGGGAGAGTCAAAATCTCATTGCCATCTTCAGTAATAACAATGGTGTGCTCAAACTGGGCTGAGAATTTACGGTCGGTGTTTTGGACAGTCCAATCATCTTCCCAAATTTCATAATCTAGGGAACCCAGGTTGATCATCGGCTCAATGGTCAGCGTCATACCTGGCACCAGCACGTCGCGGTACTGAGTGTTGTCATAGTGCAACACAACAAGACCATTGTGGAATGTTGGGCCAATGCCATGTCCAGTGAAATCTCGGACGACATTGTAGCCAAAGCGCTTTGCATAGGACTCAATAACTCGGCCAATAACGTTGATTTCACGGCCAGGCTTTGCAGCGCGGATTGAACGCATCATCGCTTCTTCGGTGCGTTCTACCAACAGACGGTGCTCTTCGGAGACATCGCCAGCAAGAAAAGTAGCATTGCAATCGCCGTGCACGCCGTGTTTGAAGGCAGTGACATCGATGTTGACGATATCGCCTTCTTCAATGACTGTGGAATCTGGAATTCCGTGACACACGATCTCATTAAGAGAAATGCATGAGGACTTGGTAAATCCGCGGTAACCAAGATCAGAAGGGTAAGCACCCATATCGCAGGTGTACTCATGCACAATGCGGTCAAGCTCATCGGTGGTCACACCTGGTTTAACGGCTGCGCCAGCGATCTTGAGAGAGTTTGCAGCGATGCGTGAAGTCTCTCGCATCTTTTCAATAATCTCTGGGGTTTGAACAAAAGGCTCACCAATTGCTTCTTGGACTTCGTCTTTCCAGACATACTCTGGTCGTTCAATATGTGCAGGTACCTCCCTAATTGGGGTAGCAATTCCGGGGACAAGCGGTGCGCGCATTTTAGACATGACCACCATGCTAGTCGCCTACCCCAATTACGTGGAAAGCGGGTTGAATGGTAGCCAATTTTTTACCGTCAGCTAAGCCCGCATTCGATACCAACGCTTTGAGCTCGTTATCCGATGAGCTCTTCTTCTGTACTTACAGCGATGTCTCCGCCTGCTCGAAGTTCATCCAACCGGACAAAGAATTGATCGGTCACTGCCGTGGCAGTTTCTGAACCTCCACCCAACACAACGAGAGTGGCAAAAGCTAGGTCATCTTCACGGTAGCCCGTAAACCACGCGTGAGAACCTTCATTGATTTCCGCTTCACCGGTCTTGGCGTAAATTTGGCCGCCGGTTTGTCGCATGCCACGAGCAGTACCGTCATTAACTACAGACTTCATCATGCGTTGCACATTTGCTAAGACTTCTGGTTCCAGCGGTGGAACCTCTTCACTCGTGGTGGTCTCATGTCCGGCGATTAGCGTTGGTATCGGAGCTGCGCCAGTTGCTGCGGTTGCTGCAACCAATGCCATGCCAAATGGGCTTGCTAGATCAAGGCCCTGACCATAGCCAGATTCTGTGCGATCCAAGGTGATATCGCCTTCCGGAACCGAACCGGTCATGGTGTCAAGGCCTGGGATTTGATAATCGATACCAAGGCCAAATTGTTTCGCCACATTTTTCAGCTGCCCGGGTGCCAAATTGGTCGAAATATCAGCAAAGGTGGTGTTACAAGAATTGGCAAAAGCATTATCTAAAGAGGTATTTCCCAAGGAAAAACTATTATAGTTTGTCACAATACGGCCAAAAATATTCATGGTTCCGGGGCACGGCACAATGGTGTCTGGGGAAAGATTCTCATGCATCAACCCGGCGGCTGCAGTGATGATCTTAAATGTCGATCCGGGTGGGTACTGTCCCATGAGTGCCATATCGCCATCTTTATCGGCCTCATTTGTTTGCGCCACTGCCAAAATTTCACCGGTTGATGGGCGCATCACCACCATCATTGTTTTCATATCGGCGCGCAGTTCCACGGCTTCTTCGGCGGCTCGTTGCACATTGTGGTCCAAGCTAATTTTCACGCTTGGTGCAAGCTCTGGAGCGTGATAGGCAATATCATCAATCACTGCCCCATTTGAGGTGACAATTGATGCCCGCCAACCGTTGGAACCATCTAGTTCTTCATCGACAATACGAGAAACACGCGACACAATATCGGGTGCAAAGCCTGGATCTGTTGCCACCATGGCAGCTTCTTCATTGAAGTTTAAGCCCGGCAACCCAGCTAGGTCTTGCTGCATCCGAGCGCCCACATTGGCATCAACAGTGGTCAAAGAATATGTGGAATCACCAAGGTTATTTAAGGTGTCTTCCACATCGATGGTGCGCACTTGAGCATCTTGTGCGTGAGCTGCTTCTAAATATTCTGCTACGCGTTTGACCACTACTTCCGAGTCTCCGGCTGTGGGATCAACCAACACACGGAAGATGCTGCCCGGCGCGAGCACTGGAGCTCCATCAGAAGAAATGACATTGGCACGTTGCGCTTCGATTGCGCGCAGTTCCAGGTGTTGGGTGGCGCCGAGTTTTGGGTGCACTAGTGAAGGTTCCCATCGCACGGTCCATTCATTGCGCATTTTGGTCAAGGTCATGGCGGAGTCGTAGCTGATTTCACGATCGCGTGGCAGTTTCCACACCACGGAGAAATGTGCTGTAGCAATGGTATCTCGGGAATCTACTGAATCAAGGGTGAGTTCCACGCTTTCTGCTTGCAATCCATCGAAACTCTTGCTGAGCATATCGGTGGCAAGTTCAGCTTGGTCAGTGATGGTGGAGATCGTGTCAAAATCTTGCTCTGCCCACGCGTGCAGGAACTCTTGGGCAATGGGATCTGCAGTATCAGGACGTGGTGTGCATGCGGTCAGGCTGCTGCCAGCGAATACCACCGTCATGCACAATGCCAATAGTGACCTGCGCTGCGCCTTGTTCATGGAGTGAAGAGTAGCAGCGTGGGTTGTGAGAATCAGTTACCAACACGAAAGCTTTAGATAATTCCGCGCTGTCGTGCTTGGGCTACTGCCGCTGTTCTCGAGGTGACATCAAGTTTGTTGAAGACATGCCCCATATGACTTTTCACTGTTGCTTCAGTAAGAAAGAGTTTCTGTCCGATTGCTCTGTTGCTTTGTCCCTGGGCAACGAGGGAGAGCACTTCAATTTCTCGTGCGCTGAGCGCCGTCATGGGGTTATTCATGCGCCCCATGATTTTGCTCGCAACTTGTTTCGATAGTACGGACTCCCCTGCTGCGGCATCGCGTACACCGGCGATGAGATCTTCAGGTGAGCTGTCTTTGAGTAAATACCCCACGGCACCGGCAGATACGGCACCAACGACATCACCGTCCGTGGAGTAATTTGTCACCACTAATACCTGGGGTGGATTATCCAAGGCTCTAATACGACGTGTAGCTTCTACTCCCCCTGCCGTTTTTTCACTGGGTTGATCGCCAAAGCGTAAATCCATCAACACCACATCGATTCCGCCCTGTGCAGCAGCGGCAACCGCTTCATCAGGAGTACCCACCATGCCGACGATCTGGAAATCTTCTTCACTGGCCAACAGGGAAGAAAGCCCAGCACGCACCACAGGATGATCATCGGCTAATAAAATGTTGATCACAGGTTTTTAACTCCTTTGTTGATAGGGAATGCGGGCAGAAATTCCGGTTCCCGCTCCGAGTGTTGATTCAATAATCAAAGATCCACCCAAATGCTCTGCTCGGCGTTGGGCAGTGGGCAATCCAACAGATTTCCTGCGCATCATCTCTGCGATATCGAATCCTTTGCCATCATCAAGCACATCCAGCAGGATTTGGTCTTCTTGATACGTCAGTGTCATTTTGGCAGATCTAGCATCAGAATGGCGCACCACATTGCCCAATAATGTTTGAGCAATGCGCACGATCTCTGCTTCCATCTCATCAGGTAATACGCGCGGAGTTCCATCCACCTCAAAACTAATGCGCTCCCTCAATGGTGTGGTGGAGGAAAGCCTGGCCAACGCAATAGGAAGATCAGCACCAACAAGTGGCGTTGGTTGGAGAGCCGCAATGATATTGCGTATTTCCGCCAGATTCTCAGCGGTTGTCTGCCTGGCCAATTGGATATGGCGCAGCGCTTGCGGGTCCTCCACTCGTTTTTCCGCCGCATGCAACAGCATCTGAATAGAGGATAATCCTTGTGCCACAGTGTCGTGTATTTCGCCCGCTATGCGGGCTCGTTCTGCCTGCTCGCCGGCGCTTTTCGAGGCCCGGATCGCCGACGCGCGTGCGTCGACAAGCTCCTTTAAGGTATGCGTGAGCAACTGAAAACACGTGCCAAGCACCCACGCCACCAACGCACCAAGCAACGGGCCGGTGACAACACCAACGGAAAAGCCCAGGTGCATGCTCAACGTCACCACCGCGATGGCTGTCAACACCACAATCGCGATAGCCGCGCGCATCGGAGTAGTAATCATCACCACGAGGAAAAACATGGGAAACACTAAATAGGCTGGCTCTGGCCCATCCCAAATAAGGCTTGCCCACAACAGGCTGAGCAAAATAAACCACACCAAGCGGTGTTGATTAAACGGTGTTCTTGGCATCACCCCAAGCACATAGACCACACCATATCCTGCAACAAGCACCCACACGCTCCAGTGGCTTGCCCGCCAACAGACAAGCACCAACAACACAGCAATGAGAAGATGCAACCCCCAGGTAAGGACCTGTTCAATCCGGGCTATTGTCGCTTGACTGGTTTTCACGCCACCACGTTAGCGCACTTGAGTCGGAGTGCGAATCCGACTTTGGTCGTACTGCAAGAATCGACTACAGCCCGATTATTTTCTTCTCTGCAGGCAGCACACTGGTCATTATGTTTCAAGGACTTAAAGAATTAACCGCGGCAAAAGGCCGCACCCTCCTCATCACCGTCACGGTGGGACTCATCGCGGTATTGGTCACCTTCCTCTCTGCTTTAACTGCAGGACTTGGCCACCAATCAGTATCTGCGCTCAAAGAACTCGCTGGAGAAAATCAGCTCATCCTCGCAGATTCCGGTAGCACCACTTTGTCCGCATCAACGCTCTCAGAGATGGCTGTCTCCCAGCTCGAAGCAGAAGGTGCACAGATGTTGTGGCAAGTGCGCGATCGTGTGTCTGATACTCCAGTAATGCTGCTCAACTCCCCAGATTTAGCACCTGGAGAAATTTCTCTGCCCGCTGACCTGGACGAGACCTCTACTGCAACCCAATTCCATGCCACAAGCGTTGTCGATTCCCCAAATGATCTCTACCTCGATCATTTGCCCGTTGTTTTAATGAACACCTCTGACCTCTCCCAGCTGGCAGGTATCCGCGGTATGCAAGGACCAGCCGGAGCTTTTCTGACCACGGATACAGCAGAATTGCCCGCAGACACCGTGGCACTTACCGGATCGGAACGCTGGAATGCCTCTGCGTCCTACCAAGGCGAACAAATGTCACTCAACCTCATGATCATTATGCTCTATGTCATCTCAGCACTGGTCTTGGGCGCATTCTTCACGGTATGGACCATTCAGCGACTACGCGGTATTGCTATCTCTAGTGCACTGGGTGCAGCTCGACGCGTACTTATTGCAGATGCCCTTGGACAAGCCGTCATTGTCCTAGCATTTGGCATTACGGCAGGCACCCTCATCACCGTGGTGTCCGCACTTGGTATGGGCGATGCAATGCCGGTTGTCATCGATGCCACCACCACTATGTATCCAGCGCTTATCCTCGCCGCCGCAGGTCTTCTCGGCGCCACCATTTCACTAGCCCCCATTTTGCGCGTTGAACCTCGTTCCGCACTCATTACTGCTTAAGGATTCTCCTCATGTCACTTCATGTTAAAAACCTCAACCTCACTGTCGCTGATGGTTCCACCTCACGTACCTTGCTCAACAACATCTCCTTCGATGTTCGAGCAGGTGAAGTCGTAGGTATCACTGGCCCCTCTGGCTCCGGAAAGTCCACCTTGCTTGGCGTATTGGGTTGCCTCCAACGCGCCGATTCCGGCAGCGCCGTCCTTGGAAATATTGATTTGACCGCCGCTACAAGCAATAAAGAAAGCGCTGCTTTACGACGCACCCACCTAGGTATTGTCTTCCAACAGCCAAACCTTCTCCCCTCGTTGAAAGTCCTTGACCAACTGCTATTGATTCCCCGCCTTGGCAAAATTCTTCCCCCAAGCCGCAAAGAAAACGCCAAGAACACCACAAAAGCCCTCGACCTCCTCGGCTCAATCGGTCTCGGCGATTTGGCATACCGCAAGGTAGGAGAACTATCCGGAGGTCAACAAGCACGCGTCAACCTTGCACGAGCACTGATGAACTCCCCAAAACTCCTGCTTGTCGATGAACCCACCGCCGCCCTCGACCAACATTCCGCCGCCGAAGTAACTGAGCTAATTCTCGCCATGGCTCATCACTACAACGCCCCCACGCTGTATGTCAGCCACGACATCGAACAAATAAAAACACTCGACCGCCAGATTGAGCTCATCGATGGTCGCGTGCAGGAAATTCCAAGCGCATTGATTGATTCCTGAAATCACGCTTCTGTGCCGTTTTAAGGCCTCAGTATTTCAGAATGGGGTTTCGCCTTGGGCAGTGTTCCTTGAGGCCTTGAGAATCGATTCTGGAAGGGCACTTTTTTGAGCCGGAAATGGGGATTTTCGATCAGACCAAATGAGAGTGCCCACGGTTGCTCAAAACTTGATCCGTGGGCATCTGTGACCGGTTTCGAGAGCAATAAACCAAACCACACTGCCCACGCAGACGAAAATATCGTGTCGTGGGCAGTGTGGTTTGGTTTATTTAGTCCCAGCAGTCATCGCCGCTTTATTTAAGCCACAATGACTTCTAGTTACTTGGTTACCTTCACTTCTGCCTTCATACCGGAGGCACTTGCTGCAGCGAGAACTTCAGGATCCATCTGTTCTGCCAGACGCATTGCTTCCTCAATGAGGGTTTCCACGATCTGAGACTCAGGAACAGTCTTGATCACTTCGCCCTTCACGAAAATCTGTCCCTTGCCGTTACCAGAAGCAACACCGAGATCAGCATCACGAGCTTCACCTGGACCATTAACAACACAGCCCATCACAGCAACGCGCAATGGCACTTCCATGCCGTCAAGTGCTGCAGTGACTTCTTCCGCCAGCGAGTACACATCCACCTGCGCGCGACCGCAAGAAGGACAAGAAACAATCTCCAACTTACGAGGACGCAAGTTCAATGACTGCAAGATCTGATCGCCGACCTTGATTTCTTCTACTGGATCAGCAGACAAAGACACGCGAATGGTATCGCCAATACCCTGAGCCAAGAGCGCACCGAAAGCCACGGAAGACTTAATGGTGCCCATGAATTTAGGACCAGCTTCAGTCACACCAAGGTGCAATGGGTAATCGCTTTGTGCTGCGAGCTGCCGATAAGCCTCCACCATGAGTACAGGGTCAGAGTGCTTGACGGAAATGGCAATGTCTTTGAAACCGTGCTCTTCAAAAAGACTTGCTTCCCACATTGCAGACTCAACGAGAGCTTCCGGAGTTGCCTTGCCGTTGTACTTATCCAGGATGCGCTTATCCAAGGAACCGCCGTTGACACCAATGCGGATTGGGATTCCGGCATCACCAGCAGCCTTGGCTACTTCTTTAACGCGACCATCAAATTCCTTGATGTTGCCAGGGTTCACACGAATAGCAGCACAACCAGCATCAATGGCAGAAAAGATGTACTTAGGCTGGAAGTGAATATCTGCGATCACTGGGATCGGAGACTTCTTAGCAATGATCGGCAATGCTTCCGCATCCACTGGCATCGGGCAGGCAACTCGAACAATGTCACAACCGGAGGCTGTCAGCTGAGCGATTTGCTGCAGGGTGCTGTTGATGTCGTGGGTCTTGGTCGTGGTCATCGATTGAACAGAAATCGGATGATCGGAACCAACGCCCACATTGCCGACCATGAGTTGGCGTGTCTGTCGACGCGGCGCCAACACTGGAGGTGGGGTCGGAGGAAGGCCAAGGCCGATTGGGATAGACAAGTTACATGCTCCTAGAAAAGGAAGCACCACAAGTTTTTGTGTGCATCCGGAAAACGTTCTGGGTTTAGTCAGTTATGAAAAAATTGTATCACCGTCACCTTGTTTAACATCGGTGCCAGCGATTCAATTCCTTAAAATTAGCCAAAGAGTTTGATGGGATTAACGACATCCGCCACGATGACTAGGCCACCAATGGTCATCAACACTGCTGCCACCGCCACGGTTAATGGCATCAATTTGGTGTAATCAGCTGGGCCGCCGGCAGGCTTTCCGCGCAGTTTCCGGAAAAGATCTCGGATCTTTTCGTATAGCACCACCGCGATATGTCCGCCATCGAGTGGTGGCAGTGGCACGAGGTTAAACAGTGCAAGGAAGAAGTTTAGGCTGGCCAGCATCATCATGAACATGTCCCACATGGAGCGTTCGACAAATTCGCCACCGATACGAGATGCACCCACCACGCTCATGGGGCTTTCCAGATCACGTTCTGCGCCGAAGATGGAAGCCACAACGCCGGGGATCTTTGCCGGGAATGCTTTCAGACCATCCCACGTGGCGCTAATCATGTCGCCGGTGAAACGTGCGGTTGCTCCCACACCTTCGATTGGGCCGTATTTCTTATACACATCGGTCGGCGGAAGGCTCGACATGCCGACAGCACCCACAGTTATTTCCGTACCATCAGTGGTGAAACGGGTGACGGATTCGACCTGGACGTCGACGTCGAAAAGCGTTCCATCTCTCTGGATCGACAGCGTTGCCGTTTCGCCTGGAAGCACAAGAATCGCATCGCGGATGGCGCTGAAATTAACCATCTCTTCGCCGTTGACAGCCAAAATCTTATCGCCGTGCTCAATGCCGGCATCAGCTGCAGGCCCGGAGCCCACGCAGCTCGCATCCTGTGATGCTGGCACACATTGCACGGTGTCCACGGTTGCGGTGGTATCCACATCCGGGTTAGGAATGCCAGAACTCACGGCCACGCCATACAGCACAATAAATCCGACAAGAATGTTCATGATGACGCCACCGGAAAGCACAATGATGCGCTGCCACCAGGGCTTTAGATACATTGCACGCGACAGATCTGCTGGATCAAGTTCGTCCTGCGCGGTCATTCCGGCAATATCGCAAAAACCACCGACAGGAATTGCTTTGAGGCCATAGACGGTTTCACCACGGCGCTTGGCAAACACCGTCGGGCCAAAACCGATGAAAAAGCGACGCACTTTCATGCCGAAAATGCGTGCTGTAATGAAGTGCCCCCACTCGTGAAGCGCGATGGTTACAGCGATGCCGAGGAAAAATAACACGACACCGAGAAGATAGGCTGCCACGAGGCGGAAGCTCCTTAACTCACATAGCGGTTGCCAACCGGTCAATCAACGCATTCGCACGCGAACGAGCTTCAAACTCGGTGGCCAAAATATCATCGAGGTGTGATGCTACACCAGCAAACTGGGAAGCTCCTTGGAGGACCTCATCCACCACGTCCACGATCTGCGGGAACTTAATCCGGCCCCGCAAAAACGCCTCCGCGGCCTCCTCGTTGGCAGCGTTGTACACCGCAGGATAAGTACCTTTTTGCTTTGCGACGTGCCGAGCCAGCTGCACCGCAGGGAATGCGGCATCATCCACCGGCTCAAAAGTCCAGGTATGAGCAGCCGTGAAATCCAACGCCGGCTGTGCCTTCGGCACCCGGTGAGGCCAATCCAGTGCCAAGGCAATCGGCAGCTTCATCGATGGCGGCGATGCCTGAGCAATTGTTGCACCATCAGTAAATGTGATCATCGAATGAATAATGGACTGCGGATGCACCGTGACATCAATAAGATCAGCATCTGTATCAAATAATAACGTTGCCTCGATCAGCTCGAGCCCTTTATTAATAAGCGTGGCAGAATTAAGAGTATTCATCTGCCCCATCGCCCACGTCGGATGAGCTGCGGCCTGTGCAGGAGTAACCTCCCACATCTGCTCTCTGGTCCACCCTCTAAAAGGTCCACCCGAAGCAGTCAGGACAATCCGAGACACTTCATCTGCTGTACCAGATCGCAAACACTGCGCCATCGCAGAGTGCTCAGAATCCACTGGAATAATCTGGCCAGGCCTCGCCTTAGCCGTGACAAATTCACCACCAGCAACCAGCGATTCCTTATTAGCCAAAGCAAGATACGCGCCAGAATCTAGCGTGGCCAACGTTGCCGCCAGACCAAGTGACCCAACAAGGGCATTCAACACAGTATCTGCAGGTGTGGATTCCACCAGGATCTTCGCAGCATCCGCACCGGAAATGATCTGTCCGCCCAGGGATTCCGAGATCAACGCAGCAGCTACTTCATCAGCGACAGCAACCTTGTCTGGTGCCAAACCTAAGCTTCGTGCCTGGCTAATAACCAACTCCGGCTGAGAACCGCCCGCAGCAATTCCCACCACTTCGAATTTATCCGGATTATCAGCAATAACATCGAGCGCCTGCGTTCCAATGGAACCGGTGCTTCCCAAAATAAGGATCTTTTTACTCACGCCCCCATTCTTCCACTAGTTGACCCACAACACAGCAAACATGCCCACTACACCCATTTGGGGCAATCCAAACGGATAGGTTTCCTCCATTGCCAGCTAGATGTCTTCAAAAGCGCAGGTGGGAAACTCACAACACTGTTGGTTTTTCGCTTGACCGCGGAAAATATGAGAACATAGTGAAAGTTAAACCAAGTTCTGTAGGTGCTCGTTGGAACATGTGTTTAAGCACTATTTTCAACTTGCGAATAAAGGAGTAAAACGTGGCTGGTTCCTCCCACACGATTGAGCCTGAGATCTACCGCGGTGTATCCACCCTTGATGAGCCTTCGGCTGCATGGGGATGGCACGGTCTCAAGCGCAACACAATCCAACTCGCTGGCTGGATTTCTGTTCTGTTCATGCTTGGGTACAACTTTGGTAACCACAAGGGCCACGTTGAAACCATCTGGCTTATTGTCATGACTGTCTTTTTGGTTCTCGGTCTGCTGATCCACCTGTTTGAGCCAAAGCTCTCCCAGGTGCGCACCATCACTGGCAAGAACAAGCCAGTTGGCCACGTCGAACCTGACTGGACTTACGATCAGGCAACCCTGAGCGGCACCTGGGCTGATCTTTCTGATTCCCAGCTTCGTTCAATCAACATTGAGCCAAGCCGTGTTGCACACCTGCGCGCTGCAGACTCTGCAAAAGAACTAAACAACTAGTTCTTATAAAAAGTAGGGCTCCTATCGAGTTATTCGATAGGAGCCCTACTTTTCTTTTATTCCTTTTATTTCACGTGAGTTTTTACCTTGTCGAAAATCTCCGGCAAGTTCCGCTCCACTCGCCTGCTACATATCTGCACAGCCCCCAGATAGACAGCTACAGGAATAACGATGCCTAAAACTTCACCAAGAACAAGCATCCACATGTGCTCTGTGGCATAACCAACACTGCCCAACACAATTGCTGGAATCAGAGGAATCCACCCCAGCAATAATGCGGCAAACGCCCCGATGAAAGCCGCACCCGAATAACCACTGCGATCGGCCCACGGACTCGTACCAGGTTTAGCCGTTGGATACGGATTAAACGTAGTGACAAACAACGCCACAGCTGCGCCAGAGATAAAGACTCCGACTCCAATGAAACTGAGCAAAACGGCAATCGTTTTATTATCCGCCAGAACCAATGTGACAACCATATAAATCAGCAATGTTAAGCCACCTGGCAGCATAGAAGCCCAATGGCGCATCAACAATGCTGTTCTGGCCTTAACTCCTGACACCATATTCAGCCAGATCGATGGGCCATCATAACCAAAATCATTAGTAGCAATCGAACCACCAAAAGCTGCCAACATAATCAACCCCACGTAAATCATGAAGAAATCGACAGTAAAGCTCTGCGCAATAAACAGAAATCCAAGCAATGGAAACACAATCATCGATCCCATTAATCTGGAATCTTTAAACAGATAACGTACTGATCGAGAAAAGATAGCTCCACCAGCAGACCAAGGAATCATCGGCAAAAATAACACCCTCTTGCCCTCTACCTGCATATCCTTTGTCCGATTGCCCTGCCCGCCTTGATCCAAGGGAGCATGAAGCGCCTTATCAATCAAACGCAACCAGAGCCAAACACCCGCGCACACATAAGCAAAAGCCAACACCGTCAATAAGGCAGCCTCACTCCATAGGCTGGCTGCAAACGCTTCCACAGCGCCTGCCCCCGCCCCCACAGGAGTCCACTTAGCAATACGTCCTAAGGCATCAATCCTGCTCATCGCCTCAGCTCCAATGAGCAGATTATAGCCAATGATAAACACCACAAAGGCAACAGAAGCGATCATCGTTCGACGATCTTTACTGACTCTCGAAGAAGATCCCGAGGCAACAGCTTTAAGCAATTCACCTAACAGCAACGTGGTAATCAAAGATACGAACATCATCAACACCAAGATTGGCAAGGTACTCAGGGGCAAAAAGACCGCTGCCACAATTGTTGTGGCCACAGTGCACACGACAGCAGTAATCCCACGAGATTGCATAAGTGAGCTAACAGCCAACCCGGGTATGAGCTGTTTTGCACGCACTGGCATAGTGGCAAAAGACACTGGATCCAGCTGTCCTTCACCTGACGGCCACATAAAAGCTGCCATGCAATAAGCCAATGTTCCAATGGCAACAACACCAGCGAGGATTCCCGTATTCTCCTGATGCAGCCCCACTCCTAATACCGCACTCAAACTAACAAGGCCGATCACGCTATACAAAGAAACAAGCGCCATCATCACAACCGTGGCCCGGTTTCCCTTCATAGCTCTACGCCACAAAGTCGCCTGTAGTCTCAGCAGAGTTCTCGTCATAATTATGCCCTCCCCTCTGAAGAACCCAACCACGATAGTGATCCTTCCTGCAGTGCCCCGCCGCCTACGATCTCCACAAAAATATCAGTGAGTGACTTTCCTTTTCGGATCTCATCAACATGACCCGAAACCTCCACGATGCCCTTATTGATAATTGCTACGTGATCACACAATCCTTCAACCAATTCCATGACATGCGAACTCAAAACCACTGTGCCACCAGCTTGTGCAAAGTTTTTCAAAATATGTTGAATCAACCGACCTGAGACAGGATCCACAGCTTCCAAAGGTTCATCAAGAATAAGGACCTGAGGATTATGGATCAGAGCCTGAGCCAACAAAATCTTCTTCGTCATGCCCGCTGAATAATCCACAATTTTCTTCGTGCCAGCCTCTGCCAAACCAAGTGCATCCATAAGCTCAACGCTGCGCTGATGCACCAGCTTCTCCTCCAACCCCCGTAACGCACCTACATAAGCTAAAAGCTCCATGCCGGAGAGACGATCAAACACTGGCAGGCCATCAGCCAAAAGCCCCATTGCCCTTTTCGCACCGTCAGGTTCTTCCCATACGTTATATCCAGTGATCCACGCACTGCCTTGCGTTGGCCTAATCAGCCCCGTCGCCATGGATAACATCGTTGTTTTACCAGCACCATTAGGTCCTACAATGCCATAAATTGAGCCCTTGGGAATATCTAAATTGATAGTGTTCACCACTGTTGAATTCCCATAGGATTTAGATAAATTTCGGACTGCCAAGGCTTGGGTGGTGGGATCATTTGGGCTACTTTGAGGCAACCCTTGCAGCTTTTCAGGCTCAGTCATCTTAAAAAATCTTTCGGCTCTAGAATCCACGAATACCAATCAAAATAAAACAATATATTTGACGCTACCAGCCTAAGCTCAGCTCTTCAGAACTTTTTTACCAACAACAAAACCCGCTGTCTTTGCCTTAAGCAAAAACAACGGGCTTACATATTTTTGATGGTTAAGCAGATTCCTCAGCGGCAAGCTGACCACACGCGGCAGCAATCTCTTGCCCCTTGGTATCACGCACGGTGCATGGAACACCCTTGGCAATCACGCGGCGAACAAACTCATCTTGACGCTCCTTAGGAGCAGCATCCCATTTGGATCCAGGAGTTGGGTTCAAAGGAATAAGGTTCACGTGAACACGAGAGCCCAAAGCCTTATGCAACTTCTCGCCCAGCATATCCGCACGCCAATCTTGATCATTCACATCACGAATGAGTGCGTACTCAATAGAGACACGACGACCGGATTTATCTGCGTAATAACGAGCAGCATCCAACACCTCAGCGACAGACCAGCGGTTATTCACTGGAACAAGAGTGTCACGCAGTTCATCATCTGGAGTGTGCAAAGAAACAGCAAGAGTAACCGACATGTCTTCGTCGGCAAGCTTCCTGATTGCAGGAGCCAAGCCAACGGTGGAGACAGTCACACTACGCTGGGAAATGCCAAAGCCTGCAGGGCTTGGCTGCGTAATCTGACGAACCGCAGACACCACGCGCTTGTAGTTAGCAAGTGGCTCGCCCATACCCATGAATACAACATTGGAAAGACGACCTCCCTCATCCTGCATCGTCGCAGCTGCATTACGAACCTGATCGACGATTTCGCCGATAGACAAGTTACGATCCAAGCCACCTTGGCCAGTAGCACAGAATGGACACGCCATGCCGCAACCAGCCTGCGAAGAAATACACAAGGTAGAGCGATCAGAATAACGCATGAGTACAGATTCAAGAAGAGTTCCATCATGGAGTTTCCACAATGTCTTCTGAGTCTGATCATCATCTGCTTGAACAACACGCAACGGTTCCATCAACGTGGGGAACAAAGCGTCTTTGACTTCCTGACGAGCACCTTCAGGCAGGTCCGTCATTGTTAAAGGGTCAGCCTCAAGGCGACCATAGTAGTGTCGTGCGATCTGATTGAGTCGGAATTTGGGCAAACCCAGCTCTTTCAGAGCCTCCACTCGGGCCTCATCAGTGAGATCCGCAAAGTGGGCTGGGGGCATGCCGCGCTTAGGTGCGTTAAAAACCAGTGGTACAGGTGTAGCCATAATGTGCCTATTCTTTCAGATGTTATGTAATTGTTGAACTTATTGAGCGAGTTTAGGTAGCGAAAAGGAGATTCTACGAGTTCAATAGCTGTATGAGCAATAAACCAGTGGATCCTTATGAGACCAACCCAGACAACCTTCCCACCGGTTTAGACCCAGCATACGAGGGTAACAACCAATACGGTATGGAAGAAATTTCCGCTGAGCATCAGGTGACTGCAAACACACCTGCGATTCAAGAAGAACCTGCTTACTCTGATGCCGAATCTAAGCCTCAGACTAAGCGAAACACCAAGAAAACAGACACGATTGTAGTACCAAAGCAAACTCTTGCTGGCGGAACTTGGGTGGCTCTTATCGTCGGCGCAATCTTGTTGATTGTGCTTTTGGTCTTCATCATGCAGAACCAAACCAACGTAGAGCTTAACCTTTTTGCATGGTCCTTCCAATTCCCGGCAGGCATCGGATTCCTCCTCGCAGCAATCACCGGTGCGCTGATTATGGCGTTGGTGGGCGGAGTGCGCATGTTTGAGTACCGTCGCCAACTGCGAAAGATCCGCAAGGCATTGTAAAACTGGTTTAAAGTTGTTCAACCTAAAAAACCAAAGGCGTTGTGTAAGGCAATCTAGAATTTTGCCCCACACAACGCCTTCTTCTACTTCTGTCACTAAGCAGGGTAAGAACTGCTCACTACGCTCAAGATCAACCATGTCACCATTGCAGCCGGCAACATGCCATCTAGGCGATCCATAAGACCACCATGACCAGGCAAGAGATTCGACATATCCTTGATGCCTAAATCACGCTTAAATTGCGATTCCACCAAGTCTCCAAGGGTGGCACACACAACCAACGCGCAACCAAGGACGACACCTAACCACCAATGGTGATGAAGCAAGAAATGGACGCACAAGGCACCTGTAATCGCGCCCAATAAGATAGATCCGGCAAATCCTTCCCAAGACTTCTTTGGACTTACCAAAGGCGCCATGGGGTGAGATCCGAAAAACACACCTGCAATATAGCCACCAATATCAGATGCGACTACACACAGCATGAAAGTCAGGATAAAGAAGGTTCCAGGGACGGAATTATTTTCCATCAACGACAGCATGGCTGCAAAACTGCCGAAAAGAGGAATCCACGTGAGCACAAAGATGCCCACCGATGTATCCCTAAGATAATTGCGGGCTTCTTTTTCCGCACCGTTATAGAAGATCCTAAAATACATCAGCACCAAAACAGTAGCTACAAATGACGCCAAAATACCCATGGTGCCAAACGGCCACGATAACCAGATTATGGCTTGTCCGCCAATAATCATGATCGGCATTGGAAGGTGATAGCCGCTTTCCTTCAGACGGCTACCAACCTCCCATGTAGCTGCAGCCATGAATCCTGCCACAAGGATGTACCATCCCCACGGACTCAAAACGATGCCTAGAAGAACCAAAAGTCCCAGACCGACGCCTACACCTACCGCTGCCTTAAGATCTCTACCCGCGTTATTTTTGGGTTTGGGCATCCGCATGGACCGGTGGTGTTGCTCCGGTTCAGTCATCGGTTCTCCTTGAAGTTTCTAACAATGTCACTGTAGATGGTGCCAGTATTTTCGGAAAAATTCTCCCAAACACTCCAGCAAACAAAAGAAAGCGTCGTTTCTCCGCCCAATCGACGTTGAAACGACGTATTTTCTGTCTCATTGAAATAAAAGGTCTTTAGACCTCCATCAATTCCTTTTCCTTGCGAGCTACAACTTCATCGACCTGCACGACGAAGCCAGCTGTAACCTTATCTAGTTCTTTTTCTGCTGCCTGTACTTCATCTTCGCCAGCATCGCCATCTTTTTGCAGCTTCTTCAGCTGATCCATGCCCTTGCGGCGGACATTACGGATAGCAATCTTTCCGTCTTCGCCCTTGCCCTTAGCCAACTTAACCATATCCTTACGACGCTCTTCGGTGAGCTGAGGAATAGTGACGCGCAATACTTGGCCGTCATTGGTTGGGTTAACACCAAGATCAGAGTTACGAATTGCATTCTCAATGACCTGCATAGACGTCATCTCGTAAGGCTTGATAATCAGCATGCGAGGTTCTGGAACTGAAATGCTTGACATCTGAGTGATTGGAGTGGGTACACCGTAGTACTCAGCCATGACACCATTAAACATCGCCGGGTTAGCACGGCCTGTTCGGATGGTGGTCAAGTCTTCGCGGGTGTGCTCGACCGTTGCGGTCATGCGTTCTTCTGCTTCGAACAGAATTTCATCAATCATGTTTTCACTCCTGTGTTTTTAGCAGTGTGGATACTAGTGATAGCTTATCGTTGCCACGCGTGGATCCACGCTGTTCATACCAATTAATGTATCAGGACTCTACGAGAGTACCGATACGCTCACCGTTGATAGCACGAGCAATATTGCCTTCTGTTAGCAAGTTGAACACCAAGATTGGCATCTTATTGTCCATGCACAGGCTGAATGCAGTTGCATCTGCAACCTTAAGGCCCTTTTCAATGACTTCCTTAGGGGAAATCTCAGTAAACAGCTCAGCATCAGGATTGGTGCGTGGGTCATCGCTGTATACGCCGTCGACGGCCTTAGCCATCAGCAATACATCACAGCTAATTTCCAATGCACGCTGTGCAGCGGTGGTATCTGTGGAGAAATATGGCATACCCATGCCTGCGCCAAAGATGACTACGCGACCCTTTTCCAGGTGACGCTCAGCACGAAGTGGAAGATATGGTTCCGCAACCTGTGCCATGTTGATAGCGGTCTGCACACGGCACTCGACGCCATGCTGCCCAAGGAAATCCTGCAGCGCAAGGCAATTCATTACCGTGCCAAGCATTCCCATGTAGTCGGAGCGAGCTCGGTCCATTCCGCGCTGCTGAAGTTCAGCTCCGCGGAAGAAGTTGCCGCCACCAATAACAACTGCGATCTCTGCGCCGCCCTTAGCGACTTCGGCGATCTGGCGCGCGACATTATCTACGACATCAGGATCGATGCCGACCTTGCCACCACCAAACATTTCACCTCCGAGCTTTAACATCACTCGTTTGTATCCGGTACGGGGTTGTTCACTCGAGGTGGTCACCGTGGTGTTCTCCTTTAGTAGGGGTTTTGCCAACCGCATTTAACATCAGCCACAGGGTGCTCCCGATGCCCCGCAACAATTTAATTGCCACGATGACAGAATCAGAGCACCCCCTATTCCTGGGATTCGATCTTACATCGCTCCGTGCATTCAATGCGGAAAGCCTAGGGTTTTAGCGCAATAAGTTGTTAAAAAACTACTCCACGCAGAATGAAGCCCCACGCACCTGTAGCGATACGCGGGGCAATTCTTTAAAATTTTAAGTTTCATTCAAAACTTAAAAACTCTATGTGGGAATCAAAAACTCCCACATACGTTAAAAGGCTTAAGCCTGGCCAACCTCGAAGCGAGCGAAGGAGGTAACAGTAGCGCCTGCCTCTTCCAGCAGAGCCTTAACGGTCTTCTTGCTGTCAGAAACGGAAGCCTGCTCAAGCAGAACGTTTTCCTTGTAGAAGCCGTTCAGACGACCTTCAACGATCTTAGGGATAGCCTGCTCTGGCTTGCCCTCTTCACGAGTGATCTGCTCAGCGATGGAGCGTTCCTTCTCGATAATCTCAGCAGGAACGTCCTCACGGGTGAGGTAAGAAGCCTTCAGAGCAGCAATCTGCATTGCAGCCTGACGTGCAGCTGCCTCAGCAACTTCACCTTCGCCAGAGAATGCAACCAAAACGCCAACTGCTGGTGGCAGGTCAGCGGAACGCTGGTGGAGGTAAACAGCGGTCTTGTCACCCTCGAGGGTAGCTGCGCGACGAAGCTCAAGCTTCTCGCCGATCTTTGCAGAGAATTCCTGCAGTGCAGCGTCAGCGGACTGTCCATCCACGTCAACTGCTGCAAGCTCTTCTTGGGAGTTAGCCTTTGCAGCTGCAGCAGCTGCAGCTACCTTTGCAGCGAATTCCTTGAAGTCAGCGTTCTTTGCAACGAAGTCAGTCTCAGAGTTGACCTCAATCATGGTGTTGCCAGAAACTGCAACAAGACCCTCGGTTGCGTTACGCTCTGCGCGCTTTCCGACATCCTTTGCGCCCTTGACGCGCAGGATCTCAACAGCCTTGTCGAAGTCGCCAGCGGACTCCTCCAGTGCCTTCTTGCAGTCGAGCATGCCGGAACCGGTGAGTTCGCGGAGCTTCTTAACATCCGCAGCGGTGTAGTTCGCCATTACGGGGCGATCCTCCTTATGTATGGATAATTAATGCTATACAAGCTTAGGTTAGGACACGGTAGTCCTACCCGCCCGTCTAAAAAGTGATCGTACATGCAATCAGTCGATCACGTGGCGACATGGGCGGGGTGGCTGCCCAAAAAGCCCCCACGGCGATGAAATTTTAAAAGTCAAAGTTCCATTGTCGTGGGGGCTTTAAGTAGGTCAGCAAACAGCAAATGCTGTAAAGAGGGGCAGCTTACTCAGCTGCTGGTGCCTCTTCAGCCTCTACTGCTGGTGCCTCTACTGCTGGTGCTTCTTCAGCCTCAGGCTTTGCTTCGCCTGCTGCATCCTTAGCAGCTGCAAGCTGACGCTCTTCGCGTGCCTTCTTGCCTTCTACCACAGCGGTGGAGATGACGCGGGAAAGCAGTGCGGTGGAGCGGATAGCGTCGTCGTTACCAGGAACTGGGAAGTCAACGACATCAGGATCACAGTTGGTGTCCAAGATGGCAACAACTGGGATGTTCAGCTTGTGAGCCTCAGCAACCGCAATGTGCTCCTTGTTGGTATCGATGATCCACAGTGCGGAAGGCACGCGGGTCATTTCAGAGATACCACCGAGGACGCGCTCCAGCTTGGTGCGCTCACGGGTCAACATGAGGATTTCGCGCTTGGTGCGACCCTCGTAGCCGTTTTCTGCAGCATCCATAGCCTGCAGTTCCTTCATGCGGCTCAGACGCTTAGAAACGGTCTGGAAGTTGGTCAGCATACCGCCAAGCCAACGGTGGTTCACGTAAGGCATGCCAACGCGGTCTGCCTCAACCTGAACAGCTTCCTGAGCCTGCTTCTTGGTGCCAACGAAAAGAACGGTGCCGCCGTGGGCAACGGTCTCCTTGACGAACTCGAAAGCCTGATCGATGTAGGTCAGGGTCTGCTGAAGGTCAATGATGTAGATGCCATTGCGCTCGGTGAAGATGAAACGACGCATCTTCGGGTTCCAGCGGCGGGTCTGGTGGCCAAAGTGCACACCAGCATCGAGAAGCTCTCGCATGGTTACGACTGCCATGTTAAGCCCCTTTCATTAAGTCTAAGGGTTTCGGTTTTGGAAATTTGTGCAGGTTTTTATCCTGCACCCTAGCGATGGTTTCCCAGCTCAACACCCTAAAACTCAAAAGAGTTCTTTGGGACCTTGTTGTTCCAGAGTTGAAATAATATTCAACGCCATCGCGCGTAGTCAGTTGAAAAAATGGAACTTTCCTTGCCCTAAGGCATAACAAAGCACAATTCAGACACACTGCTGTCGACAAGCCTACATGCCTTGACCTGCATTCCCAAACGCTCCAATGGCTCTTGTGAATCAATCAAATATTGCTGCTTAACATCTGCCCCATCTCTCTCATAATCCACAGCCGCGCCCCAACACTATGGACACCACTCATGCGTCCAATAAGGCTAAGCATATGAACATACGATGCAGATGGATTCTCGGACTCTCCTTTTTTCTGACGGTTTTACTAACTCCCTCACTAGCTCATGCATATGTCAATCCAGCTACCGGCGAAGACAAGGCAGGAATAGTGCTGCGCGGATTCGACAAACCTGCCCAAAATTGGCTTCCAGGACACCGCGGTGTGGATCTTCCATTAGAAATTGGGGCGCACGTACTAGCCAGCAATTCAGGAACAGTTGCTTTCGCCGGAACAGTTGTAGGAACACCCACCATGTCGATTGATCACGGAGACGGAATCAGGACTACGTATCAACCAGTTCACGCTCACCTGAACGTTGGAGATCCCATAGAAAAAGGTGAGGTGATTGGAACTCTCGGGCATCCAACCACATCATTTCCAGGACTTCAATGGGGCGCAAAAATTGACGAAGACTACATCAATCCACTTTCGCTTCTCCCCCGACCAACCATCAGACTTAAAGCAATCCACTAAGCACGTGGATGCGCTTTATTAAAAGCTTCAAGCAATCTTTTATTACTAACGTGAGTGTAAATTTGAGTAGTTTGCATTGAAGAATGCCCCAATAATTCTTGAACCTGTCGAAGATCCGCACCACCATCAAGAAGGTGCGTAGCCGCTGTATGACGCAACGAGTGCGGGGAAAGGTGCTCAACACCGGTCACTTTTGCAGCTTTGTCCACAATCCTTCGGACCTGCCTAGCATTTATTCGTTGCCCCCTGACGCCAACAAAAAGCGCATTCGTATTCTGCGCCATCTCATTTCGAACCTCCATCCAGCTTTTTAAAGCCATATGGGCAGCTTCACCAAATGGGACGACACGTTCCTTATCACCCTTGCCAAGCACTCGAATCATCCGTCGGCCATGATCGATATCTAGCAAATCTATTCCACATAATTCCGCGACGCGGATACCTGTGGCATACAGCAATTCTAAAATTGCTGAATCTCTTAAGAATTCTTCCGCACTTGCAGAAGCAGCATTTTCCACGAACTCACTAGCCTGCTGTTCCCCTAAAATTTTCGGCAGGTCTCGATTAATTTTCGGAGAAACTAATCGGGCAGCTGCATCAGTCTTGAGATACCCATTTTTCTGAGCCCAAGAAGAAAAAGCCTTAGCTGAAGCCGTACGTCTAGCAAGTGTCGCTCGAGACTTTCCTTCTTCAACCGCAACCCCCATCCACTGACGCAGATATGGCAGCGTGAAATTATCGATGCCCCTTATCGCTTCTGACATGGAGTAAAGATCCGACCGGTAGCCACGGATAGTCGCCGAAGATCTACCCACAACAAGGTCAAGATGCTCACAGAAATCATCAATCAGCGTATGTAATTGTGCCATCGAAACCGAACTTGAAGCGCCAGATGGTGACACGTTCTTATCCGAACGTGCCACCATCTTTTTTGACTCACCCATAGTGCTAACCCTAGCGCGATGCCACTCAATGCTCGTAGAGGAACATCACCCAACAGCCTTCAAGGAACCAGCCCGTACCTTAAAAACCATACTTAGGCTTGCCTCACATACAGTATCTTTCGGTTCGGAACCCCGCAACCTTTTCAACAATTTTTATTGCGCTTCCAAATTTCTCGACCACAAGGTTCCTTCTCTCCCAACGATTCCTCGCTTGTGCAAATCGATGAGCAAAAAGATTGTCAGCTGCAACGTCAGACCTGCCTCTGCTGAAATACTCGCGGCTTCCCTCCCCTCTCCACGATCATCTAGCGCATCAAAGATTCTTAGTTCATTCCTGGTTAATCCCTGCACCGGTGTAGCAGCAAAATTTAATTCATACTGTGCTTGGCTATCCAGCGCACCGACAGCACCAAGCAAAGACCTGACATCATCTGCACTAGTGACCATCTGGGCACTTCCATTACGAATCCGTTCATGACATCCCAACGATCCTGCTGTATTAACTGGGCCGGGGACTGCCATAGCAACTCTTCCCAATCCAGCACACCAACTAAGAGTGTTTAGCGCTCCAGATCTCCACGCTGCTTCCACAACAACTGTGCCTTGCGACAGTGCTGCGACTAATCGATTTCGAGTAAGGAACCGGTGTCGTTGTGGCGGCGTTCCAGGAGGGTACTCGCTGACCATAGCGCCCTTTTCTGTCGCCGCAATCTGATTAAATAGCTCCTTATTGTGGCTTGGGTACGAGCGATCAAGTCCGCATGCGGAGATAGCAATTGTTGCTCCTCCTGCGCGCAACGCTTCGCTATGCGCCACGCTATCTACTCCTAAAGCACCACCTGAAACAATCGTCCACTGATGTGCTGCCAAAGCTTGGGAAAAATCCCGTGTCACTGCCGTTCCATAGTTACTGATTGCCCTAGTCCCCACGAGCGTCACAGATTGCGCACTAAGTTTCCTCAGGTCTCCCCCTCTGATCCACAATGCATGTGGCGGAAGTGCATCATCTTGATACGTACGAACATGATCGCTCATTCCAGAAGCCGCGAACCCAAAAGCATGATCAAATTCTTCTCTCGGCCAATCGATATCTTCTGGTGTAATTAATCGACCGCCCAATTTGGCGATAGTTTCTAAATCATCTTTTGCCGTGTCAATTGTTGATCGAGAAGCTGTTGATTTAAGCAACCCCTCTCCAATCCATGGTTCCCTCTGCTTAATTCCACATGTTATTTTCTGCACATCATGGCCATCTTTAAGCAGATTTTGCAGATACAGATTTGGCCCTTCTACGACTTTTGAAAGATACGCCCATGCAAGTAATCGAGCATCTATCATGCTGCAACCTCACTATATGCTGTACCGCGAAGCGCCATTGCCCGAGCAACATGATCTAGGTTTGGTTGCGAAGCACCATCTAAATCGCTTAAAGTCCAACCCAATTTGATGGCCCGATCGCACCCTCTTTGAGAGATCGCCCCCTCTGCTAAAAATGCCCCAAGATACACCATGGCTTCCTCGGTTGCGGCAAAATTTCTTCGCAGAAAGTGCGGATCTACATGAGCATTAACAAGGCCTCCTAAACCTGCTTTTAACCAACGATGAGCAGACCGTTCACGTGCCTGGGCGACGCGTTCTGCAATCGGCGCTGAACTTTCTACATCATCACTACGCAGCAACGCACCTTTTGAATGGGTTGCAACAACCATGTCTAATCGATCACGGAGCGGCCCAGAAAGGTTATTCAGATAGGTTGCTCGTGCAGCTCCTGAGCACACACATTCTTGGGGTGTTTCAGCTCCACACCGACACGGATTTGCAGCGAGAATGAGTTGGAATTGGGCAGGGAAAGTGACATCGTGGCGTGAACGAATAATCCGAATCGCCCCATATTCCAAAGGAGTTCTCAAGGAATCAAGGATAGATGCTGGAATTTCGCTTACTTCATCAAGAAATAACACACCATGATGAGCCAAACTAATAGCCCCTGGAAGTGGTGATCCAGAACCTCCACCCAACAATGCTGCTTTAGTAACGTTGTGATGAGGTGAAATAAAAGGCGCTCTAGAAACTGGCCCTGAGAAGGTTCGGCCCACGACAGAATGCACAGCTGTTGCCTCAATCATCTGCTGTGAGGTTAGTTCAGGTAACAAGCTCGGCAGCCGTTCTGCAATCATAGATTTTCCAGAACCAGGTGGACCAATCATCAACATATGATGCCCACCAGCTGCTGCGACTTCCGCAGCAAATCTGGCCTCTGGCTGCCCTACGACATCCCGCATATCCAGTAATTTGAGATCATCTTGCCCAGCTAATACGACTGGTGAAGGTAAAGACTCCTCATCATTTAGCCACCGCATCACCTGATCAATGGAACTAGCAACAAATACGCGAGGATTATCAACCAGCCCGGCTTCCTGTGCATTTCCTTCAGGAATCACAACGCGTTCAATTCCCTCTTCCCGAGCAGCAAGCAGCGCAGGGAGCACTCCAGTAACAGGCAATAAAGTGCCATCAAGCGCTACCTCGCCGAGAAACATTGTGTGCTGCGCATGAAATCGGACTTGAGGGTTTGGGCTTTGAGATGCCAATACTGCGACAGTCATTGCCAAATCACATTGCGAACCTTGTTTACGCATTGAAGCCGGCGATAAATTGATTATCACTTTCGTTTTTGGCCACTGCAATCCACTGTTATGCACTGCTGTTTTAATGCGATCTCGGGACTCAGAAATAGCGGTATCCGCCATGCCGACAACATATGTTCCTGGAAGACCTGGTCCAACGTTGGCTTCGACTCGAACAATTTTTGCTTGAACACCCAATTGTGCCGTGGAAATAGTTCTACCGAGCGCCATGTTCAACATCCTCATAGACGGTGATTTCTGGGCTTCCGGTGTGCGGATCCAAAATAACGGATACTACATCGAATCTGACTGGAAAATAGGGTCTTCCTTCAAGCCATCTCCCCGCGGTCCTTCTCATTCGTGTCATTTTCCGGCAATCCACCGATTCAGCCGCACCGAATTCACAACCACGCCGAGTTTTTACTTCGACAAAAACTATAGTTCCGCTTTTTAGCTGAACTATCAGGTCTATTTCCCCACATGAATAGCTGATATTGCGAGCAACTAGCGCTGCACCTTGATCCATATATTGCTGAAGCACTAGGTCTTCGCCAAAAGCCCCGAGAAATTGCTTTTGTGTTTTCATATCTCCCCCACGAGTGTTAAATAATCTATTTTGGCTGTGCCTGTAGATTCAACGTGGTTTAAGAAAACGCTTCAAGAGTGTCTATTTCATGGCTGTGGATAACTAGCTCCCCACGCTAGTTATCCACAATGCAGACCAGAGGGCACTTGACAAAGAAGCAGATATGAAACGGGAAAAGTGCGGGATTAATTGATAATCCCGCACATTTTTAGGCCATATGACCTGGTATTTTACTGCAAAAAGCTACTCAGGCATGATGATGTCTGGTTTGTCCAACTCTTCGATGTTGACATCCTTGTAGGTAATCACTCGGACGTATCGAACAAATCGTGCTGAACGGTACATATCCCACACCCACGCATCTGACATGCGGACTTCGTAATAGACATCATTACCACTGTTGTGCGGAATAAGCTGCACGGCATTCGCCAAATAGAATCGACGTTCAGTTTCTACAACATAGGAAAACTGGCTAACTACATCGCGATATTCGCGGTACAGCGAGAGTTCAACCTCTGCTTCATAATTGTCGAGTTCTTCAGCGCTCATGCTCCACCTTCCATCATTTTTCCATCGGCAGCTTGTAACCATTCTTGGTGTGCCTTGGACACATTCGCATAACTATATCTGTGCTCTGGGCTTGCGCCGTGGTGACGCACCGCATCCATGTGGATCTTCGTGCTGTATCCCTTATGAACCTCAAGGCCATAATGAGGATATTTATCAGCCATCGTAGTCATGAGATCATCTCGGGTTTGTTTAGCAAGAACACTGGCAGCAGCAATGCAACGCGCGGAGGCATCGCCGCCAATGATTGGCAAATACGGAATGGCAAAGCCAGGAACTTTCATCGCATCAGTGAGAACATAACCCGGGCGGGTTTCCAGAGCAGCAACAGCTCGGCGCATGCCGGAAATATTGGCATGCTGTATGCCAAATCGATCAATATCTTGTGCCGAAATAATTATTACGGACCATGCTAGAGCATGCTTTTTAATGATCGGCATGAGTTTTTCACGAGTCGTCGCACTGAGCTTTTTAGAGTCTGTTAGGGCGGCTAACTCTTCAATAGGCTTGTTCGGAAGGATGCAGGCGGCAATGGAGATAGGACCGCAGCAAGCACCACGTCCTGCTTCATCTACTCCGGCTACGGGCCCTAACCCGTTGCGGGACAAGGTGACCTCAAGGGTCCGGAGATGCTTAAGGCGTCGCATAGAGGGAGGCGTCGAAAAGCGATATTTTAGCTTTGAATGGCAGGATCGTCGATGCTGCCGATTCGGCTAAATGGCAGCACGATGGCCTGAACCTTGCCCTTGATGTGATCCTCCGGAATGGTTCCCTGGTACTCATCGCCCAAGTGATAGCGAGAATCCATGGAATTTGTGCGGTTATCGCCCATCATGAAGTAATTTCCTTCAGGAACGGTGAGCGGGCCGAAGTAGTTGCCACCACATTCAGTAGAGCCAGAGGTCTCATCAATTGGGAACTGCGCAGGCTGCAGCGTATAGCTATCATCTACTTCTTTACCATCAACCATAATTCCCAGATCGCCTTCTTGGCACGACACGGTCTGTCCGCCAGAAGCAATAATGCGCTTAACCAAATCATTTTCGTCTGGTGCCACTAATCCCACATAAGAGCCAAGATTTTGCAGACCACGAATCACAGAATTATCCGAGCGCTGCGTAGTAAAACCAACGTTCCAAGAATCGGTGCCCTTGAAAACAACGACATCACCAGGCTCTGGATCAGAGAAGTAATAACTGACCTTTTCCACAAGAATACGATCACCAGTACAGCCATCACAGCCGTGCAATGTCGGCTCCATGGAACCACTCGGGATCATGTACATACGTCCCACGAAAGTCTGCAGCACGAAAATCAACGCCAAGGTCAAAACAACAACAATAGGAATCTCGATGTACCACGGCGTTGGTTTTGATTCTTTTTTAGATTTTCCAGCACGTCGATTGGCACGACCTCCACTTGCAGCGTTTCCTGCGGAGGACTGGGTAGGATCGTCGGCATTTGATGCACTAGAAAAATCGGTCACGAGGATTCACTCTATCAGCAATACTTTGACACAGATCAGGTACAAGACCATCCCGGCGTTATCCCCCAGGATTCCGCTGTAGTCTAGGTGCAGGAATAGTGCGGGCAAAGTGCGGGATGAAAAACAAAGAAACCCCTAGTTATTCACACAAGGTAAATAACTAGGGGCTGGTCAGGTGTTATTTATGCACCAACCAAACGCTAAAAATTAGCGCTTCTCCTTAATACGTGCAGCCTTGCCGCGCAGTTCGCGCAGGTAGTACAGCTTCGCACGACGAACATCGCCACGACGGGTAACTTCGATCTTCTCGATGTTTGGGGAGTGTACTGGGAAAGTACGCTCAACGCCGATGCCGAAGGAAACCTTACGGACGGTGAAGGTCTCGCGGATTCCGCCGCCCTGACGACGAATGACAACACCCTTGAAAAGCTGGGTACGGGTGTTAGCGCCTTCAATAACCTTGACGTGAACGTCGAGGGAATCGCCAGCACGGAATGCAGGAATGTCTTCGCGCAGGGATGCTGCGTCGATCTTATCCAGAATGTTCATATAAACAATCCTTTTACTAGTAGGGAAAGAGGACCCTGGCGGCACTTTCCCAGGATTGGGATGCTCGGCCGGTTCGTTTCCGTTTCAATTTTCGAAGCTGTCACGTTTGCCCAACGTGAGTTGGGGTTTGCACAGTCAACTGAAATATTCTTTCACATGTGTGCCTTGGTTTTCAAACTGGGGTCTGTTCCCCTCACTTGGGTGCACTAACCGTTGACAAATCTTGGTTGTCGGGCTTGACTGGTGGCGACTTACCCCACGGGTGCCCAATGCATTGGGCTGAGATTGCGCGCTGTTGCTGCGCGGGACCGTTCGAACCTGTCTGGTTAACACCAGCGAAGGAAGCGAGGATTGATTGTCCCGTGTTTGAAAATCGTTTTGACCTGCGTTGTTATGTTGTGACTGGCGCGGGCTCGGTGGATGAGGTTGTGCACACTGCGTCTGCTGCGGCTCGTGGTGGCGCGGGTGTGGTGCAGGTGCGTTCAAAGCCTATTTCGCCAGAAGCGATGAGCGAGTTGGCATCTCGGGTTGCGCTTGAGGTTGCGCGGTGCAGCCCAACAACGAGGGTGCTTATCGACGACCACCTCCACGTTGCTTCTTCCTTAATGCGCGAAGGACTCCCGATTCACGGTGTGCATCTTGGGCAGGATGATGTGTCGGTGCTTGAGGCTCGTGAGTTGTTGGGGCCTGAGGCGATCATTGGGTTGACCACTGGAACCCTAGAACTTGTGGCGGCGGCGAATGAGCTGTCCGATGTGTTGGATTACATCGGTGCTGGGCCGTTTCGGAAGACTCCCACCAAGGATTCAGGTCGGCCACCGATTGGCCTTGCGGGTTATCCCCCTTTGGTGGAATTGTCCAAGGTGCCGATCGTTGCGATTGGTGATGTCACCCCTGCCGATGTGCGCGCTCTCAGCGCAACCGGTGTGGCTGGCATTGCCATGGTGCGGGCTTTTTCTGAATCTGATGATCCACAGCAGGTCGCTGAAAATGTGGTGGCCAACTTTGAATTAGGAAGGCTCTCATGAAAAAGCATGCGATTATTATCGGCGGCGGAATCATTGGGTTGACCACCTGCTTTGAATTCCAGGAGGCTGGTTACCAAGTCACGTTGATTGATCCTGACCCAATTTCCGGTGCGACTCATCATGCCGGCGGAATGTTGGCCCCCACCGCGGAGGTGCAGTATCAGCAACATGATCTGATTTTGTTGATGAAGGAATCCGCTCGCCTATACCCAGACCTCCTCCAAAGAGTGTCTAAATACACGGACTTGCCCACTGGGTATCGCACTGATGGAACCCTTCTTATCGGTGCGGACCGCGCGGATGGCATGCATGTTGCGGAGTTGATTAAGTACATGCATTTGAAGGATTTGCCTGTCGATGTGTTGACTACTCGTCAGGCAAGGGCTGCGGAGCCAGCGTTGTCGCCGAGGATTTCCAAGGTGGTCAGCATTGATGGGGATCATCAGCTGTCGCCGCGTCTGTATGCCCGGGCGTTATTGGATGCCATTTTGCAACGCGGTGCGGAGCATATTGCCGACGCTGTGATCTCTATTGATGGCCACGATCCGTGTTTGACCGTGACGATGAATTCGGGGGTGAGGGTTGCGTCGAAAAGCGTTGTTGTTTTGGCGGCGGGCCTGGGCGCCGCAAGCATTCCCGGCTGGTTTGAGGGCGCGAACCCATTGCAGTTGAGGCCGGTGTACGGCGATATTGTGCGCGTGCGCGTGCCGGAGCGACTGCAGCCGATGGTCACCAAGGTGGTGCGCGGGTTTGTGGAAGATCGTCAGATTTATATCATTCCGCGTACCGATGGCACCCTCGCGATCGGCGCGACAAGCCGTGAGGATCACCCGCAACCTCGAACGGGCGCAGTGCATGATTTGCTACGCGATGCTATCCGTTTGATTCCGGGCATTGAAGAAACCGAATTTATCGAAGTCACCTGCGGCGCCCGCCCCGGCACCCCGGATGACCTGCCGTACCTGGGATGGGTTGGATCCAATGTGATTGCGTCCACAGGATATTTCCGCCACGGAATTTTGCTGTCAGCCCTTGGTGCGCGCGCTGCCGTTGATATGGCAACCAACCAGCCACTGTTCCCCACTCTTGATGTGTGCGATCCGTTTCGCCACCAAATTTAAGGATTTTTCACAAGTGATTACCTACACCTTCAATGGCACATCTATGCGCTCTTCCGAATTGACCGTGGAGCAATTGGTCCACCAAGAAATCGGCCACGACACCGGAGTCGCCGTGGCAATCAACGCCGCGGTCGTACCCAGATCCCAGTGGTCACGCGCCATTTGTGACAACGATTCCGTAGAAGTTCTCACCGCAATTCAGGGAGGTTAAAATGCTGCATATTGCTGATAAAACTTTCGATTCCCACCTCATCATGGGCACCGGCGGAGCTACCTCTCAGGCGTTGCTGGAGGAATCCCTTGTCGCCAGTGGAACTCAATTGACCACCGTGGCGATGCGTCGACACCAAGCAACCACCTCTAGCGGAGAATCCATCTTTGCCATGCTGCGCCGCCTCGAGATCGCCCTTCTCCCCAATACCGCAGGCTGCCGCACTGCCCGCGACGCCGTCCTCACTGCACAATTGGCTCGGGAAGCCCTCGATACCAACTGGGTGAAAGTGGAGGTCATCGCCGATGAACACACATTGCTGCCCGACACCGTTGAGCTTCTTGATGCCTGCGAACTCCTCGTCCACGACGGCTTCACCGTTCTGGCTTATACCTCTGACGATCCCATCACTGCCAGCCGACTAGAAGACTGTGGCGTTGCAGCTGTCATGCCATTGGGCTCCCCGATCGGAACCGGCCTGGGCATTCTCAACCCGCACAACATTGAACTGATTTGCAGCCGCGCGAGCGTACCCGTGATCCTCGACGCCGGTGTAGGCACTGCCTCTGATGCCACACTCGCAATGGAACTCGGCTGCGACGGCGTCCTTCTGGCCTCCGCTATCAACCGCGCCCAAAATCCCGTCGCGATGGCCGAATCCATGTTCCACGCCGTTGAAGCCGGAAGATTAGCCGCTCAAGCAGGCCGGATCCCGCAACGCCAACATGCGGTGGCCTCATCAAGTTTTGAAGGTTTGGCATCCTGGGCGGAGCAGGTGCTTTAACATGGCGCAGCTTCCCACATCTGAGCTTCACCGCACGGCCCGCCAACTCGCGCTCCCCGGATATGGCATTGAGCAGCAGGAACGACTTTTCAACGCCCACGTTCTAGTCATCGGCGCAGGCGGTCTCGGCTGCCCAGTCATGCAGTCGCTGGCTTCCGCAGGCGTTGGAACCATCACGGTCATCGATGACGACACCGTCGACATTTCCAACATTCACCGCCAAATCCTCTTCGGCGCAAGCGATGTCGGTCGACCCAAGGTCGAGGTTGCCGCCGAGCGCCTCAAAGAACTCCAATCAGACATCACCGTCAACGCGTTGCACGAACGGATCACTCCAGAAAACGCCTGCGAGCTGCTCAATTCCGTGGACCTCGTCTTAGACGGCTCCGATTCTTTCTCCACAAAATACTTAGTGTCTGATGCCGCCGAAATCACCGGAACTCCCCTCATCTGGGCAACGGTACTGCGCTTTCACGGCGAACTGGCACTCTTCAACTCTGGCCCCGACCACCGCGGAGTCGGCCTGCGCGACGTCTTCCCCGAACAACCCTCCGCCGATTTCGTCCCCGACTGCGCCACCGCTGGTGTTCTTGGCGCCACCACAGCCACCATCGGCGCACTCATGGCCACTCACGCCATCGGATTTCTCACAGAAATCGGCGACGTCCAACCAGGCACAATCCTCTCCTACGACGCATTCCCCGCCACCACGCGCAGCTTCCGCGTCTCCGCCGACCCGGCGCGCCCACTGGTCACCCGCCTCCGCGCCTCCTACGAGGCAGCGCGCACCGATACAACTTCGCTTATCGACGCCACCCTCAACGGCTCCCTCACCTCCCTCGATATCCGAGAGCCACATGAAGTTCTGCTCAAAGACCTCCCCGAGGGCGCAACGTCACTGAAGCTCCCCTTAAGCCAGATCACCTCGGACAGCGACATTTTAGAGGCACTGTCTGGAATCGACGGCGACATTTTGGTCTACTGCGCTTCGGGAATCCGCAGTTCCGACTTCATCGACAACTACTCCCACCTCGGCCACAAATTTGTGAATCTTCCCGGTGGGGTCAACGCGCTGTAGCTGTCAATTTAAGAGGCCAGAATTCTGGGATGAGTCAAAGTATGGCCTGCGCACTTTGAGGCGCTCAGAGGCGATTCTGTGAGGTCACTTTCTCGTGCCCCCAACTCATTTTTTGCGGTACTTCACGGCAGGCTGCCTGATTAGACCAAGACGCCCTCTGGCGAATCAGCCCTTCGCCTAATGCTGCACTAATCCTCTCTCGAAATGTGAGATTCAGACCAAGGGGAGCTTGAGAACACTCCCGCTTGGTTTGAAAGTTGCCTTAGCCACCGAGGCCGGCGCGTCGTAAAGCATCTGCCATGGAACCTGTGGCGGGCTTAGCGGACTGTTTTTGCGGAGCTCGCTGCTGTTTGGCTGGTCGGGTTCCGCGCTTTTGCAGAGCTGGGGCACCGGGTTCATCGGTCAAGCGGAGGGAAAGACCGATGCGTTTGCGGTCGACGTCAACTTCCATGACCTTTACCTTCACGACCTCACCAGAGCGAACAACTTCGTGGGGGTTGGAGATGAATTTGTCGCTCATCGCGGAAACGTGAACGAGGCCATCTTGGTGCACTCCCACGTCAACGAATGCGCCGAACGCCGCAACGTTGGTGACAGTTCCTTCCAGGATCATGCCGGGTGTGAGGTCGGAGATTTTCTCCACGCCTTCTTTGAAGCTGGCTGTTTTGAATTCTGGGCGGGGGTCGCGTCCGGGTTTATCCAGCTCGGCGATGATGTCGGTGACGGTGGGGATGCCGAATCGTTCATCAGCGAAATCAGCGGGCTTCAATTTGGCAAGCACCGCAGTGTTTCCGATCAATCCTGCGACATCCAATCCGGTAGCCTTCGCGATGTTGCGGACAACTGGGTACGCCTCGGGGTGAACAGCGGAGGCGTCGAGAGGGTCGGTGGATCCAGAAATGCGGAGGAAGCCAGCACACTGTTCAAAGGCTTTGGGTCCCAGGCGAGGAACTTTGTTCAGTTCTTTTCGGGAGGAGAATCCACCGTTTTCGTTGCGGTAGGCCACGATGTTGTTTGCCAAGGTGGAGGTCACTCCGGCAACTCGGGTAAGAAGTGGTGCGGATGCGGTGTTGAGGTTAACTCCGACTGCGTTTACTGCGTCTTCGACGACACCATCAAGGGTTTTGGCAAGTGCAACCTGGTTGACATCGTGTTGGTACTGGCCGACTCCGATGGCTTTGGGCTCAATCTTGACGAGCTCCGCCAGTGGATCCTGGAGTCGCCTCGCGATAGAAACTGCACCGCGCAGGGAGACGTCCATGTCGGGGAATTCTTCGGCTGCGATCGGTGATGCCGAGTACACAGATGCGCCCGATTCGGAGACCACCACGGGAGTTGGTCGCTTGCCACCTGCGGCTTTGATCATGTCTGCCACTTCGCCGGCGAGTTTTTCCGTTTCCCTCGAGGCGGTTCCGTTGCCAATCGCCATGAGTTCCACACCGTGAGTCGCGCACAGGTTAGCCAGTTCAGATACGGCTTCCTTCCAGCGGTTTTGGGGCTGGTGTGGGTAGACGATCGTGGTGGCAACATCCTTACCGGTGGAATCCACGACAGCTACTTTCACACCGTTGCGGAATCCCGGGTCAAGGCCAATTGTGGAGCGCTGACCAGCGGGAGCTGCAAGGAGAACGTCGCGGAGGTTGGTGGCAAACACATCGAGTGCGCCTTCCTCTGCTTTTTCTTTCAGACGCATGCGCACATCCAATCCGGAGGACACATACAGTTTGGTGCGCCAACCCCAGCGCACAGCCTCAGCCAGCCAGCTAGAAGTCTGGGTGTCCAGGGAGAATCGGTCGGCGATCAAACCTTCGTAGATTGTGTCGTCGCCCGCATCGAGGTTGAGGCTCAGCACACCTTCGTTTTCACCGCGCAGCAGCGCCAAAATTCGGTGAGATGGAAGCTTGTCAAAAGGTTCGGAAAACTCAAAGTAGTCCTTGAACTTTGCGCCTTCCTGCTCCTTGCCCGCCACCACCGATGCTGACATGGAACCCGCGCGATACATTTGCTCACGCACCTCGCCCACCAAATCGGCATCGAGCGCGAAGCGGTCAATCAAAATGGCGCGAGCACCATCCAAAACTTTTTTGGAATCCTCAAAGCCCTCAGTCGTAAATGCAGCTGCCTGCGCTGCGGCGTCGAGGGACGGGGCGTCGATAAGCTTATCGACGAGCCCCTCCAGGCCCGCCTCCCTAGCGATATCAGCCTTCGTCTTGCGCCGTTTTTTGAACGGCAGGTACAGATCCTCCAGGCGAGCCTTGGTGTCGCATCCCAAAATCAGCGAGCGTAAATCATCGGTGAGTTTGCCTTGTTCCTCAATCGCAGCGAGGATGCTTTGTTTGCGATCCTCCAGCTCACGGAGGTAACTGAGGCGTTCTTCCAGGTCACGCAGTTGGGTATCATCGAGTCCCCCAGTGATTTCCTTGCGGTACCTGGCGATGAACGGAACGGTGTTTCCTTCATCCAAGAGCTTGATGGCGGCCTCGACTTGTTCATCTTTAACGCCGAGTTCGAGAGCAATCGTTCGAGAAATTGATGACATTTGGGCAATTCTACCCGGAATGTGTGCTCGACCCCCGAAGGATCACCTGCCCCTGCAAAACCACATCGCCGGTGGGAAGTTCAGGATTTTCAATCAGATCCACCAACAAGCGCACGGCTTCTTTCCCCATTTCCTCATGCGGTGGAACAAACGTGGTGATCCCAGCGCCGACGAAGCTGTACCACTCAGGATCGTCATAACCACCAATCACCACATCGTGGGGAACGCGGACATTCAGGCGAGTAAAAGCACGCATCACCCCAGCCATCAGCCGAGGAGACGCCACAATCAAAGCATCGGGAAGGCCGTTGTTAAACACCACCTGAGCCATCTCTTCGCCAGATTCGACAGAATAGTGGCCAAAATGGAACGTCACCTCAGCCCCATATATCGACGCCGCATGACTAATACCGCGCATTCGTTCCTGCGTGGTGGAAAGTGATTCTTCACCAACCAAAGCAGCAATGTTCATTCCGCTGCCGCCCAGCACCGACTCGGTCAGCTGGAAAAACCCAGCCTCATCATCACACGACACCCGAGGGAAACCAGGACCCAATTCACCACGAGTCAACTGCACCATGGGGATTCCTTCAGGAGCAATTGAGCCGACCACTGGAACGTGGATAATTCCTGCAGCTTGAATCGAAATCAACGATTCCATCACCACGTCCTGCGCCTGCACACTGTTGGCCTCCGCAACCAGCATTTGATAGCCAGCAGCTTTCAGATCCTGCTGAATAGTCTGCAGCGATTCCGAATAATACTCATTGGACAAATCCGGAACAATGACCCCCACCAAGGCACTGCGATGTTCCCGCAACGCCTTGGCCAGCTGATTTGGTACATAGTTCAGCTCTTTAGCCGCCGCCTGAACTTTCTCCCGCGTCTGCGGGGACACATAACCCTTGCCAGATAGGGCCCTCGAGGCTGTGGCGTAACCGACGCCAGCTAACTCAGCCACTTCCTTGAGGCTCGATTTTGCTGACATCTTCACACACCCTTACCTTTTGCCTTTGACTTCGATTACCAGAGTCCGATGACATTCATCCACAAACCACCGATAACCAACCAGATTGTGATCGATACGGCACCAGCAATTGCCGAGGTCCGCCACCACTCACCCACCGTGATGTAGTTCAAACCAAACAATGTTGGCGAAGGACCACCAGAATACTGAGTGAGTGAAGAGAACAAATTGGAGGTGTACGCCAACACCAGGGCCGCCATCAAAGGAGGCGCACCAATCGCAATCGCAGCACCCAGGAAGGCCAAGTACATCGCAGAAATATGTGCCGTTGCCGAGGCGAAGAAATAGTGGCTAAAGAAGTAGATCAAGACCAGCACAACTAGCGCGACAACCCAGTTCATACCACCCAAACTGGAAGCAATCACCTCAGAAATCCACGCGATGAATCCGTACTGCGACAACGCTGTTGCCATCATGTACAGCACCGCGAACCACACCATGGTGTCCCACGCAGTCTTTTCTTGAATGATGTCCTCCCACGTCAATACGTGAGCCAGCAGCAAGATGATGACACCAACAAATGCGGTGGTGGTTGCAGAGATTCCCAAGACCAAATCGCCACCTGTCCAGAGCAGCAGCAACACGACAAAGGTTCCCGACAGCACCTTCTCACCATAAGTAAACCCACCCAATTGCTTGAGTTCATCAGAAGCCATTTTCTTGACCTCAGGGGTGTCCTTCAACTCAGGTGGATAAATCTTGTACACCACCCACGGCACCACAATGAGCGCCACTAAACCAGGCACAATCGCACCCACAGCCCAGTTTGTCCACGTGATATTGACATCCATCTGCGACGCCAAAGAGGCGATCAAGGGGTTTCCTGCCATTGCAGTTAGAAACATCGCGCACGTAATCGCATTTACCTGTCCCACATTCAGCGCCAAGAACGCGCCAGCTCTGCGACGAGTTGGGCCAGGAGTGGAATCATAAGTCAATGCCACCGACTTCATAATCGGAGCCATAATGCCACCACCTCGGGCAGTTGCTGATGGAATCGCAGGAGCCAAGACCAAGTCCGCGAGCGCCAAACCATAGGTCACACCCAGCATTTTTCCGCCGACTTTAGACACGAAGAACAACGCTATTCGACGTCCAAGCCCCGTCTTGATGAATCCACGCGAAATCAGGAACGCCATCACAATCAGCCAAATGGTGCCGTTACTGAAACCAATAAGGCCATACACCGCGCCGGGATCATCAGAAGGCGCAGTCAACGGCACCAAACCAGTCAACACCGCGGCGATCATGCCGATAATTGTCACGGCACCCATTGGCATTGGCTTGAGAATAATCGCCACAATCGTCGCGATGAACAGGCCAAACATCCGCCACGCTTGATCCGTGAGTGCTTCAGGGTGCGGGGCAAACCACATGGCAACCACAATCAACGCTGGAATTCCCAACTTGATTAGAAGATTGCTCCAATGGGACCTGGCAGGTGCATTAACACCTTGGGATTGGTTCTTGATCGGTGTACTCATCGTGCGTAAACTCCTGAACGATTCGAGTTGTTAAAGTTTTGGGTTGTTAAAATTGGGCATTCCAGGCGGCGACAGCTGCATTCACCATGGATTGTGCTTCGCCGACATAGTCTGCAGGCTGCGCAAAATTCTTAGGCAACAGGTCTTCGACCCCATGTTGAACTGCAATTATCGGCAGTACTTCTTCCAGCGTGGTGTGCTCTTCACGAGCCTTTGTGGATGCTTCATAGACCAAGTCATGAGCTTTCTCACGCCCCAGAGCAGGAGCTAGTTGAATCATCTGAGCTTCCGCCATGATCAATCCACCATCAAAAGCCAAGTTCGAGGACATACGATCTGTATCCACTCGCATTCCTTCAGCCACCACAATGGCTTCATCGAGTGCAGCGCCAGCTAGATTGGCCAACGTTGGAATGACAAGCCATTCTCCCTGCCACTCTCCTGCTGCTCGTTCATGTCCCGATTCCTGAAGCCGTGGCAAAGTCGAGGTCAAGGCACCCGCCACCACTGAAATACCAATCATGAGCTCGGAAGAAATCGGGTTGACTTTCTGAGGCATCGTGGAAGATGCACCCCGATGGGAGTTGTAAGGCTCAAAAACTTCTCCGATTTCAGTTCGGGAAAGATCCACGATGTTTCGGCCAAATTTTGCCATCGATCCACACAGCGTTGAGCACACCCATCCGAAGTCCCCAAGCACATCGCGTTCCACATGCCATGACACCACCGGGTCCTTCAGATCCAACAGGCGAGCCATCTCTGCACGAACCGTTGCCGCTTGTTCGCCTTGTGCTGCGTTGTTTCCACCAGCACCAAACAGCGAAATGACTCGCACGCGCTCGAGTGCTTCCTCAAGTCGTTCCCTCTGCCTGCGGATTTGATCCAAAAAGGTAGCGAGGGTTGCTCCAAATGTCGTGGGAATTGCCTGCTGAGCATGGGTGCGTCCCGGCATCACGGTGTCTTTGTGCTCTTCAGCCCGTGCTGCCAGTGCATTCCCCAGACGCACGATCTGTTTATCAAGGGCGTTCAAAGAGGCAGTCATTTGCAACACCAGTCCAGTGTCCATGATGTCTTGGGTCGTGGCGCCGTAGTGGACTCGCCCGTTGGGGCCTTCTGGAAGGTGACTTGCGATTTGTCTTACCAAGCCAAGGATGGGGTAGCCGACATTTTTGGCATCTTCCCACAGCTTCTCGCGGTCAATGTTGGAAAGGACTGCCGCCTGGTTGATCTGTGCAGCATCGTCTTCAGTAATCACGTCATGGCGGGCTTGAGCAGTTGCGAGTGCTCTCTCCGTGGCCAACCAGCTTTCGATTGTGGCATCTGAAGAAAATATTTCTAGTTGAGTGTCATTTCCTGCGTACTGCCAAAGTTGGGAGAATGGGGCTTTGTCAGTGGGATACATTGTGCGCGCTCCTAGCACCTATGGGATTGTGTGGAATCGTTTCCACCTTCCATATGAAATCGTATCCACAAAGGTATGATGATCGCTATTCCTGGAGCCGAAAAGTAGGAAAACTCACACTTGCCCCACGCGGCGTTTTAAGCGCTCAGATTTGAGGAACATACCCGAGGGTCGATCCAGTCGAATTACCCCCCTCAAACGGTCATATAAAACATCATCATTTCCGCATGTAATGGGCGATTTTGACACCTGTGAGATCCCTGATCAAGAATCCGACCAGCTAGCATACCTGAAGCTATAAATCGAACGGATTTTTGCATCAGAACTCAACATTCGTGCAAATTTTCGACCGATTTCGGGTCCCCACCACCCAAATCGGTCGGATTTTTGCATCTCACCATACACCCCGGTGCGGATCCAGCATTTTCGACAGTGCCCCTCCCGAAAAGCATTTCCTCCAGGACGGTGGGCTAACTGACAAAACTTAGAAAACTAACCCCGATGCTGCCACGCGCATGATGCGTTAACGCCAGGTTCGGTCGCACCTTCAAGGGAAGTTCCATACCAGTAGATCCCCTGAGGCAACGCCCCCACCACCTTTTTGGTGAGGTCTTTAAGCTCCAGGTCGGAGGAGCCGTTAATTACTAGGCGGTGGAGCACTTCCACAATTGGTGGGTGGCCCTCTAGCTGGGAGAACTGGGTGACAAGCATGTTGTCGGGTTCGCAGGTGAGGTCAACGATCTGGGAGTGGATTTCAGAGGCTGCGAATCCGGACTCACTCAATTTCGCTGGTAGGTTTTCTAGCACTTTGTCCCATTCGCTGGGGACGATGAGGATGTTGAGGTCGGTTGAAACTTCTCGCATGGTGGTCATATTCCTTTCAACCATTTACTTGGCAAATTGCTTCCGTGCGCGGAAAAACATCAGCGCCAGCAATCCTAAGGTTATCCAAAGCATGTAGCGGTTGACCACGTTAACGATATCGAGGACTTGTTCGCCGAAGGTGTAGCCCAGCCAGATGAACAGTCCGTTGACCGCCAAGACGCAGATGGCGTTCCAGGCCATGATGATCCAGAAGCGGATTTTCACCAGGCCGGCCACCGCGTTGAGGATGGTTCCCGGCACGGGTCCTGGGAGGTAAGCCAGTGGAATGAGGCCGATGATCCAGGCGTAGAGGCGGGTGGATTCGGAGTCGACGGATTTTTTGAACATGCGGTGGAAGCGGGGCATGTATTGGAGGGACATGTCGATAAATTCCATGCCCCAGCGCTTACCCATCAGCCAATAGACGGGCATGAACTTCAGTGCGCCGATCAGGGTGCAGAGCCAGTAGACCCACCAGATGCCGTTTTCTACCGAAGCGTTCGCGCCGCCCACGACTGCACTGGTGTAACCGCCGACGATGAGGGTGTAGGCCAGCGGTTGGGTGAGCATCCAGGCGCGCAGTGGGATCATGCAGAGGGAGAAAATACCCATCGCGATGAGTGCGATGAACAAAATGATGTCGCCACGTTCTGGGTTGCTGAGAAATTTCGGGAGCTCGGGCTCTGGCTTTGGGGGTTGAGGTGTGGTCTCTGTCATTTGTCCAGTCCCAATACTTTGAGGTCGGTGGAATCGAGGAGGGAGGCGTCGATAAGCTCAGGCCTAATTGCCTGGGTGCGTAGGAGCGCCTGATCGCGTCGCCAGCGATCGACCTTGGCGTGGTTGCCCGAGAATAGTACTTCGGGGACGTCAAGTCCGCGCCAGGTGCGCGGCTTTGTGTACGACGGGCCTTCGAGCAGGCCATCGGAGAAGCTGTCTTCTTCGTGGCTACGACGGTTTCCGAGCACGCCAGGGATCAGGCGCACGACGGCTTCCGCGATGACCAGGACTGCCACTTCCCCGCCGATCAGCACATAATCGCCGATCGATACTTCACGCACCCGGTAGCGCTTAGCCGCATCATCGATGACGCGCTGATCAATGCCTTCATAGCGGCCGCAAGCAAACACGATGTGCTTTTCGTTCGACCACGCACGCGCATCCGCCTGCGTAAAAGGCTTGCCCGCTGGCGTGGGCACCAGCAAGAGCGGCAAATCTAGATCCTCATCATCTGCCGCATAAATACGCTTTTCGACGCCACCTAGCTCATCATGACGCGCATTTTTCAAATGTGGCGCCGCCGAGTTCAACTCAGCTCCCACCACATGCCCCGCAGCAACATCATCCAAAGCTGGGCCCCACACCTCTGGCTTCATCACCATGCCAGGGCCACCACCATAAGGGGTATCATCGACAGCTTTATGCCCGCCAGTAGCCCAATTGCGCAGATCATGCACACCGACTTCCAACGTGCCATCTTCAATCGCTTTACCCAACAACGCATGGCGAAGCGGATCCAAGTACTCAGGGAAGATGGTCAACACATCAAGGCGCAAATGGCGGAAATCATTATTTTCGGAGCTAGTCACGGACTTCAATCTACCAAGAGGTCTAGCCTGGAGGAATGAAGCCTCACACACTAATGCGGCAAACACTAACAATCGGTAGCCTGAGCGGGCTCTTGGTACTTAGCGCGTGTACGGACTCAGGATCTTCAACCAGCTCTTCAACGGAAACTTCGGTGGAAACTTCAGTAAGCGGTTCGGTAAGCACTGCTGTGGAAACTCCTATAGAAACTTCCACGATTTCTGAAACTGTCACAACAACCGTGTCCTCCGACCAACCACCGACAGAAAGCACACGGTGTGCCACCGCCGACCTTGAAATATCACTATCAGGGCAACAAGGTGCAGCTGGAAGCACACTTGTCGATGTGAACTTCTCCAACCTGGGGGCAACAGACTGTACCCTCCAGGGGTTTCCTGGCGTGAGCTTAGTTGGTTTAGGCAACGGCACTCAGATCGGTGCACCCGCCTCAAGAGAACAGACCGACTCACCCACGATCACACTTCAACCGGGTGAGAGCACAATCGCAGCTCTTAGGATCTCTCGTGCAGAGAATTACGATCCTGCATTGTGCGCCCCGAAGCCGGCTGATGGGCTACGCGTCTATCCCCCTGGAGACACTGCATCTGCTTTTCTTCATATGGACGGCCTCCAAGGCTGCAGCAATGAAGAAGTCGAGCTGTTATCGGTGAAAGCTGTAGGAGCTTAAAGGTCCAGCAAACCTTCCGGAGGAGTGATCAGGGCAGTTCCCTCTTCCAAATCAACCTCAGGAACAATGGCGTGAACAAAAGGAATCAATGCTTCTTTTCCTGAAGTCAACATAACTTCCAAAATTTCGCCAGCTGGACCGTGCATCACACCAGTGACTTCTCCGATGTCTTCACCGTCATGAATGATGCGAAGACCTTCAAGCTCATGGTCGTAGAAACCATCCTCGTCCGCAGCAGCTTCAAGTGGCGCAGCGAAAAATCGAGTGCCACGCATGGAGTCAGCAGCCGTACGATCAAGCACTTCAGCAAACTTCACCAGGAGTCGACCTTGGTGCATACGAGCTGCATCAATAGTGAGGGTATGCTCTTTTCCCGCTTGCTTGCCCTTTAATACTTCTCCGATAGCGAAGCGGATATCTGGATCATCGGTGCTTAATTCCACGACGACTTCACCCTTGATGCCGTGGGACTTCACGACTTTACCGATTTGCAATTCCTGCTCTGTGCTCATGCTTAGAAAGTTTATGCCACAGTCCTGTCCAGCCCTATTTCACCATAATTAATACAGCTCAAACAGTTTTTATTAAGGTGGTAATACGCCCAAGGAAAAGGAATACTCCAATGACTGTTTTCAATATTCTCCACGAAGCCCCCGCTGCCCAACCCGAAAAGAAACGACCAAGTGTCAAACGGTTGCTGCAAGGAGACGGCGCTAACCTCATCGCATTCACATTCAGCCCTGGACAATCACTCCCCGACCACCGCTCCGCACACCCCATCACGGTGACAGCATTTTCAGGGCAGCTTACCTTCAGCTACGGCGATGAAACCCACATGCTTAATCCTGGAGTTACTGTTCATTTGGATGCCCACATCACACACCGCGTGGACTGCCCAGAAGACTCCACCGACAATGCCGTGATGCTGCTAACCATGCTGACTGGTGAAAAGCATTAGGTCTCTTTCACTATCATTTCGGTAGCCTTCTTCTCTACTAGAACACCTGCGGGAACCAGTTCATCATAAGATTTTTCCTTCCACGGCTTCATCCATACCAGTTCTTCCGGACGGAGCTCCTCACCGCATTCGCTGCACCAACTACCAGGCTCCGTTTCTCGATTGCACGGTTTATGGATCATCGCCATATGCCCACCACCTTCAGGCAGCTCGGTATGCCGTTCACCCCACTGAGCTAAATACTGCAATACCGGCAAAAGCTCTACAGCTGATTCGGTAGCCACATATCCTTGCCGAATACGTCTGCCGTTTTCATAATCTGCTCGAGCAAGCAGACCGTCCTCAACCATGGATCTCAGTCTCCGGGAAAGTACTGCTTCAGAAATTTCAAGACTGTCACGGAGTTGCTCAAACCGCCCTCTCCCATGAAGAACATCTCGAATGATCAGCATTACCCATGGATCGCCAACAACGTCCAGCGAGCGTCGAATCGGACACAGTTCCTTTGACCAATCAGATCGAAGTGGCATTTTCTCCCTCTCGTTAGCTCCTTCATGTAACCTTAGGCCACCAATGTAGCTTTCTTAAAGAAAGTCAGAAAATGCCTTCTAATCTTAATAATTTTCCACCGCCCAAACACCGACGTATTCATCCTGCATGGTGGGTAGCGGCCACAGTGTTCCTTGCACTCTTTGGTGCAGCAGGCTTCCGGGCTGCCCCCGGTGCACTCATGGTGCCACTGCATGAGGAATTTGGGTGGTCAATGTCGATCATGTCATTTGCGGTCAGCATCAACCTCCTTTTATTCGGACTGGTCTCTCCATTCTCCGCAGCTTTATGGGATGCGCAAAGTCATCTCTAGCGCGCTTGCACTGGTAGCAGCCGGAGCAGTAGGCAGTATGTTCATGACTGCATCTTGGCAGCTGTTAGTGTGTTGGGGTTTTCTGATTGGAACCGGCACTGGGGCAATGGCACTCGTTCTCGCAGCAACAGTAGCCAATAGGTGGTTTGAATCCCGCCGCGGATTAATCATGGGCATTCTCACCGCAGGTTCTGCAACAGGGCAGCTCATAATCCTTCCCCCTGTTGCAGTACTTGCAGAAAATCTAGGCTGGCGACAAGCGTCACTATTAATTGGAGCAACAGCTCTCGCAGTCATTCCATTAGTGCTATTGGTTGTGCGAGATTACCCAGAAGATCGAGGTGTCCTCCCTTTTGGTGCACATCCAGAAACCTACACCACACCGGAGCGCATTACCGGTGGGGCTGTCACGCGAGCTCTAGACGGGCTGAGGTTCGCTGTTCATCAGCGCGCTTTTTGGGCTTTGGCTCTAGCTTTTGCAATTTGCGGAGCAACCACTAATGGTCTAATTGGCATTCATTTCATCCCCTCTGCACATGACCATGGCATGCCAACAACCACGGCTGCAGGTCTCCTCGCGGTTGTCGGAGTATTCGACATTGCCGGAACTATCGCGTCAGGTTGGCTGACAGATAAGTTTGACCCTAGAAAACTACTAGTTGCTTACTATGTCTTCCGCGGATTAAGCCTTGTCCTTCTCCCCTGGCTACTTGCAGAAACGATACATCCTTCAATAGTGCTGTTCGTGGTCATTTATGGACTCGATTGGGTTGCCACCGTTCCACCAACAGCAGTGCTGTGTCACAGAATATTTGGAGACCGCGGCACAATCATATTTGGTTGGGTATTTGCTTCTCATCAGATAGGCGCAGCGATCGCAGCAGCGGGTACCGGCATCATTCGCGATACTTTTGGCACCTATGCCTACGCGTTTTGGGGTGGGGCTGCACTGTGCTCGATCGCAGCAGTGCTATCGTTCTACGCCCGTCAACCAAAAACTCCAGCAACCACGTTGCTCCCCACTACATAACAACCTCGATTAAACATGAAGTCACCGCTGAGGGGATTAATCATGCCACAGGACTGCGCAAAGAAGATATATCCATCGGCCTTGCCAAGGTGCATAAAGAAAACTGGCCTTTCGGCGGGAGCATCGCACAATATGCAGACTAAATCTTTAATACATAAAAAATCCACCCTCCCACGAATAATCGTGAAAGGGTGGTTTTAAAGAAATTCTACAGAATTTAAGACTTAAGCCTCTTCTGCAGCAGCTTCCTCAGCTGGAGCCTCTGCCTCAGCTGCGGCAGCCTTTTCAGCGGCAGCCTTCTCAGCTGCAGCCTTAGCTTCCTTGTCCTCGCGAGCCTTCTTCTTCTTTTCGGTGATTGCTTCAGCGGTAGGACCGTTGTTAGCTTCAGCCAAAGCCTGGTTGAACAGCTCAAGCTTGGATGGCTTAGGCTCTGCAACCTTAAGGGTGCCTTCTGCGCCCTCGATGCCCTTGAACTTCTGCCAGTCGCCGGTCACCTTGAGCAGTGCTGCAACAGCCTCGGTTGGCTGAGCGCCAACGGAAAGCCAGTGCTGAGCGCGCTCAGAGTTGATCTTGATGACGGAAGGCTCAGCCTTTGGCTCGTAGGTACCGATGTTCTCGATAACCTTGCCGTCGCGCTTGGTGCGTGCATCAGCGATAACCACGCGGTAGTGCGGGGTACGGATCTTGCCGAGACGCTGGAGCTTAATCTTTACAGCCATGTGAATTTTCCTCACTAGGTCACTGGGCAGTACGGTCACTCACCGTGTGCTGGTGAGCCGGTTCAACCCTTTTTGTTTAACCTGCGCGTGACTCCTCCGGACGACTTGAAGTCGTTGGCGGCAATACGCAGGAAAGTCTATAAGTGTTGTCACGCCCATTCGAGCGCAGACAACCTGAACAATCTTAGCGGCAACTGTCTTAAAATTAAAATCGCAGTATCCACTTGGTTACTTAGCGCTGTTACCTGGGCAATTTTATGCGCAATTTCCGTTCATCGCCCCAGCTTGTTGTTGAGAGAGTAGATTTGGATAGTGTGCTTCCGATTGCCTCCGGTAATGATGACCGGAACTTAATCCGATATGTAGACGGTGGTCGCTTTGATGAAATCATGCTCACCGGTGATCTCACAGGTCTGAACAGTTTTCTGACCAATGCAGGCCCCAACGCCAGAGATAACCATGATCTGACCGTGCTTATGAGGGCTGCTGAAGCAGGAAACCTCATGGTCGTTGCCCGATTACTGGACTTGGGGGCACATCCTCAGCTCACTAATCCTCATGGTGTTACTGCCCTGCATATCGCAGCCACCGCAGGCGATGATGGCATTATTGAATGCCTCATTAATGCTGGCGCGAAGGTGGATGCCATCGATGCTGATGGGCGCACTCCCCTCTGGAATGCCGCTGCCCATCATTTGCCAGATTCTGCCGTAGTTGATGTTCTTCTTCGCGCTGGGGCCAGCATAAAGCTGCGCGATAACAACGGCGTGAGCCCAGAAGACATGCTTTAACGCACGACACTTTTCATCTTTGATGCAGCAATCAGGCCAAATAATAAGCCCCATGCGGCAACAATTGCTGCTGCTGCCCAGGTGGATATACCTTCACCAAACATTTCTATCTGAATACCATATCCAATGTGAAACTCTTTGAGCACATCAGCGGGAAATGGAACTTCTTCCAAGGCAGGAGCAGCGACTACTTGTCTAATAAGCATTGCTGCTGGCGCAAACGGAAGAAAATTCAATACTTCCACCACAGCTGCGGGCAACGCCATAGGCGGGATATACGCACCAGCTAAAAATCCGGCCAACGTACCCACCAAGCTGGAGAGCGCAGACATTCCGCCTTGGGATTTCACCAAAGTTATTAGGAATGCCGCAATGGCTGAAAATGTCAGAGTCAGGAGAAAGAGCACCAAAACTAATTCTAAAAATGCTCCGATAGAAATGTTGAGATAGCCAAGTATTGCAAGCCCTATGCTGCCGATGACAAATTCCATGAGCAAAATGCTCATGGCGACAATGACTGCTGCAAGAATATACGACACCGTGAGCTGGGTGCGCGTGACAGGTGCAACAAGGAAATCTTTAATCCCGCCCCGTGTCCGATCTTCTACCAATACGCCTAATGCAGCTTGTGGCACAGTGATCGCTGAGGTTACTAAAATTCCGGAGAACACCCAGTTGAAGACAAATCCTTCAACATCGCTTTTAGCCGATGCTGGTAAATTCGCAGCCATGCTATCAATTTGGAGTTTGCCTAAAAAGAGGACATAAAGCCCCAAAAGGATAAGAGCACCCAACACAGAGAACAGCACAGCCATGCGGTCTCGAAAGAAACATCGAAGATGCCTGCGTGTCAGAACTGCAATCATGATTGTTCCCGTTCTGCAGTGACTGCCAAAAAGACATCATCCATGGAACCGTGTCGGATTTCTACGTCTAAAACGCCATCAAGCTCTGCTGCTAAACGTGCTGCTTCTAGCCCATTGTTTAATGTGATGTGGATGCGATCGCCTTCAATGATCGGATCAAGATCCTGGAGCTTCCTAGACAATTCTTCTGGTTTATTGCTTCGCAGAGTCAGCACGGTTGTGGTGTAGCGAGAGCGCAATTGCAAGGGTGTGCCAGAGGCGACTTCTTTTCCTCGATCAATAATGAGGACGGAATCAGAGAGCTCAGTTTCTTCCATATAGTGAGTGGTAAGGAAAACTGTTAGGCCAATGTCACGGCGCAGTGCGTTAATGGTCTCCCATACTTGATGTCGCGATCTGGGATCTAATCCGGCCGTCGGCTCATCAAGAAATAAGATATCGGGATCATGAAGTAATGCTCGCGCGATATCGGTGCGGCGTTTTTCGCCTCCAGAAAGAACTCCGTATTTCCGGTGCGCAAAGCTTTGTAGGCCTATGCGCTCAATCAGATCATCAATTCGGACTGCTGTTACTCCTGGGTAAAGGCGCCCACGTGTTTCTAGATTTTCTTTGGCACTCAGCAAAGGATCAAGCACCGATTGTTGAAACACCACTCCAAGTTTTTCGGAATTTACCTGACCACCCTGCAGTTCAATATCCCCAGAGGTAGGTTGTGCAACACCTATGAGACAGGAAATGGTGGTGGTTTTGCCTGCGCCGTTTTCACCAAGAAAAGCAAAAATTTCGCCTTGGGCAACATCAAAACTTAAACGATCTACAGCAGTGGTATCGCCATAGCGTTTCACGAGGTCTCGCACGCGCAAGATGGGTGACATAAGACTAGTTGTATCAAAAATACTATAGCGGTGCACCACAATCATGATTGTGGTGCACCGCTATAGCTGAAATCAACGAGCTGAGAGGGCTACTTTTTGCCGAAGTCTAGGTTGTTGAGATCGATGTTTTCCATGCCTTTAGGAAGCTTAGGCATTCCCGGCATGCCGCCGCCGAGGCCACCAGCGCCACCGAGCTGCTTCTGAAGTTCAGCCAGATCTGGCATTCCAGCGCCGCCCATACCTGGCATTCCCGGCATGCCACCCATTGGCATCTTTGGCTGAACTGGACCCTTTTTCGCAGGTTTACGCTTGCCGTTTTTACCCTTGCGGCCCTTAGCTTGCTTCTTAGTAGCGCTACGAGTAACTCCACCCATGCCAAACTGGCCGGCCATTTGTCCCATCATTTTGCGTGCTTCAAAGAAACGCTCAACGAGTTTGTTCACTTCGGATACGCTCACGCCGGAGCCGTTAGCAATACGCTTACGTCGTGAAGCATTAAGCATCTTCGGGTTATCGCGCTCTGCAGGGGTCATGCCGCGGATGATTGCTTGGATGCGATCCAATTGCTTTTCATCGACCATGTCTGCCATTTGAGACATCTGCTTGCCACCAGGCAGCATCTTCAAAATGTTGCCGATTGGACCCATGCGGCGGATCATCAGCATCTGGTCAAGGAAGTCTTCCAAAGTGAGCTCGCCGGAGCCCAGCTTTTGTGCTGCTGCCTCAGCCTTATCCTGATCCATGACAGATTCAGCTTGCTCAATAAGAGAAAGCACATCGCCCATGCCCAGGATGCGGCTGGCCATACGTTCTGGGTGGAAAACATCGAAATCTTCGAGCTTTTCACCGGTAGAGGCGAACATGATTGGCTTGCCGGTAACTTCACGGATAGATAGTGCTGCACCACCACGGGCATCGCCATCAAGTTTGGTGAGGACAACACCGGTGAAATCCACGCCGTCGCGGAAAGCTTCGGCAGTGTCAACAGCGTCTTGACCAATCATGGAGTCAATGACAAAGAGGACTTCATCTGGGTTGATGGCATCACGAATATCACGTGCCTGCGTCATCAGGGTGTCATCGATGCCCAAGCGGCCCGCGGTATCGACGATCACGATGTCGTGCTGTGCACGCTTTGCTTCTTCAATACCTGCACGAGCTACAGCGACAGGATCGCCGTGGGAGGTGCCCATCTCGTGCTCGAGGGAATCGATACTGGTGCCTGGATCTGGTGCGAAAGTGCTAACTCCGGCACGCTCACCGACAATTTGAAGCTGCTGCACTGCACCTGGACGCTGGAGGTCACAGGCGACAAGCATTGGGGTGTGTCCCTGCTTGACCAGGTGCTTGGACAACTTACCTGCAAGTGTGGTTTTACCAGCACCCTGCAGACCAGCCAGCATGATCACGGTCGGTGGGTTTTTAGCCAAGCTCAACCGGCGGGTTTCGCCACCGAGGATCTGTACCAGTTCCTCATTGACAATCTTGATTACTTGCTGTGCGGGGTTAAGTGCCTGAGAAACCTCCGCACCAACGGCGCGTTCCTTGATTCGGTTGATGAAAGAACGGACAACCGTTAAAGAAACGTCAGCTTCCAATAGCGCAAGACGAATCTCGCGCGCGGTTGCATTGATGTCTGCCTCGGTGAGCTTTCCTTTGCCGCGAAGGCCGGAAAGCGCGTTATTTAACCGATCGGACAGTGACTCAAACACGAATGAACTCCCAGTAGGTGCTAGGGTGCGGGGTTACTAATCCTTATATGCTAGCCGGTTGCCCCCGTTCAGGTCACGTCAGCTACCGGCCAGAGCTTTAACAACAGATCGTTCCACAGCTGCTCGATCAAAGCCAGGCTTCAGCGCAGACTGAATAATAAGCGTTGCACCGCGGGTCTGCGCATTAATCCACAGAGCCCCGGGCAATGTTCTGAGCAGGGCAAAAATCGCTCCTGCACGAAGTTCCGTGCGGACTTCTAGGGTGTTGCCGTGCCAAAAAGTTGCGGTCAGACCAGGCGCAGGAATTGGGACGTCGGAAAATACCCCCGAGTGATAAGCCTGCAGAAAGTGCTGTGGATCAAAGTCTTGCGGGCCATTAGCGCGCACATCAAATTCAGCGGTCAGCTCTCCATTGGCCAGCATTCGTGCTGCTGTAATGGTCCATCCTTTGGCATAAATTACGCCTAAAATCTGATGGAGGTTTTCACCGTGCCAGCGCACTGTAAAAATGCCATCACGCTCTACTAAAGCAATATCACTGCGTGGCGCAATCATGGGCGCCACTGGGCGAATATCAGTAAGACGCGCACGAGCCCGCTGACATATAATTCTCAAAGCATGTTCCAGACGAACAGTCCATACTCCCGGGCCGGTGGCTTTAGCGTCTGCTTCAGTGAGCACTTCTAAGAGATTCAAAGTCACCAAGTCATAGCGCACTGCATCAAGCAGTTTATCGACGGCGCCTTCCGAGTAGGGATCAAGACGGGCGGCGATTTTAGCCACGGTAGTGTGCTCAGCTACGAGCGTTTGCACGCTAGCTCTATCACGAAGGTTAAGTCCCATACGGCTTGCCGCCCGAGCCACCATTTCTGCACCGACTTGTTCGTGCGGACGGGGAAAACCTTTTCCAATATCGTGATACAAGGCGCCCAATACTAATAAATCAGGACGAGCAACCGTCACTGTTTCCAACGCACATCCGGCAACAGTGTTGAGGCTGTGTTCATCAATGGTGGACACATGGCTTGGTTCGCGTGGCATCAGCCCTTTGATGCGGTCCCATTCTGGAACAAAACGCGACCACAATCCATGGCGCTCCATGTTTTTTACTACCCGGCGCGAATATTTCGGGCTTGAGAGTATACGGAAGAAATCTGCGGTGGCGTGGGCTGGCCAGGGTTCTGGCAGCGGTGGGCATTCGCCAAGACGTGACCAGGTGGATTCAGATACTGGCAGTCCGGTTGTTGCGGCTGCAGCGGCAACGCGTAGTGGGAGTGCTGGATCATTCAAGTCTGGTTTTTTCGATAATTCGATAGTGCCACCTGCATCTACGACATCGAGATCAAGGGGGCGTCGAGAAGCATGTCTTAAGGCAAAGCCGGTACGGCGTGGCAAGATATCACGCGCAGTGGCTAGCGCGGTGGTCAGTTCATCGTCGATAGCGCGGGCGGCATCGGCAATTTCACGGCCGAGATGATAGCGATCCACAAAGCCCAAATCTATGGCTACATCTACGGCAAATTCTGGGTCCAGTACATCGCGGGAGCGCCGTGCGTGGACGTGCAGCAGCGTGCGGGCATCAAGGAGCAGTTGATGTTGTGCATCGAGTTTGGGCACATTGCACAAATGACCCAAGGCGAGGGCTTTGATCAATTCAAAATCGCGCAGCCCTCCCCTGCCGTGTTTAAGATCTGGCCGTGTCATGGCCACCACGGGACCGGAACGACGCCAGCGGGCAATGGCGGTATCAACCACTGCATCAAAGTTTTTATTGAGCTCTTGGCGCCATTTATCCACAATGCGACGCCGAGTCTGCAGACAGAGCTCTTCATCACCTGCGATAAACCGAAGATCCAACATGGCAAGCGCTGCGGTGGAATCAGCAGAGATCATCTCTACGCATTCTTCCGGAGTGCGCACAGAGTGATCAAGGCGTTTTTTTGCGTCCCAGATCGGATACCACAGGTTTTCTACCCCTTCCGGAGTTTTTCCTGGTGGGTGGAGCAAAATGAGATCTAGATCTGAATACGGCGTGAGCTCAGATCTAGCTAAAGAACCAGTGGCAACAAGTGCTGATCCTGCCGGTAAATCTAAAGAGCCCAGCAACGCCAGGACATCTTTCTCCGTATCGTGGCGCAGCTGAGCTGGGTTGTTCATGGGTTAAAGTGGACTAACTTTTTTATAGGGCTGCTTCGCCGCGTTCACCGGTGCGCACGCGGACGAGCTCCTCGATGTTGGTCATCCAGACTTTGCCGTCGCCGACTTTGCCCGTGCGTGCAGTATCCACGATGACGTCAATGACTTCATCGGCCTGGTCATCAGAAACAATCACTTCGATTTTTACTTTCGGCACAAAATCCACCGCATATTCAGCACCGCGGTAGACCTCGGTATGGCCTTTTTGCTGGCCAAAGCCCTGGGTTTCAGTAACAGTCATGCCCTGAACGCCGGCCTGTTCTAGTGCATCTTTAATGTCGGTGAGGGTAAACGGCTTGACAATAGCGGTGATGAGTTTCATGGTCGTCTCCTTTAGAAAGACACTTTGGAACAATGAGATATTTTTAAACAAACTTAACGAATTTCCGGACCCGTGGTGTCATAAGCGGTTTCCGCGTGTTCAAGAGTGTCAATTCCTTGTTGTTCCACATCGTCATCAACGCGCCAACCCATGGTTGCTTTCAGGATAACTGCGATGAGGGTAGTCAGCGCTCCTGCGAACATCACGGCTACTACGGCAATGACAATCTGGATAATAAAGAGTTTAAGTCCATCCATACCGCCGCCACTAAACCAGCCTATGTCTGTGGCAAGAAGACCCACGCCTACGGTGCCCCACAGGCCAGCGACCAAGTGCACGCCCACTACGTCGAGGGAATCATCAAAGCCAAAACGGTATTTCAGCCCCACTCCCAAACAAGCCAGCACGCCACCGATAGTGCCAAGGATAAGTGAAGTTACTGGAGTCAGCGCACCCGCAGCTGGAGTAATAGCGACTAGACCTGCAACAACACCAGAAGCTGCACCTAATGAGGTGGCATGTCCATCACGGAATTTTTCAGTTGCCAACCAGCCCAACATCGCTGCGGCTGTGGCTGCAGTTGTATTTACCCACGCAAGGCCAGCAAGCCCGTCCGCCGCAAACGCGGAACCTCCGTTAAATCCGAACCAGCCAAACCATAAAAGCGCAGCGCCCAGCATCACCATGGGCAGGTTATGCGGTCTCGCGACTGCCTTGCCAAAGGTCTTTCGCTTGCCGACGATCAGTGCCAGCACCAAAGCTGCCGTACCAGCTGAAATGTGCACAACGGTACCACCGGCAAAATCAATTGGAGCAATGGTGGCTTCACCATTTGTCGAACCAAAGATCCACGAAGCAAACCCGTTTTCAGCGTGGCTGAGTAATCCCCCGCCCCACACCATATGTGCCAGTGGGAAATACACCACAGTTACCCACACACCGCTGAAGACAAGCCAGGTGGAAAACTTCACGCGTTCTGCCAGCGCACCAGAAATCAAGGCAGTGGAGATAACGGCAAAAGTAAGTTGGAATCCGATATCAATAATGTTGGGGTATCCGGCTGCGCCCTCGATGTAGTTTCCGTCTGCATCAACGATGGAATCTTTAAGACCGAAGAACTCAAAAGGGTTCGCAAAGATTCCTGCAAATGATTGGGTTCCATAAGACATCGACCATCCCCATAGAAGGTATACAACGGTCACAACTCCCAATGCGCCAAAGGACATCATCATCATGTTGAGCACGGACTTTTGACGTGACATGCCGCCATAAAATAATGCCAATGCTGGTGTCATCAACAGCACGAGCGATGCGGACATGAGCATCCATGCTGAATTGCCGGAAACTGCTGCAATTTGATCTGCATTCATAGCGTGGACGACCTCCTTTGAGTTTTTAGTTTTCTCAAGCTTTTTCTATGAGTTCAGGGAGCACCTTGTGGGATTGGCGCTCCTTGAACCAGTTTTAACTATAGACCTACAGAAACTAATTTCGATAGCTCTATAGAATATTTCCAAAGGAGATGTGCAGCATTTTCTATAGTTCAACAGGTAATTTGGGCAATTGTTAAGTACATCACAGCCTAGGTTTATGACTACTCAGCAATAAGAAAACCACCTGCCGGATACTCTCCAGCAGGTGGTCACAGATACCAATTACTAGCCCAACAAGGCGTCTACAAAGCCTTCGACCTCGAATGGTGCCAAATCATCAGCACCCTCACCCAAGCCAACAAGCTTCACTGGAACACCCAGCTCTTCTTGCACCTGGAACACGATTCCGCCCTTTGCAGTACCATCCAGCTTGGTCAAAACCACGCCAGTAATATCCACAACTTCACGGAAAATGCGCGCCTGCTGCATACCATTTTGGCCCACAGTGGAATCCAGCACCAGCAGTACCTCGTCCACCACAGCCTTCTTCTCTACAACTCGCTTCACCTTACCCAACTGATCCATCAAACCAGTAGAGGTGTGCAAACGACCAGCAGTATCAATCAACACAACATCCGCCTGACGCTCAATGCCCTTAGCTACAGCATCAAAAGCAATCGAAGCTGGATCGGCACCTTCTGCACCACGTACAGTTTCTGCACCAACACGACGGCCCCATGTTTCCAGCTGATCTGCTGCCGCAGCACGGAAAGTATCAGCCGCGCCAAGAATAACCTTGTGCCCCATGGACACCAACACACGAGCAAGCTTGCCGGTTGTCGTGGTCTTACCAGTGCCATTAACACCAACAACCAACACCACTGCAGGCTTACCCTCATAAGGCATAGCTTTGATGGAGCGATCTAGATCCGGACGGCACGCGTCGATAAGCGATTCACGCAGCATGGCACGAGCCTCAGCCTCGCTACCCACACCATTTTCCGTGATCTTATCGCGCAATTCATCCACCACACGCGCAGTTACCTTGGCACCAAGATCAGCCTTAATCAGCATCGCCTCAATGTCTTCCCAAGCATCCTCATCCAAATCACCTGCGGACAACATGCCCAACACTGACTTGCCGAAAACATTCTGGGAGCGAGAAAGACGCCCACGCAACTTACCAATACGACCCGCCGCTGGCTCAATCTCATCCAAAGGCTCAGCCGCTGGCGCAGCCTCTTCTACCGGCGCAGCCTCCGGAACAGGAGTTTGCTCTAAAGCAGCCTCAGCAGATTCCACAGCAACCTGCGCAGCTACTGCAGCTTCTTCAATCTCTTCTGGCTCCGCTGGCCCTGCGACAGCTTCTTCAGGAACTTCTACCGCAGCAACTTCCGGCTCCTGCACAGGAGTTTCTTCAACTGGCTCCGGCTCTTCAACCTCAGCAACTGGCGCTGCAACAACTTCCGCTGGGATTACAGCAGGTGCTTCCGCTGGAGTTTCGACTGAGGTTTCGATCTCTGGCTCAGGCTCTACAACCTCTGGAACCTGAGCTGGGGTTTCTTCAGGCCCAGGCTGTGGCTCGGGGATTACTTCTTCTTCTGCAATTTCCGCAGGAGTTTCTTCTGCAATTTCCGCAGGAGTTTCTTCAGAAGCTTCCGCAGTGACCTCTTCGAAGGTTTCTTGAGGCTCCTCTACAGGAACTTCTGCGGGGGTTTCTTCAGCCTGTACAGTCTGCGCTTGCTCTACTTCTTGTGCTGCAAATGCATCAGTCGACTGCTCAGGAGCTTTTGCCTCCTCAGGTGCAGGTTCTGGTTCCACTGCCGGTGTTACTTCCGGGGCAGCTTCTGGAACAGCTGGTGGAATAACTACAGACGGAACAATAGGTACTGCTTCTGCCTGAGGTTTGTTAAGGTCTTGGCCTTCGCGCAGTACTGGTTCCTCAGCCTGTTTCGCTGGGGCGAAATTGAAGCCGCCTTGGGCTTGGTAATTTCCGGACTTCTCTTGCTGAGTTAGTTCTTTCTTTTCTTCTTCAGGTTTCTCAAAACTAACGGTCTTTGATTTACCTCGTTGATTTCCCACGATCAGCATAATGATGATCGCGAGAACCACGAGGACTACTAGTCCAATGATCCAAAAAGTCGCATCCATACCCTCTATAGTGGCAGGTTTACCCATGATGCACATAGGTGACCCACATTAAATGTGGTTGAACGCTTGTATTCGATAGCGTTTAGCTGCATAAATGGAAATATGCGAGACTTTTTCTGACGCAATATCCCCGTTTGAGACGACCAAAGCACGACACTCCCCCAGTGCCGTTTTAAGACGTTGAAGATCTTGAATGAGCATTTGGTATGGACAAGGCTTAGTAAGGCTCTAAGAAACGATTCTGAAGGGGCACTTTTTCGCTGTATCTGGCGAGATTTTTCACCCGACCAAACGACAGTGCCCAGGGCAGTTGAAAACCTGATCCGTGGGCATCTGTGACTGGTTATCTGCTCAAATAACCAAACCACACTGCCCACAGAGCTTAAAAAGCAGTCTCGTGGGCAGTGTGGTTTGGTTTGCACCAATGAGCCCGTCACATTGGGCTACATCGTCGTAGATCTGCGAATAACTAGTCCACCAATCCTGGGTTACGTGCACCCAGAACCATTGCTTCAGCAGAAATCAGATCTCCGGTGACAAGATCTGGAACGAGATCTGCAATTCGGCCCCAACCGCTTGCTGCGCGATCGAGGGTCCTGGTTTTTCCAATCAACTCATGCGCATGCAAACGGGAAGACAATGCGAATACCAGTGATACCACCGGTGTTAGTGCCCACATGTTGTCAGGATTATCTGTGTTGACGCCATCGAGCTTGTCAAAACGGATACGTGCAGAGGAGTACAGCTGACGTTGCGTTCCTCGCATGGCACGAAGGAGCTCCACAGCAGTCTTAATCAAGCCTTCAGTCTGGAGAACCTCACGAAGATGATCACGCTTCTTGAAGGTTTCAAACACTGCCATCAGACGGGTGTTATCTTCCATCAAAGGTCCCGGAACAATATCTGCGTTGCTGAAGAACATATCCAGGAGTGCTCTTTGCTGAGTTTCGTTCATTCCGGCAATAGCCACTGTGGATTGATCGATGCAGGCAGTATCCAAGGTGGAATCTCGGCCGGTGGCAAGTGTGGAGAGAATATTCTTACCTGCAACCTGCTCTAGCTGTCCCAAGATAGGAAGCAGTGGCGTGCGGTTACCAATTTCTTCTGCTTCTTTAAATGCACTTGGCAAAGCGCCCAGAAGCTGCAAGGTGCCAATCCATGCGGTGCGGTGAATCTCAGTGGCAGGTGATTCCGTGGTGAATGGCGATGCGGCCAAACCAGAAGAAATAACCTTTCCTGGCAGTGCTTGAGCTGGAACCAGTGAAGCGGATAGTCCCTTGAGCGCAGCTGCAGGAGATGAACGCAGCACTGAGTGCACAACTGGCAGATGCTCAGTGTTACCTTGTTCGGTCCAAATATGGGAAACATCCCACAGTGCTGGCACTACGGTATCGCTGATTGGTGGCTCTTCTACTTCCCCACCAAAGAATGCAGAAAGCTGTGCATATTCTTCAGTTTGTGCAGAATAGTAGCCTTCTTGCTCCACGGTTACTGCAGCTTTACCAGGGGATAGAGGAATAACCGAGGTGGTGAAAGGATCAGCTGTGTGGAGTTGAACAATCAGGTTGCCGGCATTCACCAATGGTTCTGGCAGTTCTAGTTCAGAACCAGTTACTGCGAGTTCGACAGCGCGAACCCACGGGGCAGTTTGTGGCCAGACCCAGGCAGCTAATTGGCGACCAGCTGCGAGCTCTTCGAATACAAGCTTGCCATCAACGATGCTGAGCTCGCTGAAGTTTTCTACTTTGTCAATAACTGCAATGGTGACAGACACGCGTCGGTCCACCTTGCGGTCGGTCCATTCAAATTCGATGGACCCACGTGGCATGACAAAAGTACTTGCCGCGATTTCTTTCATGCTGACAACCCAGGTGCGCCCATTATCAGGGCTGGCCATCTTCACGGTACGAAGTGGTGAACCGTGGTGGTTACGCACACTGACCTTTGGATCGCCGACATTAACGCCGGTGCGGATACGTAGTTCGCCAGCACCATCAAGATCACGTGGTCCACATACTGCGCGGGTAACACGCCATGTTGGTGGCTCGGTGGTCAATGGCAATTCGATCGCGATCTGTGGTGGCACGAAACGAAGAGGCATCTGATCGCCTTCATCGGTGGTCACGACAAATGATGCGTTTGGATCTGTTGCACCAACGGTCACTAGGCGTGGCTCAGCGGTGAAGTGCTTTTCGCTGGAACGCACGCGCAGGCTGGCTTCGCTGAGGCCGGTGGTGGTTGGGATACGAAATGATGCGCCGGAAGCTACTTCAAGCTCGGTAGTCATGCCTTCTACGATGGCGAATTCATGGCGGAAGGATTCATTGCGTGGTCCGCGCAGGCGAACGAGGTATTCGCCAACCCATGGGGCATCGTAGATTTCTGGGTCGAAGATGGAGAACAGTCCACCGTCGGCAGGTACTTCCAAAGGCTCTGGTTCTGCGATTTCTTCACCGGCAGCACCGACTCCCGCGAATGCGGAAATGGACAGCATCCAGGTTTCGTCGTTGCCACTCAAGGTTGGTGGGAACTCCGCAATCAAGGACTGGGAATAGATTGGTAGCCCTGCAGTAGAGCGCACATGTGCCACTAGTTCTTGCGGATGGTGGAAGGTAACGCGTCGACGAGGATCAATGCATCGGACTTCCTTGTTCACCTTCAATGAGGACAGTCCACGAGCATCAACTCGGGAGCAGATCCATGAGGTCCAACCTTCAACGGCAAAGCGCTCAAGTACTGGCACTGGTTGTCCAGTGACCATGTCTTCCAAAACAGCTTCGGCTGGGGCTAAAACATAGATTTCTTGGTGGTGCAGGGAGACTTTGTCGGTGAGGTTTTCACCACGCTTGGAAAACACCAACACTGGATCAGTGAAATCAACTACTGGGACAACCCAGGTGATTTGGTTTGAGGTGTCAGTAACAGTAGTTTCCCTGATCTGGCGTTCCACGGTGACATCGAGCGCCTCGGAGTAACCAGAGGTATCGCCCCAAGCACGACGTGTGGAGAAGATACGGGTGGTGCCTTCTAGGCTGACACGCCAGTTAATTTCCTCTTCGCTTACGCGCTGTTCTGGCAGGCGCAGGCAGACTTTACGGCGCTCTGCATCCAGGATGAGGCGTGGTCGAAGCTCACGAAGTGCCACGCCTACGGAGGTTTCACGCTCTGCAGTACCAACTGGACGCTCGCGAAGTTCTGCCACCACTAGTTCATCGACCATGGCAGGCAAGGAAGATTCACGTTCGCGGTCTGACCAGGAGGTCGGGTGGGTTGTGGCGAATTGGATGAGTTCTTGAACTCCACCTATCAAGGTCTGCGCCCACTCCGGTGCCAAGCGCAGTGTGGTGTCAAACATGAATGGATATTCGGTGGTGCCGTTTTCCACTTCTGTCAGCACTGCTGCGACTTCGCGGTTGCTGATGCCTGCATGAACAGACAGCAGTTCTAACGGAGATGCTAAAGCAGCAGGAACAACAAGTCCTGCCTGTGCAAAAAGCTTTTCTACAACACTTTCGACGGTAGGCGCAAGATCTACGCTTAGCCCCAGGCCGCCGATGTATTCGCCAAAGAAATCTGCTGGATCGCTGATTCGTGATGCCCGAGCCACCAATGTGGTCACTGTCAGGCATGGGGTCATCTCAAAAAGATCCCCAAGGTTTGCTCCCGCCCCAACCTGGCGGGATAAAAAGGTTCCGTAGAAACGATGGATTCGTTCCAGCTCATCGTGTCGAAGCTGAAGTTGTGGGAAGTACTCTACCCCTGCAAGACGCTGGTTCAGATCCAGCTCAGTTTGTGATGCCCATCCGAGCAATGAATCTGTCATGTCTGCGATGCCAGCCGGCATGTATACACTCTCCCCGCGCAAAAGGCGTTTTCCTCTAGAACCTATGTGATGTTTAAACAGACTACCCCACCACTGATCCTTAAACATCTGTAGCCAAGCCGCAGAGAGAAAAAATGTATTCTCCATGCTCAGAGCAGGTTTTGAGGAATCTAAATCTGCACTGAGCACACGAATCAACCCACAGAAGCAGGCTCCATACGTTGAGAAATAACGCGTGTGACACCGTCATCACGCATTGTGACCCCATACAGCACGTTCGCAACGTCCATTGTTGGCTTTTGGTGCGTAATAACGATCAATTGGGAGTCTTGTCGCAGCTCTTCGAACAGTGCAATGAGGCGTCTGAGATTAACATCATCGAGTGCTGCTTCTACTTCGTCCATCACATAGAAGGGGCTGGGGCGGGCGCGGAAAATTGCCACAAGCATGGCCAAAGCAGTCAAAGACTTTTCGCCGCCGGAGAGTAAGGACAATCGTTTGACACGTTTTCCAGGAGGACGCGCTTCCACCTCAATGCCTGTAGCTAATAAATCATCAGGCTCGGTAAGTACTAGTTTTCCTTCACCACCAGGGAAAAGAGTGCTAAATACTCGGGGGAATTCTGCCTCTACGTCTTTCCATGCATCGGTGAATAATTGAAGAATCTTGGCATCAACATCATCAATCACGCCGCTTAAATCAGCACGGGCTTGTTCGACATCAGCCAATTGGGTGGATAAGAATTCATATCGTTCTTCCAAAGCTTTGAATTCTTCCAGTGCCAAAGGATTAACTTTGCCCAGGGCGGCTAAGTCTTTTTCTGCTTGTTTCAGCCGAGCACGTTGGAACTTTTCATCAAATCCTTCCGTCGGGCTGTAATCATGCAGTAATTCCGTCACGGGAATACCTAATTGCTCAGTAATTTTGGCAACGGCAGCTTCCATGCGCACTTGTGCTTGGCTACGCGCGATCTCCATCGAATGCGCATTGTCGTTTAGGCGGTTGAGCTGTTGGCGTACCGCATTCACAGTGTCTTTAGCCTGTGCCGCCTGCGTGACCAGCACGGCTTTTTCTTGATTTCGCTGATCGCGTTCTGCTGCAGCTTGGCTCAGCGCCACGGCAACACGTTCAGAAACCGCTTGTGCCCCGGTACGAATTGCAGCCGCCAAATGCGTACGTCGGCGTCTAGCTTCTAGCGCTTGATCATGGCGAATTTTAGCCTGGAGTTCTGCTGCAGCTTGGCGCCTTAAGCTATCGCCTTTGCCACGCTGCTGCCCGGCGCGCTCTTCTGCGGTGCGCAGTGCCAGACGTGCATCCATTTCCATAGCTCGGATGTGTTGCAGTTCCGCGTTGGCTTGATCACGCACGGTGGTAGAAGGTTCATCCGCTTCTTCTTCGTTGTCTACTCGGGAGAGTCGATCAACAATCTCTGTTAATTGTTCGCGGAGTTCTTCTGTGCGTTGTTCTGCGGCGCGAAAACGTTCAACATGGCGGACACGCTCGGCTTCTGCAGCTTCGTGTTGTTTGTCTAAACGGTTAAGATCTCGATCGATCAGGTCTGTTGTCATATCCAATTCACGCAGTGCTGCCGTGCGTGTGGCGACATCTACGCGAGTGTTTTCTGTTGCTTTTTTAGCGCCATCAAACGTACCTGCGATATCGTCCAACTTCGCGCTCGTGGCTGTGAGCTGCGTTTCTGCCTCTTCGATATGGGCTGAAATTTCCACGGTTGAGGTGTGTGTACCGATCTGAATCCAGCCAGCACCAATCAGTACGCCATCGCGATCAACGGCTCTCAAGCGGGGATCATCCTGGACAGCTTGACGGCCGATGGAGGGTTCGTCGACAAGCAGCACGTCGGCAAGCAAACGGTTTACCGGGCCAGCAATCGCCGGATCCAGATCAACGTGGTCCAGCAACCAGCTCGCGCCAGCAGGCATACTCGCATCTAGGCGCCAAGCACCACTACTGGTCTGCTGGTCATCGACAATGATGGTGCGCGCCACGCCTGCATCAATAAGCTTGTCGACGAGCCCTTCCGCAGCCTCGCCCGCAAGCGCTTCTGCATGCGGGCCCAAGGCAGCAGCGAGCGCCTTATCGACGTTTCGTTGCGGCCGAATCAACGTGGCAAGTTGCGGGTATTTAACCACATCAGAAGCTTCTGAGCGTGGTCGATTTTGATTAAGCGTCTCAATACGAGACTGCAATCTGGAAACTTCTTTTTCTAATTCGCTCCTGTGTGCACGCAGCTGTTCCAAACGCATTTCTGCCGCATGAGCTTCATGAGCTGCTTGTTCCAGGGCTTCTTCCACAGGACGGCGATCAGCATCGATGCCTTGTTTTCGTTCCAGCGCTAAACGCCGTTCGCGTTCCACATCTAAAATTCGACCAATGAACTCTTCCAGCTGTTCGCCGAGCCTTCCAGCTTCTTCCTCAGCTGCCGTGTGCTGAGTGCGCAAAGACTCTTCAGAAGCCAACAACCGCACCACGCCTTCACGACGATCCGAAATCGCCCGCACCTGCGCCACATGTTCCTGCTCTGCAACACGTGCTCGGGTAGCTTTTTCCTCAGCCTGTTCCTGCACTGAATTCAACCGCTCCGCTGTCATGGCTACCGAGGCATCGAGCTCTGCGAGTTCTTGATCAGCCAATTCTGCACGGCGCAGCAACTCATCAGGATCTTGGCCAGCATAGGCCACATCAGCAGTGCCGGTACTAGCGCGATCGGCAGCAATACGGATCGTTGCCGACACCCGCTCCGCCAAAGAAGACAAATCAAACCACAGCTGTTGGGCAGCTTCTGCTTGCGGAGTCACCTCACTCAACTGCAGTTCCACTTCCATTTGAGTGGTAGTAGCTTCTTCCACCTGTGCTTGCGCTGCGTCGACTTGCTCGCGAATCATCTTCTCGCGTTCGGTAGACGTATCCAGCTTTTCCGATAATTGCACGATCTCAAAACCAGCAAGTTGGAAACGCGCATCACGTAAATCAGCCTGCACTGTTGCAGCACGCTGGGCAGTCTCAGCCTGACGTGCCAAAGGCTTAAGCTGCTTAGCCAACTCATGAGTCAGGTCTTGCAAACGGTCTAGATTGACCCGCATACCTTCGATTTTGCGCTGTGCTTTTTCTTTCCTCCGCCGATGTTTAAGCACACCCGCGGCTTCCTCGATATAGGCACGGCGTTCTTCTGGGCGAGACTCTAAAATCTCCGCGAGCTTTCCCTGACCGACCATGACGTGCATTTCACGGCCAATTCCAGAATCAGATAATAGCTCCTGAATATCCATCAACCTGGCTCTAGACCCATTGATTTCATATTCGCTGGCGCCGTCGCGGAACATGCGTCTGGTTACAGAGACTTCTGTGTATTCAATGGGCAGCGCCCCATCAGCGTTATCAATGGTGAGAGTTACTTCTGCACGACCCAAAGGTTTACGATCCCCCGCGCCAGCAAAGATGACATCTTCCATCTTGCCGCCACGCAAAGTTTTCGCAGACCCCTCACCCATCACCCAGGCAAGAGCATCAACCACATTAGATTTACCGGAACCGTTTGGTCCCACCACGGCACAAATACCAGGCTCAAATTTTAGGGTCGTCGCAGACGCGAAAGACTTAAACCCCTTGAGCGTCAACGATTTCAAATACATAACGGGGTGTAAGTCTAGCGCTCTACAAAGCCTTCCACGCCACGCGGCTCGCCCCAGTGCTCAATAACTATGTTCACATGTCCTGGCCGACGATGCTCACTTGGTTGTTCTTTCAAACGCTGCAGTAATTCTTGGCACTTACTCTGTGGTCCCTCCGCAACAACGCACACTCTGCCGTCGTTCAAATTGCTGGCAGATCCGGCCAATTTCAGCTCTCTTGCCTGTGAGGTAGTCCACCACCGAAACCCCACTCCCTGAACATGCCCCTGCACAAAAGCAGTCAAACGGGCCTTAGCCATTGTTCCTCCTCCTATTCGCTGTTCTTACTCAATAACTTCTTTAACGGTGCCACCACAGACGTGGACTCAGATTTCTCTATTGCCGATTCTTCATCATCTTCTTCAATCAGCACAGGTTCCATCCCCTGCTCTGATAAATACTTCAATGCTTTCCCAATGGTTGTTCGCTGTTGCTCCAACCCTTTCAAAATTGGAGAAGAACCATCAGATACTTCTTTTACCCTCATAAGTTCTCGCACAATATGGCGTTCTGCCTCCGCAAGAGCAGTCCAAATCTCCTCAGTCCTATCGATCTCATGGCGCTGCCACAAAATAGCCAAACTGAGTTTTTGCACCACAAATGCTTCAATTTCCTCGGTGGTATTAACTGAGCTCAACGCTCCCACCGTCAAACTTCCACCACCAACTGTGAGCAATGTGCCAGCAGTGACCAAGCCACCCACCATGCCACCCGGACCAAAACCGGCAAGTGCCGAAGTAATCAATGCTGCGCCCGCCACGCCTGGGGCAGCTGCCAGCGCTAACCCACCAGTTGCAGCAGTAACCGCAGCAGCACCGATACCGAACGCACCCCACCGACGCCAACTATTTTTCGTCGCCCCAGCAACAACACCAGTAGCGGTATGTAATGCATCAAAAACATCTGCGCCAACAGTACTGCCCAATTGCGTTTCCGCAGTGAAATCCCGCAGTGCTTCCCTTCTCACCTTTTCAGAGACCTCAATTTCAAAAGGCAGTAAAAGATTCTGTCCCACAATCTCTATCAACCGCTCCAATGCCTTTTCTTTCGGCATAAAAGGACTCAGATCCGGGATCGGCGCTGCTGCTTCCGCATCACCATTATCAAAATCAAGCCGTGCAATCTCAAGTGGAATTACTCGACCATTTTGAGCATTTCGAAGCTTGATCTCTTCCACTAATCGATCTTGAGTTTCACGCAAAGCATAGGCGTAGCGCGTAGCCTCATCACCTTTCAATCGCTGCAACACAAGAAAGCAATAACGCAAAGCCTGCAAGACGAAAATCTCAGAGTCATCCAGTGGAATCTGCAGGTTTTTCTCCGCCAACACGATTTCTTTACTACGAGATCCAAAGAGCCCAAAGCCAATGGCTTCTGCTACTGCATCATCGGAACAATACGCACGAGAAGAATGCGCAGTACCTGGCACCAAGGGAGTTTTAATCCGAAAATCCAGCACCCAAGGAATAGCCACAGAAACCCCACGTTTGGCGGCAACAGGATCAGACCCACTCCAAAAATTTACCCACCATGCCAGATTGCTTGGCGGTGTGCGCAACATTTTAAACAGATCATCAACATTAAACTCACCATTAGCCAACGGGCTACCAATGGTGACAAAGCCTTTGACACTCAGCCCAGCAGGTAATCTGCGCAAAAGATCTGCAGCAATCACTGATCCAAGGCTATGCCCTAATAAAACGATCTCCCCTTCCTCAGGAAGCTGCTCCAAAATACGGCTATGTACCTGGGCTCTGATCTGCTGATTATTGAGGAAATTTCTCGCCTGCGCAAAGAGCGGAAAATCTACGCTCTTAGAAACCACTGCTTTTGTAAAAGCACCGCCTTCTCCCCGATTATGCCTGCCAAGCCGAGTTTCCATCGCTGCAGTACGACGCTCAAAATCAAGCAACTGTGTACCTTCAAGAACTGTGCGCTTTAAGACCGGCGGCAGAGGGATGCTGTGCTGCACATCAAAATTTTCCGATAATTCCCCTGCGTATACCGGACTAATAACAGTGACATCATCAAGGTTGGGAAACCCAATCCTGGTCAATGCAGCAGAAAGCTGATCTTTCCACTCTTGTTTGAGGTCTCCCCGTCCTACCCCGTGCAAATAGACAAGAGTTGTTGTCACATTTCCCCACTTTCCTGATTGGAGTTAATGCTTAATCAACGCTGCACCACAGTTTTAAGTTCCAGTTCCTAGTGCTGATCACTGCATCTGAGCGAAAAGTAGCACACGCTAGTACCGTCAAAACATCAGTTGTCTCCCTGCTACGAGAGGAACTCACCGTGCTCAATGAATCCATCACCATCGAAGGACTGGGAGAGCTATCCCATTCAGGTAAATCACGGCACTGGAGCGGATCAGTGAATGCCGCTGCAACTCACCGCACAGTGGAGTTGACTATTGATGGCACACCCAGCGGACCTGCTGATATACAGGTCGATGCAATTAAACATGTAGTGACGCGTTGGGATGACATTCTCGCTGAGGCCACATCAGGACTGGTGGAATTACTCGAAGAAAGTGAGCTGCCGGAGACAGATCCTTGGGTAACTTTTGAGGTCTCTAGCCTCTCAGTGCCAGCAATATCCTACGACCCCGATGGAGCTGTGCACGTACACATCAACCTTATCCATGTGGACTATCCCGATGACTTTTGGCCAGCAATCGACATCGTCGATGGAACTGTGCGAGAGATTCTCAGCGGTACTTAAATCTCATGCACACTCATCAGCTCTCTCAAAGAGTTCAACAATACGGCCAATTATGAGCCGCAACGTCACTGATACCGCACACATAGTTAAGAAACAGTTGTGTAGCTGCTTCTTCTACTTGTTCCTTGTGATCAATGAGAACACCGGTGGCAGTCCACGCCTCAACGATGCCAATAAAGGTTAAAAGATCCACATCTAGTGGAACCACCATGGCGTACTGGCCGGTACTTTCCCAGCCGTCATGATTTAAAAATACTATCTTCGCATCGCGTCGATCCACTGCCCACGCATCGCCACTGCCGGACCATGCCACAATCTCATACGGTGCATCTGGACCGAGTTCATCACTGAACATCGTGTCTGCAAATTTTCCTACAGAATCTAGCTGCCAGGCACAATCCATGTTGTGTTCAAAACCGGCCAAAGCTACAAGGATACGAAGATTCTGTTCTCCTACAACTCTGCGTAGCTCTTCCCTATCTAAAGAAGACAACTCATGGTGCCCACCATTGGCACCTTCTGCTTGTGCCACAGCAAGTATTTCCTCTAGGGAGCGCATCACAAGGTTCATACAGATTACTTTCGTATTGGGCTGAGAAAAGCTGTGAAATTCCGCCACTGTCAACGTGTAGACCAGGGAGCGGATCCGTCCGGTGTCACGCCGATTAACAAGCGCTCCTACACTTAACCATGGTGACGCACGGCTGTGCCGATATCGCGTCGTCACACCTACCTGGTCGCATCCGGTTTTGGGCTGGTCCATGCACTCTATCCGCCTGCATTAAGCATCCTAAATTAAGTTTCCGTAATGCTTGATATGTTTTCACCGCCTGGGCTGCATCCCTCGAACTTCTCACGGATGCTGAATTCCTACCACACAGAAAAGTAGCGTCATGACATCCAGTTCATCATCACCTCTCGATTCTCATCTCACTCTTCAGCACAGTTCTTTTCTCGCAGAAAGGCCACTCGGCGCTGACGAAGATGTGCATATGCTGATCTCGACTGTCGACCACGTCATCAAGCGATGCAGTGCACCTGGGGATCTTGTCTTTGATCCATTCGCTGGCTTTGGTACGACACTAGAGCGTGCGCTTACGCTCGACCGTAAAGCACTTGGTATTGAGTTGCTTCCAGAGCGGGTCGATATGGTTCAGTCACGCCTTCCGGATGCACACATTATTGAAGGCGATGCCCGCGCTTTGGTGAGAGTACTCCGCGATCATCAGGTCGACACCATCATTGATTCAGCACAACTTATACTCACATCCCCGCCGTACATGACTATTAATGATCACGATGCAGATCCACTGCTTGCCTATGAATACGGCGGTGGCGACTACACACGTTATCTCTCTGAACTCAGCCTCGTCGCAGCGCAATGCGCACACATCGTGAAACCTGGTGGATTCGTGGTCTGGAATGTCGCAAACATCTTATACATGGGTGAGACCACGCATCTGATCCGCGATTGCAGTGAAGTGCTTGCGAAACACCTCACTCCGGTTGGCGTAACCAAGATCAACTGGGATACATATCCACATGATTTTGTAGCCGATGCACTATTGGTATTCCAACGAGCGCTATAACCGCATGCACGTATTTGGTACTTGCGCTGGCAGTGCGCGTACCAGGTAATGAAACTGCCACGCCGATCGTATAGTTCTCCAGTTTGGATATCAGAGTTCAAAGGCAGCCACAACCAATAGTTACGCATACCCCTGTAGTCCTAATAAGAAGTCTCCGCGGGGAATAGAACATGCCTGCATCCAGTTGAAGATACACCCCGTTGTTTAAAGAGAGGCGTCTTCACATGGCCACTGCCACCCCGCCACCCACCATCGCTGCACAGATTGAGAAACTCGTGGATCTGGGTCTCCCCGACTTAGCTGGGATGACTCCCGCTGAATTTCGGGAGCTCGGCGCTTCACTCCCAGCATCCAATGCCGACTCAATCGTCGTCATTCATCCGACTCTGGTAAGCGCAGCGCTACTCGCTCCGCTTCTTCACCGAGAGGGAAAAACTGGGTTTATCGTCGCAGATATGGATGATCTAGCCGAATTTGTTCCGATCGAAGAGGTCTCGATTCCGGCAGCTCCACTGTATGTGATCCATAGTGTTGATCGTGGCGATGACATGTCTAATTGGAGCCCGAATGAAGCTCTATCCGAGATCCTCACGCGTGATCGCACGCCGTTAACTGTCAACGAGGGCATCTCTTGGCTTCTGCAACACCCTGATCAACTGCAACCAAACTGGTGCTTCATGACCATTGCTTCACGGAAGAAGAAGGGTAAAACGCTCGATTCCAGAACACCGGCTATCTGGATTAGCGGTGGCACAGGTCGCGATGGTCGCGCTAACCGAGACGCTCCAAAAGTTGGATGGTGTTGGGCTGGAAACCGTCACACCTGGCTCGGTTTCGCCTCAGCTGACAGTCGTGAAGATATCCACTAGTTTCTTATCTCAACGCTTACGCTGGCAGTTCGGGCAGAAGTGTGAGCCTCGGTTCATAAAGTTTTCCCGAACGATGAGTCCACCACAGCGATCGCATGGTTCTCCTATTTGCTCATAAGCATTCAAGGACAATGCGAAATACCCCGACTACAGCAGTAATCAACGTTCACTATGTCCGAGTTCTTTTGTGACTTTGAGCGCGCGAATGGAAGATGGTCAGCCGCTTCTGCAGACCGATCCCGAGGGCTTTTTGAAATGGAACTGAGAGGACGGGCGCATGTCATCTTCAACTGCCAGCCTCACCAGCCAACTTGAGCAGTCAGATTCCTCCGCACGTCTGCAGGCAGCGATGACTGCCGGCACGATCAAGTGCTCGATCGTGTAATCGTCGAGCTTACCTCGCCAGTTGCACAGGCTTGCTCGCAGGCGCTGCACACGCTGTCGAAGCTTTGAGATGTTCGCGCATGTCCAGCGATTACCAATGAGCATCTCCATGACCTGGATGATGAGGTTGCCCATACCGCATGGCGGGCTGCGGTCGGGATCGCCCCTTCGATAGCGATAAACGTGTGGTCAAGCCACCAGGGATGGACCTGGGCTAGAGCGTATAGGCGTATTGCTGTCATTATCGAGACATCCGGACAATATGGTGCTTTCCTCGACAGCACGGTTACACCACCAATGTGATGGTGATCTCGCGTGGCTCATCAGCAAGGAATAAGCAGTAGAGCCCTAAGGGGCATCAGCGCAGCCCGTTTACCCGACTCGTTCGATGGTCACGGTGAATGGTTCGCTCCTGCTATTGATGGTCGAGAGATCCCCTTCGATTCGGCCGAGCTGTGCGATTCCGTTCCAGCGACCAACGTTGGTGTAGTTCATCACGATGACACCGTCTGGGGCGTAGTAGGTGAGATCACCGGTGCGTGCTGTATCAGCAGCTGGCATGCCGTCCATTCTGATGGGGTGAGGCAGCACCGCCGTCACTTCTTGGCCCCCATAGTCAGCGAATTCAAGGGTGAGTGGCAACTGGGCAAGCAGCGCATTAGCTGCCGGATTATTCCGGAGGGTCGCGTGGAGTATCTGGTTGTCGACCCTGATCTGAATGAGTGTTTCTTCCACGGTCTCTCCTAATGGTTCACGTGTGGGTTCTGGTACTGGCGTCTGAGTTGACGGCCGTTCGATGGTGGATAGCGGCGGTATTTCAGATGTGTTGATTGCTTCACCGCAAGCAGTGAGCCCAACGCATAAGAGTGTCAGTGGAATCGTGGCGAGCACACGGGAAGCCGCGGTGCTCACTGCGCGGTGTAGGCACCGTCGACCGGGAGGGCAACTCCGGTGACGTAGCTGGATGCAGAACTTGCCAGCCAGAGCACTGCTGCGGCAATCTCTTCTCCGCGGCCAAGGCGGGCCATCGGGATCGCTGCGAGGGCATCGTCCAGATCGAGTTCTCCGCCCGAGATCATGCGTTCGACCATGGGGGTGTCGATTGTTCCGGGGCAGATGGCATTGACCCGGATGCCGAGCGGTGCGTATTCGAGGGCGGCGCTTTTGGTGAGACCGAGCACCCCGTGTTTGGCTGCGTGGTAGCTCGCACGCCCGGCACCGCCGACGAGACCGCCGAGGGAGGAGCAGTTCACGATTGTGCCCGACCCTTGGGCCTGCATCTGTGCGAGTTCGTGTTTCATTGACGCCCACACCCCACGAAGATTCACCGCAGTCACCTGGTCGAATGCGTCTGCCGTCTCGTCTGCGGTGCACACCGGAGCGTGCATGATCCCGGCATTGTTAAATGCCATATCGAGACTTCCAAACATGTCGACCGTGTGTCGTACTGCTGCGGCCACCTGATCTTCGTCAGTGATATCTGCGAGCACTGGCAGCACTCGATGCCCTTGCCCTGTGAGTTCGGCCGTAAGCGCATCGAGCGCGCCCTGCTCCTGGTCGACGAGTGCCACTGCCGCACCGGCATGTGCGAACGCGCGAGCGGTGTCTGCACCCATGCCGGATCCTGCCCCAGTCACAAATGCCGTACGTCCAGCGAAATCGTAGAAGATCATGTAGCCTATCCCATCCGTTAGTCATTCTGGTTGAGGCCCTGTTGGTGGCCTGCCGTATACATTCAAGTGAAGCACTCACCGCACGAATCAGCGAGGCCCAACCAGTAGGGGTACCGTGAGGGACTCCCTCTGCTCAGGCGTTCCCGTTACTGTGGAGGTATGGATAATCGAGCGGAAGTGCGCGAGTTTCTGACCACGCGTCGCGCCCGCATCACCCCAGACCATGTTGGGCTTCCCGCAGGATCCAATCGGCGCGTTGCCGGGCTACGCCGCAGCGAGGTTGCCACACTCGCGGGGGTGAGTGTCGAGTATTACACTCGCATCGAACGCGGCTCTATCAGCGGCGCATCCCCCGAGATCCTCGACAGCATCGCGAAAGCACTGTTGCTGGATGCAGCAGAGCGCGCGCACCTGTTCGATCTTGCTCACGCGGCAAGCCCGGTAGCTAGGCCGCCCCGACGTCACAACCCGAAGACCTGGGTCCCCCACGAGAGTCTGCAGTGGGCACTTGATGCAATCACCGCTGGCCCCGCGTTTGTGCGCAACGGACGCATGGATATTCTCGCCACCAACGCTCTTGCCCGCGCGTTCTACAACGATGTCTACAATATGCCCGGTCAGCCGGGGCAGCCACCGAATATTGCTCGGTTCACGTTCTTGGACGACCGAGCACAGGACTTCTATCCCGACTGGGATCTCTTCGCTGAGGTCACTGTCGCGATTCTGCGCACCGAAGCATCCCGCGATCAGCACAACAAAGACCTTCATGATCTCATCGGGGAACTCAGCACCCGCTCAGATCATTTCCGGCGTCGCTGGAGTGCTCACAACGTGCGTCATCACGGCACGGGGTCGAAAACGTTCCGTCATACTGTCGTCGGAGAACTGACTCTCGCTTTCGAGGGACTCGAGATGGCGGCAGAGCCCGGCCTGACCCTTACGATCTACACCGCCGAACCCGGCTCTCCCTCCGAAGAGGCACTGCGGCTGCTCGCCTCGTGGTCAGCCACGGAGTTCGCGAGTCCTGTGGTGACTCCGCCACTGAAACATGAAACCTTTGAAGGGAATTAAGCAGATGAACCGGCCATACGTCATCATTCACACGCATACCTCGGTCGACGGCAACATCGACATCATGGACCTGCCTGGCTTCTACGCCGGCAGCCAACATTACCAAGACCTGGCATTGACACCCGGCAAAAAAGTGCTGGGCATTGATGCCTATCTCAACGGGAAGACGTCAACCGAAGACAACATCACCCACTACCGCACACCAGAGCTGAACGCTGACGCGGTCCAGGTGCCCGAGGGTGATTACTTCGCGGTGTCCAACGCTGCAATGTATTACATTTCGATCGATCCGCGCGGAGAGCTCGCATTCGACACCAACACGTTCGGGTACGGAGGCGTGCCCACGCACTTCATCGAGGTCCTCACCGACGCAGCAAGCAACGCCTACAAGGATTTTCTGCGTCGCAAGCAGATCTCATACATTATCGCGGGCGAGCAACAGGTCGACTATGCGCTCATGCTCCACAAACTGCACGGTCTCGGTATCAAGCGCCTCATGGTTGGCGGCGGCGGGGTCATCAACTGGTCATTCCTGCAGAACGGGCTCGTCGACGAGGTGAGTTCGATCATTGCCCCCGTCGCGAACGGCGACCCGAACGCCCACCGTTTTTTCACCGCACGCGAACCGTACAGCACGGTACAACCGGTGGAGTTCGAACTCACCAATGTTGAAGTCCTCGGCGACAGCGTCGTCTGGCTGCGCTACACCCCGAAGCCAGTCTCTGAGGTTGCATCATCCTGACCTCCTCAGGTTTCACTGGCAGGGTCGCATTCATCACCTGACATCGCCCAGGGCTTCCATCGCACGATCAAAGAAGTCTGGAGACACAACTACCACGAGAGGTAATCTCAACTGGTTCATGCTGAGCAACAGCAATGTAGTCGCTCTGCTGATTGCGGAACTGCGAAAGGGTTACGGTAGGCATACAGAAATCGCACTACTTGTACAAGATGCACACAAATGCAGATTGATCATTCACCGATTCCGCTGGCAGCGCGGGCAAAAATGTGAGCCTCGGTTCATAAAGTTTTCCCGAACAATGAGGCTGCCGCAGCGATCGCATGGTTCACCTGTTTGTCCATAAGCATTCAAGGACAATGAGAAATAGCCAGAATCCCCATTAACGTTGACATACAGTGCATCAAAAGATGTGCCGCCTTGTGCAAGGGCTTTTGTCATCACTTCTTTACCTGCGAGCAAAAGCTCTTCCAACCGGGCTAAAGATAGTCTGTCCGCGCGTTGGAGGGGATGAATCTGGGCTTGCCAGAGCATTTCATCGGCATAAATATTGCCGATACCAGACACGATCTCTTGGTTGAGCAGCAAACGCTTGATCTCAGATTTTCGAGATTTCAAATTCTGGGCAATGCGAGAGATATCAGCATGCGGATCCAGCAGATCTGTGGCGATATGTGTCACGCGCGCGGGCACACCATCGACTAGTTCTCCCAGCCACCAATAACCAAAAGTACGCTGATCAACAAACCAGACTTCATCGCCATTATCTAATTCAACTTTGGCGCGAAGATGCGAATTCGGTGGCGCATCAGGTGCTTTCACCAGCATCTGACCACTCATCCCAAGGTGGACGAGCAATCCTAAATCAGGAAGGGTGTCGCCGGAGGGTTCGTCGATAAGCTCAAGCCACAGGAATTTGCCGCGTCGCTTGGCGGCGCCGACCTTCAGTCCTACGAGGTTGGCCTCTATTTCTAGGCCACCACCTAGTTGATTACGCGCAGCGCGGGGATGGAGCACAGAGGCGGACACAATGGTATGTCCGACCATATGTTTTTCCAGGCCGCGGCGCACGACCTCAACTTCAGGCAGTTCAGGCACGGGACTCCCGAAGCTTACGGAAAGCCTGGTGAGCAGCTTCTTGCTCAGCCAACTTCTTGTTCGGTCCTTCGCCGCGACCCATTTCTTCACCCTCCAGAGTCACGATGGCGGTGAACACCAGATCGTGGTCTGGGCCTACGGACGTGGCAGAATACTCCGCCATTGGACGCTTGCGCTGAGCAAGTTCCTCCTGCAGTGTAGTTTTCCAGTCCTGGTGAATACCACGAGCAGAAGCGTGATCAATCTTGTAAGCAAACAGACGCAGCACGACATCACGAGCGATTTCGAAACCATACTGGCGGAAAATCGCGCCCAAGAGTGCTTCCGTGGTATCTGCAAGAATGGAATCCTTGCCACGGCCTTCAGTAAGTAGCTCGCCTTTACCCAGCAAAATATGATCGCCAAGATTAATTTCGCGGGCAATATCTGCCAGACCATAACGGCTGACAATGGAAGCGCGCATCTTGGAAACATCAGATTCCGGGCTGCTTGGATACTGCTCATAGAGCTTATTTGCCACGGAAAGACCCAAGACAGCGTCTCCTAAGAACTCCAAACGCTCATTGTTAGGAAGCGTGCCGTTCTCATTGGCAAAAGAGCGGTGAGTTAAGGCAAGCACCAATAAATCACGCTGGATTTCTACACCCAAATGATCCAGAAGTGGCTGATGATCTATCGCATCAAACGCTTCATTAAGGGCGTCTACTCCTGTGAGTCGATTCTTCTTCCTACTCACAAGAACTTCTCCAAGCCTGCCCAGCGAGGATCAACTTTTTCTTCACCTTCTGATTCTTCAGATTCTCCATCTGGAGCTGGCACATCATCGTTTTCACATGCGCCATAACCCAGTTGTGCGCACACAGGGTTAAACGGCAGGCTCATACCTGCTTCATCAAGGACAGATTGAAGTAGATCAATCTTGTCATTGTTGACTACAGGAAGCTCATCAATATCATCTGGAGCGTCTTCGCCGGTGATGAAATCTGGGTCAGCAGAAAATACCTCAGACACATGAAGAGACTTCGTTGGGGTGAGTTCGCGGAGGCAACGGGAGCACTGGCCAACCAGCTGTGCTTCGACATCTGCTTCCACGGCCAGTCCGCCACCCAGTGGGATGATCTGGGCTTCTACAACAACTTTTCCGCCCTCGGGGATCGCGATCATTTCCGGGCCAATTCGGGTCGGGCTTGGACCAGATTGGGTGAGTAGTACCGGAAGTGCACTTCCACGCAGGAGTGCGGCGACTTCAAAAATAAAAGGAGAGTTCATGACCTGGTAGATCCTACTCGTACCCCACCATGACTACTTGCATCAGATGAGGATCGCTTAATGGGATTGATGAAAAAGAGATTAATACTTTAAAGGTACGACCTAGTAATCGCGATCATAAGAACGCTCACCACGGTCTTCGCGGTCGTAATCACGTGCATAATCACGCTCATACTCACCACGTACTACAGGCTGCTCTTCGCGTGGTTCCCGACCAGTTGCACCTGCACCACGGCGCAGTGCAGAACGATCAGCTGTGACAGAACGCAACGTGGTAGACAAGGATGTTTCAAATTCAGAAAGCTTCGAATCAACATATTCGTCACATTCATTGCGCAATTTGTTGGAATCAGCATGTGCAGCATCAATGATGCGGTGTGATTCCTCTGTGGAGCGACGCACAATTTCTGCTTCACTGACTAAACGATCTTGCTCTGCCTGGCCTTCTGAAACAGCACGACGATAAGCATCATTGCCGGAATTCACGAGGCGCTCAGATTCCGCCTGAGCACGCTCGGTGGTGCTATTTGCTTCTCGACGTGCGTCGCTGACAATGCGATCAGCGGTATCATTCGCTTTCCCAACCACAGAATGCGCATGGTTAGTGGCGTCTTCGATCATCGCGTCGGATTCTTCAGTTGCGCGTGCAAGAAGATTGCGAGCTTCATTCTCCGCTTCATCAACCACCGCTGCTGCATTATCTTGCGCATCACGGATGACGCCATCACGGTGATCCAATACATCTTGTGCATCATCTAGTTCAGCAGGAAGTGCATCACGTAAATCATCAAGGAGTGCGAGCACTTCCTGACGTGGAACCACACAGTTTCCAGTCATGGGAACGCCGTATGCGCGTTGTACGGTTTGAACTAATTCATCCAATGCTTCAAAGACCTTGTACATGCGCCTAATCGTACTGAAAACCTCAGACTCCTGCGTATGGCGCGCCTAGTTTCAGCAGTACCGTTAAGCAACCTGCTATTTTTCATGCCATTTTTGTTAGTTAAGTCAGGTTAATAAACTTGGGAGGCATCTAACCCCCAGAGCGTTATCGTGTCGCAGGTTCCGGCTAGCCTAGGTCAAGAGAAAATAGGTGGGCCACATGAGTTTCTAATATGAGACTTTTCAGGCCCACGCGCTGGGTCGAAAGGTTGTGGTGAATATCCGTTCCCTACTTCGTGATATCCCTTCAGTGGGCTGGTTGATTACGGCACTAATTGTGGTCCGCACCATTGTCATGGCTCTTGTCATCATTGGTCTGGGATCACTCATTGACGCTCCTGTGCTGTCCACAATGTGGTGGCTAGGTGCGGGTGTGCTCATAGCTGCTGCACTGTTGTTTACAGAAGCCATACTCCCCCAACGATTGCGTGCACGTACAGAAGCTGCATGGCGGCAACAACTTGCCCAGAAAAATTTGAGCCTTTCTTCCACTGGCGCCAGTTCCCGCGATGACGCACAACTGATCACCTTGGCCACGGAATCCGCTTCCAAAGCGTCCACATACACCGTGTTGTTTTTAGGGCCATTTTTCGCGGCTTTCCTTGCCCCTATTGCAGTTATCCTTGTCATCGGCATCGCCATCTCTTGGCCTGTTGCTGGCATTTTAAGCATCGGACTGTGCCTTATCCCTGGGGTGCTTTCCTGGGCACGAAGCATGCTTAAAGGTGCTGGTGCTGGCTATGGCAGAGCGTCTGCGCAGCTTGCTGGAGTATTTCTAGAATCAGTACGAACATTGGGCACCACATTGGTATTAGATGCCACGGATTCACGTCGGCAGTTGATTACCAAAAAGGCAGAGCAGATGCGTGCTCAAGTGATGTCCTTGTTGTATCGAAATCAGCTGATGATTTTAGTAACAGATGGCACCTTTGGCATTGCCACAACTGCGGTGGCAGCGGTCTTGGCAAGCGCAGGTTTTTCTGCTGGATCACTCACTCTCGGCCAAGCCGTTGCTCTGATGTTGCTGTCCCGCTTAGTCATCGATCCGGTTAACCGCATGGGACGAACTTTCTACACCGGCATGGCTGGAAAGCCTTCTTTATTGGCAATTAATAGAGCACTTGCCACACGTCCAGAGCACAGGCCGGATGAAGACTTAGACCAAGCACCCCTGCAAGATGGCGATATGGTGATTAAAAACTTAAATATTTCTCGTGATGAAACACCCATTGTGCATGATTTCTCTGTATCAATTCCTGCCAGATCGCATGTGGCAATCGTTGGTCCCAGTGGTGCCGGAAAATCCTCTTTGGCTTTAAGCCTGGCAGGTTTGTTGGACTTTAGCGGAGATATTTTCCTTGGGGAACATCGCTGCTCATCACAAGAGTTGCGGGCTTTGGTGAGCTTTGTTCCACAATCCCCCACCCTATTTACCGGCACCATTGCCAACAACATAGACCTTGCCCGCACTGGCGCTGATTCCTCCATGATTCATGCGGAACTCTTAGGAAAAGAACTATCAGCAGATCTCAAAGTCGGTGAGACGGGAACGTCCGTCTCTGGTGGCCAAGCAGCACGCATTTCTATCGCACGAGGATTACTCAAACAATCCCGCATTATCGTTCTCGATGAAGCTACTGCCCAATTGGATTACGCCAATGCTCAGCAGGTGCGGCACACCGCAAAATCTCTAGAGTGCACCCTGATAGAAATCACTCATCGGCCATCAGAAGCGCTCGATGCAGATGTAGTTGTTGTGCTAGAAGATGGACGCATTTCCGCCATTGATACACCAGAAAATGTTGCTCAGCATAATGCATTTTTCCAGAAAGCAGTCTCGGAGGAACACCAGTGATTAACCGGTTGCTCAAATTATCTACCTCTGTGTGGAAAGAGCTTTTCGCGTCTACACTCTTGCGCTTATGCAACCAGATACTGACTGCCTCACTGCTTATTTTTCCCGTATGGGCATTAACCCAACAGCTAGACTTGTCTCTACCAACCATTGGTCTTGTCATGGTTGTGCTCGCTTTGACTGCCGCTTTTTCTCGGTGGGGTGAGCAAGTATGTGGACACCGCGCAGCATTCGGATTACTTGCTCATATGCGCGTCTTGCTTTATGACGCCCTCGTGCGCAGAGGTTCCCCTCGTGCTCCACAAGGCAGTGGCTCAATCATGTCCATTGCCACCCGTGATATTAACTCCATTGAAGTATTTTTCGCGCACACTATTGGCCCAACGATTACTGCGATCATCCTGAGCATTGGAAGTATTATCACTTTAGCGGTGCTTGATCTAAGGGCTGGCGGGATGGCCCTTATCGGCGTACTCATCGCATGGCTACTCCCCTTGATAGGAAAACAATCCGTATCTGGCGAAGCCTCTGTGAGAGGTCACATTGCGCAGCATCTTGCCGAAGACGCAGCTGGACGCTTAGAAATTACTTCACATGGCGCACAAAAAATAAGACTGAGCGATCTTGAGTTGAAAGAACAGCACCTCGCAGCTGTTGTCACACGTCAAGGATTGATCGTCGGTATGCGCCAAGGTCTCGCGTTGTTATGGCCGTGGATCGTGGCAGCACTCATGATCGTGATAGTGCCCAATGTTGGTGTCCTCTGTGCTGCCATCATAGTGGCGGTATCACCCGCTTTAGATGCTGTGGAAGGCTTCGCCCGCACCATGCCCACCGCGCTTAACAGCGCGCAAAGATACTTCCGCATTATCGACGCTCCCGTGGTCATCGAAGAACCTGCATCCCCACAATTGTTGCCGAAGGGACCTCTTGCGCTACAGATCAACAACGCAAGTTTGGGGTATAAAGAGATCGCACTCGGCACTGTCTCACTCAAGATCGATGCTGGCGAGCACATTGGCATCGTGGGACCAAGCGGTGCTGGAAAATCCACCTTGGCTCACTCAATTCTCAAACTAGCTTTGCTGCGTTCCGGAACCATCACTGTAGGTGGAGTAGATATCGCTGATGTGTCCACTGCTGAGCTTCGAAAAGCTGTCAGCATAGTCGAACAAAAAGCAGTTCTTTTTAAAGGCACCGTGCTGGAAAATCTTCGCATGGGCAACCCGCTGTTAAGTGAATCAGAGGCCACCGAAGCGTTGCAGTTGGCGTCGATAAGCACTCTGCCTTTAGACGCTGATGCCCTCAAGCTCTCTGGCGGACAGCAACAACGGGTATGCCTCGCGCGTGCTTTGGCACGCAAGCCACGGGTGCTCATTGTGGATGAGGCTACCAGCCATCAAGATGCGCTCAACCAATCTGAGCTGGCGCGCACGTTATCTGCACTCACAGACACAACAGTGATCATCATCGCGCATAGAAAAGCTGCTCTCACTCATGTAGATCGCATTATTGATCTGGAAGAACTCAAAAATCCCTGATCCTATATCAGGATCAGGGATCAATGGCAGGTGCGTTAACTCTTAGATAACACCCTGAGCAAGCATTGCGTCTGCAACCTTCTTGAAACCAGCGATGTTGGCGCCGACAACGTAATCGTTCTCGTGTCCATACGCTGCTGCGGTTTCTGCACAGGTCTTGAAAATGTTCTGCATGATCACATGCAGGCGCTCGTCGGTGTACTCGAAGCTCCAAGAATCACGAGACGCGTTCTGCTGCATTTCCAGTGCGGAGGTAGCAACGCCACCAGCGTTAGCTGCTTTGCCTGGTCCAAAACGAATGCCGCGCTCACGGAAGATCTCAACTGCTTCAGGGGTGGAAGGCATGTTTGCACCCTCAGCCACGAAGCGGCAGCCGTTGTCTGCCAGAGTCTTAGCGTTCTCGCCGTCAAGCTCATTCTGAGTTGCACAAGGAAGAGCGATATCGCACTTGAGATCCCAGATGGAACCATCGGTGTGATAGGTTGCGCCCTCTACTTCATCCGCATACACAGAAACGCGTGCACGGCGAGCTTCCTTGATTTCACGAAGCTTCGCTACATCCACACCGTTTGGAGTATGTACCCAGCCGCTGGAGTCAGAGAAACCAATAACAGTTGCGCCGAGTTCCTGAGCTTTTTCGATAGCGTAGGTTGCCACGTTGCCGGAGCCGGAAACGATAATCTTCTGTCCGCTAATGGACTCGCCCTTGGCCTTGATCATTTCATCAACGAAGTACACGCAGCCGTAGCCGGTTGCTTCGGTACGAACCAAAGAACCGCCCCAGGCCAGACCCTTGCCTGTCAACACGCCTGATTCGTGTTGGTTAGCCATGCGACGGTAATGGCCGAAGAGGTAACCGATTTCACGGCCGCCGACTCCAATATCGCCTGCAGGAACGTCGCGGTACTCGCCGATGTGGCGGTGCAGCTCAGTCATGAAGGACTGGCAGAAACGCATGATTTCCAGGTCAGACTTGCCCTTAGGGTCGAAGTCGGAGCCGCCCTTGCCGCCACCAATTGGCAGGCCGGTCAGGGAGTTCTTGAAAATCTGCTCAAAGCCGAGGAACTTAACAATGCCCAGGTTGACTGAAGGGTGGAAGCGTAGACCGCCCTTGTATGGTCCAAGTGCGGAGTTGAACTGCACGCGGAAACCACGGTTAACGTGGACCTGGCCTTCATCATCAACCCAAGGAACACGGAAAATGAGCTGACGCTCAGGCTCGCACAGACGCTGGATGAGACCGTAATCGGCGTAGTGAGGGTCCTTTTCCAGGACGATCTTCAAAGACTCCAAAACTTCTGCCACAGCCTGGTGAAACTCTGGTTCGCCAGCGTTGCGCTTCAGAAGCATGTCGTAATAGTTTGAGACCTGCTCATCAACTGTCATGATTTCCTCGTTCCCATCTCGGCTGCGTATGCGCGAGCTTCTCAATTGTGCGTCGGGGTTATTTCTAAGTTCATCTTCAGAGTTTACTAATGGATTCACTTTGCGGCTCACTTCCGAGCACACTCCCGCTGTCCACCTTGGTATCCATCTCATATGATGTCTACCAAATCTTTTCCTTGATTTATCAATGATCCTGACGCTTTGAAAAACTACTTTCACATCAACCGGCCTGTTATACCTAACGGTTAATAGTTTTAAACCACGGAAGCCCTAAAGAGCAACTTCTCGCTTTGAGACTTAACTCACTGCGAGCATTTAAGCTGGTAAATACTCACGTTCAATTATGGCAGCGTCACACGGATATGACCACAAAGAATCAAAAATGATCAAAAATTTCTTTAGGTTTATCAATTTTTTAACCCGAAAGGCGCAGCCAACTGCATGAAGACTGCCCTTTTATTAAATTCAATCAAAAATTGATTAGTACCAGTTTCTCAAGTGGTTATATAACCGGACTTATCTCAACACTGCTTCCAAGGAAGTAACCGAACACCCCTTACCCCCTTCGGTATCTACGCCGATCCACCATCACTGCTTATTTCGGCACTGATCCCACCCAGTTATACGAGTCCATTTTTGGCACCCGTCGAAGGTTTTAAAGCCCCCTTTCCATCTCAAAAAGCACCGTTTGGAAGCTCCCAACTAAACCACTTGGCTGCCCGACATTAGGATGAAGATATTGCGCACACATGACATTGTGAATGTCTGACATATGTGCCACACAGCCCCCGCTTGTGTTTCCACTGGCCAGCTATATTTTTAAACCCCATACGCGCCAGTTCCTCGCTACAACAGAAAGATAACCCACCTTCATGACTAACTCTCCTGCTAATCCTGGAACGAAAGCACCAAGGATTATCATCGCACCGGATTCTTATAAAGGAACCGCCACAGCAGCGCAAGCAGCCCAGTACCTCGGCGAAGGTGTGTTAGAGGTAATGCCAGATGCCTCCATCACTCTGGCTCCCATGGCCGATGGTGGCGAAGGAACCTCAGCGGTCTTCGGAGGTCAGGTCATAACATTACCCACCACCAATGCTGCCGGCCGCCTCACAGAAGCCAGCTATACCTTTGAGCAACACTCACACACTGCATATATCGATATCGCTGCTGCTTCCGGTTTGCCAGCCGTTGCAGATAATCCAGTTCCCACAACCGGCGATACCTACGGCACCGGTGTCTTGATTGCAGATGCGGTTACTCGTGGCGCCACCCGCATCGTCCTTGGCCTCGGCGGTTCCGCAACCACCGATGCAGGCTCTGGAATCCTCATCGCGCTCGGTGCAGTCCCCCGCAACAAAGAGGGCTATGCGCTACGCACCGGAGGCGCTGATCTGATCAACCTTGATTACATCGACACCGCGGAGCTCAACATTCCGGCAGCCGCAGTCGAATGGATCCTACTCACCGATGTTGATGCCCCAGCCACAGGTCCGCAGGGCGCGGCCACCGTATTCGGGCCCCAAAAAGGTGCCACAGCAAAAGACATTGCGCTTCTCGACGCCTCCCTGCACCACGCCTACACCCAATTAGAAATCGATGGCACAAAGCCTGGCATGGGTGCAGCCGGCGGCATCGCCATTGGGCTTACCTGGCTCTCCACGCTCATGCACGGAACCGATGCGCACATCCACATCTTGCCCGGCGCGCCCTTGATCGCTAATTCCAACGGTATTGCAGATGCTCTTCCTGAGACTGATTTACTGATTAGTGGCGAAGGCCGACTTGATGCTCAATCCTTCACTGGAAAAGTGGTGGGCACGCTTCATGACCTAGCCAAGGCTCACAATGTGGATTTAGCGGTGGCTGCAGGAGTTATTGAAGAGGGAATTCCAGGTGATTTCTTGGCCGTGGAAATGATTAAATCCTCCGACGTCGCTGCACAATTGCGTGATGCGGGTCGAAGGATTGCTGAAGCATACCTCGCGCAGAACTAACGAAGGATTTCTACTGTCCAAGGATAAACAGCTGGCACTTCATAGGCAGATTCCTGTTCTAGCAGGAAGGCATCCTTGGGCAGTTCAGCTGGTGGGGTGAGCAATCGTGCAAAAATCATCGTGACTTGGTTGATTGATCCTTTAACCCCATCAACCTCGATGAGGTAGCGGTTTACTGACGCTTCTTCTAAATCCGTATCTTCGTGTTCGTCACGGTAAGTTTGACGAAGTTGAGACTCGACAGCCTCTGCGATCTTGGCTTCTGGATCATGAACAACAACACCGTGTTCCATCAACCCTTTTTCGATAAGGAGATTGGACACCACGCTAAATCGTCCCGCGAGTGCGATGGAATCAGTGTCGGGAACTAAAACATCAAATTGAATCTTCGGCATAACACCACAGTAGACAATAGCCTTGGTGTTATGACTAGCCCGCACTCTTTTTCCATCACCCCCATTCGCATCATGGCGGATGGCACGATTAAGCAAATTCACCCTTTTACAGGCACTGAAGTATGGACTGTGCCCGGACGTGGAAACCGACCATTGTCATATCCCGCTTCCACAACCGCTGCGCTTAAGAACGAAGATCACACCTCTTATTGCGCGTTTTGTTCCGATAATATGCTTGCCACTCCACCGGAGAAATCTCGCATCATTGTTGATGCTGTGGATGGTTTCAAGTTTCTCTACGGTGCGCTTCCTGCTGATTTGAGCGCCACAACGCCGCAGTTCCGGCGCGTGCCTAACTTATTTGAAATTGTGTCTTTTGATTATTGGCATAAGAATTTCGGATTCGACATGGATACCGAAACTGCCATGCGCATGTCGCAGTATTTGGCAACGCCTGAGGGGCGTGACCATGTGTTATCCATCGTCCGCACTCGCGTGTCAGCAAGCGGCGAAGATCCTTCTTCTATGACCGATAGTGAGTTATTAGAAAAAGCTCCTAGCTATTTCGCTGGTGGCCACGATGTCATCATTGGGCGTAGGCATTTTGTTGAGGGTGCCTCAGATAGTTCCCAATTAGCGTCCTCTGGAACTTTGAGTCGCCAAGAGCATGAAGCGTTCATTCGTCTCACCGTGGATGGCATGAGAGATCTCTACCAACGTAATCGCTATGCCCCTTATGTCGTGGCATTTCAAAACTGGTTAAAGCCAGCTGGCGCATCTTTTGATCATCTCCACAAACAATTGGTTGCCATAGATGAACGTGGCCAACTTGTCACTGATGAGCTGCACCATTTGCGTGCAAACCCTAATATGTACAACGAGTTAGCTGTTGATTATGCCGGTTACCATAACCTCATCATCGCGGAAAATGATCATGCGGTAGCTTTTGCAGGTTTTGGTCACCGCTACCCCACCATTGAAATCTATTCAAAATCTGCCACTCCAGAACCATGGCTGCATTCAGATGAAGAGCTCCAGGCCATGAGTAACCTCATGCATGCCTGCCACGCTGCAGCTGGCGCTGATGTCCCGTGCAATGAAGAGTGGGTGCATAAGCCCATTGATGTTGATATGCCTATGCCGTGGCATGTGATGATCAAATGGCGTGTCTCTACATTGGCTGGATTTGAAGGGGGCACCAAGATTTATCTGAATACATTGTCTCCCCACAATGTGCGCGATCGGGTGGTAAAAGAAATGTATCGTCTACGCGATGAAGGCCTCATTGCAGTAGATCTTCGCATCGCGACAGAATGCACTGTGGAACGCAATAGCCTGAAATATAATCCGTTGTTATAAGAAGGACTATTTAAAGTCTTTGTGCAGGTGCTCTACTATCTAATCCATGAGCCGCATTTCAGAACTTCTAAATAATCATGGTGTAGATCTGTCGTGGCAAGAAGCCGCCTATCAGGATTTTCACGAACATCCTGAGCTTTCCGGCTTCGAATCAGAGACCGCAGATCGCATTCAAAAACATCTGGAACGTTTTGATTGTGAGGTGATTCCCAATGTGGGCGGGTATGGCATTCTTGCCATTTTCCGCAATGGTGCCACCGCTGATTCCGCGCCAGTTGCACTGATGCGCGCTGACTTTGATGGTCTTCCTGTCAAAGAGATCACTGGAGTGCCTTTTGCTTCTACCCGGATGCGCCCACATGAAGGTGCCAATGTGCACGTCATGCACGCTTGTGGACACGATGTACACGTCACCTCATTGCTTGGAGCGTGTGCCATTTTGGATCAGCGCCGTGATGCTTGGGAAGGCACATTCATCGCTTTGTTCCAACCGTCTGAAGAAAACGCCCAAGGCGCAAATAAGATGGTGGCTGGTGGATTGGTTGATCTCATTCCACGCCCAGATGTCTGTTTTGGGCAGCATGTTGTTCCCGGTGCGGCAGGAACCGTGATGAGTATGCCGGGTGGTGCACTGGCTGCGTGTGATTCGATTGAAATCCGCATTCAGGGTAAAAGCGCTCACGGATCTATGCCGCATAATTCTATCGATCCTACATTTGTCGCCGCGATGATCGTGGTGCGCCTTCAGGGCATTGTTGGACGCGAAGTCTCACCTGAAGATTTCGCTGTCATTTCAGTGGGCACCCTGCAATCTGGCAATACCAATAACACGATTCCATCACAAGCCCGATTGGTGCTTAACTGTCGGTTCTACAATGACAAGGTCAAGCACAAGGTATACAAGGCTATCGAGCGAGTTGTTCGTGGAGAATGCCTTGCTTCGGGTATCGAAGAAGAACCTGTGATTGAATACTTCGCTCACGGTGATCTCACGGACAACACCCCTGCTGTCTATGAGTCTGTCCGCCCTGTGTTTGATGAGGTCTTCGGCGCGGATTCCATTGATGCTTATCGCTGGACAGCATCTGAGGATTTCCCATCCATCCCCAAGGCCTTCAACAGCCCGTATCTTTATTGGACCATCGGTGTCACTCCGCGTGCGCAGTGGGAAGAGGCAGTGGCCCAAGACCGCGTTGCCACAGACGTCCCAGCCAACCACATGGGCAATTTCCTCCCCGATTATCAACCAACCATGCATGCTGCAACCACTGCTGCTGCTGCAGCAGTGCTGAGCTATTTGGGCAATTCCTAGGACTTAAAAGCTAAAAGGCCGGAAGACATCTTGTATGTCTTCCGGCCTTTAGTTTTTAACCTTTTCCGCGTTAGTTCTCCAGGTAGGTGATCAAACGGGTTTCAGCTGGGCTGACCAGCATCTGGTTGTTTGGCACAACTCGTGCAGTGATGCCGTAATTACCTGGCAGATCAGTGCTTAAGTGAGCTGTATAGGTGCTCCCATCGCCACGAGGGGTCAAGACCTTGATTTCTGGGTCTTGGATTTCTCCGTCTTGGCCAAGTGCACCGAAAAGCACCTGTGCTTGGAACTCATCATCATTAAGTGAACCGGATTCCACGCGCACGCTCACTTCAAGCTCCTGCGCAGTGATTGCGCTATCACTGATGGTGAGATCCGAAACCTTCACTCCAGCCCACTCAGCAGAGATGCGCTCTAGCCATGATGCGTAGTCTGCTGCTAATGCTGGCTCTGCAATGAGTTCAGCTTGGTGTTTGGTTGGGCGGTAGTACTTCGTGGTGTAATCACGAACCATACGAGTGGAAGTAACCATTGGGGAAAGCGTGGTCCAGGACTCGCGTACAAGATCCAGCCATTCCTGTGGGACACCGTTCTTGTCGCGCTTGTAGAACAAGGGCGCAACTTCATTTTCTAGCAGGTCATACAGTGCCTGAGATTCTAGGTGATCACGGTATTCCAGGTCTTGAGACTCCACGGTTGGGATAGTCCATCCGGTGGTCTCCTGAGGCATTTCATCCCACCAGCCATCAGAGATGGACAGAGTCAGTCCACCATTCATCACGGCCTTCATGCCGGAAGTTCCGGATGCTTCCTGTGGGCGAACTGGGTTGTTCAGCCATACGTCTGCACCAGAAATCAGGTAGCTAGCTAGGTTGATATCATAGTCAGGAAGGAAGAGGAAGCGATCACGCACGCCTGCTTCATCCGCGAACTGGACGATTTCCTGCATGAGCTTTTTGCCACCCATATCGTGAGGGTGTGCTTTGCCTGCGATGATGAACTGCACTGGGCGTTGTTCGTTCAGCAAAATGGCGCGCAAGCGCTCAGGGTTACGCAGCATAAGTGTCAGGCGTTTGTAGGTGGATACGCGACGTGCGAAGCCGATGGTCAAGACATTAGGGTCAAGCACACGAGAGGTCCATGCCAGCTCAGCTTCGGTGTGTCCACGATGTGACCAGGACTTAGCTGTTGCAGCGCGCGCTACATCAACCAGATCTGCACGGAATTTGTTGCGGACCTTCCAGATCTTTTCAGATTTCACTGCTTGTGGGTTATCCCAGGTATCAGCAACAGCAAGGTCGGCGCCACCAGCAACGCGGTCGATGAGTTCCTTCATCTCTGGCTTCACCCACGTTGGGAGGTGCACGCCATTGGTCACATGCCCGATTGGAACCTCACGAGGCTCATATCCTGGGTAGAGGCCAGCGAACATATCGCGGCTTACCTCACCGTGCAGCTTTGCAACGCCATTGGCATGCTGGCTTGCACGCAGACCCATGTGGGCCATGTTGAAGCGATGTGGATCAGACTCACGGCCAAGCTCAAGCGCCTTATCAATTGGCACACCTGCACACAGCTGTTGTGCTTCTGGCTGTCCTTCGCCCAAGTAACGGCGAACCATATCCATGTCGAAGCGGTCAATTCCTGCTGGAACTGGAGTATGTGTGGTGAAGATATTAGAAGCACGAACCTGCTCAAATGCTGCTGGGTACTCCATACCTTCTGCAATGCGCTCACGGATGCGCTCTAGGGTGAGGAAACCTGCGTGGCCTTCATTAAGGTGTGCAACGGATGGCTTCTTCAGGCCGCGGGCCTCGCAGAATGCGTTAACTGCACGAACGCCACCGACGCCAAGAACAACTTCCTGCTTGATGCGGTGCTCATTGTCGCCGCCATAAAGGCGATCGGTAACATTGCGGAGCTCTTCTGGGTTAGCTTCAATGTTGGTATCAAGAAGCAACAGTGGAATGCGTCCGACGTTGGCAACCCACAGTGCGATCTGCACTTCTTGTGCACCTGGGTAAGCGACAGAAACTGTCACCTGCTTGCCCTGCGCATCGGTAACAGCCTCAATAGGCAGTTCTGCAGGATCGTGGTACTTGTATTCTTCTTGCTGCCAGCCATCGCCGGACAGGGACTGGGTGAAGTAGCCGTGGGTGTAGAGCAAACCAACACCGATGAGTGGCACACCCAAATCTGATGCAGACTTCATGTGGTCACCGGCAAGCACGCCGAGGCCACCCGAATAAATCGGAAGGCTTGGATGGATGCCAAACTCCATGGAGAAATACGCCACGAGAGGATCCCCCACAGAATCAGCTGCAGCTGCAGTGTTCTGGTACCACATCTGATCGCTGAGGTACTCGCTGAGATTTTGTTCTTCATCGTTGACGCGACCTAAGTACTCATCATCGCTTGCCAGGAACTGCAACCGAGATGCAGGTGCTTGCATGAGCATCTGCTTAGGATCTTCATCGAGCTGTGCCCACAATTCCGGATCAATATCACGGAAAAGCTGCTTTGCTTCTTCACGCCAGGACCAGCGCAAATTATGCGCTAGCTTTACTAGTGGAAGAAGCTGAGTTGGGAGCTGGTTCTTGAACTGTACTGTGCCTACTGGTTTCACAGCCCTAAACCTAGCCTGAGATTGTCCTTTCTGCTACCGGAATGAGCTAACGGTTTAAAAGTTCCTCAGTTGATACACCCGGAAGGGAAATAGTAAGGTGCGTTCCCCAAGGATCCCGAGTGGTAACAGAGGTACCATTGTCCGAGAAATCCTGGCCTTTAAGGCGTTCAACCAACATGTCTAGGTCTTCACGCGCAGGCACAATAACGGCTACATCGGCAAGACCCAAAGTTGCGGCACGTGGACCTGCGCCCGCGGAATTCCAGGTATTCATAGCTACGTGGTGGTGATATCCACCAGCGGAAGCAAACAGTGCGCTTGGAATTGACGTAGTGGCATCAAAGCCAATTTTTCCTACATAGAAATCGCGAGCCTGTTCAATATCACCTACCTGCAGGTGAACATGTCCAATGCTTGCAGGCAAGATAGCAGTGCTGTTCAAGATGGATTCATTCAGGTGAGTCTGCAGGTATTGGTTGGGATCTAGGTAGATGGTATCCATGCGGACATCGCCGTTTTCTGCATACTTCCACGCACTACGCGCACGGTCAACATAGAGTTCAATGCCATTTCCTTCTGGATCAGTGAAATAGAAAGCTTCAGATACCAAGTGATCCGAAGAACCCACAAAGCGAGAACGTGGCTCTTGGGCGGCACGATAAACAGTAGCAGCCAAGCTTGCTTGAGAATCGAAAAGAAAAGCCGTGTGATAAAGACCGGCCTGGCGTGAATCTACTGCAGGAAGACCAGGCGTAGAGATAAGACGTAGAAGCGGAGTGCCATTCCTCCCGAGCACACGGTGCACTTCTTTACCATGAACTTTCTCCTCCATTGGTTCAACCGAAAGAATAGAAGAGTAGTAAGTGGTCATACCCTCTAAGTCTCCGACGCGAAGGCTTACTGCATCCATAAAAGTGTCGCTGTTGATGCTGCGTTCAAGAAGTGCCATGGTTTTTCACCTTTTTATATTCAATGGAAAATTCGTATTGAGCTACATCATGCCCCAATTTACTTTCCATGTCAACTAAATTAGGTGGCGGGCCTTTCTCCCCACCTCCACGCCTTGGCTCTCAATGCAAAAAATGCGCTGATACCCCCAGGCATCAGCGCATTTTTATAACCAAACTTTAAGGCTTAGGAACCATCGTGTCATCACCAAGTAGGTGCACGTGGATCATGTTGGTATTTCCGGTTACTCCAGGAGGGGAACCGGCAACCACAACCATCATGTCCCCCTTGTTGTACTCAGGCATAGCCAACAGGGCACGGTCAACTTCACGCATCATATCGTCAGTATCACTTACCTGTGGGCACAGGAAAGTAGTTGCACCCCAAGTCAGCGCCAACTCAGAGCGAACAGACTCATTTGGCGTGAAGACCAGCAAAGGAAGGTGACTGTGCAGGCGTGCCAGACGCTTTGCAGTATCACCAGAGGTGGTGAAGGCCACGAGAGCACGAGCATTCAAACGCTCTGCAATATCGCGTGCAGAATAAGAAATGACGCCACGCTTAGTGCGTGGAATGTGAGTCAGATCAGGTACGCGACCATCGGTTTCCGCAAAACGAACAATGCGGGACATGGTGCGCACAACATTGTGCGGATCCTTACCCACAGAAGTCTCGCCAGAAAGCATGACAGCATCTGCGCCGTCCAGCACCGCATTGGCCACGTCGGAAGCCTCTGCGCGAGTTGGGCGAGAGTTTTCGATCATGGAATCCAACATCTGGGTTGCCACGATGACCGGCTTAGCATTTTCACGCGCAATCTGAATTGCACGCTTCTGTACCAGTGGAACCTCTTCCAGTGGAACCTCAACGCCGAGGTCACCGCGGGCAACCATGACAGCGTCGAAAGCCAAAACGATAGGCTCCAGGGAAGAAACAGCCTCTGGCTTTTCCAACTTAGCGATGATAGGAACGCGACGTCCCTCTTCATCCATAATCTTGTGCACGAGCTCAGCGTCTGCTGGGGAACGCACGAAAGAAAGCGCAATAAAGTCCACGCCAAGCTGAAGTGCAAAGCGCAGGTCTCGGATATCTTTTTCAGACAGCGCTGGTACAGAAATATCCATACCTGGCAGGGAGACGCCCTTGTTGTTGGATACTGGACCGCCTTCAACGACCTCACAGATAACGTCATTGCCTTCGACAGAGACGCATACAAGGCCAACCTTGCCGTCATCTACCAGCAGACGATCGCCGGGCTTGGCATCCTTGGCAAGGTTTTTGTAGGTGGTGGAAACACGGTCATGTGTTCCAGGTACATCATCGACTGTGATTCGAACGGTCTCGCCGTTCTCCCACACAGTAGCGCCGTCAATGAAACGGCCAAGACGGATCTTCGGTCCTTGAAGGTCTGCAAGAATACCGACTGCACGACCAGTCTTATCAGCTGCTTCGCGCACCCACTTGTAGTTTTGCTCATGATCTGGGTGGTCACCATGGGAGAAGTTGAGGCGAGCGACATCCATGCCGTCTTCTACCAAACGCAGAATTCCATCTGCACTAGCTACCGCTGGGCCTAGGGTACATACAATCTTAGTTCGTCTATCCACGCCCATAAGCCTAGTACGTCACCACCCCGCAAGCCACAGGTACTACCATTAATTCTTTATGAATCCTTAAGGACAAAGTGTGAACAAACAGCGCTTTATGGCTGTGACATGCCCAAATCAGAAAAAACCGGACACCCGCACAACAAAACGGGCACCCGGTTTTCGATCAAAAATATCTCATCTCAAGAGCTTTTACGCCTGAAACCTATTGCGATGAAGGCGTTTCTCCCGCAGAGCTCTCCCCTGCTGTAGGAGCAACCTGCTGGTCTGCACCAACAGGTACCTCTGCAATTGGTGGATATTGCGGATCAACCTCATCAGGAGTTTCTCTGCCCTTCTTGAGCAGGAAGAACACAAGAACGGCACCAATAAAGATCACAGCAGAGACAATCGTATTAATACGAATACCGCCGACAAGAGTTGCCTCATCTACGCGCATTTGTTCAATCCAGAATCTACCCAAAGTATACCCAGCAACATAAAGTGCAAATACCCGGCCATGCCCCAGCTTGAATCGCTTATCCGCCCACATTAATAGAGCAAAGATGAGTACATTCCACAGCAATTCATAAAGGAACGTGGGGTGGACGGTTGCCATCACTTCCCCTGTAGAAGATCCCGACACTGGAGAAAAACGTCCATTTTCATCTACGCGGTAATAAATCTCCAACGCCCAGGGCACGGTGGTTTCTGCGCCGTAGAGCTCTTGATTGAACCAGTTGCCAAGCCGTCCAATACCCTGAGCCAAAATGACTCCGGGTGCAACAGCGTCTGCGAATGGAGCCAAAGGCAGTTTTTTATAACGGAAGAAAGCCGCTACAGCCAATCCGCCGAGGATGACCGCTCCCCAGATACCCAAACCACCATTGGTGATTTTAAAAGCGTCAACCGGATTACAAGTATCGCAAAAATACTTTTGGTTATCTGTAATAACGTGATAGATTCGGCCGCCAATAATGCCTGCAGGAACAGCAATAATGGCTGCATCCAACACAAGTTCAGGGTTTCCACCCCGGGCAGCATAACGCTTGCGCGTCAGCCAAATAGCCACAATAATGCCCGCGATGATGCACATCGCATAAGCTCTAATCGGAATGGGACCCAAGTACCATACGCCTTGAGGCGGGGATGGAATTGCGGCCAAAGTCATGACATCCACAACAACGTAAACCTAACAGTTAGGCGACAAGTAATGTCCCTCAATCTAGCAAGACTTAAACCACACTGCGCCTGCTGCCCCACTTAGCCGATACATACCCACCACATTAACGCGATGGACATGCAGGATGCATGCCGGCCGTCACCAGTGATTTAGTAATACTCAAATCACTATGAGGAACAAAAATTGCATCGGCGGAAAACCTCGCAAATTTCATGAGTTCTTTCGGGGTGGCACATCCACCGAGCGCTATCCGCGCAATTTCTTGCGGGATAAATTGGCAAATACCCGAAAAAGCTTCAGCCAAAGAAAGCTCCCCCGTATAACCAGTGACATCAATTGCCACCACAGATGCGCCAGCATCAATTGCGCGGTGGGCTTCCTCATGGTTACGAACGGACACGATAGCCGTCATCCCCAATGATTCTGTCCGATCAACCAGTGACTCCAACCGAGCTTGGCCCATCGCCCACACAGGCAGCTGCAGGGCATCAATACCCATCACCCGAGCTTCATGGATTTGATAGGGATCAATGATGGGGTCCTGAAGCAATATGGGGATATCTACCTCAGATTTAATGTCCCTGATATCGCGCACCGCAATATCAAATTGTCCTCGGCGCACCGTATACGCAAGCATCGATGCACCAAAATCTGCAATCTGCACCGCGTAATCCACATGATCGGAATGATCTGACCAATTGGAAGAAAAACGATCAAAGGCGGCTACGACATTGCATCCAGACGAGAAAAAGACTGAAGCAATATCGAATGCCGCCGTAAGACCAGCAGACCGAGATTTAGTTTTGATTTCTTGGAATCCAAGTACTGATTCCCGAGCTGAAATTTCCGCAGCAATTTCCATCAACATGCGGTTCTCTGTTGCAACCATGCCCCAACCTCCTTCCAACCAATGCTGTGTTTAAGGTTATCCCGAACACACATGAGGTAAGAAATCAGGGTGCATCACTCTAGCCTTGAACTGGCTTTTCTTGATCCCCCTGAGGGTTTTGAGTGAAGTCAATGTCTTCATCCAGTGCGTCCCACATCACACGTCCGGAGTCCGGTTCTTCTTTGAGATCAGTGTGGATTTTTTCTGCACGGGCTTGTTTGCGCTCATACTGATTGCTCTTTACCGTGTCTGCTCCTGGGCGCATCGCCAAGACAATGCCACCAATCAAGGCCAGTGCACAGCCAAACATTGCCACTACGGCAGCAAGTGGGTGCGTGGTGATAGTGGTAATTTCTGCCCAGTCAGACAGCAGTGTTCCGGAGCTTGCCTTTTGGCTCGCTACACCAGAGGTGAGCAATGTTCGAGCACGTTCTGCATCTGGGTCTTGGGTAAGCAAACCCAGAGGCGACAAGCTAGCACCCACCGCAATCAAAGCGGCCAAGATACCAATGATGCGGCGCCCCATCTTGCGAAGCACCAGGGCGGCAGCAAAAGCAGCAAGCAGCGCAAGTGCTAGAGCCATGATCTCTGTTGACCATGTAGCACCCACGATTGATTGCGTAATGCTGCCTGATTTATCGTCGAAAGCCTCGATGGTTATCCAGTTCATGCGTGAGCTGATCCAGACAACCAGGGCGCCAGCTCCAATTCCTAATGCTGACAGCACGCGTGGCTTCATAAGATGTCTTCCTTAATCGTTATTGCTTGACAGCAAAACGTCATTGTCGAAACAGGTTCGGGCACCGGTGTGGCAAGCCCCACCGGTTTGTTTCACGCTCAGCAGCACAGTGTCTCCATCACAATCAAGTGCGACACTGGTAACTTCCTGAACATTTCCAGAGGTCAAGCCCTTGATCCAGTATTCATCGCGGGAACGTGAAAAATAGGTTCCACGACGCGTCGCCAGTGTATACGCAAGTGCGTGGGTATCCATCCAGGCCATCATGAGGACTTCCTTGGTCCCTTCGGCCTGCACGATTGCCGGCACGAGGCCGGCGTCGTTAAGCTTTAAACGCTTTTCGACGCCCGCATCCAACGTATAATCTTTCGGGTTATCACTCATTAACGCACCTCAAATCCGGCATTTTTAATAGCTCCCTTAACTTCAGCGATGGTTACTTCACGGAAGTGGAAAATGGTTGCGGCTAGCACTGCATTCGCACCTGCAGCAACGGCTGGTGGGAAGTGTTCTGCTTTTCCAGCGCCACCAGAGGCAATCACTGGAATAGACACAGCTGCACGTACCTTTTCCAATAATTCCAGGTCGAAGCCGTTCTTCGTACCATCGCCATCCATGGAGTTGAGTAAGATCTCGCCCACGCCAAGCTCTTCGCCACGCTGTGCCCATGCAATAGCATCGAGTTCTGCAGATTTAGAACCACCGTGGGTGGTTACCTCAAATCCGGAAGGCTGCGGGGTGCCGCCTTCAGGAACACGACGAGCATCAACAGATAAGACGATGCACTGAGCTCCGAAGCGCTTAGACAGCTCAGAAAGCAATTCTGGACGCGCAATTGCTGATGTATTCACTGATACTTTGTCAGCACCAGCGCGAAGCAATTGATTAACATCTTCTTCACTACGCACTCCACCACCAACGGTGAGTGGAATAAATACTTGTTCTGCTGTGCGACGTACAACATCCAGCATGGTTCCACGACCATGCTTTGACGCGGTGACATCAAGGAAAGTGAGTTCGTCTGCACCTTCCTCGTCATAACGCTTCGCCAACTCCACTGGATCGCCAGCATCGCGAAGATTTTCAAAGTTCACGCCTTTAACAACCCGGCCGTTGTCCACGTCCAGGCAAGGAATAACCCTAATTGCCACGCCCATATTAATAATGCTCCTCATTATTTGACTGGTCAGAGCCTGCTTCTGCATGCAGAGACCGAACTTTTTCAATCTTACTCAACAGCACATCGTGAGCTTTTTGAGTACCTGCCACGACTCCCCGACCAGGCACCCACGGCAGCCCTTCAGTATCAGTAACAACAGCGCCCGCTGCCCGCATGAGCATCACGCCCGCGGAGTTATCCCACACATGTGGACTAAAGGACACGCAGGCGCCGAAGATGCCCTGCGCGGTAAACGCTAAATCCACACCAACAGAACCAGTAATACGAGGTCGAAGGTAGGATTCCGTAAGCTCTGTTAAAAGATCACGACGTAGTTCTACAGGAAATGCAGTATTTCTTGGCGAGGCCATCGAGCTAAACCCAATATGCGAGACCAAGCTAGATTGTTCTTGGAGTGGTTCTTGAGGCTGGCCATTGATCAGCAAAGGTGACCCCTCGAATGCACTTAAGCGTTTGCCTAACATCGGCATGGACGTAATGCCCAAAACCGGCTGATCATCCACAAGCAACGACACCAAGATCGCGCTCATGGGGTTTGATGCCGCAAAGTTGGCGGTGCCATCAATGGGATCAATGACCCACCGCGTACCAGAGGTGGCCCCACCGCCTTCTTCGCCGATGACGGCAATGCCTGTCATCATGTTGAGCATCGAACGCATATGGGATTCGATGGCCATATCTACCTCAGTGGCGAAATCACTTGAGGATTTCATATGGGCCGGTGCAGCTCCAAAACCCTGCATAAATAGGGTTTCGGCATCATCTACAACAGCCTCGGCAATCGCAAGCATCCCACGAGCATCCATGAATTAACCAAGCTTTTCCACGGCAGACAAAGCCTGCTCAAGGGTGAATCGCTTCTCATACAATGCTTTGCCAATGATGACAGAATCAATGCCCTCATCCTGGTATTTAGCCAGTTCCAACACATCTTCCAGCACAGAAATGCCACCGGATGCCACGATTGGTGCGTCAGTTGCAGCGGCAACTTCACGCAGCAGCTCTACGTTTGGTCCGGTCAACGTGCCATCCTTGGAGACATCAGTGACCACAAAACGAGAACAACCCTGAGAATCTAGACGCTCAAGCACCTCCCAGAGATCGCCACCATCAGATACCCAACCGTTACCGCGGGTACGCCATTCGCCGTCTTCTAAACGCACTGCAATATCAACAGCAATTTTCTCGCCATAGCGCTTGAGCGCAGAGGCAATCCACTCTGGATTTTCCAACGCAGCGGTACCAATGTTGACGCGACGTGCACCAGTTGCCAATGCGCGCTCTAGGGATGCATCATCACGGATACCACCAGTGAGCTCAACATCAACATCAAGCTTGCCGACGATTTCAGCCATCATGTCATGGTTTGAACCACGGTTAAATGCTGCATCCAGATCCACAAAGTGCAACCACTGAGCACCTTGTTCCTGCCACTTCAGTGCAGATTCCAAAGGGGTGCCATAAGATTTTTCAGTGCCGGCTTCGCCTTGATCCAGGCGGACTGCTTGTCCGTTAACTACGTCGACTGCAGGAAGAATAGTGAAGGTCATGAATATTGATCCTATCTGTTAGATGTAGTTGATCCAGTTTCGCAGTAGCTGTGCGCCTGCGTCACCGGACTTTTCTGGGTGGAATTGGGTAGCCCACAGCGCACCATTTTCTACGGCAGCGACAAAGCGATCATTTTCATGAGTAGCCCATGCAACCTGTGGCGGAGTAGTGAGATCATCAGTTTCTAGCGTCCACTTGCGCACGCCATAAGAGTGCACAAAGTAGAAGCGCTCATCAGCGGATAGTCCTTCAAACATTGGAGAATTAGCAGGCATATCCAGGGTGTTCCAGCCCATGTGTGGCAAGATTTCAGCCTCAAGTTTTTCCACCTTGCCTGGCCATTCACCACAGCCGGCAGACTTAATACCGTGTTCTTCGCCCTCATCGAACAGGATCTGCATACCTACGCAGATGCCCAGCACTGGTCGGCCACCAGCAAGACGTTGGCCGATAATGCGATGTCCAAAGACGTTTTTTAAGCCCTTCATACAAGCATCGAAAGCTCCCACTCCAGGAACTAACAAGCCATCAGCATTGGTACAGATTTCCGGATCTGAGCTCACAATTACTTCTGCGCCAGCATGTTCAAGTGCGCGTTGAGCTGAGCGTAGATTTCCGGATCCGTAGTCGAGAAGGGCGACAGTTTTGGTCATGCGGATAGTTTAAGGCACGCACTTTCCGGAACAAGCACTGCAGTCTTGTTTCATTCGCTACTTACCAGCCCTACAGTAGAGAATTTTTGGGATACCACTACTGTGAGCCTGTTTAAGAATCCTGTTTTTTAGAATGAGTGTTTGTATGGAATGTTCCCAAAGAAGCGCTTAAAGACGAATCTGAGAGGGCATATTTTTCAGGCTTCGGAGGCAGTTTTCCAGCAGAGCAGACCAGGCGACCGAGATTCTTTCCATCTATGAAAATTTGGTCGTCTGGTCTGGTCCCCATCACTAGTGGTCCTGGCTTGGCTCAAATTAGTGCCGAATGCAAGATCTTCATCGTCTAATGCTCTAAAAGAACAATGCTTTATTGGGTACGAAAATCATCCGCCAGATTAACATGAAAAATAGAGTAATTGACCCTAGTTCTTCACTTGTATAGCGGAGATCGTCACAGCCCACCACCATTGAAAGAACCGGATGGTGGTGGCGTCGACAAGCGTTTAATCGGTGCTTTTTCGCACGCCGCGCAGGCGGGCACGGGTGTTGTTGTATTCGGTGACTCGGTATCGCCCGAGAATTCGATCTGCCACAGTCAGCACAATGCCCAGCAAAATCACGAGTGCGCCAGCTCCGAAGGCGCCACTATAAGCCAAGGATGCCGCGACAATACCCAAGGCAAAACTACCGATGCCAGTACCTGCGTCGAAGGCAATATTCCAGATGGCCGAAGCTTCGGAAACTCGTGTGCGTGGCAATCTGAAGAACATCGAAAGCAGCGCTTCATTTTGCACCATGCCAAAACCTCCGCCAAACATGACTGCGCCGATGATAAGCCACCAGACAGACCAGCTTTCAAAGATGGTCACAGCGATCAGCACGACTCCTAACAGGCCAGCTATTTGTGCAGGAATCATCGTGGACCCAGGAACGCCACGACGGTCGGTAATAACGCCGGAGAGGTAACGGAACACCATCGATGAACCACCTGTGATTGACAAAATAATGCCAGCCAGGGCGGCACCCAGACCTGGATCTAGCTCGATGACAGCTGCGGGGAGGAAGGAGGATACCGCACCAAAAGTCATGGATAAGGAGGTCACAGCCAAAGATGGAATCAGAACCAGTTTCCATGTGGAGACAGATTTTTCCAATTTTTCCGAGGCCACGCTCGAGGCCTCAACTGTTGGCGCCACCTTCGCAGCTGCTTTAATCCGCGGAATCCGCATGCACATCACTGCAGCCACCAGTGCAATAACAGCGCCCAAAATATAAACCACGTTATAGCCAAAGTGATCACCCAAGGCAAGGCCCGTGGGAAGAAACAGCATTTGCGATAAGCCAATGAATACGCCCAGCATGCCAGAGGCTTTGCCGAGGAAACGTACCGGAACTAGTTCTGCAATCAGTGCTGATTCGGCAACAGTGAGGGCACCAAATCCGATTCCGCGAAGAGCCGACACCAGCAAAACTGGCAGAGGTTCCATGCTGAAGATATAGCCAATAGCAGGCACACCCAGCATGAAGGCGGCAAATACCATCACGGGAGTATAGCCAATTTTACGCAGCGCAGCCGGAGTGAAAATCTGAGTGATCACGGTTGCTGCCATAAATATTCCGGTGGTGGCGCCAGCTAGTGCGCTCGATCCCCCATTGTTGAGCACAGCTAGTGGAACCACTGGAAGCAAAAGTGACCAACTACCAAACGCAGCGGCCACAGCCACGAGGACAGCCACGAAACCGGGGCTTTTCCACATGCTGGGCAGTTGTTCAATTTCAGCACGTGTCAAAGCCCGTGTGTCCAAATTAAGTCATCTCTCCCAACAACCATAAAATTCCTCCAGCTGTTGCTGCCACTGCAATGAGGCCAGCAATAATCATGAGGACTTTGTTTTCTGATTTATATGCAGACCACGCACCACCGATGAAAAGACCGGCGATGAGGAACAAACCGTAAATAAACCACCGGTCGCCCGCATCAGGTTGTGTCTGCACAGCCGCAGTGACCATATCAGAGATGGGAGCAGAATTCATTGCTAGAGGGCTCCCTTAGTGGAAGGAATTCCAGTCTGGCGTGGATCCATCTCCACGGCACCACGAAGCGCCCTGGCAACAGCCTTGTATTCAGCCTCTGTGATGTGGTGAGGGTCTCTACCGTAGTGGCAAATGACATGCAGTGTAATGCGGGAATTTAGAGCAAGGGTTTCAAAGAAATGCTCATTGATCACAGTTGCGTAATGTCCGCCGATGACAGCAGAAATCATCTGATCCGGTTCGCCAGAGATCACGAAATAAGGGCGTCCGGAAATATCTACCACGGATTCCACTAGTGCTTCATCCATTGGAAGCTGGCAGGACGCAAAGCGTCGGATGCCCTTCTTATCGCCAATGGCATCAAGGAGAGCTTGTCCCAGCACAATGGCGGTATCTTCTACTGTGTGGTGCGCATCGATTTCGATATCACCGGTGGCATGAACTTTCAGATCGAAGCTGCCGTGAACGCCAAAGGCGGTGAGCATGTGATCAAAAAAGGGCAGACCGGTGTTGATGTCTACCTGGCCAGTGCCGTCTAGGTTAATTTCAACGGAAATATCTGATTCGCTGGTGGTGCGTGTTGCGCGACCGATTCTTGGTGCAATAGTCATGAGATGTTCTTCTCCTATAGGTTGAGCTTGATGATCTCGGCTGCTGCGTCCAAAAACGCATCATTTTCCTCAGGCAGCCCGATGGTGGTGCGCAGATGGCCTGTGATTCCTACGTCGCGGATAAGGACTCCCCGATCCAAAAATGCCTGCCATGCAGCATGCTGATCGGAGAAATCACCAAAGAAGACAAAATTGGATTCGCTTGGTACCACAGCGTATCCAAGTCCCTCCAGACGTGCTGCTACACGAATGCGCTCTGCAGAGAGCTTCTCGACGGTTCCCAGTGTGTCACCACTATGGCGCAGCGCGACGACTGCGGCTGCCTGGCTCAGCGCTGAAAGATGATATGGCAGGCGCACAAGCATCACGGCATCAATAAATGCTGGGTTGGCCACAAAGTAACCGAGGCGTCCACCTGCGAAATCAAACGCCTTACTCATGGTGCGAGAGACCACGAGCTTGGTTGGGTACTGCTCAAGCAGGGTGGTTGCCGAGGGTGAAGGTGAGAACTCTGCATAGGCCTCATCCACAACAACGATGCCTGGCGCAGCGTTGATGATACGCACAATATCCTCTAGTGATGTCACATCACCAGTCGGATTATTTGGGGTGGTGACAAAGACAATGTCAGGCTGCGTGCTGCGAATTTCTTCCAAAGCCACATCAATGTCGATGCGGAAATCAGCACCACGGTTTACTGAAATGAATTCAGTGTGGGTACCTTTCGCCAGAATCGGGTGCATGGAATAGCTTGGCTGGAACCCCAAGGCAGTGCGTCCTGGTCCACCAAATGCCTGCAACAGCTGCTGCAGGATTTCATTGGAACCATTAGCAGCCCACAGATTATCCTTGGTTACCGCGACACCAGTCTGTGTGGTGATATAGGCAGCCAACGCTTCACGAAGCTCCACGGCATCGCGTTCTGGATAACGGTTAAGCTCTGTGGCGATCTTGTCCACCGTTGCCACCAAATCAGTAATCAGTGCTTCTGATGGTGGGTATGGGTTTTCATTGGTGTTGAGTCGAATATCAACGTTGAGCTGAGGTGCACCATAAGCAGATTCACCGCGAAGTTCCTCGCGCAGTGGCAAATCATTCAAAGTAATCTTAGTCATTATTTTTATGCCTCGTTTGTGGTGGGGAGGTTTTCAAAACGTGCCCGGATTGCTTCACCGTGAGCAGGAAGATCCTCAGCATTGGCGAAATTGATCACCACATCAGAGACATCCTTCAGTGCAGCCTCATCGTATTCAATGAGGTTAACCGGACGCAGGAACGTATGGGTAGACAAACCGGCAGAAAAACGTGCGCTTCCAGACGTTGGCAGAACGTGGTTGGAGCCAGCAGAGTAATCACCCAGTGGAACTGGAGAGAAATCTCCCACAAAGATAGCGCCAGCGTTGGTAATTTGTTCTGCTACCTGGCGAGCATTGACGGTGTGGATTTCCAAGTGCTCAGCAGCATACTGATCGGCGACCTGGATACCCACCGAGATGTCGTCGACAAGCACGATGCCACTTTGGGTTCCACGCAAAGCCTCTGCAACACGATCGGCGTTGCGTGTGATTGAGTAGCGCGCTTCGATCTCTTTATTAACCTGCGCAGCAAGCTGCTCAGAATCAGTGATCAACACAGATGCTGCCATCACATCATGTTCTGCCTGGCTGATCAGATCATAAGCAACATTGACAGCATTTGCGGAAGCATCAGCAAGCACGGCGATCTCAGTAGGACCAGCCTCTGCATCGGTGCCCACTACTCCCCTAACCAGGCGCTTTGCAGCGGTGACAAAGATATTTCCAGGACCAGTGATCATATCCACTGGTTCAAGATCTGCTGCTTCATCACCATAAGCCAGCAACGCGACAGCTTGGCCGCCGCCCACTGCCCATACTTCATCCACGCCGAGGATAGCGCACGCTGCCAAAATAGTCGGGTGTGGCCAACCACCGTAATCAGCCTGAGGAGGAGAGGCAACCACCAAAGAGTTCACACCAGCTTCCTGGGCTGGAACACTATTCATGATGACACTTGATGGATACACCGCGTTGCCACCTGGGACATAAAGTCCCACCCGATCAATCGGCAAGAATCGCTCAGTGACGGTGCCACCTGGAGAAAGCTCCGTGGTGTGTTCCTGTGGCTTTTGATCCGCATGAACCTTGCGGACTCGGGCGATAGATTCCTCAATGGACTCCCGAACTAATGGGTCCAAAGCCTTTTCAGCTGCAGCAATAACTTCTGCAGGAACCCGCACCGATGCGGGGCGAATATGGTCAAATTTTTCGCCATAATCCAATGCGGCTTCCGCGCCGCGTTTTTGGACATCTTCAACAACTGGCTGCACTATAGGAAGCACGGACCACACGTCTGTGCCACCGCGTGGCAATGCACGTCGGATGTCGCTCTTGGATGGTGTGTGACCGCGCAGGTCAGTGACATTCAACATGGCGAAAAGTTCTCCCTTAAAAGGTTGAATCGATATTCTTCGAGCTCTGTACTCAAATCCACAGGCATCAACATAATATTTTGAGCCCACTTGTCTATCTATTGTATTCCCCACGTAACAAGTTTCTGATTCGGGTACATCAGAACACATTTGAATTAGACTTGAAACTTAAAGTGACCTCCGCAGATTTGCTTGAATTAAATCAACTTTTACGCTTTTAGATATTGGAAGGAATGGATCTCACCTCTGTGAATGATCGAAACGTCCCCGCCCCAAACACCTCCATTCCTTTCCCCGTAGACCTCAATCGTGTGTCAGAAACTGTCGATTCTTTGGGCTACAATTTTCTCAGTTCCAAAGATCGCATCATCATGCCCTGGCCCGATCACCGAGTCTCAATGTATTTCAGCCGCGAATCTGGGCTCATGTTCACGATTTTGGGCCGCATGCGCCTGAGCCTAGACATGTTCGCCATCAACGATGCCGCCCGAGTGGTCACTCAATGGAATGCAGAACGCATCGGACCAACAGCTACTATCCATCTGGGTGATGACGGCGAAGTAGAACTGCAATTTCGCACCACAATCTGTGTTGATGAGGGCCTCAGCGCACAACAGCTGCGCCAGTTTATTTCCTTGACGATGGATACCACTGCTATGGCCTCTACATTTATTTTGGAGCATTTTTCTGAATTATCTTTCAGCGGCTCAAGCGGCTCGAATGGTTCTAATCGTGAAGCACTCAACAAAGAAGCCCTCGAAGAACTCAGCGATGAACAAGATCAGGCAGATCTCCTAGAAAAAATCAGTGGGCTATACGTACCTGCGCACATCGACAGCCCCCTAGATTTTCTAGCAGACACAGAGTGGGAAGAATCAGAGATGTCAGAAGAAGATCCAGAAGATGACTACTTAGATGATGACATCGAATGGGAATCTGAAGATGAATTCTTCGAGCCGGAAGAAAACCTGATCGCAGATACTGATATCCCTCATGAAGTCATCTTGGACCGCATCCGAGAACAACTTCATACAATTGGTGTGGTGAAAACCAGTGGCGAAGAAGATTTCATCATTGCCTGGATCAACGAAGTATTTTTAGGCTTCTTCGTTGATAACGGTCCAACGTTCTTGGTCAAGGGCCACTGGGATCCCAGCATGGACCCCACTCGGGATTTCATGAAACTTTTCATGATGTGTAACCAGTGGAATGAAAGTTCACTCACAACGAAAGCCTTCTGCCACACCGATGATCAAGGCCTCCAAGTTCGAGTGGAATTTGCAGTATCAGTTGCCGAAGGACTCAATGATGACCAACTGCAACACAATATTGCCTTATCCATCCACCATATTTTGCGGGCTATTGATTCCATCAGCACCGAAGCCACTGGAAAATCAGCAGTGGATTGGCCAGAAAAAGACAGCTGATCTTGTAGAAAGTGAAAAAGATCCAGCCTATAGAAGTCCGCAGTTATTCTGAGGACTGCAACGGTGCTTTAAGAGCGCAAAGCAGACCATGCAACCAAAAGCTAGCCATTTCATACTAAAAAGCTACAACCAACCATGCTGCTCACCAGGCAGTCAAGGGCTTAACTACTTTTAGAGATTTCCAGCTAGTTTGAACCGTGCAGGGGTTGGTTACCCACGCGAGCTGGCCGCGGCTTACTTAAGATGCAAATTCTCGTTCCAAATCGCTAATTTTTGCGAAAATGTGGCAGATTTTTGCATCTAGAGGCCACCATTATGCAAATATTCGTTCGACTTACCAAGCCCCCCGGATGGATGCGGCAGATCCTTGCACCGGAATCTCACAGGATCCCCAATAGCCCCACATGTCTCAAAAACAACCCCCCTCAGACGCCCGCCTAAGAGCCTGAGTGACACCGTTTAATACGAACACCCATTCTAGATATTCAATCCCTTAAATCAACGCACAGCCACATCGATTAGTAATTAACCCTGACTTGGCTCAGATGAGCGCTGAAAAATTACCCCCCATTACAACAAGCCAAAATAAGCCAGTCGCAAAACACTCAAAACACATCGCTCAAAGGCGCTAAACCAGCTTCCTCAACAACTCTAAGTTCCAGTGATTGCGCACATTTAAGATTCGTTCGTCAGATCAGCAACCAGAGAATCTTCAGATGCATCTTCTTCCGGTGTGACAAATGCTGCGCACCAATAGATGCACACTGCTAAAAATGGTGCAACGGCGATAGCTACACCGGGTGTGATTGTGGGTGCAATGTTAAAAGACTCACCAATCGCATCGGCATAATCTGATGGAGATCCATGAAGAAATGCGGATGCAACACCACCAAAAACTAGAAATGCTGCAGAACCGGCGGTGGATACTATGCCCAGCCAGACCAGCATCAACGGGCCTCGGGTGTGAATGGAACGCAAAAATACGATTAGAGCGATGGCAGCAGCCAATACACCAGTTGCGATAACAAACCAGGCGTAGCCGGTAAACGCAGTATTGGTTTCTACTGCGATTGAAGCTGATTCAGCATCTTCAACATATGCAGTATAGGTAGGTCGGATCAGACCCCACAGGATGCCTGCGATGGCAAAAATAGCCAGTGTAATTGCCAAAACACCCGCGTAAATTCCGACTGACTTACTTATGTTTAGCCAGGATCCGGATTTTTTCGGGCGCTCGGAGTACTTCAGCTCCCCGACTCTGCCATCACCTGCATAACCTTCATAAGGATTGCGATCAGTGGAGATGTCGGGGTAGGTCATGGCACTAAAGGATACCTTTGTTGGTTGCGTGTGCTGCAACCGGTGAACCTAAATCGCGAAGAATCAGATTCAATGGAGAATTAATCGCAGAACTTCCATTGTCCGCCTTCGTTGAGGAAGCGCTGAGTTGCGGAATCGGTAGTACCACCAGCGGTGGCAACAACCCATGCGGATGCTGCTTGGCCGTCAACGACAACATCTGTCACAGAATCAACAGTGCCAGTGCCTTCGCCACCCAGTGGGATATCAGGAATGGTGTTCAAATCTAGCTGGGCAGAGTTAGCACCACTGGCCTCAAGAACACGAGTACAGGTGTTGTTAATGGTGTAAGCCAATGATCCACGCAAAGTGTTGGTGTCGGCGTATCCGCGTACCAATTGTTCAATTGCTGCAGCTTCTTCTGGTGTTGCTGTTGCACCATTTTCTACTGGTACGGCCTCAGCAAAAGTTACTGGGTTTTCAGCTAGTTCTTGAGCAAGAGCGTCTAGCTGAGCCTTTTCAGTGTTATTGATTGTAGGTTCCGTAGTCACTGCCGATTCTGACTCAGTAGACACGGTGGTCTCTGCAGCTTCAACTGATGTAGAAGCGCTGGAAGAAGTAGAAGATTTTGTCGTAGCTGAGGTGGTCGATGCCGCCTCAGAATCGGCAGAATCACTGCTACAGGCGCTCAAGAAAAGCGGGGTGACCATGAGTGCCACAAAGGCAGCCTTCTTGGAGGAAATGCGAATAGACAAAGTTCTGCTCCTGATAGATCATCGAGTTGCTCCGGAAACGTTTGGAATTTCTGGAGGTTTCACGCAGATTACCCTAGCAAAACAATCTTGCTGTGAGCCGGATACAGTCCTGTCATTATGCTGGGAATTGTGCAGTTATCTAAAGAAGCAATTATCAAGGCGTCCGTTGCCATCTTAAGTGAATACGGTTTGTCCGATATGACGATGCGTCGCGTCGCAAAGCAATTAAATGTCGCGCCGGGTGCGTTGTATTGGCATTTCAAAAATAAGCAGGAGCTTATCGACGCCACCTCGCGCCATCTCCTGGCGCCTGTGCTGGAACACAGTGAAGAGCAACAATCAAGCAGCTCTGCGCAGGAAACCTGCGCAGAGCTGCGGGCACTCATGCTACATACCAAGGACGGAGCTGAAATTGTCAGCGCTGCGCTTAGTAATCAACTACTGCGCAAAGATTTAGAATCACGTATTTCCACATCTTTTGACAACCCTGATGAGGTGGGGGCGTTTACGCTGTTGCATTTTGTCGTTGGTGCCGTTCTCACTGAACAGACTCAACTCCAACTGCAGGAATTAACTGGTGATTCGGAAGAACTTGATGCCACGACAAGCTTCGAACGGAGGTTTAGCCAGGGGGTAGAAACCATAATGGCGGGTCTAGAGGCCCTAAGCCATATAAGATGACGTTTCATGACATCAACGAGTGAGCACACGTACCAAGTTTGGCCCGGGCATGCTTATCCTTTGGGTTCAACCTACGATGGCGCTGGAACAAATTTCGCGATCTTTTCCGACGTCGCAGACCGCGTTGAGCTGTGTTTATTAGATGCAGATAATAATGAAACCCGTATCCCTTTGGAAGAACGCGATGCCCACATTTGGCATTCTTATCTTCCTGGTGTGCAGCCGGGCCAACGCTACGGCTTCCGTGTGCACGGCCCCTGGAACCCTGATGATGGTAAACGCTGCGACCCGAACAAACTTTTAGTTGATCCCTACGCGCGTGCCTTTGATGGAGATTTTGATGGACACCCATCGTTGTTCTCCTATGACATCACCAATCCTGATGATCCCCACGGACGCAATACGGAAGACAGCATCGATCACACGATGAAATCTGTCGTGGTCAATCCGTTCTTTGACTGGGGAAATGATCGCGCACCACGGATTCCCTACAATGAAACCGTCATCTACGAAGCCCATGTCAAGGGTATGACCATGACTCACCCGGATGTTCCAGAGGAACTCCGGGGCACCTATGCAGGCCTTGCGCACCCTACAATCATTCAGTACTTAGTTGATCTCGGCGTGACGGCCATTGAACTCATGCCCGTCCACCAGTTCCTCCAAGATGATCGTCTGCGTGACCTTGGGATGCGCAACTATTGGGGATATAACTCCTTTGGTTTCTTTGCTCCTTATACCGATTATGCAGCCAATACCAATCCAGGCGGTGCTGTAGCAGAATTTAAGGGACTTGTACGCAGCTACCACGAAGCCGGCCTAGAAGTGATTTTGGATGTGGTGTACAACCACACTGCTGAAGGCAACCACATGGGTCCAACCATTTCTTTCCGCGGCATCGACAATGAGGCTTACTACCGCTTGGTTGAGGGCGATAAGCGCCACTATATGGATTACACCGGCACCGGTAACTCCCTTAATGTTCGCGATCCACATTCTCTCCAATTGCTCATGGATTCACTGCGCTATTGGGTCACCGAAATGCATGTCGATGGGTTCCGCTTCGATCTGGCATCCACGTTGGCGCGTGAGTTTAATGATGTTGATCGCTTGGCAACATTTTTCGATTTGGTTCAGCAAGATCCTGTTGTATCCCAGGTAAAGCTCATCGCTGAGCCATGGGATGTCGGCGAAGGCGGCTACCAGGTGGGTAATTTCCCTCCTTTGTGGACCGAGTGGAACGGTAAATACCGCGATACTGTCCGCGATTTTTGGCGCGGCGAACCAGCCACCTTGGGCGAATTTGCTTCCCGTCTGACTGGTTCCTCTGACCTGTATGCCAACAACGGCAGGCGCCCTACTGCATCAATCAACTTCGTTACCGCCCACGATGGCTTCACCCTTAATGATCTGGTGAGCTACAACGAGAAGCACAACATGGCTAACGGCGAAGACGGCCGTGATGGCGAATCCCACAACCGTTCGTGGAACTGTGGTGTTGAAGGCCCCACTGATGATCCGGAGATCCTGCAGCTGCGCGCACAGCAGCGCCGCAATTTCCTCACCACTTTGCTGTTATCGCAAGGCACTCCGATGTTGTCCCATGGCGATGAAATGGCTCGCACCCAAGAAGGCAATAATAACGTTTACTGCCAGGACAATGAGTTGGCGTGGGTCAATTGGGAGCAGGCTGAAGAAAACGCAGATTTGGTGAGCTTTACCAGGCGTTTGTTGCGGATCCGCGCAAATCACCCAGTGTTTAGGCGTCGCCAATTCTTAGCGGGTGGTCCATTGGGTGCGGATGTCCGTGATCGTGATATCGCCTGGTTGGTCCCCAATGGCACGTTGATGACCCAAGATGACTGGGATTTCACCTTCGGTAAATCTTTGCAGGTATTTTTCAACGGCGATGCCATTGAGGAGCCAGATTCCCGCGGACAAAAAATCCGCGATGATTCTTTCATCCTCATGTTCAATGCGCACTTTGAACCCATTGATTTCACGCTCCCCCCAGAGCAGTTCGGTATGAAGTGGAAATTGCTTGTCGATACCACTGAAGCTGTGGGACATCCACTGGAAGATCTCACCATCGAAGCAGGCGGCTCAATTACCGTCCCTGCGCGTTCCTCGATGCTGTTACGCCAGGTAGAAGCACCTGATTACACCAAGCTCGATGCAAAGATTGCTGCCGATAAACGCGAATTGGAATTAGCAGCAGAAAAAGAAGCAGCGGACGCTGAAGCAGCATTGCGGTTGGAGGCAGAACAGGCAAGTGCTCAAGAATCTGAGTTAGCCCACCAGCACGGAGCTGATCTGGAGGAAGCCGATGATGTATCTGAGGAAGATCTGGACACTCCTCCAGAACAAGAATCAGATGCGCTCTAAGTAACTGCGGACACCGGATTAGCGCACGCTTGTCCGGTGTCTCTAGTTATCAACCTCACTACAGGGAACGTCCAGCTGATTTCAGGACTTCGACGCTGGTGTTTAGCGATCTGGTTTGAGAAACCTCCGCGCGCCATCGTATTTGACCAACAACCTACCTTCTATAAGCTGCTTTGGTCTCCAGGTGAAGTAAGGTTAAAAAAACTGCGCGGACACCAGACTATCTGCCAGAGGGCCGCGTAGGGATCACCACGGGACGCCCATCAACAGTGCTCACAGAGACATGTGCCGCATAGATTGTGGTGATGCGCTCTTTTGTCAACACTTCTGCAGCGCTGCCTTCGGATACTTTCTCACCATTGTTCATCATCAGCACGCGATCGCCGTATTGAGCGGTCAGGGTCAGATCGTGCATGGCTGCTACGACGGTGAGGTCACGTCGGCGGCGGGCGGCGTCGATAAGCTCTAGTGTTTCTTGGGCATGCCCGATGTCAAGCGCGGAGGTCGGCTCGTCGAGAAGCACGATGCGCGGCTCTTGGGCCAGCGCTCGCGCGAGGCTGACTCGTTGGCGCTCACCACCGGATAACGCACCGAGTTCGCGCTGCGCAAAGCGCTCCAAGTCAAGCTCTGCCAGGCATCGACGCACAACCTCATCATCGGCGTGCCCGGGTGCGTAGCTGTGCGGATGCCTCCCCAGCAGCACATAATCAAACACGCTGAGCCCCGCAGGAATTGTGGGATGCTGCGGCATCAGTGCCACAGTGCGCGCAAAATATCGGCGTTGCCGGGCAGCTTTCAGGCCAAGCGATGCCGCCAGGCCATGCTTTTCGACGCGCCCCTCTGCGATCGTTAAACTTCCCGAATCAAGTGCCAAGACTTGTGCAAGGGCATGCAGCAACGTACTTTTTCCACAGCCATTAGGGCCAACAAGGTTCAGCCACTCCCCTTGGCTTACAGAAAAACTCAAACCATTAACAGCAGGTTGTGGTGCGTGTAGATATCGAACGCTCACATCTACACATTCAATAATCGACATTTATTCCCCTTTGACCACGGCACGTGGCCTGCTGGTTCTACGCAAAATGAACAAGAAGAACGGGGCACCAATGGCAGCGGTCACCACACCGACGGGCAATTCCTGAGGTGCCATCAATGTGCGTCCGGCAGTATCTGCCAACACGAGGAAAATAGCCCCCCACACCAAAGATAACGGCAGCAACATGCGATGCCCTGAACCCACAATGAGGCGCAAAGCATGCGGAACGATAATGCCAACGAACCCGATTAAACCAGAGATGGATACCACTGCAGCCGTGCCGAGCGTGGCCACGAGCACCACGCCGATACGCACAAGACCGGGATCAACGCCCAAAGTACGAGCCTCAATATCTCCCACTGCCATCACATCCAGCAACCGCGCACACGCCATGATCACCGTGGCGCACAGACCTGCAACAATCCCAACAATGACAATCGATGACCAGGCGGTGACATTGAGGTTGCCCAGCATCCAGACATAAACCTGCGCAACAGTATCGATGTGTCGCTGTTGAATATACGTCTGAATCGAACTGGCGAAAGCCGCGACTGCCACACCTGCCAAAATAACCACCGTGGCAGAAGATCCCTGACCGACTCCCCTGCTGACCACGATCGTTGCTGCTACTGCAGCCACTCCGCCGAGAAATGCTGCACCAATCACGCCCACATTAGATGCCGATATTCCTAGAACAGTGCCTCCAACAATCACTAGCGTAACGCCCAAACCAGCCCCTGCCGACACGCCTAAAAGATAGGGATCCGCCAACGGATTCCGAAATACTGCCTGATAGGCCGCACCAGAAATAGCAAGTGTTCCGCCAACAATGATCGCCGTGATGATACGCGGTAGCCGGATATCAAAAAAGATGGCCTGTTCCCGGGCACTTAAGCTATCCTGCCCACTGATATGTGCAAACACCGCCGTGGGCTGGAGATCAATCACGCCACTAAAACCTGCAAACAACACCACTAACCCCAAGATCACGACCGATAAAGCGGTAGCCATCAGGGGGTTGTTGAGGAATTTTTTTACCACTGTGTGTAGTTAAACTTTTTACGCAGCTGCAGGTTCTGCATCTGCAAGCTGATTCAGCTGTGCTGCGATATCTTCCACTAACTGAGAAACGCGTGGTCCCCAGCGAGAAGCAATATCCTCATCCAGCACGTAAATTCGATCATTGATCACTGCATCCACGGTGTTCCAGCCAGGTCGTGCTGCGATATCTTCTGCAGTCAGGTTCTCTGATGTGGCATCACTTAAGAAAATAAGATCTGGGTTTGCGGCAATCACTGCTTCATTAGAGAGCTGTGGGTAGGCATCGCCGCCTTGGGCGATAGAAGTCAGTCCAAACATCGCATACACCTGGCCGATGTAGGTTTGGTCAGAAACTGTGAACAAATCACTTCCCAGTTCATGGAAATAGCTCAAGCCTTGTTCTTTTAGCTCATCAGGAATGGTTGCCAGGGCAGCGTCAATATCTGCTTTCATACCGTCAACCACATCGTGTGCTTGTTCCTCATGGCCGGTGGCAAGACCGACTTGTTCAATCTGTGTGTAGGTGGAATCCACATTGTCTGCGGCGGGAATGACCAAAGCATCTACCCCAGCAGCGTCCAATCCGCTCAGAATAGAATCATCAAATGATGCTAAAACCACCAAATCTGGATCATAATCCAGGATTGACTCTATATTAGGTGTGTAACCAGAAAGACCTTCCACCAGTGGTGCTTCTACCGGATAGGTGGAGTACTCATCTACAGCAATAACCTGCGACCCAGCGCCCACGGCAAACAGTGTTTCAGTGATTGCCGGCGAGAGGCTCACGATGCGTTCTGGTTGATCCTCAATCGTTACTGGCAGTTCTGGGGAAAAGGTCACCGTGACAGGAAAACCTTCTTGGCTTTGTGCCGGCGCCTTGGAAGCCTCAGAATCAACCGCTTCATCATTGGTGGTGCTGCTACACCCTGCTAGCAAAACTGTTGCTAAAAGCGCTGAAAGTCCGGCGGTGAAGCGTGATGCTGTGGTAGAAACCATGAAGATACACGGCCCTTCTTCTATTGGATTTGTCCACAACATCTTAGCCTGTCGAAACCTCAGTACTTAATACTGGATCCAGCTCAGCACCTGTACAGCTCAGCGAAAATAGGCACTACGCAGAGCGGTAGGCTTCTACTTCTTCAATGTTTTCCACTGCCCAGTGATACATGGCACGGCACGGCTCAATTACTGAAGTACCCAGCTCAGTGAGCTGGTAATCAACACGTGGAGGAACAACAGCGTGAGAAGTACGAGTAACCAAGCCATCTTCCACCAAAACGCTTAGACGCTGGGTCAGCATTTTCGGGGTAATGCCTTGCACTTGATCTTTGATCTCACCGTTGCGTAAAGCACCATTGGCCATGCTGAGCAGAATCAACACTGCCCATTTGTCGCTGATGGTATCGAGCAGATTGCGGCTCGGACAGTTCTTTTTAAAAGGTGTCACTGAATCAGCCTGGGCTGATTTCCGCTTTGCATCACGAATATCGGTGACGGTAGCTTCCCTGGTGTTTCCAGCCATCACTGTCTGCGTAGCCTCGGCCACTGTGACTTGCTCAAACTCTGCGTTCATTGAAAAGCTCTTTCATCATTAAAACTGAAGTGGTCCGACTCTTTAATCTCCACCACCAAAGGTGGGTGCCAGATCGGAGTTCCTAATTTAAGTCCCTGATACCTAATGCGTCGTGATTTTTCCCCTGCGCGTTACATAATCGACAAGAGTTGATTTGATTGTTATTTTCTTCGCAGCTTTTACCAATCTTATCGACAACCCCCGGCGCGCTTATTTGATGTCCGATGCACCTAGTAGGGTGGTGTCCATTGATTCAGATCGAAAGGACCACACCTGTGATCGCGGCACACGGCGCATCCATCTCTTTGGATGATTCCACTCTTACCCTTAACTACTCTCCCCTTTTGGCTGCTCTTTCCCAGTCCAGCGCACAGACGGAATCTGTTGATCTTTCTCAGGTCAGCGGTGTGTCAGTGCAGGAGCCTACTGCGTATACGCATGGTGTTTTAACCTTGGAAGGAACTGGTGGCGGCATCTCCAAAGCCATTAAGTTCGCACCAAATACTGTGGCTGATCTGTCTGCGCTTGCAGCGGATATCGAGGCAGTGTTGAAGGGGGAAAAACCACGCAATATCGGTGGTCACACCCCAGCAGATGATCTTCCAGCGTCAGTGTTGGGTCTAGATTTTGTGGGCTTTGATGTGGAAACTGCCAATGATGATTGGGGGTCTATTTGCCAGATTGGTTTGGTGAAATACAAGGATGGCCTTGAAGAATCATCTGTGTCTTGGCTGTGTACTCCGCCACCAAGCTTGAATGTCTTCAACGAGATCAATATTGGTATCCATGGCATTACCCCGGAGATGGTCGCGGAGCAGCCAAGTTTTGCTGATCTGGTGCCTCAAATGGTGAATTTCGTTGGTGAGCTTCCGCTCGTTGCGCATAATGCACAATTTGATTTCACTGCGCTGTTCCGTGCTTGTGCCGCTTCTGGTCTCCAGGTTCCAGAAATGATGTACGGCTGTTCGCTTACCCTTGCGCGCAATGAAAAACTTCCAGTGGAAAACCATAAGCTGCCCACAGTGGCCAGCCATCTTGGGTTTGAGCTAAAAAACCATCATGATGCCACAGAAGATGCGCGTGCCTGTGCAGCAATCACCATTGCGTTAGCCCAGCGCCATAATTTTGAGGGAAGCTTTGTTGATTTCGTCCATAGCCGTGGGTTTACTCTCGGCACTGTGGATAGTGAGAAGGTTTACCCTGTCTTAAAAGATCGCTCCGGGGCAAATGTTGTGTTGCAGCGCCGTCGCTTGGGCTTAGATAAATCTGCCGGTTCCGCAGAGGTGCAGTCTGCAGCAGTTGAACCTGCGTGGGAATTTCCTGCGGCTGCGCCTAAGAAGAAAACTCAACGCCGTGCTCCATGGGACAAGGTGGCAACACCTGAAGTAATTCCTGATCCTAATCCAGATGCGGATCCTGCCAGCATTCTGTTTGGGCACAATGTCACTCTCACGGGAGATTTTGAACCCTATGAAAAGGGTGACCTGTGGCAGAAAATTGCAGATCAAGGTGCACTTATTGGTAAGAATGTCACCAAGAAAACCACCATTTTAGTGGCAGGTCCTTGGACGAGTATCACCAGTAAGCAAAAGCGTGCAGAAGAGCTGAAAGAAAAGGGACAAGACATTCAAATTTGGACTGAGAAGCAGCTATTTACAGCGCTTGGTCTTGATGAACAACCCCCGTTCTAGAAAAACTTTTGCATAATTGGGAACCTAAACGCCCTTTTCACAGTCCAATCCCTTTAAGAGATAAATTTTTTCTAAGGGGATTGAGAGATGAACACACAAACGTTGATGGTGGTTCGTGCAGCCACCATCCAGCCTCGGCTGCGTAACCGGCAGTGGACACACACCACACGTTTAAGCACTGACGGTTTTTGTGATAAACCAGCCACCCTGAATCTTTCCCATGACCTGTTCATGGGAATGGTCAATGGACAGGCAACGATCAGCTATCGAGCACTAGCTGAAATGGGACTATCCACCAGGCAAGCCTGGGATCAGGCTGCACATAATTTAGTCCAAGCAGCTACCACCCCTGAGGGAATTCGCTTTGATTTGCGTGATGGGGTCACTACCACGCGTATTTCTTCCCCATCACTACAGATAAGAGTTCCTGGTGCACCGATGACAGCGTGGTTAACTCATCCCAGGACTTTTTCTTTAGTAAATCGGCACCTAGAACTGCGCCTGGGTCCAGCACCGCTATATTTAGCCCCTACTGCAGACACGCTTATTGCCCTTCCTGCAGGTTCTCTATATATGGGCCAATTTGAATTATGGGCGCGCAGCTTTCTTAAACAAAGCGGAAAAGAGGGAGTCGTCGACAAGCTTCTTATTTATAGGCACGGATTCCCGGCCCCTTATCAGCCAGCCCATATGGCGCTGGCGGCTTAAAGTTTTACGACGCCGATGAAGCATTCTCACTAAGATCAAGGGCGTACCGTACGATTGTGCAAAACTTTTAAGGATGTATTTTCATGGCACGCCCTATTTCCGCTACGTATAGGCTTCAAATGCGAGGACCTCAAGCAGATAGCGCTGGACGCGCCTTTAGTTTTGCCGATGCGAAGGCTCAACTGCCCTATTTGAAGAAATTGGGCATCAGCCACCTCTACCTCTCCCCTATTTTTACCTCCATGCCCGATTCCAACCATGGCTACGATGTCATTGATCCCACCACCGTTAATGAAGAGCTCGGTGGTATCGATGGTTTTCGAGAATTGGCTGCAGCTACCCATGAACACGGCATGGGCATCATCATTGATATTGTGCCCAACCATTTAGGTGTTGCGGTCCCCCATTTAAATCCATGGTGGTGGGATGTGTTAAAAAATGGCCAAGACTCTGCCTTTGAGTTCTACTTTGATATTGATTGGCATGAGGATAACGGTTCCGGCGGAAAACTCGGCATGCCGATTTTTGGCGCTGAAGGCGATGAAGACAAGCTCGAATTCGCTGACCTTAATGGCGAAAAAGTGCTCGCTTACTATGACAATCTCTTTCCCCTTGCGCCAGGCACCACAGCAGGCAGCCCCCAGGAAGCTTATGAACGCCAGCATTATCGCCTGCAATTTTGGCGCGATGGAGTCATTAATTACCGCCGCTTCTTCTCCGTCAATACGTTGGCCGGCATCAGGCAAGAAGACCCCATGGTCTTTGAACACACGCACCGACTGCTGCGCGAATTGGTAGCTGAGGACCTTATTGATGGCGTGCGCGTTGATCACCCCGATGGACTATCCGATCCTTTCGGCTACCTCCACCGCCTCCGCGAACTCATCGGACCGGATCGCTGGCTTATCATCGAAAAAATCCTCGGCGTCGACGAACCACTTGACCCACGCCTCGCAGTGGATGGCACCACCGGATACGACGCACTACGAGAATTAGACGGTGTGTTCATCTCTCGCGAAGCAGAAGACCGCTTCTCCATGCTCGCACTCACACACAGTGGATCCACCTGGGATGAACGAGCCCTCGAATCCACCGAAGCCAGCCTGAAAAGAGCAGTCGCACAAGAAGAACTCGCCGCTGAAATCCGACGACTTGCCCGCGCCATGCGCCGCGATAACTTCTCCACCGCCGGCACCAATGTCACCGAAGACAAACTCAGCGAAACCATCATCGAATTAGTCGCCGCGATGCCCGTCTACCGCGCTGATTACATCTCGCTTTCCCGCACCACCGCCACCATCATCGCCGACATGTCCAAGCGTTTCCCTTCCCGCCGCGACGCACTAGACCTGATATCCGCAGCCCTCTTAGGCAACGGTGAAGCCAAAATCCGCTTCGCCCAAGTCTGTGGCGCTGTGATGGCCAAAGGTGTAGAAGACACCACCTTCTACCGCGCATCCCGGCTTATTGCCCTGCAAGAAGTCGGTGGCGCGCCGGGCAGGTTTGGCGTCTCCGCTGCCGAATTCCACTTGCTCCAAGAAGAACGCAGCTTGCTGTGGCCACGTACTATGACTGCGCTGTCCACGCACGATACCAAACGCGGCGAAGATACCCGCGCGCGCATCATCGAACTCACCGAAATGCCCGATATGTTCTCCGAGCTGGTGAACCGTATTTCCGCAGTACTCCCCGCACCAGACGGCGCAACAGGCCATTTCCTCCTGCAAAACCTGCTCGGTGTCTGGCCGGCAGACGGGATCATCACCGATAGCCTCCGCGCCCGCTTTAAGGATTACGCCTTAAAAGCCATCCGCGAAGCATCCATAAAAACAACCTGGGTGGACCCCAACGAATCCTTTGAGGCTGCGGTCTGCGATTGGGTGGAAGCGCTTTTCGACGGTCCCTCCACCTCGCTTATCACCGAATTTGTTACCCGCCTCCATCGCGGTTCTGTGCAGGTTTCTTTGGGCAGAAAACTCCTCCATATGGTGGGAGCAGGCGTACCCGATACCTACCAAGGCACAGAGTTCTTAGAAGACTCCCTGGTAGATCCCGATAACCGACGCTTTGTGGATTACACCGCCAGAGAACAAGTACTAGATCAATTACTCACCTGGGAGTGGAAGAGTATCTCGTGTCTAGAAGATCTCGTAGAACATGCCGATATCGCCAAAATGGCAGTTGTACACAGAGCTTTAGAAGTACGCGCTGAGTTCCCCTCCTGCTTTGTCGGTGGCAGCCATCAGGCAGTTTTCGGTGAAGGTCGTGCAGAATCCCACATCATGGGTATTGCCCGTGGCACAGAAAGAAACCGCTTGAGCATCATCGCGCTGGCAACCAGGCGCCCTCTCATCCTGGAAGATCGCGGAGGGTGGCATGACACCACAGTCACCCTTCCTGGCGGATATTGGGAGGACAAACTTACTGGGCAACGTTTTAGTGGCGTCGTTCCTGCCGCTGAATTGTTTACCCACTTGCCGGTATCTTTGTTGGTTTTAGTTCCCGAAAGTGAGTTTTAATTCCGGCGTTTTGATCCCGATGTAAGAAAGTTGGTGGCACTACCATGAGCAATCGTTATGTCTGACAACACACTTTCCCAATTTGGCAGTTACTATCACGAATTCCGCCGTGCCCACCCCACGGCAGATGTGGAATTCCGCCTAGCAATTGAAGAATTGCTCACAGACGGTGGTGTCACCTTTGATCGCGTCACCACACGCGTTAAAGAATGGTCAAGCTTGAAGGCGAAAGCCCGCAAACGCCGCGAAGATGGTTCTGTGATTTATCCAGATCCACGCAATGATATCCACGACATGATCGGCGTGCGGATCACCACCTACCATTCCACGGAAATTCCCGTGGCATTGAAAGTGTTGCAGGATTCTTTTACTGTCCGTAAATCTGTTGATAAAGCAGCAGAAACCAGAATTTCTGGCGGCTTCGGATACGGCTCACATCACCTGATTCTAGAAGTTGATGACACCGCAGACGATCTCCAGGAATACAAAGGCCTTGTTTTCGAAGTCCAAGTAAGAACTGTGCTGCAGCATGCCTGGGCAGAATTTGAGCATGATATTCGCTACAAACGCGCCGATGTCTCCAACCCGGATGATTTCAGCGCAGAAGTAGATCGCATGTTTACCCTGGCAGCCGGACTGATTGAACTAGCTGATCAGCAATTCGACCAGATTGCAGCATTGAAAGAAACCAGCCGCGTTACCGATGAATCTGTGGAGCTCACCGCAGAAACACTTCCTGGAGTATTGGCGATGCTCATTGGTAACAGCTTCCCTCGCCCACGCTCCACCAATTACCGTTTCCTCGAAGATATTCTGCTGGCAAACTCCATCAGCTCGGTGGCACAACTGCGTGATCTCCTTGACCCCACTGATATCGAAGTGCTGCTGAAGGTGATGAATTACCGCTTCCATCCAGGACAGATCCGCATCATCGACGATTTGTTGCTGAAACGTTTTGGCCAAGCTCATATCGATGCCACCGTGGCAACAGATTCACAGCCACTTAATGCCAAGAGAGGCAGGCAGTTAAAGCGCAAACTGGAGCTGATGACTCAAGCGCATCTTGTGGAACCGCCAAACTAATCTTCGTGTTTTGCTGACCCCGGCTGAAATTCTCGGAGTTTCACAACCTACAATGCACTAAAACACCTGTTACGCTAATGCAGCAGATCATTTTGTATATTCCAAGCAAGGAGCCAAATATTATGGGTTCATCCATCGTGGACTTCCCGATGCTCGCAGACTTCCTCCACGTGTGGGGCCTGACCGTCGCTGATTTCTTCCGCCCAATGGGCATTAATTTCCCACCAGCTGACTGGAGTTTGAGCTCTATCTAGGCCTTCCTTGGCTTTAAAGACTGCGCTAAGAATCGCAGCGGCACCACCGGTATTTTGTGCTGGTGGTGCCTTTCTTTCTACAACATGATCTGCGTGTTGGCATCGACAGTGCTTGGGAAACAATCCACTCGCACATCAGGATCATCCATAATCAGATGCTCCATTGTTTGGTCATAAGCTTCATTGGAATCTTCCACATTCACCACGGTGACAACAAAGCATAATTTATGTTGGCTCGGATATTCACCGTTGTGCTCAATCTGATATTGCTCAGCAAGGCTTTCCCAGTGACCGCTGTTTTCACTCAGCCGCAGGCCTTTCGCCACTGATACCACTTCAACGCCTTCTACCTTGGCAAGATCATTCATTCGGCCTCGATAAGTTTGATATGCCTCATCATGGTCTGCTTCTTCAACAATGAAATACGTAACGCATACATATTGAGTCTTCATGAACTAAAGGAGCCTTTCTTATCGATCGGAAATCGGTGTCTAAGATGCCCAGCAGAGTAGGAGCGTGATCTAGTTTCTCTGTTAGACGCTACCAATGGCTTGAGCAGAAATCTCAAGAGTGCGACCATGGTTGTCGAAAGCCCCCGGAACGATCCCTGGTTTGACTGGACTCAAAAATCTGGAATACGAACCAAATCGCCGGGGTTACTGCATTTTCAAGGCTTCCAGTATTGCTCACCTCGGGTGTGGCCCTGGTTTCTCCAGGTTATGAGCTCCCCTAGCTGCACTGCATCTGTGAACCAAAAGGTTTGCCCTGGATCCCACCCAGCCAACATGCCAGCTCTTTTATGATCTAGAACAACCACTCACCCAGCTGTAGCCAGATAGCCTTGAAAACTTAAATGCACACCGTCGTAATACTGGGCTACTTGTGCATAGTCTGGAATAACCCAGTCGTGTGGATATCCGGTTGCTATCTTCCAATTCGGCCTGTCAGCCATTGGTATCTCTCGTGGGAAACGTCTGCACAAGAATACCCAATCATCTGGTCCATTGATCGTAAATACCCGAGCTCCTGGCGATATTGTGGCGTGCTGTACCTGTCCGATGTTCCATCCAAGACCATCTTCAACAAATCGCAGGCTTCCTGGAATTCCATCTTCCAGTTCTCCAGAGGTCCGGATAAGTGTCCGTGGTGGTCTTGACCACCACACATCAGGATGCATTGCCTCCGCCTGCCACATCTTCAAAGCATCCTGAGCCGAAAGAACTGATTGAACCAAAGAAGTATCCTCTCTGGAGGCTGATATCGCCTTCCAGCTCACAGAGGATTGTCCCTCAGCAAAAAACTGCTTAGACCACGGTATCCAAAAAGGGGATGCGTGCACATGGTGAGCGATTCGGAGAAGACCGCGTTTTAAAGGATGTGAAGCCAACAGTAAATCTATATTCGATGGTGGTTCCCAATATGCAGCATTATTGACGGTGCTGTCGAGCGCGTCGTATATCAGTTTCGGAGTCAGCTCGATTAAAGGAACCTGTTCCAACAAAGGCGCAAGCTTCCGAGCTCTGGCTAAAATAGTGTACGAAGGGCTAATTCCGCGTCTCCGGGTGTTATATCCAACGTCTCTACCCAACCGCCACAGAACATGTTCTAATGTCTGGAACCCTGATTCCTCAATGAAGCCGTTATCAAAAGCCACTGCAAGGTTCATCAGGAAATAACGTCCCCGAGGCCCTAAAACTATATCGTGCACTATATCCACAGCCCCCAACATAGATACTCTTACTTACCGCCATCCTAGAACACCTCAAACCTTGCGGGAATATCCCCCAACCCCATATTGTTGATGTATCTACAAATGCTTTTTAATAAGCCCTTTTACACAGAAGGAAACTCATGAAGAATATCTCTTTCGGCCTTGATACATTCGGCGACAACACAGTGGATCTCCAAGGCGCACCGGTCTCCCCTGCACAAACTCTCCGCAATATCGTCGAAGAAGCAAAGATGGCAGAAAAAGTCGGGGTAGATATCATCGGCATCGGTGAACACCACCGTGAAGACTATGCAGTTTCTGCGCCTGACATCGTGATGACTGCCATTCTGGCTTCCACAGAAAAACTGAAAGTTACTTCTTCTGTCACAGTGCTGTCCTCTGATGATCCAGTGCGTATTTTTGAACGTTATTCCACCATGAATGCGCTGTCTCAAGGACGTGCGGAAATCACCTTGGGTCGCGGTTCCTTCATCGAATCTTTCCCACTGTTTGGTTTTGATCTCCAGGACTACGAAAAGCTTTTCAGCGAGCGTCTAGATTTGTTTGCCAAAATCCTTGCTGCTGATAGCCGTGGAGAAGCCATCACCTGGCACGGTGAAACTCGCCCAGCATTGGAAAACCAGATGCTCTATCCTCCAACAGAGGCTGGAATCCAGGCATGGGTTGCTGTCGGTGGCAGCCCTGAGTCAGTGGTGCGCGCAGCCAAGTACCGTTTCCCATTGATGCTTGCAGTCATTGGTGGCGCAGCGGAACGCTTCCGTCCTTATGCGGATCTCTACAAGAGGGCCAATGAGCAATTCGGACAGCCACAGATGCCAATTGGTGTCCATTCCCCAGGCCTTGTCGCTGCTACTGATGCGGAAGCTCGCGAGCTTTCCCTAGAGAACTGGTTGGAACAGCAACGAAAGATCGGTGCAGAGCGCGGCTGGGCACCAGCAGATGCGACGCAATTTGAGCGCGAAATTGATCATGGTGCTTTGTACATCGGATCCCCTGAAACAGTTGCGAAGAAGATTGCAAAGACCATTTCTGCACTTGACCTCGATCGTTTCACCCTCAAATACGCCAACGGCCCAACTTCTCACGAGCACTTGCTGAAGTCTATCGAGCTCTACGGCACCGAGGTCATCCCGATGGTCAAGGACATCTTGTCCAAGAAGGCTTAACTCATCCCTCTGAACTCTTCCATTTCTCGTCGTTCTTTTTTCGTGGGCCTACCTGCACCACGATCACGGCGAGGAATAGAAGCCAGCACTTCCATCGGAGGAGGGGGCGGAGTGTGGTCAACATAGCAGGTCTTGGCGATGGGTGCGCCTACCCGCTTCCTGATTGTCCGTAGTACTTCCACGTCTAGTTCTCGGTGGTTTACCCACACGCGCACACGATCACCGGGTAGTACCTGTTGAGCAGGTTTCACCGCAGTGTTGTTGAGTTTTACGTGCCCGGCGCGACATGCTGTTGCCGCATCGGCTCTGGTTTTATAAAGGCGAACTGCCCACACCCACGCGTCGATGCGGACAGGTAACCCATCAGTTTCTGACATAGATTTTTAGTAGCGGTCTTTTTCGTTGATGGTTTTCTGCACCTTGTTGTAGAAGTAGAAGCCGCCTACCACTGCAATGATCAGGCCTAGCCCCATAAAGAATGCAGAACTGGTCAGTAGCCATAGTGCGCCACCTCCCACGAGTCCACCGGCAACGCTTACTACTGCGTTGCGGGAATTTTTGCGTACTTCTTGTTTACGCTTCTCAATTGGATTGCGGGGGAATTGTTGCATGCTCATGGTTGTCTAGTCTAGTGTGCAAGGCTCTCACTAGTCACTCGGGGATTCCACCCACATGTATCCAGCTTCTTTTAAGGCAATTTCTGCACCCATCATAGAAGACAGCTGTGATTCCACAGTGCTCTGTTCACCAGGTAAAAGTGCCAGAGTATAGGTGACTTCTGCGCCATATTCGGTATCGGTGATGATGATGCCCATGCCACGCAACGTTGCTTCAATGCGCCCGGCGTCAGAATGTGGCAGGTCAATCTTAAAGATTTCCCGCACAGAGCGCGTTACCTGTGCAACGTCAGGCAAGAGCTCAGTCACAGCATTGGTATAGGCATTAACTAATCCGCCAGTACCCAATTTCACGCCACCGAAATAGCGCACCACCACGGCCGCAATATCTTTCATGCCAGAGCCGCGCAGAGCTTCCAACATTGGTTTTCCAGCAGTTCCGGAAGGTTCGCCATCATCAGAGGAGCGTTCTACATCATTGGAACCATCCACATGGAAAATAAATGCACTGCAGTGATGCCTCGCATCTGGGTAGAGCTCTTTGATGGAATGAATAAACTCCCGAGCTTGCTCTTGATCTTGCACACGCGTGATATAGGTCAAGAATCTGGATCGTTTAATTTCCATTTCGTACTCAAAGACTTGACCGGATTGAGGGAGTTGGTATCGCGTGAGTTGTGCCATAGCATCTCATATCTTAGCTCGCCCACCTGCCATATTTTCACTAGCCTGGTGAGCATGTTGACCTCGCAAAGCTTTTCGGTGTGGGCTCCACTTCCCCACGATGTCCACCTGATCCTCAACGGCGATACCGTTCCCATGGAAAAAACGGCGGGCAGCTGGTGGCGCGCCGGGATCGCGCCGCAGCCCGGCGATCGTTACGGTTTTTCGCTTTTCGACGGATCCTCCTGGTCGAAACCACTTCCCGATCCGCGGTCCCAATCGCAACCAGATGGTGTTCATGGGTTAAGTGAAATTCCACAGTCCTCTTATCTCTGGGAGGACCAGCAGTGGACGGGTCGCATTCTTCCCGGAACAGTGCTCTATGAACTGCATGTGGGAACCTTTAGTGACCAAGGAACATTTGAGGGAGTCGTCGATAAGCTGCCTTATTTGCGTGATCTCGGTGTGACCGCCATCGAGCTTTTACCCGTGCAGCCCTTTGGCGGAAACCGCAATTGGGGCTACGACGGAGTGCTCTGGCACGCCGTCCATGCAGGTTATGGTGGTCCAGAAGGTTTAAAGAAGCTTGTTGATGCCTCCCATCAGGCAGGCATCGCCGTGTATTTAGATGTTGTATACAACCATTTCGGACCCGATGGCAATTACAACGGCCAGTTTGGCCCCTACACTGTCGGCGGCAGCACTGGTTGGGGCGATGTGGTCAATATTAATGGTCATGATTCCGATGAGGTGCGCAGCTATATTCTCGATGCCACACGCCAGTGGTTTGATGATTTCCATATTGATGGCCTGCGCCTTGATGCTGTGCATTCACTCGATGATCGCGGCGCCTACTCCCTGTTAGAACAGCTGAGCATGGTGGCAGAAAACGTCTCGGCACGCACTGGTATTCCGCATTCCCTAATTGCCGAATCTGATCTCAACGATGCCCGATTAGTAACCGCGCGGGAAGCTGGCGGTCTAGGACTAGACGGGCAGTGGGTTGATGATATTCACCATGCTGTTCATGCGCTGGTTTCTGGTGAACGCAATGGCTATTACTGCGATTTTGGTTCCGTAGAGACACTAGCCAAAACCTTGCGGGAAGTTTTTGAACACACCGGCAATTACTCCACCTTCCGCGGGCGCAACCATGGCCGGCCGGTACGCCGCGATGTCACCCCAGCCTCCCGCTTTGTCACCTACACCACCACCCATGATCAAACAGGAAACCGTGCCATCGGTGATCGACCATCCATGAGCTTAAGTCCAGAGCAGCAAGTATTAAAAGCAGCTATCATCTACTGCTCCCCTTATACCCCAATGTTATTTATGGGCGAAGAATACGGCGCAACCACTCCCTTTGCTTTCTTCTGCTCCCATACCGATGAGGAATTAAATCGCCTCACATCAGAAGGGCGCAAACGGGAATTTGCACGCTTAGGCTGGAACGCCGATGAGATTCCCTCGCCAGAATTAGAAGCAACTTTTCAGGATTCCAAGCTCAAGTGGGATTTCACACCCGAACAACAACGCATCAATGATGCCTATAAAAAGTTGCTTCAGCTGCGTCGCACATTAGGGTTCTCTCAATCCAATTTGCTTGACGTAGAGATTTCTCACGGCAATACGTGGCTGTCCATGTCACATGGGCACGGCCGAATCATCGCTAATTTCTCTGATACTTCAGTAGAGGTGCCTCATGGCGGAGAGCTGATCTATAGCTTCTCTTCTCCTACTGTGACCGCAACATCTACCACATTGCCGGCATGGGGTTTCGCGATTCTAGGCTAATAATAGAAACAGTGGGCCTTCTCAATTTGAAAAGGCCCACTGTTTTATTTAGGTAAGGTACTCATACTCCGGTGTACCTGGCTCAAGGCGACGGGAATCAATTGCTGATTCCTCCATTCGCTCAAGCAAAGACTCAAGTCCGGAAGCCTCATTGAGGTGAATACCCACCAGTGCAGTTCCCGTTTCACGGTTGTTGCGCTTCAAGTACTCAAACAATGTGATGTCATCATCTGGGCCTAAAATATCTTGCAAGAAATGACGCAGCTGCCCTGGCTTTTGTGGGAAATTCACCAAGAAATAGTGCTTCAAACCACGATGCACCAACGAGCGCTCAGCAATCTCTGCATAACGCAGCACATCATTGTTACCGCCAGAGATGATGCAAACAACAATAGAGCCTGGCGCAAAGGACATATCCTTCAACGCTGCAATAGACAGCGCACCAGCTGGCTCTGCGATGATACCTTCGTTTTGATACAGATCAAGCATCTCAGTAGCCACGGCGCCTTCAGTAGCGCTCATCATGTGTACGCGGCCTTGGTTCTTCTCCACGATGGTGTAATTGATATCGCCCACACGCTTCACGGCTGCGCCATCCACGAAAGCATCCACCTGATCGAGTGTGATCGGCCCACCACCGCGCAGCGCAGCTTGCATAGAAGCAGCACCGGCTGGCTCCACACCAACGATGGCAGTTCGTGGTGCCATATCAGCCATGTAGCTCACCACACCAGCCAGCAGTCCGCCACCGCCAACTGGAACCATGACATGATCAGCGCTCTTGCCCATAGCTGTGAGCTGCGACAGGATCTCAGCAGCAACAGTGCCTTGACCGATAACAGTGTTACGGGCATCGAAAGGCTCAATCAGTGTTGCACCAGTGCGCGCTGCATCTTCATGTGCTGCTGCGGATGCTTCATCAAAATTATTTCCAGTAACTACCAGGGTGACAAATTCACCGCCGTGTACCTTGATGCGGTCGCGCTTTTGCTTTGGTGTTTGCACAGGAACGTAGATGCGCCCCTGGACTCCCAAAGATTTACACACATAAGCCACACCTTGTGCATGGTTGCCTGCAGATGCCGCAACGATACCTGCATCGCGCTGCTCTTGGGTCAGCTGCACACCCGAGTTCAAGGCACCTCGGATTTTATAAGAACGAACGTCCTGTAGATCCTCGCGCTTCAGGTAGATTTCTGCTCCGGTTTCCTCAGAAAGACGAGGACAATACTGCAGTGGAGTCGGTGCAATTACCGAGGAAATTCGTGCCTGCGCCGTTTGAATGTCGGCGGCACGAATTAGCTCCGCTCCGCTAGCCATCACTCCTGGACTTTTCTCAGACACGTAGGTTTCACTCATGCTTGACTAGTGTAATCCTCTCCTACTTTTGCGCCTACTTTGGCATGGGTTTTAAATCTTGCGCGACTTAAGCCCAAGAGGTGCTGTAAGTTGTTTCCTAGCCAATACCGTGGTTGTGGCATTACACTTTCCACGAGTTCTAGATAGTTTTCGCTAGCCAGCCATGTATCACATGCACTCATGTCTGTCCGGATTAATATATTGCCAGGAGAAAAGTTTTGTCTTTGCGTCGAAGTACTCTGACCCTTGTTACAGCAAGTGCTGTGGCATTGTCCGTTTTCACTCCAGTTGCCCAGGCCCAGTCTTCGGATGCGATAACTCAGCTTTCTGACAACATCACCTCATCCCACCCAGTTGATGAAGATGGCAACCCAGTTGATGGTAATGAACAGTGGCCAGGCAGCGTTGAAGGCAGCTCAATGCTCAGCAGTGGCGATCTCCCACAGGCACCAAGCATTGGTTCTTCTGGAAGCAAAGAAGACCCTAAAGATGATGAGCCTTCTGAAGAAGAACAAGCAATGAAAGATAAGCTCTCCCAGCTTCCGATCATCGGCTCCATCGTTTCCCCACCAGAATGGATTGGCATTCCTTTCGCCATCATTCAGGCATTGATGGCTATTACTAGTTTCGCTGCAACTGCCGCATCCATGTTGGTCACCATTAATCCAGCATTCAAGGATGACCTCCGCCGGATGCTAACCCAAATGGGTATCAACATCGACGCTTAATATCTTCACATAAAAGATAATCGGCTGGTGTTCCACACAAAATACTCTGTGTGGAACACCAGCCGATTATCTTTTTGCTGCTTTAACTAGCAACCCTCGCCTCTAAGTTTAGAACAGTTCCTTTGTAGCGATGCGAGCGCCCTCCACAAGAGAGTCCAACTTTGCCCATGCGATCTGAGAATGCAAGCGTCCGCCCAGGCCACAGTCGGTGGATGCCACAACATTTTCTGGGCCCACAAGCTTGGCGAACTGAACGATACGGTCTGCAACAAGACGTGGGTGCTCCACAGCGTTGATGGAGTGAGAAACTACACCTGGGTAAATAACAGAGCCTTCTGGCAACTTGTTTTCTTCCCAGACGCGCCACTCATGTGCGTGACGTGGTGATGCACCTTCGAAGGAGAAACCACCAACCTCTGCGCGCAGGATCTCACCAATGATGTCGCCGAATGGAATATCGGTGACGTGTGGTCCATGCCAAGAACCCCAGCAGATGTGCAGACGAGTCTGCTCCTTTGGCAGTCCCTTAACCGCGCTGTTAATAGCATCGATGCGGGTACCAATCCAGTCCAGGTAATCTTTAACACTTGGCTCAGGGTTGATCTGATCCCATGCTTCGGCTAGGTCTGGAGCATCAAGCTGAACAGTCAAGCCGGCATCAGTGATGATCTTGTATTCCTGTGAAAGCGCATCAGCACACGCTGCCACAACTTCCTCATCAGTCTCGTAGAACTTATTGGTCAAACGAGCTGCTGATCCTGGGGAGAGCGCTGCAACGAAACCATCCTTAGCGCCAGCTGCATTCATACCGTTTTTCAGGAGATCAACGTCTGTTTGAGTTTCTTCTTGACCGATATAGGTAATTGGTCCAGTGAACTCTGGGTTACCTACAGAAGCTCGGCCAGTGAAGATGCCAGATGCAGGATCTTCATATGCGCCACGGAAAAGCTCACGGTCACGGCGATCAGAGAAGCTAGTTAGCTTAATATTGCCCGGAGTGGAGCGTACTGCCTCCTGGTTTGCCCAGCGGTCAGTATCAGTCATGGTTAGTCCACCCAGGCGAGTGAAAGAGTAGTTCCACCATGCGCCGAAATCGACTGCGCCGGAAGTAACGTGTCCGTATTCACCCTCGTTGAGGATATCGATGCCCAGGTCTACCTGGCGCTTAATCACGTCATCTACAGAAGACTGCAGAATCTGGAAAAATTCCTGCTCTCCGATTTCTCCGGTAGAACGCTTAAGGTTTGCGTCCAATAACTCTGGAGTACGTGGCAAGGAACCTACGTGAGTGGTCCTGATGCGGTCGATGCTCATTGAAAAATCCAATCTAAAAGTCGAATGAAAGTATCAAACTCTCATTCGACTTTAACCGCGTTGACACCGCCTGCTGCCACTGCACGCAGAATTTTATTCACGAGGTGGGTTTTCCGCCCCCGTGAAGGGGCGAAAACATAACTCTTTAGCCAAGGATCCCCGGACCCATCGTTGCTTTAAGATCACCCATGAGGCTTGCCGAACGATTGACACGAAGGTGATCGCCCAAAATCATCACGGTGGAGTTATCGCCATCCATCAGATTGAGATAAACATCGGCCTCGCCCTTGTTATCTACCAAAACCTGCTTGAGCTTTGCGATATTAGCCATCGTGCACTGGTCAGTGCGCATGGACAATCGCAGCGGCAATCCTTGCCCATTTCCAGGGCCGAGCTCTGGGACGCGCAAATCATCGCAGAACAAGCTCATACGATCATCACGAATAGAGATATGCGCCTTGGCCAAGATGATGTTGTCTTCCACAATCATCGAGCCCACGATGGAATAGACCTTGTTAAAGACCAAGAGTTCCACAGAAGCACCGTTGTGATCTTCAATGGTGACAATTGCCCACGGGGAACCATCTTTCTTGGAGAAACGTCGGTCCACGCTTGAGATAATGCCGCCCACGGTCACTTCTGCGCCATGCCTTAATTCGCCAGCAACAATGGTGGTGAGAGGTGTATCTACCTGTGCTGCGATGGCGTCTTCATATCCGTCCAAAGGGTGTCCAGAGACGTAGAGACCAAGCATTTCGCGCTCGAGGGCAAGCTCATGTTTGCGATCCCATTTTTCATCTGGGATCACAATCTGGAAGAAATTAGCTACCTCTTCATTATCGTCGGAGCCAAACGCTGCGAAGAGATCAAATTGTCCCTTATCAGCTGCTTTTTTAGTCGCGATAACAGAATCCACGGCATCTTCGAAGACCAGCATGAGACCTTTTCGTGGGTGTCCCAAGGAATCAAATGCGCCACCTTTAATCAGCGATTCGGTGATTCGCTTATTGCACGGCAAGGTATCAATCTTGTCCAAGTAATCGGAGAAATCCTTAAACACACCCTTTTCTTTTCGGGTTTGCAACACAGAATCCACCACTTCGGCACCCACGTTTCGGATCGCACCAAGACCATAGCGAATATCCGTTCCGACAGGCAGGAAGTTCAACGAAGATTCATTAATATCCGGAGACAGCACTCGGATACCCAAGTGACGACAATCAGAAAGATAGATGGCTGATTTATCCTTGTTATCACCCACGGATGTCAACAAGGCAGCCATGTATTCCGGCGCATAGTGAGCCTTAAGGTAGGCAGTCCAAAATGACACCAGACCATAGCCTGCAGCATGCGACTTGTTAAACGCGTAGCCAGCGAATGGCAAAATCGTATCCCACAGCGTCTTAATAGCTGCGCTTGAATAGCCATTGGCTTTCATACCGGCTTCGAAGTTCGCAAACTCCTTTTCCAGTACTTCTGGCTTTTTCTTACCCATGGCTTTACGGAAACCATCTGCTTGACCAGCAGTATAGTTTGCCACCTTCTGCGAGATCTTCATGATCTGCTCCTGGTACACAATCAAACCATAGGTTTCGCCGAGGATTTCCTCCAGGGCTTCTTCCAACTCTGGGTGAATCGGGGTAATTGGCTTACGGCCATTCTTGCGGTCAGCATAGTCCCAGTGGGCATTAACACCCATTGGACCTGGTCGGTACAGCGCGAGAGCTGCAACAATGTCATTAAATCCTGTCGGCTGCATGCGCTTTAGCAGCTCTTGCATACCACCACCATCAAGCTGGAACACGCCTAGGGTATCGCCGCGCCCGAGGAGTTTGTAGGTCTCTTCATCCTCAATAGCCAAGTTTTCTAGGTCAAGGATAAGGCCATCGCGGTTCGCTTCGATGTTCTCGATCGCATCACCAATAACCGTGAGGTTTCGCAGCCCCAAAAAGTCCATTTTCAAAAGGCCAATGGCCTCACATGCCGGGTAGTCCCAACCAGTGATCAATGCACCATCAGCTGGTCTTTTCCACATCGGAATACAATCCAGCAATGGCACAGAGGACATAATCACAGCACAAGCGTGCACACCAGATTGACGCACCACGCCTTCCAGACCACGCGCAGTATCATAAATCCGCTTGACGTCTGGATCTGTTTCAATCAATTGGCGCACAGCACCAGCTTCATTGAAACGAGGGTGCTCAGGATCAGTGATGCCCGACAACGGAATGTCCTTCGCCATGATGGCAGGTGGAAGTTCCTTGATCATGCGGTCAGCGATTTGGTAACCAGGCTGACCCATCTGCACGCGGGCAGAATCCTTGAGTGCCTGCTTAGTTTTCACCGTACCGAACGTGATCACCTGTGCGATCTTGTCCTCACCCCAACGCTCAGCTGCGTAACGGATCATTTCACCGCGGCGGCGATCATCGAAGTCAATATCGATATCGGGTGCAGAGGGACGTTCTGGGTTAAGGAATCGCTCGAACAGCAATCCATGTTCCATGGGATCAATGTTGGTGACTGTCAGTGCGTACGCAACCAAGGCACCTGCTGCGGAACCACGTCCAGGTCCGACACGGATGCCGATGGAACGAGCATGCTTGATCAGCTCAGCAACGATGAGGAAGTAAGAAGGGTAACCCTTCATATCGATGACGGAGATCTCGTATTCCGCACGCTCGATATAATCCTGCGGAACTTGCTTGCCAGCGAAACGTTCTTCCAGACCAGCCATCACTTCATGGTGTAACCATGTGGTTGGTGTATGGCCTTCTGGAACATCAGCGATAGGCATGCGGTCATGAGAATGCTCTTCCCAAATTTCGCTGTAGTCCTGCACACGCTCTGCTATCCACAAAGTGTTATCGCAGCCTTCAGGAACCATATCGTCCCACAGCGCACGCATTTCCTGTGCGGATTTCACGTAATAGCCGGTGCCACCGAATTTGAAACGGTCTTCATCATGAAGTGTCTTACCAGTCTGCACACACAGCATTGCCTCGTGAGCTTGCGCTTGTGATTCCAGCACATAGTGACAGTCATTGGTCACCAGTGGTGGTAGATCGAGCTTGCGGCCGATTTCCAGCAGTTCGCTGCGCACACGTGTCTCAATATCAAGACCATGATCCATGAGCTCAAGGAAGTAGTTATCCCGACCATAGATGTCTTGCCACATGGCAGCAGCTTCCAGGGCTTCATCGAATTGCCCCAACCGCAGGCGTGTTTGCACATCACCTGAAGGGCAACCGGTGGTGGCAATAATGCCCTCGGCATGTTCAGCAATAATATCGGCGTCCATGCGAGGCCACTTACCCAACTGGCCTTCATAAGACGCCATGGAGGACAAATAGAAAAGATTTCTTAAGCCTGTGGTGTTTTCTGCCAACATTGTCTGGTGCAAATATGCACCGGAACCAGAAACATCATCAGATTTTTGGTGTGGTTCACCCCAACGCACGCGCTCTTTTTTAAAACGGGATTCCGGCGCCATATATGTTTCGATACCAATGATGGGCTTGATGCCCATTTCCGTCATCTTGCGATAAAACGGGTTGGAACCATACATATTTCCGTGATCAGTAATGCCGACTGCGGGCATACCTTGATTTTTTACCTCATCGGCCAACATGTCGATTTTGGCCATTCCATCAAGCATGGAGAACTCGGTGTGATTATGAAGATGTACAAATGAGGATTGCTTGGCCATGTTGGACAGTCTAGCCATCTCCTGACAAGGGTGAAACTTCCTCAAATTTGGGCACGTGAACACGGTTTTGTGCAGCTAGGTATAAGGTAGCCTTTTATGATCTACGGCGTACTCGCTTATTTGGGGTGGGGCATGTTCCCTGCGTTTTTCCCACTTCTGCTTCCTGCAGGACCATTCGAAATTCTGGCGCATCGCATCCTCTGGACCTCCGTATTAATGATGCTCGTTATCACTTTCACTAAGGGATGGCGAGAACTGAAACAAGCCGACCGAGGTACCTGGATACGCATCGTGCTGGCTTCAGTATTTATTGCTGCAAACTGGCTGATCTATGTCATCGCTGTTAATTCCGGGCATGTCACCGAAGCTGCATTGGGATATTTTATTAATCCTTTGGTCAGCGTGGTGTTCGGTATTATATTGTTCAAAGAACAATTGCGCAGACTGCAGATGAGCGCAGTGTTTATTGCTCTTGTTGGTGTTTTAGTACTGACGTTCTTAAGCGGTCAGCCACCATATCTAGCCCTGAGCTTGGCCTTTACTTTCGGTGTTTATGGAGCCTTAAAAAAGCAAGTGAACATGTCTGCTATGGGATCTTTAACAGCCGAAACACTGGTACTTTTACCTATTGCTGCGGGCTATCTGGTGTGGCTAGAAATGTCAGGCGACGGCACCTTCTTCAACAATGGAGCTGATCACAGCGCCTTGTTGATCAGCTCTGGATTAGTCACAGCACTTCCACTGTTGATGTTCGGACTAGCTGCAAAGGCCATTCCGCTTTCTACTGTAGGCATGCTTCAATACATGACCCCGACGATGCAGATGCTGTGGGCATTGTTTGTTGTCAACGAGGTAGTCGAACCAGCACGTTGGGTTGGTTTCATCATTATTTGGATTGCGGTTGCTATCTACTTGACGGATATCATTCGAAAAAACCATGCAGATAATCGGCATTAGCAGTAAAGAAACCTACCTCACAAAGTATTGATTTACTGTAAGGGATGCACTCTAGCAGAAAATAAATCTTCTTTATACGACTTCACGCAGGCACCATAAATTCCAAAGGCATATATTTAGGCCACACTATAAAATGGGTTCCGAAGCTTTAAATTTAGGTTGCCACAGGCTTTTCGCCATGGCTTAGATTTAATCACTTTTTATCGAACTACCTATGTGACAATTTGTTTTTCTTTCTCTGTTCATGTGCATCCATTCCTATAGATTCAGAGGGGACCCTAGAACGCGCTCGCGGGAATGAACTCGCGGTCGGAATATCTGAAAACCAACCTTGGACAGAAATTATCGCAGCCGGCGAATATTCAGGAATAGAAGTCGACCTAATAAAAGGATTTGCCGACAGCATCGACGCGGAGGTGAAATGGCAGAATGCCCCAGAATCAGTACTGGCCAATAGAGTCAAAAATGGCCAACTCGATGTTGTAATTGGGGGGGGTTGTCTTCTTCGTCTCCTTGGTCCTCTCACATGGCTCTGTCTCGTCCATATTCCAAAGTCGACGGGGAGGGGAAAGTGATGGGGATTAGGTTAGGAGAGAACGAACTTATGACCGCTTTAGAACGTTATCTCGCTCAAGAGTTTGGTGAAATCTGATGAGTTTAGGAGCCGGCGACACCCAAGATTTAAGGCGCAATGAGATGCCTGAAAAACAGCAAACGGCGCTACGCAAAGCGATAAAATTAGAATGGATGACTATTATATGGGTCCTTTTCTCCATCGCTTTAGTTGGCGTCGTTGCTGGCCAATCACAGGCTATGCGTAGTGCATGGATTGAAGACATGCTTGCGTTGGTGCCTCCAATCGCATTTCTCTTAGCATCGCGAATCAGTAGAGCTGTGCCGTCCAAGAGGTATCCGTATGGTAGGTATCGGTCGATTGCTATCGGCCATCAAGCTGCAGCGATGACGTTACTTGTCATGGGTGGCCTGTTGATTTATGAGGCAGTTTCTTCATTGATAAAGGGAGAAAAACCCCAATAGGTCTAACTATTTTGTTTGGCCATGATGTGTGGTCCGGTTGGCTGATGATTGGGGTTATGATATTTTTTTCTATCCCAATGGTGGCTGTTGGGCGAGTAAAAATTCGCCTAGCTAAAGACTTGCACGATAAATTACTTTACGCAGACGCGGATATGGCTAAAGCGGATTGGGGAACAGCGGTCGCTAGCTCTGTGGGTGTGCTTGGAATAGGACTCGGTTTTTGGTGGGCGGATGCAGTTGCAGCCCTAGTAATATCAGCTTCAATTCTTAAAGATGGTATTACCAACATAAAGGCTGCTGTATCTGGTCTGAGTGACGGACGAGCAACCACCTATGACAATTCGGCTCCCCACCGTTTAAATCATGATGTAGAAAAGACTGCTCTCCAGGTCCACTGGGCCAAACAAGCTTGCGCTAGGGTACGTGACCAAGGTCGGGTTTTTCACGCAGAGGTATTTGTTGAGCGAGTTGAAGGATATATACCTACACCCGAGGAAGTATCTCAGCTAGTCGAGAAAATTCGAGACCTTGACTGGAAAATGCGAGATGTTGTAGTGTCTGTAGTCGAAAAAATTGACCCCTACCAAGCCCCCAATCATCTTAGAGCTTAGGTAAAGGAAAATTTTAACCGGTTTGAGCTAAGGGGTGGGTGTCCCTCCCGTAACTCCTAGAGTTTCTCCTACCACATAACTAGCTTCATCAGAGGCGAGAAAAACGTACGCGCCGGCCAACTCCACTGGATGCCCCGCTCTTCCGATTGGTGTCTGAGTTCCGAATCCTTCTAACTTCTCTTGCGGCTGTCCGTGGCTAGGTTGCAATGGCGTCCAAAAAGGGCCCGGGGCTACAGAATTAACACGAATACCTTTACCGATCAAACTACTAGCCAAGCCTTTAGAAAGGTTATTCAATGCTGCCTTAGTCATCGCGTAATCTAGTAAGGTTCCCGAAGGATTATATGCCTGAATAGAGGAAGTAAAGATTATAGATGATCCTGGCTTCAGATGCGGTAAAGCAGCTTTTGTAACCCGAAAACTGCCATAAAGATTGACTTGCAAAGTTTGATCGAAGCTTTCATCGGTAATCTCGGCCAATCCGTCTGCCCATACTTGGCGCGCCGCATTGTTCACCAAAATGTCTAGACCACCTAAAGCGTCCACAGTTTCTTGGACCAATGATCGGCAATAGTTTGGATCTCTGAGATCGCCAGGGAAAGAAAAGGCTTTTTGGCCAGCATCCTCAATTGCCTGAATCACCCTGTCAGCATCTACTTGTTCCTCCGGCAGGTAGGCAATCGCAACATCTGCCCCTTCACGCGCATATGCAATTGCTACAGCAGCTCCGATCCCGGAATCCCCTCCAGTAATAAGAGCCTTTCGTCCTTTTAGCCGTCCATGTCCTTGATAACTAGAAAGGCCAATATCTGCTTGTGGTAAAAGTTCTGTATCGAGCCCTGGTTCCATTTGGCTTTGTTGAGGGGGATCGACTTTAGGAAATAGAGTGCGGGGGTCATTTGACATTCAAATCGTACCTTCCTCATGCATTTTCCTCGGGCATATTACCGTACGCAACCCACTATAAAGAGTTCTTTCTGAATTTTCGAGGATAACTCTATAAAGATCTAAACATAATTTAAGGAGTGAAAGGAGGAACACCCAATAGCATCAGTGACTTAGCTGTTCTAAAATATCTATGGCCGTGTTTCAATCTATATCAATATCATCCAATATTCCCTCTGGCCATACCACATTCTTAGCCAATGGGATCTGGTGTGATGCGCTTTCCAAAATGTGCATGAAGTAACCTGCGGTATTTGGAATTCCGATAATGTCACCCGGCTTAACTCCGTGAGGGAAACGGATGCGTCTACGCAGAATGAGTTCATCCTCGATGCAGTATGCGCCCACCAGATACGCCTCGATCTCCGAGCCATCGGCATTGTCAGTAATATGCAAAGGATCAATGAGATAGTCATCAGATGTAGTCCTGCACTGCGTCCGGTTCATAGCTAGGCCCACCAAGGGCAGACCATCACTGCGGGTTTTCACAAAAGCAACCTCGGCAAGAATGATTCCACAGCCATCAAGCAAACTTCGGCCAGGCTCTAGGTGCAGCCGCAATCCTCGGTCTATGAGCAGCTGAGCCACTCCATTGGAAAGCAAATCTTTTAACCACTCACCACGTACTGGCGTCTGATAGAAGGGGTATGTGTTCGACGGTGGAACATCCTTCCATGTAAAAGGTTTGGCATACCCTGCTAAGACAGCAGATTTGGCATATTGATAGCGAACCCAATTTTCATCAGATTCAATGTAGCTCATAGGCACCCCTCCGCCAAGGTCAATGAACTGCGGAGAGTGCCCGTATTCTCTGAGGGAATCGATGAGCTGGCAACATTCCCTCAGGGCTAGAGCACGATCTTCCGCGGCGTAACCGTGAAGGTGCACGTGAAGGCCCACGATGTCTACACCACGAACCAGGCCGGTAAGCCGCTCAGCCCACTCTGCTGCCCGCTCGCCAAATCGAGTCGGGGGCAGAACTGCAGGATCTGGCGCAACTCGAGGCATAACTCGTGCGATTCTATCGCCGACTAAAGCGGCAATACGATCTAGCTCGTCACGCGAATCCGCGGAAATTACCACGTCGTTTGCAATCGCCAGTTCCAGTAAGCTGTCAGGCTTAATAGCTGCAGATAGAATAATCTGTGCTCCTGGAACGTCACGGTTAAGTACTTGAAACAACTCCCGCTCGCTGGCTACATCTATGCCATGACCTACATTCTTAACAGCATCGACGAAGGTGAGGCCTTTATTGGCTTTGCGGGCAAAAAATACACGGGTATCTACGCCCATCTGATTACCGGTGTCTACCAATTCAGCAATATTACGGGCCATAACACCGGCATGGAGAACATTGACAGGACTACCGAAATTGGTGATCAGTGTACGACATGCAGTGGGATCTGAGGTGAGTTTTTTCGCCCAAGGTTCCAACCGAGCTGCGAGTGGAGGGATGCCGTGCACCCTTTCCGGAAGAGGAGTAGCGTTGCGAATCACTCGACGAGCCCACTTAGGAATAACGTCATGCAACGTTCTTGACAAAGTGTCATTGCCCAAAACCACGTCTTCTGTCATTCGCCCCACCGCAGCCAAATGTTTTTGACCTATAACAGTGCCGTCGGCAGCTACATCCAGACCCCGAGTCCCAGGGCGCACTCTAGCGTATCCCTCTTCTACTAAATAGTGCACCAATGTGCCTGGAACTACTCCTGGCGGCGAGGTGACGGCGTCTATCACCACGGTTATGTTAAGTTCACGGACCAGATCCGCGAGTCGTTCTTCACCACGATGCAGATGGGACGTATCTACCACGCCGGAATCAATAAGCCTTTGAAGGTGTTCGTAGCTTTCCGGTGGTGGACCGAAGGCCAATCTTTCCATTTCTCGGGCTAAATCATAAAACCCTTTTAGGCTATCGCGCCCTTCGTATGAGGCGCGTTTCACTATGCTGGGATACATTTCCCGCCAAGCGACTCCCATTCCCCATTCTTCATCTTGTTTGCCAGCTCGTTCTTGAATTTGAGTGGATACTACTCTAAGTACAACTTTGAGCTCACAAAGATTCTTGGCGGAACGGACCTTTTCTGAACCTTCATTTAAAATATCATCCAGATATAATCCACTGAAGTCAGGCTTAGGTTTCATCAGCTGTCCTGTGCGGGTCACCGGAATAAATACCGCAGGTAAACAAACTCGAATAATGTCAATAAAGGTTAGAGCTGCACCACGTACTAATACACGGTCTTTCACCCCAATCCCATTAAGATTGCTAGCAGGATAGGGCGATGTAATCAGACGCACTCCGGCAGGAACATCTTCCTGCGACAGCGCTCCCGGCCAGTCAGTTGCGTGCCCAGTAGCTAACAGAACTTCATCAAATAGTTCTCCCTGCACCAACCAACTATCATCAGTTTCGTTTAAAGGCTCGATCTTTTCTACGTGGACAGAATGAATAGTGAGAGAACAACCCCTAGGCACATAACCGGAAAGTGTGTCCCAAGATTCTGCTAAAAACTCCCCGACTAACCGTCGAGGCGGGAAAGGAGAATCTACTCCACGATTTTGAAGCCACCGATCAAAATCACTGAACTGGGTGGTAATAATGGAAGACCGAACATTCATTAGCCACTCTTTAGGCTGATCAGGTTGATATGCTACACCGAGAAAATCGTTAAAAACGTGTAGCTCGATGTCGACTGACCGCTCCCTGGCCAGCGTTAACAATTCCTCAGCGGCCCATAAACCGCGTGGTCCTCCACCGACAATAGCAACCTTGGTCACAGATTCTCCTCAACCCATGCATCACTATAAATTGTATCCAAATACTTATTTCCGTCGTCATGAAGAATTATTACTACATCACTGCCCTCAGCAATATCAGGCCACAATCTCTCCACAGCGGCGAGAACAGCCCCACCAGATGCACCGGGCAGGATGGCCTCAGTCCGCGCCATTTTGCGGGCAGCCTCAACTGAAGTTCTATCGTCAATGCGAAGAACCTGGTGGGGCGACAGCTGTTTAGATAACTCCGAGACCATGCCGGCACCAAAACCCGGCAGATGACGCAGGCCAGGGTGTCCATCGAAAAGCACTGATCCTTCAGCATCAACTGCTATGACATTAGTAGCCAAATTATGCGCAGCCACGTAACATAAGCAGCCACCGATCGTCCCAGTAGTGCTCACCGCCACTAGAAGGTAATCAGGTGCCCGACCGAGCTGCTCAACGATTTCAGTCATAGTTCCTTGTTCGTGCGCTTGAAAGGCAGCGGTGTTCGAATATTGATCAAGACAGACCGCTTCAGGTATCTGTGCACACAACTGAGCCACACGTCTTCGTCGTGCTACTAGCCAGTCTCCAGTCTTGAGGTCTGGTTCGGTAATCTCATGCACTATGGCACCTAGTGCCTTCATATGCGTTACCGTGTTGCGGTTGACACGTGGATCTACAACGCAGTGAAAAGTCCAGCCACCTAGCACTGCCTCGCGTGACAAGGCGATGCCAAGATTACCTGAACTCGATTCCACGACGATATCTCCCGGGCGGAGACTACTAGCCGCTACCATCGCATGTGCGGTGCGGTCTTTGGCACTACCGCCCGGATTATAGGACTCCATTTTTGCCCACAGATTGATTTTCTCGTCTGCTGCAAATCGAACTAGCTTTACTAGAGGGGTGTTTCCAACGGTATCGACTGAACTATGATTCGAGTCACTATCCATGTGGCGAGCATACCAATATTTTTAATACACCCTTGCCAACTCAAATAGATATCTGGTTCTCTTTGGATACTTTTTAAAAGAACTTTCCTTTAATAAGCACTTATATAAAACCACCTACCCCTAAATATCTACTGGCCGCACGCCAAAGCCACCCCAGGCGGCATCTGGTGGGAGCGTTTCGACGCTAAAAACCAGTGGGTTTTCTGCCAGGTGACGCACCTTCTCAGGTGTTTCCCACACCACTACCCCGTTGAGCTCTGCTGGAGCACGGACGTTGCCGATGCCGGATAACTGGGCGTCGACAAGCATTATTTGGCGGTTAAACACATCTTCGCGGGTTTCGCCGGCGATGGGTTCGGGAAGATCCATCGCAGGTGCAGACAACATGATCATGGCATTAACACGATCGATGCCCTCAAGCAGCTCAGCAGCATCTGCTGGAGAAAGCGGTTGGGCAAAACTCACTAGTGAATAGGCGTGTTCCCCATCGGGAGCTTCCGCCACAGAAGCAGCTGCACGCTGGGCATATTCAGCAGCTGTTTCCGAGCTGTCTTGGCCCAGCATATCGCCATTTATTTGCATGGGTTTTGCGGTGCGATCGCTAAAACTCAGCACCGCAACCACCACGACCAACGCTAATATCGCAAGGGATGCGATGATGCGTCGGCCTTTATCAACACCGTCCACTATTGTTCTCGCAGCACATCTAACGCATGTTGCAGATCATCTGGGTACGGTGAGGTGATTTCCATCCACCGGCCATCTGCTGGGTGGTTAAACCCAAGCGAGACCGCATGCAGCCACTGTCGGGTCAAACCCAAACGCTCAGACAGTGCTGGATCTGAGCCATACATGGGATCACCACAGCATGGATGATGCAGCGCAGAGAAATGCACACGAATCTGGTGGGTACGTCCAGTTTCCAGATGGATTTTCACCATGGTCGCTTCTTGGAACGCTTCTAAAGTTTCATAGTGAGTCACCGCGTGCTTGCCTTCGGTGGTGACCGCAAAACGCCAACCAGCAGAAGGGTGCCTGCCGATAGGTGCTTCAATAGTGCCCATGGAAGGATCAGGATGTCCCTGAACCAGCGCGTGATAGGTCTTATCTACAGTGCGATCGCGAAAAGCTCGTTTGAGCACCGTATATCCACGCTCTGAGGCAGCCACCACCATCACTCCAGAGGTTCCTACATCCAAGCGCTGCACAATACCCTTACGCTCTGGTGGGCCGGAGGTGGAAATACGGAAACCAGCTGCTGCTAGGCCACCCACAACAGTTGGACCATCCCAACCAACAGTTGGGTGAGCTGCTACACCAACAGGCTTGTTGACCGCGATGACATCGTCATCTGAGTACAAAATATCCAAGCCTGGAACAATTTCTTCCTTAGGCATCAACGGTGCTGCAGGCTCAGGCAACAAGACATCCAACATGGAATCTGGCACGAGCCTATCGCTTTTACCTACTACTACCCCATCAACGCTGACATCCCCAGCTGTTGCAAGTTCTGCAGCCACCGTGCGTGAAATACCCAGCAATTTAGACAGAGCTGCATCAACACGCATGCCAGCTAGTCCTTCGGGCACAGGAAGAGTTCTACTTTGTCGGTTCATTAGGCCACTTCCTTTTCATCTACTGATTTTGCGCGCTGTGCGGCTTCTCGATCTTCCAAAAACATTCCAATGAGGAAGACCACTACGCCGCAGGTGATGGAAGCATCTGCGATATTAAATACCGCGAAATTACCCACCGAAATATAATCCACGACGTGTCCAAGGAAGAAAGTTGGTTCACGGAACAACCGGTCAAGCAGGTTGCCTAAAGCACCGCCGGCAACAAGTGCCAGGCCTGCTGCAACCCACTTGTGTTTGATGCGGGGAGCATAAATGGCAATGCCTACGACAAAACTGAGCTGGATACATGTGAAGATCCAGGTGTTGTCGCCTCCCATCGAAAATGCTGCTCCGGGGTTAAACAGGAGATAGAAACGGAACCATTCACCAATAATGTTGACAGGTACTCCAGGTTCTAACCAATTCAGCATAATTTGCTTAACAATTTGGTCTAGAGACGCAATCACCACAACGATGGCTGCCATTAAGGCAACCACCTGTTTAACGGTTGTCCTCTTTTCTTTCTTACTCGCGGGGGTCATGTTTGCCCCTACATCCTTTGAGGTCACGTTGACCATCTTTCCCCATATACGGTAGAAACTTCCACCCAGCACCCTTTAAGGGGTTTCGCACACTCCTGGACAGCACATAAATGCAGCCATTTTCTAGCATCTTCAATCTGCTTTTTCACAGCTAAACTTTGTATTTGTTCTCTATTTGCTCAGATGGCGATAGGTTTAGAAGCGTGCTTAAACGATCTCCTCACTTCATCAGCTCGCTACGTCGACCCAAAAAAATTGGTATCAAAGTTGCCATATCTACACTCGCACTGAGTACTGCGTTTGCTCTTTCTGCGTGTAGTTCTTCTAAGGACACCTCACCTGAGGTAGAGCAGTCGGTGGGATTGGCTGTGGATGCACCTCGAGTAATGGTGCTAGATCCTGGTAGTGGAGATCGCCAGCTCCTGAAATACAAGGATATTACTGCTGCAGAAGAGGCTGCTGCCCAAGAAGTGATGATTAATATCTCTGAGGGCTTTGCGCAAACGGTGGTTGATGCTGCAGCTGTTGACCCCCAGGCCCCTGCTGGTGGAGATGTCACCACAATCCATCTCCCGGTAACTGCTTCTACTAAGGCTGCGGAATTTAGCGATCAGGAAACGGTGAGTGCATCTCGCGATATTTCTGTCACAGTCGGTGATCCCACCATCAGTGATACTTCTCAAGCTGCTGATGCTAATTCCGCGGAAGGATTTGCTTTAGGAATCCGCGCAACTGATAGTGGACAGCACACTACTTTGAGTTTCGCGGCACCGGTTGATTCCACAGAGCCTGGTCGGATGCTCATGGAACAAAACCTTCTCACGTTCACGTCCCTACCCATCGTGTTCCCCACAGAGGAGGTCGGAGTGGGTGCTCAGTGGTCTGTAGATAGCCGTGTCACTGGTGAAGCTACGTTGCTGCAAACAGTGACCTATACGATCACAGAAATAACTGGCGACAACGTAAATGTGGATGTGGAAGTCTCTCAACGCCCCAGCATCGGAGCGCTAGAAATCACGGGGGATAACGCAGAAGAATCCTCCGAACAGCTCACTGTACTTAATTCCAACACCACATCTGTGGGCTCTTTAAGTATTGATTTAAACCAGCCTTTGCCCACTTCAGGACAGGTTTCCTGGACCACTCGCGTGATTTACGGCGGAGCTAATGAGCAGGTGCGCGTGGTGCAAGATGCCACCTCTTCTGTGAGCTTCGGCGATGAACAATCCCAGATAAGTCATTAAATTAGGGGTTGCCAACTCCCTTATCGATGGCGCATACTGAACGACATGATCCTTCAATAGTCACCACCCCACGAAAATTTTTACATTTTTAACACCATCACTTCTTTAAGCGATGCCGTGTTGTGACTTTGAAGGACTTTTTATGCGCACTTTTGCCACTTATATTTCTATTGATGGCCTCAGCTTTTCTTATCCAAACACCCACGTTTTAAGCGATATCTCACTTTCTGTTACCAAGGGCGATATCGTGGGTTTGATTGGTGAAAACGGTGCTGGAAAATCTACCCTCCTCGCGCTGATTGCAGGCGTCATGGAACCAGATCAAGGCCATTTATATCTTCCAGAACGCACCGGTTTTATCGCGCAGGAAACGGACTTGCCGTTTGAGCAACCAGTACACATGCTTATCGACGTCGCCGTCGCCCCAGTACGCGCTGTTGACAGCGCGATTACAGAATTATCCGCCCAGCTCGGCGATGCCTCCCTCAGCCCCGAGCAGCAGGCTCAGATCGCCACAGAATTTGATGCAGCGCTCAGCGCTGCAGAAGAACTTGGACTGTGGGAATTAGACGCACGAATTGAAAGTATCATTGCTGGTCTCGGCCTGTCAGATGTAGAACGCACGATCCCCATTGGTGAGCTTTCAGGTGGTCAGCGCCGTAGGTTCGCTCTTGCAGCCTTGCTGCTGGAGCCACATGATGCATTGATTTTAGATGAGCCAACCAACCACCTTGATGATTCCGCTGTGGATTTCCTCATCACAGAAATCACGGCCTTTACCGGCCCGGTGTTAATCGCGAGCCATGATCGTTTCTTCCTCGATGCTGTGTGTACAGAGCTCGTAGACCTTGATCCAGCGCTTGGGCCTGAAGGTGGTTCTGGCGAAGAAGTACAACAAGCTGTAGCTTTCGGTGGTGGATTTTCCGAATACATCACCGAGCGTGAATCTCGTCGCATCAGGTGGGCGCAGTTATATGCAGCTCAAGAGGCAGAACGTGACAAGTTGGAAATAGCAACAGGCACCACAGAATCAGATATTTTTCACCGCTCAGTGTCTAAATCTGAATCTAAAATCACCACGAAGTTCTACGCCGATAGGGCTGCTAAAACCCAAGGAAATAGAGTCCGTTCTGCGAAAAACCGCCTCGAAGAATTAGACCGCTACGCTATTCCCGCTCCACCGCAACCACTTGAGTTCCAAGGCATTCCAGACTTTGAGCGGCACGGACACGGCGAAACAGTAGAAATCCGCGCAGTCGGTGTCGAAGACCGATTACGTCCACTGACTTTCCATATTGATCCCGGTGACCATATTTTGGTCGAGGGTCCCAATGGGGTGGGAAAATCCACGCTGCTCAGTGTCTTAGACCATGCATTAGCCCCGACAGAAGGTGAATTGATCATTCCAGAAGGGTTAAGGATCGCCCGCCTCAAACAGGACGATCAGTGGATCGAAGCACAGTTGGATACCCCGGTCGACGAACTTTTTGCCGCGCTTTCCACCGGCCCGAGAGAACTTAACCTGGTGGATATGGGACTGTTGAGGGAGACGTCGCAAAGCAGCCCGCTGCGGGACTTGTCGCTCGGCCAACGCCGGCGCGTCTCGCTAGGCCTGATCCTGGCCAGCCCGCCAGATCTTTTGCTTCTCGACGAGCCCACCAACCATCTTTCCCTCGCGCTGAGCGAGGAACTTGAGGCCGCAATAGAAAAATTCCCCGGCCGTGTCATTCTGGCCAGCCACGATAGGTGGATCAGAAAACGTTGGACGGGGAAGAAAATCAGCCTGAGCTTTTAAACCCTACTGAACTGGAGCCTCTTCAGCTGGTGCTTCTTCAATAACTGGAGCATCAGCAGGAGCCTCTTCGATTCCAGCTGGAGCATCAGTACCAACGCACATTGCAGGAACCTGTTCCGGAGCAACGGTGTTGGTGATCAAGATACAAGCCCAATCCTGGGACAGCTGCCAGTTACCATCAGTGTTCACAAACTCCACACCCTCAGCCTCTTGCTCAGGACGATCTGGAAGCTGGAACATGACAGTGGTCAGCACTTCAGAGGTTGGATCATAGCCAGGAAGCACAGATCCCACAACCTGGAATTCCGCACCGGACTGTACCTTGGCCTGAGTCATGGTCTCAAAGAGCTCAGGGGCATTTTCCGAGCCCTGAACGGTCTTGACCTTCTCCTCAAGTGGGGCCTCAGGATCAGTTGCCACTGCCAAAATTGCATTGAGCTCTTCAGCAGTTGGATACTGAGCAGCCGCATCAGAAGCTGCCGAAGTACTGGAAGATGCGGTGGTGCTGGACTCCGTTGAGGAATCATCACTGCTGGAACATGCGCTGAGGGTCAGCGCTGCTGCAACTGTAAAAGTAACTGCGGTTGCCTTGAAAAGCTTCACGATGAAAATAATCCTTTGCTCTAATCTTTGGTCACCAAAATATCTACCGAATATCTATCAGCTTATGTTTTAAAGTAAACACCGGATGATTACCTACATCATCCCCACACTAAACACACCTAGTCTAAATGGTTTAGTAGCGCGACGTTTTCGATGACTTTCCCAACAAAGGCTACACGTGATTCATTTGTGACCAACATCTGAACGCGTGGCAAGAAGCTGGCAATCCACTGCTGTGCACATAACAACCCCAGCTAGTTGATACGCTAGAGCGCATGTCGATGCACCACTCCACACCATCTAACAATGATGAAAAACACACTTCCATTACCCAAAAAGTTGCGGTGATAACAACCGGCGGAACCATTGCCTGCACCTCAGATGCCAATGGACACCTCCTCCCCACCGTGAGTGGCGCGGAACTGCTCGCCCCTATTGCACCTCGATTTAATGGTGCACAGATCTCTTTCGAAGTCCACGAAATCAACCGACTCGATTCCTCCTCTATGACTTTTGAGGATCTAGACTCCATCATCGCCACCGTGCACAAAGTCCTCGAAGACCCTGAAGTCGTGGGTGTTGTGGTTACTCACGGCACTGATTCCATGGAAGAATCCGCCATTGCAGTAGATACCTTCCTCGACGATCCACGCCCCGTGGTATTTACCGGTGCACAAAAACCCTTCGACCATCCCGAAGCTGATGGCCCAAATAACCTTTTCGAGGCCTGCCTCATCGCCTCCGATTCCTCTGCACGTGGCATTGGCGCACTAATAGTCTTTGGCCATGCGGTGATCCCGGCGCGTGGGTGCGTCAAATGGCACACCTCAGATGAACTCGCTTTTGCCACCAACGGCCCAGAAGAAGCAGAACGCCCCGATGCCCTGCCACTGCAAAAATTGGCAGATGTATCAGTAGAAATCATTCCGGCATATCCGGGAGCTTCCGGAGCCATGGTGGAGGCAGCTCTTGCAGCTGGCGCCCAAGGCCTGGTGGTGGAAGCTATGGGTTCTGGCAATGTGGGAGCTCGCATGGGCGATGCCCTAGGTAAAGCTTTGGATGCCGGAATTCCTGTGGTGATGACTACCAGAGTGCCTCGTGGTGAAGTTTTCGGAGCGTATGGCGGAGCAGGCGGTGGCGCTACTTTGGCAGCCAAGGGCGCTATTGGTTCACGTTATTTCCGCGCAGGTCAGGCACGTATTCTGCTTGCCATTGCGATTGCTACCGGCGCGCACCCTGCCACCTTGTACTAATCCTCTGCACTTCCAGTACCGTGCTGGGCAAACCACTCCGCCCAATCCAAACTATCTAACGGATCTGCTGGCTGAAGTTGGGGATCATCAATAGCAAAGCTTTTGGTTTTCCCCTTGGTGGTAGTGCGAGTTTCAAAACGCACAGATACCACCCCATGGCCTGCACCTTGTACCCAACCATGCCCAAAATCTTGGTGATAGACATCCTGGGTAGCTCGCCATATCGTGGATACAGTTTCTTGCTCCACCTCCACGATTGAACTTTGTGGAGATGAAGATTGCACGCCTGCTTCATAATCCGTATCTGGCGCAGGCGCCTGCACAATTTGCTGATCAAGCTCTGGGAACAAAATATCTTGGCGGGACTCTTCCAGCCCGGAAAAACCTACTCCCACCAAACGAATTGGTCCTACTTCACCCGGATAACGCGCAAGGCGAAAAGCTGTTGCTTCCAAAGTCGCATAATCATCTGTGGCATAAGACAAGGTATAAGACCTAGATTCAATGCGAAAATCTGCCATCCGCAATTTCACGCTCACGGTCCTTGCTCCTCGACCATCCTTGAGCAGCCGTTTATGTGCACCTTCGGCAGATTTAACAATCGCAGCATCAACCTGTTGGCGAGTGAGAAGATCCTTTTCATAAGTGTGTTCTTGAGAAATCTGCTTAGCTTCCGCACGAGGCTCTACCGGACGATCATCTTTGCCACGGGCAAGATTCCACAAGGAAATACCAATAGTCGCACCCAAACTGATCTCCACTTCCTTTTGCGTCAGCGCAGCTAAATCCCCGATGGTTTCAACACCCATGCTGCTCAGCTTCGACCCAGTAACCGGCCCCACTCCCCACAAGGCACCAACTGGCAATGGATCAAGCAGATCATGCTGTTTTTCCACAGGCACAACAAAAACACCATCAGGCTTCGCCTCACCTGAACCAATCTTTGCAATCTGCTTCCCAGAACCAGCCCCCACCGAAGACGGCAGCCCCGTGACCTCCAGAATTTCTGCCCGTAATTCCTCCGCCCACTGGCGTACTTCCTCAGGAGTTGCACCCACTAAAGCTTCAGGCTCCATAAAACCTTCATCAATACTGAGCCGCTCTACAATTCCGGCACGTTTTTCTACAATTTGAAACACCCTACGAGACGCCGCGGAATACACCAGATGGCGAGGTGTCACCACCACCGCGCCAAAACCCACCCGCGCTTTAGCCTGATGCATGGGCATCGCAGATCGCGCCCCAAATTTTCTCGCCTCATAGGAGGCACCAGCCACAACTCCCCTGCCAGATACACCACCCACCAAAACAGGACGACCTCTTAGAGTAGGCCGAGTCAACTGTTCGCAAGACGCAAAAAATGCATCCATGTCGATGTGCAGAACCCAGCGTTGCATATTTTTATGCTAGTTGACCAGCCGGTTAAATGGTTAATCGTTGAAATGTTCGATTAACTCTCGGTGGAGTGTTCTGAACTGTGGGGTTTAGAGTTCGACTTCATATGGTCGACTTCAGTACGATTTTCCAAATTTTCCTAGTGAAGTCGAATACGAGAAGTTGAGCGCGAGAAGTCGTTGTTAAGAAGTCGAACTTTAGGACTCTGGATTTAACTCAGTGGTCCTTTTTAAGTTCAAGATCAGTCTCTTTTTACCCAAAAACTGAGTGCTCTCGAGTACGTGGAATTGAGCACGCGATATTGAACTTAAGATCTCGAAAATGCGGTCTCGAAAGTAAGAAATCTCCCTTAATCTCCCTTTAATGCCAAATCAAGGGTTTTATTGGTGAGCCACAGGGGTGGGGCGTCGTAAAGCAACTGCGACGACAACCAGCACGATGCCGACTAGCTCAGCCCATGACAGCATCTGTCCCAGTGCGAGCGCTCCCATGAGCGCTGCGCTGATGGGCAAAATGGCCAGCAGGACTGCAAAATAGGAGCGGCCGGCCATTCTCAGCACGACCTGATCAAGGCCATAAGGAATGACAGCAGACAGCAAACCAAGGCTGAGAGCTAGTCCAATAATTTGGATAACACTCAGATCAGTTGAGCCCATGCCTGGCCACCACCACAAAGCTAATGGGAAAGACAGCACCGCTGCCCAGGTAAATCCGACGGCCATGCCCATGCGACTGGAGGATGCATCACCGGCAATGCGGTTTCCCGCAATGATATAAATAGCCCACAACAGAGCTGCTGCCAGGGCAAACATCACGCCAACACTGTTACTGGACCATTGTGCGCCACTGATCACCAACACGCCCACGCCGGCCAAGATCAAGGCAAACCAATCACGAACTGTGCGACTGCCTAAGGCAGCGACAGCAATTGGTCCCAGAAATTCAATAGCTACCGCCGTGCCCATGGGGATTCTAGCGATCGCTTCATAGAAGGTGATGTTCATTGCCAGCGTGGAGATGCCATATAGAGCAGCATAAAAACCAGTTTGGCCGAGGAAATTACGCACAGCGGGTCGGTACAGCACAAGCAAAATAACAGCTGCGGCAGCAATGCGCATCCAGGCCACTAAAGCTGGGGAGAAATCTTCAAAAAGCCCCACTGCCAACGCGGCACCTGCATACAGTGAAACGCCATTGAGCACCATCAAAATGGGAGCAAGTACCGGGTTATTTTTCTTTGGAGAAGTACCACTCTGAGCACTTACATCATTGTTCACAGAGCAATACTTTACGTGGTGCCCGAAGCTTTCAGAATCGCGGTGGCAGTAAAAGCCACAATGGGATTATCATCATCGATTAATTGCTCTGCTAACTCCCGTGCGCGACTGCTGGAGCTGGTAAATTCCGCCAATGCCTGAGTAACGCGTCCCCGAATAGGAGACATCGTCTCAGACTGCACCAGCAGGTACTCAAATTGTTGCACTATGTCAGAGGTTTTCGGCTCACTATAACCTGCTAAAAGTTCTGCTGCTTCAACATCACGCATTCCTGTTTTCACCATATCCAGGAGTTCTGCCACAGCTTGTGCATCATTATTTTTCCCGAGCACCAGCGCGACTTCTGCACGTACCCGCGGCTCCTGATCTGTCAACAATCCTCTCAAAATCCCCATGAACTCTGCAGTTAGTGATGCGCTGGCCATAATTTTGACGGCTCTTAAACGCACCTCAGCATCTTTTGAGTTAATCCCCCGTGCCGCTAATGCCACGGCTTTTTCACCTTGTTGCACAACTGCCCAGGATAAGGCTCCTTCCGCGTTGAGGTGTGTCTCTTTTAACGCAGATTCCACTAAGGTTTCCGCCGCGATTGAGGTACGCCCGGAGCCGGCATCAAATGCAAGGGATTGGCGCTGTGCAGGATCTACCGAGCGCAATCTCTGCAAGATCTGCACCACATCTAAGGCAGCATCCCAATCGCTGGCACTGGCATTTTTCACTGCTTTCAGCCGCGTAAGTAACTCTCGTTCCGTCTCAATCCGCGCTGTCGTTTCAGCGATCAGCTCTGTGATTATGCCCTGTGGATCAAAAGCATCATCGTCTAGTGCGTCATGTACTTGTTGCAGACTCAGTCCCAAGCTGCGCAGTCCTTCAATATAAAAAATTCTGCGCAGATCATCTTCAGAAAATGTGCGGTATCCGCTGGAGGCGAGCTGCGGACTCACAAGCCCTAATTTCTCATAGTGTCGGAGCATGCGCGCGCTCACTCCACTGCGCTGAGAGACCTCACCGATTAGCATGGCCCCATATTATCTACTCGGCGTGCGGCCTCAAGGTCTGCCAAAAAATCGGAGTCGGGATCAGTAAAAAGCTTGAGGGTTGCCACTGCATGCGCCTGGGCGGCTTTGCCCGCCATACCGCTTAAGAGCTTGCTTATCGACGCTCCCCTCCATTCCAATTCAGCCAATGCCCGGCTCAAACTCCGTTGTATATCCGCCTCACCTTGCCCCAGCTCTTGGATAAGCTGCTCCCCTAGCCACTCCATGTCAGCATCTGGAACTAAACCAGCAAATGTACGCCACGCGGTTTGTGCAGTATCGCTGCGATGTAAAAGTTCAGATCGTATCTTCAGCTCATTCCAGGTCGTGGCAACTTTGAGCTTGGATAATGTGTGTAGCGCTTGACTTGCTGCAAAAGGACGCTGCGCTCTATCTGCATCAAGCTCCCTCACTAAAAGTGGGATTACCTCGTGGACTGGCATGCGTGTTAAAGCCCACGTAAGCGTGTCTCTAACAAAGAAATCTTCGTCCACGCCACTGCGCTGAATAAGTAGAGGAAGAACCTCTATTTGGGCAGAAGTTCCTGCGGCCAATGCTGCTTGCATACGAACCTGTGCTTGCGGATGTTCAAAATTGTTCATGCCCCTTATTCAAAACCTTGACACTGTGTCAAGGTCAAGAAAGCCTTCAACCCGTCGCACTTGAATGCGACGGGTTGAGGGAGGAGATAAAACTTAAGTGGTGTTTAGTTTTTGGTCACCTTGGCAGTAACTCCTGCAACGATATCGTGGGTCTCACCATCAAGTGCATCAGTGGTGATCTCGAAAGATGTTGCGAGAACTTCAGCAGCGATGTGATCAGCATGGGTGGTGATCCAGCCCTGCTTCTCTTCAGGGACACTGATGAGAACAGAAATGCGGTCAGAAACTTCAAAACCGGAGTTCTTACGAGCATCCTGCAGGCCACGGATTGCATCCGCTGCCCAGCCTTCAGCTTCAAGTTCTTCAGTGACGTTCATGTCCAACACAACAAGACCATCGACGCCATCAATCTGCGCAGTGGAATCAGGGTTTGCTGCAACAAGACGCTCAGTGAATTCACCATCATTGAGTGAAATACCGTCAGCAACAACCACATCGCCCTCGCGAGTGTAGTTTCCAGCCTTGACTGCCTTGATCACGCGCTGGACATCCTTGCCCAAACGAGGACCGGCAACCTTAGCGTTAACAACAACCTCAAAGGTTCCTACGGCATCTACCTCAGAGGTCAGCTCAACGTTTTTCACGTTGACCTCATCGCGGATAATCGCTGCGAAATCAGCCAAACGATCAGCATCTGGCAATGCAACAGTCAAGCCAGGAAGTGGCAGACGGTTACGCAGCTTGTGGGACTTACGCACAGAGGAAGCTGCAGAGCAGACGCCGCGGATTTCATCCATGGTGCGCACCAAATCAGCATCAGCTGGGAAAGAGTCAGCAGATGGGAAGTCGGTCAGGTGGACAGAACGCTCACCGGTTAGTCCACGCCAGATCACTTCGGTGGTCATTGGCAGCAGTGGAGCTGCCACGCGGGTGAGGGTTTCCAGCACGGTGTACAAGGTGTTGAACGCCTCTGGGTGTGCTTCATCGCCAGCCCAGAAACGATCACGGGAACGACGCACGTACCAGTTGGTCAATGCATCGCAGAAGTTGCGCACCAAATCGCAGGCCTTGGCAATATCAGTGCCATCCATCGCAATTTGGGTCTCTGCTACCAGGTCATGCAGCTTCGCCAGGATGTAGCGATCCAACACGTCGGTGGAATCAACAGACCAAGTGGCCTTCTTGGAGGTGTAGAGCTGCAGGAAGGAATAAGCATTCCACATTGGCAGCTGTGCCTGGCGGACACCTTCACGGATACCCTTTTCGGTCACAATGAGGTTGCCACCACGAAGGATTGGTGAGCTCATGAGGAACCAACGCATAGCGTCTGAGCCATCACGATCGAAGACTTCGTTGACGTTAGGGTAATTCCCCTTGGACTTAGACATCTTCAGTCCATCATCGCCCAACACGATGCCGTGTGCGACAACCTTCTTGAACGCAGGGCGATCAAAGAGCGCGGTGGACAACACGTGAAGCAGGTAGAACCAACCACGGGTTTGGCCGATGTACTCCACGATGAAGTCAGCTGGTGCGTGGGTATCAAACCACTCTTTGTTCTCAAATGGGTAGTGCACCTGAGCAAATGGCATGGAGCCGGAATCGAACCAGACGTCGAGCACGTCGGTGACGCGGCGCATAGTGGACTGTCCGGTTGGATCGTCTGGGTTTGGACGAGTCAGCTCATCGATATCAGGACGGTGCAAGGACTTTGGACGCACGCCGAAGTCTGCTTCCAGCTCATCGAGGGATCCATAAACATCAACGCGTGGGTATTCATCATTGTCAGAAATCCACGCTGGGATTGGTGAGCCCCAGTAGCGGGAACGAGAGATGTTCCAATCGCGTGCGCCTTCTAGCCACTTGCCGAACTGGCCATCGCGGATGTGGGCTGGCATCCAGGTGATGTCTTGGTTGACTTCAACCATGCGGTCGCGGATTTCGGTGACGTTCACGAACCATGATGGCAGAGCCATGTAGATCAGTGGCTCACCGGAACGCCAAGAGTGTGGGTAGGAGTGCTCGATGGTCTGGTGGCGAACCACACGACCAGCAGCCTTGAGATCCCTGATGATGTCCTTGTTGGCATCAAACACCAACTGGCCCTGGTACTCAGGAACCAAACCAGTGAACTTGCCGTCCATATCCACAGGGATAACAGCCTCGATACCAGCAGCGTTACAGGTAGCCATATCGTCTTCACCGAAGGCTGGAGCCTGGTGGACGATACCGGTGCCGTCTTCGGTGGTGACATAGTCTGCGCCGAGAATCTGGAATGCCTTCGCATGATCACGGAAGTATCCAAAAATTGGTTCATAGGTTAATCCAACCAATTCAGAACCAACATGCTCAGAAATGATAACTGGCTCGGTGCCAAGTTCCTTAGCGTGTGCGCCCAGCAGATCCTTTGCCAGCAGCACGCGCTTGCCGACGAACTCTGCTTCACCGTCTTGCGCAACCTCAACCAATGCGTAAGTCACTGATGGGTGAACAGCAAGTGCCAGGTTGGATGGAAGGGTCCACGGGGTGGTCGTCCAGGCAAGAGCCAATGCGCCCACAAGGTCAGCGTTCGCAGAAGAACCTTCAATGACACCGGTGACTGGGAAAGTCACTGTCAGCGTAGGATCCTGACGCAGCTTGTAGGAATCATCTAGACGGGTTTCCTGGTTGGACAGCGGAGTGTGCTCTGCCCAAGAGTAAGGAAGCACGCGGAAGCCTTGGTAGATCAGGCCCTTGTCGTAGAGTTCCTTGAACGCCCAGATCACGGATTCCATGAAGGAAAGATCCATGGTCTTGTAGCCGTTTTCAAAGTCCACCCAACGTGCCTGACGGGTGACGTACTCTTCCCATTCCTTCGTGTACTGCAACACAGAGGTCGCACAGTACTCGTTGAACTTGGCAAGACCCATGGCTTCGATCTCGCCTTTGTCTTTGATGCCGAGCTGTTTTTCTGCTTCTAGCTCTGCAGGAAGACCGTGAGTATCCCAACCGAAAACGCGAGGCACGCGGTAGCCACGCATGGTCTGGTAACGAGGAACAATGTCTTTGACATAACCGGTCAGCAAGTGACCATAGTGTGGAAGACCATTTGCAAACGGAGGGCCATCATAGAAAACATAATCTTCTGAGCCTTCACGCTGATCAATACTGGCCTGGAAAGTATCATCCTGTTTCCAGTAGTTCAGTACTTTTTCTTCCATCTCTGGGAAACGAGATGATCCACCAGATAAGTCAACTTGTGGGTAAACTCCGCCAACGGCTTCAGCCATGAGTGTGGTTTCCTTAATCCTTTGCGCAAGTAATTGGTCATTAACTTGCGGGGACGCCCCTCATGATGCGGACGCGGTACCACCCTGCTTGAGCTAAAAAACTAGCTCCACTTCGTTGACCTGAAGGCCTATCACGGTCCCACCCGTTCGGTTCTACTAAGCTTCTTTGCTTCAAAGATGCGGTTCTTCCGAAAAGCTCCCCGGTGATTGCCGGATCATAACCTCTATGCCTCTACGTTAGTGTGTTGCGCAACATGGCGCAACATGCAACATACACAGCGTTATGCATGGTTACCGGGTTTTACTCTTCTGCCACACATCTACTAAAAAGCACATAAGTCCCGCCGATACAACGACAATCAGCAGCACTGTCCATGTGTGAGATGGAGTAATCACAGTGATGACCAACAGGATAAATCCAATGAAAGAAAGAAGTATTGCGGCGATGAACACCAGAGTCACATGTCCTTGAAGTGCACTATAAGGAAAACTCCCGGGGGCCGGTGTGATGCACTTGCATCATTTCCGGACCCCCGGGAGCCGGGAGAAAGATTGTTTAATCTCTCTTTTACTCACCAGATGGTTTGTTTGCACCATTGTTGCTTGGTGCGGAAGAACCACGTGCGTTGAGTTCTTCCAGCTGGCCCTCAAGCAAAGACTTCAGGCGAGTGCGGTACTCGCGCTCAAAGATCTGTAGCTCAGAGATTCGGGTCTCCAGAGCATTCTGCTGCTCCTTAACCGCTGCCATGGTCTCAGTGTGCTTGCGCTCAGCATCAGCCTGGAGGGCGTTTGCCTTATCCTCCGCCTGGCGGATCTGGGCTTCTGCGCGAGAAGTAGAAGCTGCCAAAGTAGCTGCGGACTTCTTCTCTGCATCAGCGACAAGGTTCTTAGCCTTGAGATCTGCTTCGCTCACCAAGGTGTTTGCGCGGGATTCTGCGTTAGTAACCAGAGTGTTAGCACGGGACTCAGCGTCAGAGATCTGCTTTTCAGCATTAGCGCGTGCATCTTCCAGAGTGCGGTTGGAGGAGCTATTTGCTTCCTCGATCTGCTTCTCTGCAGCTTCACGTGCTTCATTCAGCATGGAGGTAGATTCGGAACGAGCCTCAGAAGTCAGGCGGTCTGCCATCTCCTGTGCAAGTCCGAGAACCTTAGCTGCCTGCATGTGGGTATCCACATTTGCCACACCTGCAGAAGCTGCGGCGACACCAGCACCAGCAGCTGCTGCACCAGTACCAACTGCTGCAGCCTTGGTGGTGTTGTTTGACGATGCTGCATTACGAGCGTCAGTCTTTGCCTTCTCAGCTTCAGCACGAGCTGCCTTCGCATCATTCTGAGCGCGCTGCAACTGATCCTGAGCTGCCTTCGCATCATTCTGAGCCTTTTGGGTGGCCTTGGATGCATCAGCAAGCTTGGAAGCGTATTCGGTGCGCAGCTTCTCTTCGATTTCCTTGCGCAACGCTGCCTCATCGACAGACTTGGTTGCTACCGCAGCACCTGCACCTGCAGTTGCCGAACCAGCGGAAGAAGATCCACCATCAGCAGCTTGTGCTTCGAGCTCTTCGACCTGCTGCTTAAGGTCTTCATTTTCCTCTTGGAACTGCACGAGGGCGTCCTCGACGAGATCCAGGAACTGATCAACCTCGTCTTCGTTGTAGCCACGCTTGCCGATAGGCGGCTTATTAAAAGCGACGTTATGCACATCAGCTGGAGTCAACGGCATTAGCGGATTCCCTTCGATTTAACGGTGGCCCCAGGCAGGGCCGGGACTCAGACACAAGAATCTCTCATGACTGGAATTTCCATTTATCATACTGTTCTTCACACGTCATTGTAGCCAGCAGTCATTTTTTATCTGACATACGCGCCGAAATCCTCGAAGAGAATTCCAAAATCCTGCAGGCTTTCACTGGCATTAGAGCCTAGAAAGCCCCATACCGATGACAACTATGTGAACGAGGCCTACCCTACCCCTTACAATTACAGATTTGTCATTTGAATTGCATGTTTGCAATTTTTTAACACTTAATCGGTACAACTGAAACGGCTCTCACCTATACCAATTCGTTACCAATGTTATCCTTGTCACAATTTAAGAAAGCTTGCTTTTCGACGCCTCACGTCGGGTGTGCGGAAAGGGGGTAAGAATATAAAATTCCCGCATCAAAAATGATGCGGGAATTTTATATTTAGCCTACTGTTTTCGCCACTAAGCGAAGGCTCGAAGTAATTGCTGCACAATCGACAAGATGAAAAACAGCACAAGAACGGAAAGGTCTAAGCGCACATTCCCCAACGGAAGTGGCGGGATCACACGACGCAACAATTTTACGGGTGGATCAGTGACCACAAACACCGGTTCTGCAACATAATAGAACCACTTTGGTGGCGCGAACGACCTAGAAAATGACTGGATCATCTCAATGACAATGCGGGCGACAAGCACCCACGTGTAAATGCCGATGAGCCAAGCTAGCAATAATGCAATGTTACCCACGAGGAAACAGCCTAACTGAAGTTTTGAGAGTATGAAATTGAAAATGCCACAAGAACATCAACAACTTCATAATAGACGTAAAAACCCACCGCAGACCTGGTACAAGAAAGTTAAAGGTCCATGGCGGGCTCTAAGAGTTAGTCTCTGAAGGATTTCCGATCACGCTGCACATGTGGCGAAGATAACTAGCTCCTCACCGTAGTGACCCGGTAAATCAACACCTAAACGGTGTATTTAGCGAAGTCGTGCGGCGCGCTCAAGCTCAGATGAGCTAACGGTAGAAAGCTCAGGGACAACAGCAAAGGTGAGGCTATCGATTTTCTGCATCTTGCCACGCAATGCGAAGCATAGGCCTGCAGCAAAGTCTACGATGCGACGTGCATCTTCACGGGAGAGCAATCCCATATCGAAAACTACAGCGTCACCATCGCGGAAAGCTGCGCCGATAACCTGAGCATCTTCAAATGAGTGCAGCTCTACTGGAACAATGGTGGACTGGTAAGAACGTGGTGCTGGAGCTGCAGGAGCTGGCGCTTCTGGCGAATAGCCGTAGTCACGCTCACGATATTCAGGTGCGTACGCTGCAGTGCCCTCGTAGCGAGGTTCATCTGCATAATAAGCATCCTCGTGCTCTGCTTCATACGGAGCGAGTCCGAAGAATTCTTTAGTCTTCTTGAGCATGGACATGGCAGTTTCCCTTCACCTGGAATGTCTTATTTTTCATGTGCAGCTGGGGCGCTCGTCACACCCTTCACTTAATTTTCTACGCTAGCGCTCGGTTCCCAAGAATTTCAGTTCCGACACGCACGATTGTCGAGCCGTGTTTTATTGCCTCAACTAGATCTCCAGACATACCCGCTGAAAATTCCAACGACCTGTGAAAGTGATCCTCTAAACCTGAAAGTACGTCTTTTGCCTGGAAAAAAGCTTTTTCAGTGTCCCAGCCAAGTGGTGGGACACACATGAGGCCTTCAAACCGTAGGTGTGCGCTTTGGTCTATTACTTCAGCAAGTTGCGTGACTTGATCCAATGGTGTGCCGCCTCGGCTCGGATCTCCATCAAGGCTGAGTTGAATAAAACACGGCAGTATTTCTTGGCTGCGGTCGCCGCGCTCTAGTGAAAGCGCCACTCCCCGATTCAAGGCCTCAGCGATTTTCTCACTGTCTACGGAATGCACTGCTGCAGCCCACCGTGCGATGGAATTGGCTTTCTTTGATTGGATTTGACCAATCATATGAAAATCCATATCCGGAATTTCCAAAGCCTTTGCGCGAGCTTCCTGCTCCCGGTTTTCTCCCACGGCGGCGACACCCAAATTTTGGAGAAGTTTAATATCTTCCACTGGGTGATATTTAGTCACTGGCAAGAGCTGTACACTCCCCGCAGGGCGGTTACATTCCTTGAGGGTCGCGTCGATACGCGCTTGCACCTGCTGCAGGCGTACCTGCAGCTCTTCTTGGCGCTTCACGTTATGCCTCCTTTGGCAACCAGACGACGCCTGCTTGGCGGCCCGTGGTGCCTTCGCGGCGGTAGGAAAATAAATCTTCATCTTCAATGGTGCATCGTGGATCTGAATCAATCATTTGCACCCCAAGGCTGAGCATTTGGCGCAACAGCCCTGCACGAATATCTAAACCTGTGCTGCCTTTTGTAGTGCGAGCGATGGAGCCTGGAAGTTTGGCTTCCACATCGCGGGCCATGGCTTCTGGCACTTCATAACGCGCACCTGATGCAGCAGCACCCATGAGCGCGTGGATGCGGTTTGGAACAGCGCCCAATTCCACCATTTTCTCAATGGTTTTTGCCACGATGCCGTTACGTGCTCCCATGCGTCCAGCATGCACTGCAGCGATCACGCCAGCTTCTGCATCGGAGAGCAACACAGGAACACAGTCTGCAACCAAGACAGCCAGGGCCAGGCCTCGCTGCGTGGTAATCAATGCATCTGTGGCTTCTACAGCTTGCCCATCGGCAGGTGCAGCATCGATGACGGTAACGGTATTGGAATGAATCTGCTCCATATAGACAACATCATGTGACGCTAAGCCAATGATTGATGCCAAACGAGCTCTGTTTGCTGCCACGGACTCCGGGTTGTCACCGACGTGATCACCAAGGTTGAAGGACTCATAAGGAGATTGCGAAACCCCGCCGGCACGGGTCGTGAAGACCTTGCGGACGGGGCGGGTGCGAGGGTCAAGACTATCCATAGGGATTAAGTCTATTCACCTTCTTAGTTACTGGAGGAAGCTGGGTACATCCAGGTCGTCTCCACGGTCATCGCGGCGGTCGTCACGTCGATCATCGCGGCGGTCGTAAGAACGATCGTCACGTCGATCATCGCGACGCTCGTCCCTACGGTCATCGCGGCGATCATCGCGGCGATCATCGCGGCGGAAGTCACGCTCACCATTGGTGAACAGGCCACCGCCGGAACGAGTCTCCTCGATGCGATGACGAGCACCCGCAGAACGAGACTGGTAAGGATCATTATCTTCGCGAGCTCCGCCGAAGATGCTTTCCTTCTCTGGAGGCACAGTTGCGTTAGACGCTGGTGCCTGCGCTTGTGGTTCATTCTCTACTACTGGAGCAGCAGAGATACCTGCGCGACGAGCTTCAGATGCGTTTGCACGAGCAGCATCAAAGCCGGTTGCGATAACGGTAACGCGGACTTCATCGCCCAGGTTGTCATCGATGATGGTACCGAAGATAAGGTTCACATCTTCATCAGAACGCTCACGGACCATGGACGCTGCCGCGTTAACTTCCATGAGGCCTAGATCAGAGCCGCCAGCAAACGACAGCAGCACTCCAGTTGCACCATCCATGGTTGCTTCCAGAAGTGGAGAGTTAATGGCTTGCTCAGTTGCGGATACAACGCGGTTATCGCCCCGCGCAGAGCCAACACCCATGAGAGCAGAACCAGCTTCAGACATAACGGAGCGAACGTCCGCGAAGTCCACGTTGATCACACCAGGAATGGTGATCAGGTTGGTAATACCCTGCACACCGTTGTGCAGAACCTCATCCGCTGCGCGGAAAGCTTCCATGATGGAAAGGTTCGCGTCACCGAGTTCCAACAAACGATCGTTTGGAATCACGATGAGGGTGTCACAGACTTCTTTGAGGGCTTCAATGCCCTCTTCAGCCTGACGGGTACGGCGACGGCCTTCAAATTCAAAAGGCTTGGTTACAACACCAATGGTCAAAGCGCCCATCTTTTTGGCAATCCCTGCCACGACTGGTGCAGCACCTGTTCCGGTGCCACCACCTTCGCCGGCAGTGACGAAGACCATGTCTGCGCCCTTGATGGTTTCTTCGATTTCGTTTTTGTGATCTTCTGCGGAGGTGCGACCAACTTCTGGGTTTGCGCCTGCGCCAAGACCACGAGTGGCTTCACGTCCGATATCGAGCTTTACGTCGGCATCAGAGAACATAAGAGCCTGCGAGTCGGTGTTCACCGCGATGAACTCCACGCCTTTGAGGCCTTCTTCAATCATGCGGTTGACGGCGTTGACTCCGCCGCCGCCCACGCCGACGACCTTAATCTTAGCGAGGTAGTTGTTCGGTGAGGTCATTGTCGATGTCTCGCCTTTCGAAGAGTTGATACTAAAATTTGTGCTTTTATTAAATCTTAAGATGGCGTCCAACGAGGTTGAGCGACCGCCTAAAAATACTTAATCCGGCTGACATATATCTTGTGCGAAAAACACCTCAATATGTCGGACATTTACGGCGGCGTGTCGCTACTCTCAACCTTTACTTTAGGGTTGTTGAGGTGGGTAAACACGAACCGCAATCAGGCTAACCAGAACTATCCAGCCACTTTAGCGGACTGTCACCATTGTGGGTGAGCTAATATTCCAATGTTGCCCCTCCCGCTTCAAAACTGTCGACATTGCGACAGCTTTATCATGACTGTTGTCAGAAGATCCCCAGTAGATTTCTCGTCCATCTTTCATTTTGAATAAAATATCAAACTGATCTGGCGCCTCAACTACCTCGATATTCTCTATTATCTGCGCATCTTGTTCCTTAATTGCATTGATGGCAGCAATAACCGCTGGCAGCACTTCTGAGTTCTCTTCATCAGCACCAGCAACTTCAACAGTTCCAACCGGGGGTGTGCCAATGATAATTTCTTTACCCTCACTGTCGATGACATGGTCGCCATCGCTGCGTTTCACAAACACGGCAGGTTCCCGCTCTACCAAGTCCACCGTCATGGTGCTTGGCAAGGAGCGGTTCACAGTTACTGATTTCACCCATGGCAATTCCACAATATTTAATGCTGCAGAAGTCGCGTCAACGCGCAGAAGGTTTTCCCCTTCTACGATCCCGGACACCTCCAAGACTTGGTCTGGGTCAGTCCGCGTGGCGCCTGCCACATCAATGTTTCCCACTTTGAGGATGGGTACAAACCAGGCAACCATACCTAGAATTGCCACGAGGACAACCACCGCACCAATCACAATGGCGATGACTTTTTTGTTCACGCTAGTCCTGCCTTTGTATTTTCAAGACAATTTTAGTCTTGGAATCGATCCAAAATCTCTGGCGCAAGCATAGTCACCGAACCAGCACCCATGGTCAACACGATGTCATGTGGTCCAGTGATTTCTGCAATGCGCTCCGGAACTGCGGAGAAATTAGGTTCATAGACAACTGGAATAGTCATCGCATCAGTAATGATGTGCGAGGACACCCCATCTACGGGTTGTTCACGAGCGCCGTAAATCTCCAGCACCACTGCTGCATCAGCGAGCGATAATGCTTCAGCAAATTCCTTCTGGAATTCCATGGTTCGGGAATACAAGTGTGGTTGGAAAGCAACGATGACGCGTCCCTTTCCGGCAGCTTCCACGCGTGAACGTGCAGCGCTGAGCACTGCAGAAACCTCTGTTGGGTGGTGTGCATAATCATCAAATACGGAAGCACCTTCAAATGCTCCGCCTTCCACAGTGCCGTGGAATTCAAAACGGCGTCGTACACCGGAGAAATCAGACAAGCCTTCAACAAGCTTCTCGACGTCCCCTCCCACCAGGTATCCGGCCAGCAGGGCGGCTGCACCGTTGAGCACCATGTGATCACCAGGAATTTGCAACACCACAGATACTTCTACGCCATCGATGTCGATGGTCGCGCGTGTTCCCTCTGCAACAACTTGAGAATCCACGATGGTAGCCAACGCAGGAATCTCTGGATGGGCTTCGGCTGCTTCAACAGTGCCGTATCCAACGGTTTTAATACCCTTGCGGACTGCGCGTTCGCCCAGCTCTGCAGCGTGTGGATCATCTAGGCAGACAACGAGCTTTCCACCTGGGATAATTTTACCTGCGAAGTCGTCGAACACTTGGAAATATGCTTCAGCTGTTTTGAAATAATCCAGATGATCTGGTTCCACGTTGGTCACCACAGCAATTTTTGGTGAGTACCTGAGCAACGATGCATCCGACTCATCCGCCTCAGCGATGAACACTTCACCGGTCCCATGATGCGCGTTTGTACCAGCTTTATTTAGCTGTCCACCAATAGCAAAACTTGGATCCATTCCTGCAGCCTGCATGGCAACAACAGCCATAGAGGTGGTGGAGGTCTTACCGTGGGTTCCCGCGATCAACACCTGTTCATACCCTTGCATGAGTTCACCCAGCAGATCTGAACGACGAATAACTGGGATACCCTCTTCATGAGCGCGAACCAATTCAGGGTTGTCCTGAGGGATAGCTGCAAATGACGTAACCACAACGGTGGGAAGCTCACCTGATAATTCCAGGTTTTCTGCACTATGGCCTACTGCAATTGTGGCGCCCACAGCACGTAAAGGCAGCAAAGTGCGAGAATCTTTGGCATCAGATCCAGTGACGGTCTTGCCACGCGCCAGAAGAATGCGAGCAACACCAGACATGCCGGCGCCGCCGATGCCAATGAGGTGGACGCGAGAAAGATCTATGTCCTGCACTAAATCCAAATGTGGAGTTGTCACCTTAAAACTATTCCTTTACGTTTCGTGTTTAGTTTTGTTTAGTAAGTATTATCTCGGCGATCATATCTGCGATCACCGTTGAAGCGTTTCCTGCGGTGGATGCTCTCGCAGCTGTTGCCATCTCTTGGAAAGTTGCCGGGTTGTGAAGAATATCGAAAGTGGCGTCGAGAAGCGTCTGGGCGGTGAAGTCCGCATCGTCGATCTGGCGCGCGGCGCCTGCTTCAATGACCGCTCGGGCGTTTAACGCCTGCTCACCGTTGCCATGTGGCAACGGCACATAAATCGCGGGCACACCAGCAGCGGTAACTTCAGCAACGGTCATCGCACCAGACCTGCACACGATGAGATCTGCCACGGTATAGGCCGCTTGCATATCCTCGATGAAAGGCACTGGACAGTATCCTGGGCGCACTTCCGGGAGCTCATTTTTCTTACCAACGGCATGCAGCACCTGGAAGCCTGCTTTAAGCAGCTCATCCAGGGCTTCTGCGACAGCTTTATTGATACTCGCAGAACCTTGGGAACCACCAGTGACCAAAATGGTGGTGCGATCTTTTTCTAATCCCCATGTTGAGCGTGCTCGATCAGCTGCTGATTCATCTCGGTCTCCGCCAAGACCTGCGCGGATAGGAATTCCTACAACTTCCCCATCCATGCCAGAACCTGCAACCGCATTGAGACCGACTCCGCCAAGCTTCACACCCATTTTATTCGCCATGCCTGCTCGTGCGTTTGCTTCATGCACGAAAAACGGCAATCCTAAAGATTTTGCCGCCATATACGCTGGCGCAGACACATATCCGCCAAAGCCAATGACAGCTTGAGCCTGTGTTTCTTGCAGAATTTTACGAGTCTGTCCAAGTGCTTTAGATACCCGCAACGGAAGCTTCAGCAAATCTAGATTGGGCTTGCGAGGAACTGGAACAGGCTCAATGAGCCGTAGCTCAAAACCGCGATCTGGTACCAAAGTTGTTTCCAAACCACGGGCAGTGCCCAAGGCTGTGACCGTTGCATTATGGTGCTCGCGCAGTGCTTCAGCTACTGCCAACGCAGGTTCAATATGACCTGCGGTACCTCCACCTGCAACTACAATCCGAATGGGATCTTGAGGTTTAGCCATCTGTCCGTGGTTCTCCTGACTTCACGCGTCTATCTGTGGTTGCGGTTTTCACGCCCATCGCCGCGCCGCTCGCCCCGCCGATCAACTTGCCGATCGCTAGAGCGGTCAACGCGCCTAGCGCTGCTCCGTGAATCCCGAGCACCGCGTGTTTGGCCGCGCACTACACCCTCATTGTTTCGATCTTTGACGCTACCAGTTGAGCGTCGCGGAGCTTCCGATTGTACTCCAGAGCGCTGGTTCCTGGACGTAGCAGACTTTCGAGAGGTTACTGGTTCGCCAAAGCGCTCACGGGTTTCTTGCTGTGGTTGTGGCTTTGGTTTTACGGGGCCACGCTTATCTTTACCAAACCAGCCATGATTGCTCGTGATCTGGCTAGATGGCTCAGGTAGCCCCAATAAACGATCAATAGCTGGGCGACCATAAGAAGCCATCGCGGATACGGTCTCTGGCTCATGGCGTGCACAACTGATCAATAGCCCCATCGAAGCCAATGTAATGATCGCTGACGTACCACCCGCAGAAATCATCGGCAGCTGAATACCAGTAACTGGAAGCAGACCAATCACATAGCCAATATTAATAAACGCTTGAGAGGCAACAGCTGCTGTCAAAGTAGCTGCCATAAGACCTAAGAAAGGATCGTGGCTTTTCTTTGCAGCGCGGAGACCGAAATACAGCAATCCGGCAAAAAGTGCGATGACAAGCGCGCCACCTAAAAGACCTAATTCTTCACCGATGATGGCGAAGATGAAGTCATTTTTAGCCTCGGGAAGGTAGAACCATTTAGCTCTAGATTGTCCTAATCCCAGGCCAAGGCCAGCACCATCTGCAAGGGATAAAAACCCTTGATAAGACTGGAAAGCAATACCTCGAACATCGTGAAAATTACCAAAGAAGGCATCAAAATAAACTTCGAAGCGGCTTGATCGGAAGCCACCGCCCAAGGCCAACACAGCCAAGCCTGCGATAATCAACACGCCTGCCACCGCGATCCAGCCCATGGCAATACCTGCGAAAAAGAGCATAAACAGCACAACCAAGACGAAAGACATAGCCATACCGGCATCGCCTTCCAAAAAGATCAGCAGAGCCATGCCAGCACCCACCGCACCAAAGCGCATCAAGTGGTTGTTAAACCAATGTTTGATGGGTCCTTTACCTGCAAGATAGTGTGCGCCCCACACGGCAATTGCTACTTTGGCGATTTCAGAAGGCTGAAATTGCACTGGTCCCAACATAATCCACGATTGGGAACCCACCTCTTCCTTACCAGTACCGATTCCGGGAACCTGCACGGCAAGCAGTGCTCCGATGGCTACTAAAAGAAAAAGGTTTGCAAAGTTACGGATCAGTTGCGGACGCAGCCTCAAAGCTATCCACAGTGCAACAAAGCCAATAACAATCAAGACGCCCTGACGTACTGCAGTGCCCCACACGGATCCGGCGTCTCCTAATGACCACGTCATTGATGAGGAATACACCATGACCACGCCAAGGCAGGACAAAATGACCACGATGCACATGATCATGATGTAGTCAGTTAATGGTCGCGCGAGAAGGTCATTCCATGCACCGGAAATACGCTCCCGAATCCCCAGGCTTGTTCTGGATTTCGGCCCAGTTTTTTTCGGACGCGCGGGTTTTCTTGAGGCTCCGGTGGTCATGATCAGCCTTTCTCTTCCGTCTGTCCTTCGATTGTGCCAACAACGCTGTGGGCAAAGAGATCGCCACGCTGGCCCATACCCTTGAACATATCCAAGGAGGCTGCTGCCGGAGCCAACAGCACTGTGTCTCCGGCTGTACTGATGCGGAAAGCTTCAGCCACGATCTCACTCATCGCTTGTTGTGGATCAGCGGTGTCTGTGACAAATACGCCTGCATCCGGAGCAAATTGTGTGAGCGCCTCAACGATTTCTCCGCGATCAACGCCCAATACCAAGGCAGCCTTAATCCGGTGCTGATGTTGTTTCACCAACGATGAAATATCTGCGCCTTTCAGCTGTCCGCCCACAATCCAAATGACGGAATCATAACCAGCAAGCGCGGAATCAGCAGCATGCGGATTAGTTGCCTTTGAGTTATCAATAAACTGCACACCCTGCGCCTCCGCTACTACTTGACCGCGGTGTCCTGCCACTTCAAAGGAGTCCAACGCACGAGCAATCGCCTCAGGAGCAACGCCTTGTGCGCGTGCCACTGCTGCCGCAGCCAAAGCATCTAAAACTCCGGCCGGGCCGGCAGGATTAATGCCATCAGCGGAGGCAAGAGCCAGGGCATTGCCGTAGGCATTATCGACGAGCTCCCCCGCTGCTACACCCAATTGCCCATGTTGAGGTTCCCGTACAGTAAAGCCCACAAGATCGCTGATTCCAGCTTCTGCAGTCAACTCAACCAGGTAAGGATCATCGGCACCGATTATTGCGATGTTGCCTTTCAGCACTTTGGTTTTAGCCAACGCGTATTCACGCATGGAACCGTGCCAATCAATATGATCTTCAGCCAGATTCAGAACAACACCGGCATCCGGAACAAAGGTTGGTGCCCAATGCAGCTGGAAGCTAGAAAGCTCCGCGACCAACACATCAATGCGGTTCTTAGCAACCAAAGCTTCAGAAACTGGGATACCAATATTTCCCACAGCCTTGGCACTAAAATCGCCTTCATTCATCATTGCTGCAAGCATTGATGTGGTGGTGGTTTTACCGTTGGTGCCAGTAACCGCAAGCCAGGTATGTGGCGTGCCAAATACTCCCGCCTGGTCCAGGCGCCATGCAAGCTCAACATCGCCGATAACCTCAAGGCCCTGGGTGGCGGCGTCGACAAGCAAAGGACTTGTAGGGCGCCAGCCCGGAGACGTCACGACAATAGAAAACGTGTCTAACTGTGCCTGTGCTTCCGCAGTGCTGATATCTACCACATCGACAATTTCAATGAGCATATGCCGAGCAGTCTCATTGTCATCTGCAACAACGACATCGCAGTGCAGCTCACTGAGCATTTTGGCAATAGATAAACCAGATACACCAGCGCCAGCAACAAGGATGCGTCCCTGCAGCGCTACCGGCAAATGAGAAATAGAAGACATGAAAATCTACACCTCCGCTAAGTGGAGCCAGTCACTGTAAAATACGCCAACACCAGCTAGAACGCCCATGATAGCAATCAGCCAAAAACGGATGGTAACCGTTGTTTCAGCCCAACCCAAAGCCTCAAAGTGGTGGTGAATCGGTGCCATCTTAAAGACACGCTTTCCGCGAGTCTTAAACACACCAATCTGGATTGCCACTGAAGCGACCTCAATAACAAAAAGCGCACCGATGATAACCATGAGCAGCTCAGTGCGGCTAACCACCGAAATACCTGCAACCAAACCGCCAAGAGCCAAGGAACCTGTATCACCCATGAAGATTTTCGCAGGCGCTGCGTTCCACCACAAAAAGCCCAGCGTTGCGCCCAAACCAGCAGCACACAACACAGACAGATCTAACGGATCACGAACGGTATAGCAGCCAGCTTCAACTGCAGTATCGCAAGAGTTGCGGAACTGCCAGAAAGTAATCAGGGTGTATGCACCCATCACAAAAGCAGTCGTACCGGCAGCCAAACCATCAAGACCATCGGTGATATTGACGGCATTAGACCACGCACTGACTACCACATAAATGAAGATGAGGAACACAATGATGCCGATGATGCTGCCACCGAAACCAAGGTCGATGGTGTCAATATCACGAATGAATGACAAGTGAGTTGAGGCCGGGGTAAGACCATTTTCATCAGGGAATTGCAGCACCAAGAACCCGAAAATCAACGCGATGGCCAACTGGGAAACCAGCTTGGCAGTCTTGTTCAATCCCAGGTTTCGGTTCATGTACAGCTTGATGAAATCATCAGCAAAACCGGTAGCACCCAGGCCCAACATCAAGCCCAAGACCAATAAGCCGGAGACTGTGAATCCACCAACGCCTTGGATCATCGCCAAGATATTGGTAGACACATAGGCCACGACAATGCCTGCAATAATTGCAATGCCACCCATGGTCGGAGTTCCGCGTTTACGCAGATGAGACTGCAAACCTTCCTCACGGATTTCCTGCCCCAATTGACGCTTGGTGAAATAGCGGATCAACACCGGGGTAAGAAAGATTGATACGAGGAACGCAACCGTTCCACTGACCATAATCTGTTGCATTGTTTTACTGTCCTTCCACATTCCGGCGAAGATCGCCGGTTGCCAAGCTCTTGTCCTGGCCTGAAGCTAAATTCTTGACTCCGCTATGCAAAGCCTCTGCGACTCGCCACAAACGATCTGTATTTGAAGCCTTAACCAGCACTACATCATCCCGCTTTATGCTTCGCGCAAGCAACTCCACTGCTGCATCCACGTCTGTAACCTTATGAGTCGCAACGCCTAAGCTCGCAGCAGATTGTGCAAGAGCTGCGCAATTAGCATTATCGCCAACGGCAATGAGCTGCCCAATATGATATTTAGCAAGCTCCACACCAAGGTCTGCGTGTGCTTCCGAAGCATCATCGCCAAGCTCACCCATTTGTCCCAATACAGCCCAACTAGTGGCTTCAGTTCGGCCACTTGCGGTGTAGGCAAGCGCAGCAATGCCAGCACGCATGGAATCTGGGTTGGCATTATAAGAATCATTGATCACCGTGACACCGTCTGGACGAGTTTGTACGTCCATGCGGTGCGCTGACGTAGCTGAGTGCAGTTCTAATCCTGCAACCACAAGCGCTGGATCTACACCTGCTTCAATAGCGACGGCTGCAGCAGCCAGGGCATTTGCCACCTGGTGCTCACCAAAAACCTGCAAGGTAATAGGCCAAGATCCCTGAGCTGTGTTGAGAGTAAAACTTGCTCGAGCTACTGCATCAAGGGAAATATCTGATGCCCAGTAATCAGCTTTTTTAGCCTGTGCTGCTTCAGCGGAAAACCACACCACGCGAGCTTGAGTACGCGGAGCCATGCGTGCCACAAAAGGATCATCGGCATTAAGTACTGCTACTCCACCGTCTTGTGCTGCAGGCAAAGCTTCAATGATTTCGCCCTTTGCCTGGGCGATATTATCCCGTGAGCCAAATTCACCTAAATGAGCGCTACCCACGTTGAGTACCGCTGCGATCTGCGGTGGAGCGATTTCAGTGAGGTGCTTGATATGCCCAATGCCGCGTGCAGACATCTCAGCAACCAAATACTTAGTCTCTGTGGTACACCGCAACACAGTATGAGGCAATCCAAGCTCATTATTAAAAGAACCTGGAGGTGCCACGGTTGCGCCATCTTGGCGCAACACTGTTGCAATGAAATCCTTGGTAGAGGTTTTTCCCGCAGAACCAGTAATAGCTACGACATTGAGCTGGTAGCCAGCAACACACACATCAACTACCTTGCGCGCCAACTTAGACAACGCCTCAACCACAGCTGCACCATGTCCATGAGGATCATGGGCATAAATATCAGCATTCGATTCTGTGGTAGCAACAGGTGGAACGACAATCGCAGGAGCATCTACTTCCCGCGCCGCCAACACTGCTACTGCACCTTTTTCAATAGCTGTGGCAGCAAATTCATGCCCATCAACCCGGGCGCCTGGAAGAGCCAAAAATAGGCCTCCCGCGGTAAGAGAGCGCGAATCAAACTCCACGCTGGAATACACAGGTGTGTCTTCCTGGGCACCGCCAGTAAGCGTGCCGCCAACGATGTGAGCGATCTCCCCAAGGGTCATTTTGATCATGACTGTGGTTTATCCTTCTTCCGTATTGAGGGGAAGTTTATTGTTCAGGGCAGCGCGAACCTGTTCGCGATCATCGAAGTGGTGAGTAACACCAGCAACTAGTTGTCCAACTTCATGGCCTTTTCCAGCTACTACAATGCCATCTCCAGGCTGTGCCCACTCGACCAAAACGCGAATTGCTTCTGCACGATCACCAATTTCTAGAACTTCTACTTCACGTGCAGACTCTGCGGCTCCTTCGTCCGCTCCCTTGGTGACAGCGGCACGAATAAGTGCAGGCACTTCTGAACGAGGATTATCATCGGTGACAATTACAAGATCAGCGCGTTGCGCAGAAAGCTGTCCCATAGGACCACGTTTAGTGGCATCTCGATCTCCACCTGCGCCAATAACTACGCCAAGACGACCATCGATCTGTGTGCGTAAAGTATCTAAAACAGCAGCGACTGCAGCTGGCTTATGGGCATAATCAACAACGGCAAGGAAGTCCTGGCCTTCATCAATGCGCTCCATACGACCTGGCACCGTCACTTTAGACATGCCACGTGCAAAAGCCTGCATATCGACGCCCGCGCGTGCAGCTGTAGCAAACGCAAGGGTCGCATTAGCCACGTTAAAAGCACCTGGCAACGCCAGCTCTACATCCCAGATCTGTTTGTCTGGAGTAAGGATCTGGAAACGCTGTGCACCGGATTCACTCACCGTAATCTCTGCTGCGCGGAAATCGGCGTCTTGTCCACGAGTAGCCACTGTCTGTGCATTCGCTGCTTCTTCAGCCATCCGAATACCCCAGGCATCATCAACACACACCACATGCTTTTCGGCAGCTAGTGGAGAATTACCGCGGAAGAACAACGCCTTAGCATCGAAGTACTCATCCATGGTGGGGTGGAAATCAAGATGATCCTGCGACAAGTTAGTAAAGGCCGCAACATCAAAATGAGAACCTGCAACTCGACCCAAAGCCAAAGCATGGCTGGAAACTTCCATCACCACGTGTGTTACCCCATGATCACGCATCCGGGAAAACAGTGTCTGCAGAGTTGGAGCTTCTGGAGTAGTCAGCTTTGTTGGTACTTCTACCCCATCAATGCGTGTACCCGTGGTGCCAATCAAACCAACTTTATGGCCGGCCTCCATGAGCCCCTTTTCCAAAAGATAACTGGTGGTGGTTTTACCTGAAGTTCCGGTGATACCGATCAACACAAAATCTTTAGACGGGTCATCATAAACACTCGCAGAGGCAATACCCAGTACCTTGCGCACATCTTCAACAACGATGACAGGACGAGTATCCCCTGCTTCATGCAGGATCTCGTAGCCTTCTTCATCAGTCAAGATTGCTACGGCCTGAGCAGCATCATCTTTAGCCGCAAATTGTGCGCCATGAGCACGTGTTCCAGGAACCGCTGCAAAAATAGCCTGTGGTTCGGGGAGATACGCGGAGTCAAGACCAATAGCAGTAATAGAAAGGTTATCTCCGGCGTCCGTGAACGAGCCTTTGAGTGTGCCATCGATAAGTTTGGTGAGATCCAGCAAGGTTGTTGCCATGGTTTTCTCCTCCGCAGGTTGAGTTTTTGAAATAAGTGGACGAGGCATGTGGGTGATGCCTTTAAGAGTCAATACTTTAATGCTTATGAAATTCTACAAAAGTGCTTTCTACACCTTTTACTGAGCTTGAAGCAGAATCGGCTCAGTGGCTGCAGAAAGTGGAATATTGTCACGGTTGAGTAGCCAAGTTGCAATATCCTTGAACAAGGGAGCTGCTGTTTGTCCGCCTCCGCCGTGCACTCCGCGCTCTGGTTCATCAAGCATAATTGCTACGACAAATCGGGGATCATCGGCCGGGGCAATTCCAGCAAAAGTGATCCAATACTGAGAGTTGGAATACGCGCCAGTATTCGGATCAACTTTCTGTGCAGTACCTGTCTTGCCAGAGATCTGGTAACCCTCGATAGCAGCATCAGGTGCAGTACCTTGCTGCACGCCAGTGGGATCGACCTGAGTGACAGATCTAAACATATCTACTGTTTTGCGAGCAGCTTCAGGGCTGACAACCTTCACAGAATCTGGCTTGGGTTGTTCCAACACAGTTCCGTCTGAATCTGTCACGCTCTTAACAATTCGCGGTTCAATGCGTTCGCCATCATTAGCTAAAGCTTGATAGATACCCGCCATCTGCAAAGTGGTAATAGACATACCCTGACCAATTGGCAGGTTGGCAAAAGTACCACCTGACCACTGTTCCCTAGCCGGTAGCAGACCTTGAGATTCACTAGGAAGCTCAATGCCCGTTGACTGTCCCACGCCGAAGAGGTCTAGATACTCAGCAAATTTATCTTCGCCAAGCCGCTCCGCAAGCATCAGGGTTCCAACGTTTGAGGACTTACCAAAAACACCTGCAGTGGTATAAGGAACCACACCATGGGCCCATGCATCACTGACTGACACACCTGCCATTTCGATGCTTCCAGGAACTTGCAAAACTTCATCAGGAGTGGTCAAACCTTCTTGTATAACTCCCGCAGCGGTAATAATTTTTGCTACAGATCCAGGTTCATACGGGTGCGTCACAGAAGGGTTATCAAAGCTTTTTCCCTGCTCAATTTGTTTACCCGTATCTTCATTGGGGTTAATGGTGTCAGTGTTTGCCATCGCTAACACTTCTGCTGTTTTCGCATCAAGGACTACTGCCGAAGCACTTTCGGCACCTGAGTTGGCTTTAGCTTGTTCTAAAGCCTGCTGCACATAGGTTTGCAGATCTAGATCTACTGTCAGCTCTACATTTGCGCCATCAATAGCTGGGATCTGGTCGCGCAATGTGCCAGGAATAGCTTGGCCTCTATTGGACAAGTCTCGAGTGGAACGACCATTATTTCCAGCAAGCAGTGAATCATTAGATGCTTCGAAACCAAACTGGCCTTCACCATCCATGCTGATTCGACCGATGATATTTTCTCCGATAGCACCATTGGGGTACTGGCGAATATCCTGATGGTCTGCAGCGATGCTCGGCATTTCATCAGTAATCTCAGAGGCTATATCCGGATCAACATTCCGCACCAATACCTGGTACTGACTATCCGATTTAAACTTTTCCAGAATTTCATCCGAAGAAATACCAGTGATATCTTGCTCATGCGATTTGATGATCTCTGGGATCCGATCAGCCATGCGCTGCAAGCGATCTTCCACCTTGTCAGACAATAAAGTCGCGCGCTGTTCTGTCGAAGCAGCAACATACGCGTTGCCTTCTTCAATGGTGACATAAGAAGCAACTTCTGCCGGATCAGTCTCCTCCGCAGCCAAACGCAAAGACAAATCAGTTGCATAACTGAGTTCTTCACGCATGATATTTGGCGATACGGTCAACGAACGAGCCTGCATCGTATAAGCCATCTGATTGCCTTCACGATCCACGATGCTGCCACGGCGAGCCGGGTCTGTGAATACACGTGTGCGCTGCTCTGAAGCATTGAGAGCCAGTTCTGGCCCCCACACAACTTGTACCCAACCAAGACGAATAATCAATACACCAGCAAGGACCAGGGCAATGGCGGTCACTATGTTGATACGACGTTTGCTCGCACCACCATTTGATGTGGCTTGTGGCCGATAAGTCACGCCTTCAGCCGGAACATTGCCCTTGGCTTTGCTGCTTCGGCGCGTTAATTCACGCTCCCTGGCAGCTCTTCTGCTTTCGTCCTGATACGTGGAACGGCGGGACGTATCTTCACGTCCCGCTCGCCCACCTCGACTTTTGCCATCGCTGGAGAAAGTCACTGCCCTGCGCCACCTGCTTGTCCCATGGTTGCCGCATAAGGAACAGGATTGCTCTGATACGGCGGAGCTGCTGCTTCTTGTGGAATTGCCTGAAGGTTTTCAGTCACTGCTTTAGTCTCATCAGGATTGCTTGATGCACGGTTTGGACGTGTCTGTTGACCGTTGATATCAACGATAGGACGTGTCTCCGGATTTGCGGCACGTTCCTCCACGATCGCGCCCTCTGCATCGACAGAGAGAACACCAGGCTCAACTGGTGAAACTAAGCCCATCTCGGTGGCATTAGCTGCCAACGTCGACGCTGATCGAGCATCCTCCACATCGCGATTAAGTGATTCAATACGGTTGCTCAAATCCGTTTCAGTTGCCTGAAGTTCCTGAAGCTGGAAAGTTTGCTGTGTCGACGTGCCTGAAAGGCCCATGGTTGCACCGACACCGATGCACAGCAAAATAACTACCACTACTGCAAGATGGATAACTTTAGGGTCAGCGCGTTTCGCTTCCACGCGACGTCCGCGCACAGACATAACCTGCTGCGATCCAAGCTTGTGCTGCATCAAACGCTTACGCGTTGGCTGCACGCCAGGATTAACTAGGGCGCGGGTGGTGTGGCGACGTTCCGGCACCGCTGTGCGGCGAAGTTGAGTGCTTATCGACGCTTCCCTGCCGGTAACTTCTGCAGTGGAAAAATCCCTACTCACGGAGACTCGACGGCTATACCGCGGGTCTACATTCGCGACTCGTCGATCTCGCATCTTTCCCGACTCGGTGCGGGAGCCATTTGTCATGGTCATGATAGTAGGTCTCCTGAGTTGTAAGCGATTCTTTCGATTGCTCGTACCTTCACAGGTGCAGCACGAGGATTCTCTTCGATCTCTGCTTCTGAAGCTGTTTCTGCACCACGAGTAATCTGCTTGAATTGCGGTGCAGTTCCAGGCAGATCAACTGGCAATCCTCGTGGAGTCTTCGATGCAGTGAGATCGGTGAAGAACTTTTTCACCAACTTATCTTCATGAGACTGGTAGCTCATGAAGACAGCTCGACCTCCCACATTGAGGGCCTCAGTAATTTGTGGAAGCACGTTCTTTAGCGAATCGAGCTCATTGTTAACTTCGACGCGCAACGCCTGAAAAGTTCGTTTAGCTGGGTGTCCACCAGTTCGTCGAGTTGCTGCTGGAATCGCGTCATATAAAAGCTCTACTAGGCGTGCAGAAGTTGTGAAAGGCTCTTTTTCGCGTTCTTTAAGCACAGCTGAAGCAATCTTGCCAGCAAAGCGCTCGTCACCGTATGTTTTCAACACTCGAGCGATGTCCCCATGGGAATAAGTGTTGAGGATATCTGCTGCAGTTATCCCCTCGGTTGCATCCATGCGCATATCCAGTGGTGCGTCAGTTCGATATGCAAACCCACGTTCCACCTGATCAAGCTGCATGGATGATACACCCAGATCAAACAGGGCACCCGAAATACCATGTTCGCGTGCAACATCAATGATGTCACCCTCTTCGGATTCCAGTACCTCGCGGAGTCCGTCGAAACGCGTTTGAACGCCGATGAAACGGTCACCAAATTGCGCTAGGCGAAGCCTGGCGTCAGTGAGCGCATTTTGATCACGATCAAGACCAATGAGGCGAGCCTTGGGGAATGTATGAAGGAAAAATTCCGCATGCCCACCGGCACCAAGAGTGGCGTCGACGATAACTGCGTTATCTCCCATTGCTTCCACATGCTCGGCGATCAGAGCCGCCATTCGATCACGCATTACGGGAACGTGTCCGTGGTTACCGTCCAAAGAAAAATCTTCCATGGCGTGTTCCCCCCCTTTTCCTACTGGCCTTGATGTCCAATGTCTTGTACTTATGTTTATGGATAAAAAAACTGCGCGACAATGATGTAGCCACTTATCACGCAGTCCGTTTTTCACAAATCACGCAGTGCGTACAGGGCCCCACTCGAAAAGTTTCGATCTGATGTCGGGGAAGTACACCAGAGCCACTTCTCGAGCAGAGTCCATACACGCGCTCCCTGTCAGTTCGAAGGATTGCTTTAAATCAAAGCAATCCTCCAAGGACATCATCTTCAGCTGCCGAGAAGGCAGCCTCCGTCTCTTCCTGGTATGCAGCCCAGGCTTGAGCGTCCCAAATCTCCAGAAAATCTACCGAACCGATCACGACGCACTCTTTTGTCAGACTCGCATATGCGCGATGTGCTGCCGAAAGGGTGACACGCCCCTGGCTATCTGGTCGTTGTTCATCCGCGCTTGCCGCAAGGTTTCGGATAAACGCACGTGCCTCAGGGTTTGTCCGTGAAACCGCAGCTGCCTTGCGAGCTCTAGCTGCAAATTCTTCCTTCGGATAAACCGCGAGACTGTGGTCTTGACCTTTGGTAACCATCAATCCCCCTGCAAGCTCCTCACGGAACTTTGCCGGAAGAGTCAGCCTGCCTTTGTCATCGAGCTTCGGGGAATAGGTACCAAGGAACATCCTTGAAAACCCCTTCCCAGCAACTCAGTGGCTAAAACAGAACCAACAATTCAGTTTGTCTCTGAGGGTGCGAAATGATCTTATCTACAAGACCACCGCACACCGCTGCAGCCCACAATACCCCACTTTCCCCCACCCTAATCAAGTATCATGCCCACCTTCCCCCATTATCACAATATCAATGCAGGTCATAGCCCTAAAAACAAAGTGGGGCTATTTTCGTGTCGCCCCCAACAATTCTTCCCCCTCCCGATTTATTCGAACACGATCAACATCTGATCCAATTCACGCTTCTGCTTCCGTTAACCCAAAATTGGCAGTTTTCCAGGGAAAATAGCAGTGAATAGGCGAACAATTCTCAAAATTCCCATTAAAATCTCAGCCAGAAATCAACCCCAGCAGATCAACCACAGACACCAAAATCTTTGTGGGGAATGGTGGGATATGAAGTGGGAAAAAGTGAGTAGCGGACACGAAACCAAGCAAGGCAGAAATATCTTTAGTTACGGGCACTCTCTCTATAGACGCGAGAGGGCGGGACAGCTCACATGAACTGTCCCGCCCTCGTACATTTCCACTGACACAGTCAGTGGCTAAGAATTCCTATAAAGTCACTGCTTATTTATTGCCCTCAAATCGGCGACGGAAATTCTCTTCCATTTTATTTCCCATGGAAGAACTTCCCTGCTGGCGATTTTTCGCTGTGGAAGTGCGGGATGAGATGGATACCTCATTGGATCCGCCCCCGCGCAGCATCCATACTCCTGATCCGAACATGACTAAGAACCCGATAATTCCGAGTGCCGCGAACCACAGTGTCTGCTGGCTCAATGCGACGCCGGCAACAAGAAGGACAAGGCCGAGTACGAAGAGCGCGATTCCCCTAAGGGTCAGCCCACCATTCCCAAGACTGCTATCACTTGCAACCGCTTTTCCAAATTTCGGATCATCTGCCATGAGCGCTTGCTCAATTTCGCGCAGTGCCCGTTGCTCCTGCTCTGAAAGTGACACAATGTCCTCCCGGTGGTTTGTAGAGACATTTTTTCTTCTATGTCTTAATAACGCCCAGAATATCCAGAATGTTCCCAGTAATGCCAATAACGAGGAAAACATGGGGGAATCACCTCTAATTCACTTAACCGCTTTTTGATACAAGCCCACACTGAAGCGGTACTTTATTGAGATAATTTGGCAAAAATTAAGTGCTGAGCAGGGTTTTTACCCAGTAAATTAGGACAGCAACCAACCATGACTTCCACCCCCGGCGGCTTAATGAGGCGGAATAATTAGACAAAGATCACAAGCTGCCTAGAACTAAAAACCCCTAAGCAGCACTAGCCCCTGCACTAAACCCTTGCTGCGCTTCCTCCAAAAACTGCGCTACGCGCGCAATGAACTGATCTAAATCAGCTTCAGAAAGCGATATATCCAATCCACTGTTCGCACGTGATCTGATCGTAGAAAATTGCGAAAGCTCAGCCGCCCAGACAGCCGCTTCCAAGCCAACTAATTGCAGTTGATCCCACGCACTTTTAGGCTTTCTTTTTCTCGCCGCCACAGCACTTCCTGCCACCACAGCACCAGCAGTTCGAAGGGCGGATTGATAAGACATTTCCAGAGCTAATAAAAGATCACCTTCACCTCGACAGGTATGCGCTTGTTCTAGCAAAGTGTGTGCTTTGGATAAGAACTGCGCCCTTTTACCACCTATACGTTCAAACCTTATTGTCGCCGAAATGATGTCACCCATTATCCCCATCTCCCTTCTCAGCTGCTCTTAGCTTGCAAGATTCCTTAACTCTTTCGATTGCCTTTACTGTAGGAAAAGGGGACGACACCATATTTGGAAATAGAACACAAGTTCTAAAAATTCTGTATTGGATGATATTCCACACTAATTTTCCATTTTCACCCCCTGAACCTGCCAACACTTTTCGCTACATCTGGTTGGATGGGGAGCGTGTCACCAATTATTCGAAAACTGAGCATTCCTGAATTCACTATTAACGCCCCTGTATTAGTGGATGTCTACATCGACGCGATGAATTACGACAAGGCCATTAGGGATACCCGAATCGAAGTTTGGCGCAGAAACTCCCAAAACCCCGGATTCACTGCGGTCGCCGCAGTCATTGACGACCAAGTTGTAGGCATAGCTTACGGATTTAATGGAAGTCCGGATCATTGGTGGCAGCATCAGCTTCGTCGTGGGCTACGCCAACAAGGCGGACCGACCGAAGAAGAAATTCACATAATCTATGATTATTTCGAGGTAGCCGAGGTACATGTACAGCCCGGCTTCCAAGGTCATGGAATTGGCAGGAAAATGATGCACGAGCTACTAAAGGATGCAGCTAGCTCTCATGCCATCTTGTCCACACCTGAAATAGATGAAGAAGCCAACCATGCGTTTAGCCTCTATCGGTCTCTGGGATTCTCAGATCTCCTCAGAGACTTTAGGTTTGACGGAGACCAACGTGCTTTTGCAGTATTAATCACTCCGCTCCCGCTTCAGCATTCCCTCTAGCGCACAGCATCCTGACCATGCTCCGCGCCCCACGCAGGAGCCATGCCAAGATTGTGTAGCACTTCTTGGGTTGCCCTGGTGAAATTGAGCGTCATGAAGTGCAGATCTTCCACACCTTCGGCAATAAGACGCTCTGCCATGTTCGTGGAGTACTCAATGCCCACTTTGCGGATCTCATCTTTATTCGCTTGCTCATCGCCATTTGCCACTCGAACCAATGATTCCTCGAGTCTTGAAGGGAGTTGAGCTCCAGAAAGCTCAACTTGGCGTCGCACTGAGCGCAGACTCGTGATCGGCATAATGCCTGGAATAATTGGCTTAGCACCATGGATGGGATCGGCCGCAACTAAACGATCGCGAAGTCTGAGGAAATCTTCCACATCGAAAAACATCTGAGTAATGGAATACTGGGCACCTCCGCGCAACTTCGCCAAGGTGTATTTAGTATCTTCTTCTAAATCTTTTGCCCTAAAATGCCCTTCCGGAAAAGAGGCAATCCCTAGATCAAATTGCTCAAATCTTGGCGTTGATTTAATCATCTCGATCAGTTCTGATGCGTAATTTAAACCACCCTCAGTGCTTATCCAGTCGCCCAATGGGTCTCCTGGCGGATCGCCACGTAGGGCCAATAAGTTCGTCAATCCCAGCTCTAAGTACCCATCAAGGATGTCTCTCATTTCTTCGTGGGTGTGATCAACCAATGTTAAGTGCACCAAGGTAGTCAGAGGCTGTTTAGCTAAACGCCGAGCGATTCTTGAGGTGCGCTCACGAGTCGACCCACCGGCACCATAAGTAACTGACACAAATGATGCGCCAAGGTCATGAAAAACCTCTGCTGCACGGTACAGACGTTCTTCTGCAGCATCGTCACGAGGAGGCATAAACTCGACAGAAAAAGGGACTCGTCCAGGCGATGGACGTTTCAATACGTCACTAATTGCCCACTGGGATGAGGCCGGGATGTTGGTTGAGGACATGCCTGGGTATCTTAGTGTGATGAAAGTGTTTTGTTGGGACTGCCTTCGGCATTTATTCACAACCAACAAACCCGGCCCGCACCCCACTATTTAATTGAAGGACGTCTCCTTGAGCACATTTGATGCCCATGACCTTGACCTCAACAAATTTCCGGAGGTCGTGCGCGATCGTCTCACGCGGTTCCTCGATGCTAAAACCTCCACCATTGCCGATATAGGCGATCCCGTCACTGAGGCGGTTTCCCACCTGCGAAACTTTGTGCTCAACGGTGGAAAAAGAATCCGACCTCTTTATGCCTGGGCAGGATTCCTTGCGGCACAAGGTCGAGAAAATAGTTCAGAAGAGCTCGATGCTGTCCTCGACGCAGCTTCAAGCCTAGAATTTATCCAGGCATGTGCCTTGATTCATGATGATATTATCGATTCTTCTGACACCCGGCGCGGCGCTCCGACTGTGCATCGTGCGGTAGAAGCCGATCACAGGGCTAATAATTTTGAAGGCGCCCCTGAGCATTTCGGCGTATCTGTGGCTATTTTGGCTGGCGATATGGCTTTGGTGTGGGCAGAAGATATGCTTCAGGATTCCGGGCTCAGCGCCGAAGCTCTTGCACGTACGCGAGATGCTTGGCGCGGCATGCGCACCGAAGTCATCGGTGGACAACTTCTAGATATTTATCTTGAATCCCACGCTAATGAATCTGTGGAACTGGCTGATTCTGTTAACCGCTTCAAAACCGCGGCCTACACCATTGCGCGCCCCTTGCACCTCGGCGCGTCCATTGCTGGCGGTTCGCCGGAGCTTATCGACGCCCTCCTCCACTACGGCCATGACATTGGTATTGCTTTCCAATTGAGAGATGATCTGCTGGGTGTCTTCGGAGATCCACAGATTACGGGCAAGCCAGCTGGTGATGATATTCGTGAAGGAAAGCGCACTGTACTTCTTGCTCTTGCGCTGCAACGAGCAGACAAGGAATCACCAGAAGCAGCCGAAGTCATTCGTGCAGGTATTGGCAAGGTAACAACCCCAGAAGATATCGCTAGGATTGCTTCCCACATCCGAGATACTGGAGCTGAAGAAGAAGTTGAGCAAAGAATTTCTCAACTCACTTCTTCTGGTTTAGCCCATCTAGATAATGTGGATATTCCTGATGCAGTTCGCATTCAGCTGCGTGCATTAGCAATCCGTTCCACAGAACGCCGGATGTAGTACGCCCTGATGAAACTTTTTCAAAAATTAACCAACCCAGTGGTACTTGGCGGATTGGCTGGCTTATTGCTCATGCTGGGTTCTTTTGGTGGCGGGGCAATCCGCTACCGAGGCGGAGTCCTTGATACGTTAGGTCTAGATTTCTTCGCGTTCGGCCATGCGCAGGGTATTTCTAACACAGTGTTGTTTGTTGGGCAGCTGCTTTTGATTGGTGCCTGGGTTCATCTTGGTCGGAGACTGTTTAAAAAAAAGGCTGCTGATGAAGCCGGCAACGATGATTTAGGTCTGGTCAAGCGCACCTTGTATGCCATGGTTGTGCCTCTGATTTTTGCAGCGCCAATGATGTCACGAGATGTGTACTCCTATCTCATGCAAGGTGCCATGCTACGAGATGGTTTTAATCCCTATACAGAAGGAGCGGCGGTCAATCCTGGCCCGATGCTGCTTGAGGTATCTCACGACTGGCGTAACACTACCACTCCATATGGTCCGCTCCATTTGTGGATCGGTGAGATTATCACCTCGATTGTGGGAGATAGCGTCACTCTAGGTGTCATTGTTTATAAGTTTTTGTCCATCATTGGACTCGCCGCCATTGCGTGGAGTGTTATTCGGATTGCTGAGTATTTCGGGGCCAGTCCTGCACTCGCATTGTGGATCGGTGTGGCAAACCCAGTGATGATCATCCACATGATCGGCGGTATGCACAATGAATCCCTCATGGTCGGTTTGGTCAGCATCGGCTTGTTGCTAGTACTCAGGAAGCGTTATGCCTTTGGTGTCGCACTCATCGCTGTTGCCGTGGCATTGAAGGCCACTGCTGCTATTGCTTTGCCTTTTGTGGTGTGGATTGGCATGCATCATTTTGCGGCTTATATGGCTAAGAAAAAGGGCCAAGAGTCCCCTACTCTGCAGCAACAAATCATTGCTTTCTTTGCAGCTGGAGCTGCAGGTGTTGCTGTCACTGGTGTTGTGGTTAGTGTCATCACGTGGCTCTCTGGGGCGTCCTGGGGATGGATCAGCGAGATTAGCGGTAACAGCAAAGTAATTAATCCTTTAGCGTTTCCATCTTTAGTGGCCAGCATGATCACAATGGTTGCAGAAGTATTCGTTGATGATTTCAATTACAACGCTGTCGTGGATGTTGTGCGCACTGTGTCCATGGTGCTGATGCTTGGTGGATTAATCGTGTGCTGGTGGCTGTTCCGTCAAAATGAAAGGCGTGCAGTCGCTGGAACTGTAGCTGCGTATGCAGTTGCCTTTGTCTTCAACTCCGTGACATTGCCGTGGTACTACGCCAGCTTGATATCTTTGCTTGGCACATTCAAGCCACCAATGTGGTTGATTCGTTTCTCTGCTGGAGCTTCTGTATTTATTGCGCTCATGTTTACTGGCAGTGGCAATCATCAGCTTTACAATATTGCTACGGTCATTATTTCCGCGCTGATAGCGTGGCTCGCCACAGTTGTGATCTTTGATGATTCTGAGAAGAAATCACTCGATCCTGTCGCATAATTAAAAGACCGCTCTACAGTTCAACTTGTGTGAACTGTAGAGCGGTCTGTTCTTTAGCTTTAAGGTTAAAACGCCATTGCCTGTGCGCGACGCATAACTTCACGGGCCAACTGGCCATGAAGTGCATCGATTGGGCGGCCTGGGAGTGTCTCGTCTTCGGTGAAGAGGAACGCCAAGATCTCCTCATCGCTGAAGCCACCATCAGCAAGCAAAGCGATGACACCCGGGATGAACCGGTTTGTGTTTTCTTTTTTCTTACTCAAGAAAGCTTCAGGAATATGGCGGATACCGTCGCGTCGAACAATGATCAATTTGTGTTCATTAACCAGATCCATCACTTTGGTAACTACAACGCCAAGGCGTTCAGCTACTTCTGGAAGGGTCAGTAATGGTTCATTGTCGGGCAGGACATTAGAGGATGCGTTGTTGGAACTCACAACTTTAATTTAGCTGGTTACAGCCCAAGGTGAGAATTTCGACGGCATTTTCCCTGCATGTCGCATAAAATGTACATGTGTGATCTTCGAAAACAGGATGTCACTACCACTTTTTGCACAGGTTCCGACATACTGGACTGCATGGCAAACTTGAAGGTCGGTGACGTTTTAGAAGACAGGTATCGGATTGAAACTCCGATTGCCCGGGGTGGTATGTCTACCGTGTACAGGTGCTTAGATCTTCGTTTGGGGCGATCTATGGCGTTAAAAGTCATGGATAAAGATTTTGTTGATGATCCTATTTTCCGGCAGCGTTTCCGCAGGGAAGCTCGGTCAATGGCGCAGCTTAATCACCCAAATTTAGTCAATGTATATGATTTTTCCGCGACCGATGGACTTGTCTATCTGGTGATGGAATTAATTACCGGTGGTACCTTGCGAGAGTTATTGGCGGAGCGTGGTCCTATGCCTCCACATGCGGCTCTTGGAGTGATGCGTGGGGTGCTCACAGGGCTCTCAGCTGCACACCGAGCGGGGATGGTTCACCGAGATATTAAACCGGATAATGTGTTGATCAATAGCGATCATCAAGTGAAATTATCTGATTTCGGTTTGGTTCGAGCAGCCCATGCAGGACAATCGCAGGATAATCAAATCGTGGGCACTGTGGCTTATCTGTCTCCTGAACAAGTTGAAGGCGATGAGATCGGCCCTGCCAGCGATGTCTATTCCGCAGGCATCGTGCTCTTCGAGCTCCTCACTGGCACTACTCCTTTTACGGGCAAGGACGACCTGGACCATGCTTACGCCCGGCTTTCAGAAATCGTGCCGGCACCGAGCTCGCTTATCGATGGCATACCCTCCCTCGTTGATGAACTTGTCGCTACTGCAACCTCTATCAATCCTGCAGATCGTTTTAATGATTCAGCAGAATTCCTCGCAGCGCTAGAAGATGTGGCGAAAGAGCTGGAGCTCCCACATTTTAGAGTCCCAGTACCTATTAATTCCGCTGCTAACCGCGCTAATGCTCAGGTACCGGATTCTCAGCCAACAGATATGTTTACAACTCATATTCCAAAAACTCCAGAAGCTGATCACACTGCAATCATTCCTGCAGTTGGAGCGGGAGCTAATGAAACTTCGATTCTGCCTGCACAACATGCTGCGCCGCTTCCAGAGACAGATTATGCACCAGAGCCACCGCCAGAAAATTCACTTCATTTTGAAGATCAAGAGCTGGCGCAAACTGATGAACCTGACATCAAACCAGTGAGTAATCGCTCCCCTGTGAAGCTGGCTTTGTGGTCAATTTTTGTCGTGGCTCTCATCGCTGCTGTTGCCGTTGGTGGTTGGTGGTTTGGCTCAGGCCGATATGGGGAAATCCCCCAAGTTCTGGGCATGGACGAAGTACAAGCTGTTGCAACCATCGAAAGAGCAGGATTTGGGGCGGTTTCTCAAGGTCAGTATGACGATGAGGTACCGGCTGGTTCCATCATTGGAACTGATCCATCTTTTGGTGAGCGCCTTCCTCGCGGCGATGACATTGCTGTCCTCGTCTCTCAAGGGCGTCCCGTGGTGCCGGATCTTAGCGAGGATCGATCCTTAAGCACCGTTCGCGAAGAGTTGGAACAACGCACTTTTGTGTGGGTGGATGGCCCAGGGGAATATTCAGACAATGTTGTGGAAGGTGACGTCGTATCTTTGACACCGGCCACCGGCACTGCATTAAATGTCGGTGAAACTGTGCAAATCCACTTGAGTAGGGGTCCTGCCCCTGTAGAGATTCCAGATGTTTCAGGTCTCGATGTCAACCAGGCCACCAGAGTTTTGGAGGGTGCTGGGTTAAAGGTGGAGCGCACCGAAGAAGCATTTGATGCAGCAACCCCCAAAGGTGATGTCATTGGGACTTCACCGGCAGTATCCACAGAGGTAAAACGTGGAACAACACTTGTGTTGCAGGTCTCCAATGCAATTTCAGTACCAGATGTTGTGGGTATGACCCAAGAAGAAGCAGTCTCTACACTTGCCGAAGAAGGCTTGATCGTGGCGTCGACAAGCGTTATTCCCGGTGAGGCCGCAAGCTCTGCTGATACCGTCGTTTCTATCCAACCTGAATCCGGTGGCCGCGTTGATCCGGCTAATCCACAGGTCAGCCTGGGGCTGGCTGGTGAAATTCAGGTTCCTAGCGTGGTTGGCCGTAGAGTAAGCGATGCTCGCAGCATCTTGGAAGAGGCCGGTTTGACGCTGGTCACCGATGCTGATGATAGCGATCGTATTTTTAGTCAATCTCCGCGCGCACGCAGTGATGTTTCAGTTGGCGGAGAAGTTACAGTTAGGGCATTTTAGTGGTTCATCCGTTGCATCGATGGCGAAAACCAGCTCTTGTTTTATCCATCGTCACGGTTTTGGGGGTAGTGGCCACGCATTGGTTTGCGTGGCCACTAACGTGGCCTTTGGGGATCAGGCTCCCCGTTGATGTCGAGGTTTATTGGCAGGGTGCACGCGAGTTTTGGCTCACGTCAGATCTTTATAACATCAGGTATGAAACCACCGACGACAATCTTCCTTTCACTTATCCCCCATTTGGCGCGTTGGTTTTTACCCCGTTGTGGTGGCTGCACGATGTCTTCGGAATACTCATTACAGAGCGGGTTTTTGCGTTCATCACTCTGCTGACTACCTATGCCATCGCAGCATTCTTACTCCGCCTTTCCGGAGTACGAGACCGCTTATGGGAATTTGTCGCCTTCGCAGCTCTTTTAGTGTCTGCGCCGGTGTACTTCACGCTTAATATTGGCCAGATCAACGTCATGCTGATGGCTTTGACGCTTATCGACGTCGCCCTTCCCCGAAGCACGCGCCACTCAGGCGTGCTCAAGTACATACCGCTCGGCGTCCTCACTGGCATTGCTGCAGCGATTAAATTGACACCGTTAGTGTTCGGGCTTTATTTCCTGATGCTGTGGGCTGTCACCAAATCACCTCGAGGCTTGATCGGAATGGTGAGCGGTTTCCTCGGGGCCTCCGGGCTGGCTTTCCTATTCCGACCATCAATTAGTATTCAATATTTCACTGATGTACTTTTTGGTGCAGAACGCATTGGTCAGCTGCATTTTGCTCGTAATGTATCCATCCGTGCAGTCCTCGAGCGTTTCCCTGAGCTTGGTTCGCCAGCAAAAATCATCTGGATGCTCTCTATTATGGCGGTTATCACAGCAGTTGCTTGGGCCACCTACAGAATCCTTCGTGCAGGAGATAGCACCAGCAACCGCCTCCTGGCAATTTCCTTGGTCTCGTTGATTGCGCTGTTGTGCTCCCCTGTCAGCTGGTACCACCATTGGGTTTGGCTGGGCCCGCTGTGCGTTGCACTATGGCTCGCTAAATTCCGCTGGCTTACACTCTGGGGAGTGTTTGCGTTGACGCTGGGGTCTTTCCATAATTTCCTTCCTTCGGAAAACGGAGTTGAGTTAACGTGGCCCTGGTGGATGCATGTTTTGGCTGCTCACTATCTCATCTTTTCCGTAGTGATCATTACCGTGCTGTGCCTGAAAAAAGTCCCCATATCCCAGAACTTCCCGATTGATCAATAAGGGAAACGCATCTCCATAATCTATGATTAAAACTTTGTCTAAACACCTACGGTGTTTTAAGTAAAGGAAAGGACTCCTGGTTTTGACGAACCCTCAGACAGCTAATACTGCACCGGCTGCCTCCACGTCCCAGAAGAAAGATCCTGAATCTTTGGGCACCGAGATCGGTGGATTCTCTCTTGGCATCAAAGATCTTTTGATACTGCTTTCAGTCTTAGGCATTGCCGCAGGACTAATTGCCAACAAAATTCTGATCGAACGATACGACTGGCGCATCGATGCAGCCGTGTATCGTGAAGGCGCACTTGCGCTGGTCAACGGCGAATCACTATATGCACAACCGTTTGATATGGGCGATATCTCACTGCCGTTTATTTACCCACCCATCGGTGCTATTTTATTTGCGCCATGGGGTTTCTTTGAGTTCATGACCGTAGAACTTGCCGGAAACCTCATGGTGGTTGGCTCTTCACTGCTATTGCTGTGGTGCCTGTACCTAGTCACAAATGCTGTTCTTAAAGGCCGTGACCGACTGCTAGCTTTCACCATTGCTTCCGTGGCCTGGCCTATCGCGCTATTTGCAGAACCAGTATTTTTGAACGCTGATTTGGGCCAAATCAATATCCTCATCATGGCGCTGGTTGTCATTGACTTACTACCAGTCAAGCGCAGGATTCCTCGTGGCATTTTAATCGGTCTTGCTGCATCAATCAAGATCACTCCACTAGCCATGCTGTTGTATTTCCTGGTGAAAAAAGATTTCCGAGGCATCATCAATGCAGTTATTTCTTTGGTTGCATTCACTGCCATTGGAGCTGTTCTAGCGTGGGAAAATACCAAAGAGTTCTTCTCCACTACTCTGCTCAGCTTGAGCGCTGAAGGTGATTCCGGAGTTGATACCACGTTCCAATCCAATAGCTCCTTGCAGGCGATGATCTATCGCTGGTGGACATTAAAGGACGCAGCCGACGCCTCATCACTGCCAAGCATCCTCTGGATGGTGCTCTCCCTCATCGCTATCGCAGCTGTTGCTTATCTGATGCACCAACTCTTTGCTCGAGGACTCCACGTGGAAGCCGTGATGGTCAACGCAATGCTCATGTTGCTGATCTCACCGATTTCTTGGTCCCATCACTGGGTCTGGCTGCCACTATGGGCAGTGGTCTTTTTCCTCCGTTACCGCCAGCATCCAGATCACCCAAAGTTTTTGTTATGGAGCGGATTAACACTCACCACAATGCTGCTGATCTTGCCACCGAAATGGTGGTTTGGACGCGATGGACTCAATGTTTATGAGCTCAACTTCTGGGAAAAACTATTGATCTCCGATTGGACTTGGCTCTCCATCGGACTCATGATCGCCCTAGCTATCGGGCTGAAGGCTTATCCTAAAATCGCCAAATAACTAAAGGACTGTGGGGCGGAACAACCAGTGTTGGTTGTTTCGCCCCACAATCCTTCTTTTGGAGTTAATCCAAATGGCTTTAGTTACGCAGCATTTCTGCCACGAGGAAAGCTAGCTCCAGTGATTGCTGAGTATTCAGACGAGGATCACATGCAGACTCGTAGCGGCCTGGAAGATCAACATCAGTGATATCTTCCGCGCCACCAAGGCACTCAGTAACATCTTCACCAGTGAATTCAATGTGAATGCCACCTGGGTGAGTGCCCAATGCACGGTGCACTTCGAAGAAGCCCTGGACTTCATCAATGACTTTGTCAAAGTGTCGGGTCTTATAACCATTAGACGCGGTGAAAGTATTTCCATGCATCGGATCAGACTGCCAAATAACCTTGTGTCCGGATGCTTCTACTGCCTGAATGACACCTGGTAGAACAGAACGAACCTTATCGTGGCCCATACGAGCAACGACAGTCAAACGACCTGGCTCGAAATTTGGATCAAGCTTATCGGCGTAAGCGACAGCTTCTTCTGGAGTAATACCAGGACCAATCTTGATGCCGATTGGGTTAGAGATCATGGACGCGAAGTTCACATGGAAATCGTCCAGTCCTCGGGTACGCTCGCCGATCCACAGCTGGTGTGCGGAAAGATCATAAAGTTCCTGGTTACCTTCTTCATCGGTAGCAAGGCGCAGCATGGAGCGCTCATAATCAACCAGCAAAGCTTCGTGAGAGCAGTAAATCTCAGCAGCACGTAGGGATTCATCGGAAACGCCACACGCCTCCATGAAACGAAGACCAGAATCAATCTCCCGAGCCAAAGCCTCATAGCGGGCTCCTGCTGGTGAGTTAGCGACGAACTCACGGTTCCACTCGCTCAATCGGTAAAGATCTGCGGTACCAGAGCTGGTAAGAGCACGAACAAGGTTCATGGCTGCAGATGCATTGGCATACGCACGAATCATGCGTGCAGGATCGTGACGACGAGCTTCTGGAGTTGCCTCCACACCGTTGACGATATCGCCACGGTAATTAGGAAGACCATTTCCATCAAGATCAGAAGAACGTGGCTTCGCGTACTGACCAGCAATACGAGCCATCTTGATGACAGGGGTGGATGCACCATAAGTCAAAACCACTGCCATCTGTAGCAAAGTCTTGATGTTTGCGCGGATATGTGGCTCAGTGTTTGACTCGAAAGTCTCTGCACAGTCACCGCCCTGCAGAAGAAATGCCTTGCCGTTAGCAACATCAGCAAGCTTTTGCTTCAGCTCAATTACTTCTGGCGCTACGACGATAGGAGGCACCGATTCTAAGATCTTGCGCACATTTTCAGCTTGCGCACGATCCCAGGTAGGTTGCTGCTTAGCATCTCGGGAAATGGTGTCCTCGAACTGTTGCTGCATGCCTTCTGGCAATGGCGGCAAATCAGGGAGAACTTCTTTTGGGATATCAACTGTCCAACTCACACCCCTATTCATAGCACGATTCCATCATATTAAGGAATGGAATAAAAAATGAATTTCTTCCCAACAGGTGGAATCGGATAGAAAGAAGCAAACTTCCTAAAAAACACGATCCTTTTTACCCAATGGCAACGCTGCCATACATACGTTGAATTTAGCTAGGTTATGGCGAGCATCCACCAACGCATCATGATTGCCTTTTGGCAGCACCGGCAAAGTAGGGCGTCCAGCCATATCCCAATACTGTTTCAGTTCACGGGTAAACCGCGGAATCTCTCGTGGAAGCCCTGCCATATCGCCCCACATTTGGGCGAGCAAAACATGATCATAAGCACCCACCCAAGCCCATAGCTCCGGCGGAGTTCCTGCGGAAGTCAGAAAAGCATAAACTTCTCGCTTGATAGTGTCAGAAGATTTCCACACTTTTGAAGATGGATTCGGAAGTTTATCCAGCACATTGGCGCGCACCCACGCATTTGCCTTGGAAGAATCAAACTCTGTGGACACCGCATAATACTCACGGCCGTCTTCGGCAACGATTCCGATAGAAACCAATTCGATCGTGCGCCCATCTTCAATGAACTCAGTATCATAAAAATAACGCACTAGTAATTAGTCCTTCTCAGCATTGATAACGTCGGCTTGTCTTCTATCGTAGTCATATCATTTTATTCCCCACTGTTAGCGCCATTAGAAGAAACGCTAGTAGTTGCTCCCACACCAGCTTCAGTTCCTTAAAAACTGCTGACTACCGATACACTAACTTTCATGCACGGTGAAAAACTAGTGGATATTTCTCGGAAAACTCCTAGAAAATTCCAATGGAGCGATACAACATCCAATCCGACGTTAAGAAAGGCTTTATTAGCCCTTTCAACACTCGCGATTCTCCTGACTTTATGGCCTTCAATTTTTAATGTTCGCGCGATTGAATCGTTCGTATTCTTCTTCCACATCGATACAGATGTGTACCGCGCAGGTGCTCAAGCTTTCCTACACGGAGAAAACTTGTACACACAGGACTACAAAGTTGGCGGCATCCAGCTCCCTTTCACTTACCCACCAATCGCTGCAGCGCTTTTTGTCCCTTTGGCAATCCTGGCCAGCAGTGTCGCAGGTGTAGCTCTTACGCTCATCTCCACAGTGCTGCTGTGGTGGTGTGTAGCAATTGTCATGCGACGGATGTTTAAATCCCTCTCAGATACTGATTCTCGTTTTATTTCTTATCTGATTCTGCCTTTGGCGCTCTCTACCGAACCAGTTTTCCAAACTTTGCAGTTCGGCCAAGTAAATGTCATTTTGATGGCTCTGGTTCTCATGGATACCTTCACAAAGAAGCCTTGGCTACCTCGTGGTTTTTGGATCGGTTTGGCGGCATCCATCAAACTCACCCCTGCCGTGTTTGGTCTCTACTTCTTGGTGAAAAAAGACTGGAAAGGCGCCGGCGTAGCTATTGCTTCGGGCATTGGTTTTTCTGCCTTAGCGTTCCTCTTTTTACCGTCAAGCTCAAAGATCTACTGGACTGAAACGCTCAATGATCCTTCCCGCATTGGCAATCTATCTTATATCACCAATCAATCAGTGCGTGGTTTGCTTAGCCGGTTGATGCATGAAAACCAGGAACTCGTCGAAAAGCTTTGGCTTGTTGCCGTGGCCTTGTGCCTGGCTGGTGTCGCTGTAGCAATGTGGCGCGTTGGACGCGCTGGCAATATCTACGGCGCCCTGTTGCTGAACTCCTTGATCGCTTTGCTGTGTTCCCCGGTATCGTGGTCACACCACTGGGTGTGGCTCATTCCGATGGCTGTTGGTTTGGCTGCAAGTTCATGGAATCAAAGAAACTCTGCACCCTCAACTGCTGCTACCGCAGGCGTGCTTGCATTGCTGACGACGATCCCGATGTTTATCACGACATTTTGGACCATGCCTTATGATTCAGAATCCTATCCATTTTGGCCACTGATACTGCAGCCTTCTGGCAATTCATATGTGGTTGTCGTCATTGCTATTGTCATCGTCGCGATTATAAATCCACGAATTTTTGGCGCTACCAGCGATACTGACGCTGCGCCGGCAACAAGCTCAATCCGTATGCAAGCCTCCCCTGCCTTGCTTGTCGTTATGGCCATCACCTTTTTCTATTTGCTGGCTCATATTTGGTACAAAGGCAACGACCACAACGAAGCTCTCATCCAATACCCTCTACACGTCCTTGAGGGCGATGGATTAACTGATTTCGGAGAGGTTATTTTTAAGGTCTTAACCACCTCTAATAACCTTCTCGCTCTCTGGGTTGTCGGAGCCTTAAATGTTTCCGCTTTAGCTATCACAGTGTGGTTCCTCCTTAATAAATTTGGGAAGCGCATTAATAGCACACTAGTTTTCTTGAGCATCATCGCAATCACGCTCATGATGTTTGCTACACAAGATGCCTTGCAATTTGGTTCTCTCACACTCGTCGCGCTGGCATTAATTACCGTGGATATGCTGAGTGAAAGAGAAATACTTGGTCGCCGAGGACTTCTCACAGGTCTTGCTACAGCCCTTTTCGGTTGGCCTATCTTGATTCTTGTCGGATTCCTGATTCAACGCCGGTATGCAGCAACAATCACCACTGCAGCATCTGCTGTGGTGCTGTGGGGCTTGGGGGTTCTTATCAACTCAGAACCATTTAACCTCAATCTTTTGCGCCAATGGTTTAGCGGACGCGATGGCCGGGATAACCTCTCCTTCTACGCATTCCTTGCTCGTTGGGTTAGCGATTCCCCGATAGTGATGGTCATCTGGTTCATTATCGGTTTGGGCATTGGTGCCTGGGCAATTAGTCGCGCATGGAAAAATGACAATACCGAGCTTGCCGCAGCGCTCAGCATTGCGCTGCCCCTGCTTGTCCTGCCTACGGTGGAGCTGCACTTCCTCGTCTTGTTGATTCCCGTAGTTGCAGTCCTAGCACAACAAGGCCGTGTAGCAGTGCTTTATCTGATTGGATTTATTTCCCTCGTATCGTGGACACCCCAGCATCTTTCCTACTCCACAGTATTCCCACTCAATGATCCTGCCCCGCAAGGATATGTCACTCACTTTGGTTGGTACTTGCTGGTCGAGCCAATGGCTGTTGCACCCGCAGCCATTATCCTTGGAGTTTTTATCGCTTGTGGGCTCAATCGCACTGAGAAAACCTCCGCAGAACTTGTAGCAGCATAAATTTGTTCTACAACTAAAGGGCCTGAGAGTACTCTCAGACCCTTTATTATTGGAGTTTAGGCTGGTTGATTGACATAAAATCGTGGAAGCTGCCTGCTAATCCTTCTTCGCAGAAGGCTGCTTCTTCTTCAATCCAAATGGGAAAAAGATAACAGCAGCAACGCCTAAAACGATGATGGGTGCAAAGATCTCCCTTGATAAATCAAGGGCTGCCACAATCACGTAAAAAACGATAAGTAGCGCGACTATAAGAAGTCGGATAAGCATTGCTTTGTTCACTGTGGGAGGGGTCCTTCTCGTATCAGTATCTGCTCGAATAAATAATGTCTGGCTATCTACCGTACGCCCTGAGAAGTTGTAGGCGCATTTAGCTGCTGTTCAACTTGTGGAGCAGGCTTTTCAGACAGGAAAGGCAACTTCGGAGGAACAAGGCTCCATCCGAAAACTGGCACGCGGGAAAGCATGTGGATTAAGTAACCGCCAAGCATGGCACATGCAAAAGCAATCCCCATCCAGATAGGCGTATGATGCCACATGCTCTCTGCATTGTTATCTATCTCCATGAAATTCCAGCGTATGCAGAACCCAAAGATAAGAGATAGGCCTAACGCATGTCCAATATAAATCGGCAGCGTATGCCGACCCAGGAATTTCAGCAATGCACCAACTGGACCAATTCTTGCCAGCCATACGCACAACATAATTCCGGCTGGCAAAGAGATAATCCTGATGATAGTCCCTGGCAAGTGGTCCATCTCAAAACCATTTAGTTCTCCGCCTAATACGTGTGCAAAATCGTCTCGTAGCTTCATCAACCATAAAATCGTGGCACCATGATTCTGCGCATTTTGCATCGTCTTGGAAATAACTCCAAGAGCCAGGCCAGCTACGTACAAGGCAACAGAAATAACTATCGTTTTAGGCTTTGTTGCTGCTTCTGCAAAACGAATAATCAGTGGACGGAAATATACGCCAATGAGGAATATGGGGAGGTAAATAATAGTTTTGCGCAAGAGCTCAACTTCTCCGAATGCTGGCATCAGTAACCACAGCGAAGCTACTAATGTAGCAATTGCCCAACCTGGAAGTTTCCTCGTTGCCCACAAAAAGAGGTTAAACATGGTGAGGTAATAGAGGAACCAGTACATATTGGTAGACAAGAAAAAGGATGTTGCATACCAATCCAGCGTTCCTGGTTCCCTACCTGTAAAAATAGTTCCTTCGAGGCGATGAAAGTAAAGATTAATTGGTGTCCAGATCACATACGGCACAATGTAGAACCACAACCGTGTCTGGAAGAGCTCACCGAAGCTTTGGTTGAGTACCTTGACCGCAAAGAATCCACTGACCATAAAGAATAAAGGCATACGCAGTGGGTCAAGGAGTGAATTGAGCTGCGATAGCAGCGTGTCTTGGCCACCGGGAATAGCCAAAGCGACATGCAGGAGAACAACGCCGAGGATTGAAATGCCCTTGGCGATATCTGGCCAATCCATACGAGACTTATTTTTAGGTGCCGTCGCCTGTGGTTGGGCTGGGTGTAGATTTCCAGGTTTCACGGCTACGGATTACTCCTAAAAAAGACGGTAGGCCGTATAAACAGCCACCGTCCAACTTGTCTTGCGCTCAGTCAAAGATTAACAATACGTTAACTTTTAGAACCTAATCGCTACCACTCTACCGTTTTGCTGAGCAATTGTGAAAAGTATTGCACAGTTTTCACAAGTATTTTGATAGGAATCACAATGTTTAAAGTGAAGGTGCGGTACCTTCTGGGTAGCCTTTCCCTGCTTCCAGAGAATTTTTAATATCTTTGGCGTACGCATCAACATACGGCTGACCAGTTAGATCCGCCAAGATAAACATCACATGATCAGTCAACTGACGTGCGGCTTCATGCGAACCAAGTTCCAATCCATGTTCTTTGATAAACGCTATCGGATCAATTGGGCTACCAATTTTAATCCGAACCTTTGCTGGACGTGGAACCCAACTACCAATCGGATTCGCATCACGGCTACCGATCATCGCGACAGGAATAACTGGTTTTCCTGTTTCCATTGCTACATAAGCCATGCCAGTTTTACCCTTGTAAATTCTGCCGTCTGGGGAACGAGAACCCTCTGGATAAATACCAAAGAGATCTCCACGGTCCAACACTGCTTTAGCCGTGTTCATTAAAGAATCCATCGCATTGTCTGCAGTACGATCCAAGGGAATCTGCCCAGCCGAGGTAAAGAACCACTTTTGCATACGGCCAGAAATCCCTGGTGAAGTGAAATATTCCGCCTTTGCCGGGAAGGTGAGCTGCCTTGGGCATAATAAAGGAAAATAGAAAGAATCCATCACTGCTTGATGGTTAGATGCACAAATGGCTGCGCCTTCGGCAGGAATATTTTCTTTGCCTTCGATCTCTGGGCGGTTATACACACGCAAAAATGGGCCAATCAACACATACTTGAAAAACCGATACCAGTTGTTGTTCATGATGTTTGGGTTATCCCCTTCTTCGCGTTTTACTGCTCTTGGAACTTTTAAGAATACGTTACTCAAACAATGTATTTTACTGCGAAGCCGTAAAACCTCACTTTTAGTTGCTTTAAGGGGTAGCTCATAAGGTGGTCAATCGTTTTCACCAAGCAGTATCTGTGTGCTAAATCGACTCGAGCACAGATTGTCGAGCCAGGTCTGCAACACCAATCATGCCAGCGTCTCCGCCTAGTTGTCCGGTGCCAACACGCGCTAGCGGTCGGTATCCAGAGCCAACGATCCGTGTCGAATAATGGTTCACTGCTTGGTCAAGATATAGATCTGCATCAGAAGATAAACCTCCACCGATAATGATCAAACCTGGATCAAGAACATCAGCAATGATGGAGAGAGTCTCTCCTAACCATTCACTGAAATCTTCTAGCACTGCGATTCCTAGCGGATCTTTTTGCCGTGCAGCTGTGGTGATCATTTTGCCGGTCAAAGCATTCGGATCAAGTGTGATCTGCTCTACTAATCCGCTGTTGAGGAAAGCACCATGTGAAGCTAGCTCTCGCGCAGTATAAACCAATGCTGTGCCTGAACAATAACGTTCTAAGCAGCCATCTTTACCGCATGCACAGGCGCGTCCACCACGGACAACTCGCAGGTGACCAAATTCTGGAGCAGTGCCGTATGCGCCACGATAAATCTCGCCTTTTTCAATAAGCGCTGCACCAATTCCGGTTCCCAGTGCAAGGAGTACCCAGTTATCTGCCCCTTGAGCCGCACCAAAACGGTGTTCGCCCCACGCTGCGGAGTTGGCATCATGTTCTAAACGAACTGGGAGGCCAAGAAGTTTTTCGAGCTTTTCACGCACTGGCTCATCTCGCCATGGAAGATGCGGTGCGAATCGAACAACTTCACATTCTGGATCCAAAAATCCAGCGACAGCAAGTCCCACAGAATCAATGGGATAGTCAGTTTTAAGTTGTTCAACCAGGTCACAAATGCCCTGTTCCAATGCATGCGTGGTGTGTGGCGACGGTGCTGACAAACTGGTGACAATGCGCCCGGATTCGTCGACAAGCCCTGCTCGCATGTTGGTGCCGCCGATGTCAAAGCCCACCGCGAAACTAGCCGGTTTCTGTGGCATAAGAGTGCCCCTCGCGTTCTACACAGGAATGTACGTGAATTTAATCTTTCAAAGTATAGCCAGGAACCCTCCCGCAACCATCATCGTGGCTTAGCTCTGCAAAATATTATTCAGCCGCTCCCCCATGATTTCCCAGGCCCATTGCTGTTCCACGTGCGCTCGCCCGGCCGAGCCCATCGCGGCGCGGCGGATCGGATCATCGAGAAGCTCAATTATCGTTGCAGCTAGCTTGTCGACGTCCGCCCCCTCCACAACGACGCCAGTTGCCGGAGTAACGGTTTCTGGCGCGCCACCAGAGGTGCCAGCGATAACAGGAACTCCGCTGGCTTGCGCCTCCAGATAAACGATGCCTAAACCTTCAACATCTAATCCGCCACCACGCGTGCGTGCAGGCATTGCAAAGATATCTACAGCAGCCAAGGTATCCACCATGTCTTGATACTCAAGGCGGCCCAAAAACCTCACATTATCCTTGAGGTTTTCCGCCTGACGCCGAAGCGTTTGTTCATAACGACCACTACCCACGATCAGCAGCTGCGCATCAGGCCGCGCTTCGATGACTTTTGGCATAGCGTGAATTAAAGAGTCTTGGCCTTTACGCGGCACCAACCGTGAAATACACGCTATGACCGGAGTGGTTCCTGTCAGACCAAGTTTCTGACGCGTAGCACTACGATGTACCGCATCAACAGGCTTAAAAGTATGAATATCTACACCTGAAGGCAAATGCACATATTCAGGCTGCGCACCAAAGGCACTACGAAATCGACCAAGGGTATATTGCGAAATATAGGTCAGCACATCAACCTCTGCGCCAATCTTTCCTAAGGCTTGCCGTGCACCGGGTAGCATCGACCACCCCACCTCATGTCCATGAGTAGAGGCAATAATCTTGCTTGCCCCAGCTTGTTTCGCCTGTGTGGCCATTAACGCCAGTGGTGCTGCTGCCCCAAACCACACATTATCGATATCGCGCGCATGAATAATCTCCGTCATCGCATGCGCAGTAGTAGGCGACGGCAGCATAATCGAACGCGGCCACCTGATTACCTCATAATCCAACGTGGCATCATAAGCTCGCGCTTCCTCCGCATTTTGTGTAGAAGCAAAAACCACAATGGAATCTGGATCTTGGGTAGCAATGAAGTCCCGGAGATAGCTTTGGATTCCACCCACCCGAGGTGGAAAATCATTGGTCACTACTAGTGTTTTACGAGGTGTAGCCACAAAGATTCTCCTGACGAACTTTTTAATAGCGACGCGCACCATAAAACGGTGCTGAATCAACAGATACCACCTGAACAGGGATTCCGTAATCTGAGGCGTGCACAATTTTTCCGTCACCAATATACATGCCCACGTGCGTCGCCCCCGGGTAATAGCCAATAACATCACCTGGCTGCAATTGGTCACGTCCCACAGGAGTTCCGCCGGCCATTTGTGATTGAGAGGTGCGGGGCAAAGATTTACCCATTTGTTGGTACGCCCAGTAAATCAATCCCGAACAATCGAACTCATTAGGACCAATTGCACCCCACCCATATGGGCTTCCCAACTTAGACAGTGCTGCTTCCACCGCCCCAGAAGTTTTTGAAGATAGACCCAACAATTCTGTGAGATCTATTTCTAACGGACCATTCTTTGACACCCAGAGCTCTCGTTCCTCTGGACTCAATGTATCAACGCGATCTCGAATTTCCGTCTTCCGAGCATCGAGTTGCTCTTTTTCTGCATCAAGCTCAGCCTGACGAACTTTCAGCTGTCCCAACTGAAATTCAGCTTCCGCTTTAGTGCGGTTGGCTTGATACACAGCTTCCGCAGACTTTTCAGTCTCCTGATTAAGCGCCTCAACTACATCGCTGGTGTCTTTAGTAAGCGTGGCAAGATAACTCATTCGATCAATTGCATTTTGAGGATCTTCTGCAGATACGGCAATGCTCAAAGGATCTGTAACAGTGCCTCTGTACTTCGCCTGGGCAATCCGGTTAATTTCCGAACGATAAGCATCTACATTCTGAGAAGCTGCATCAGCGGCCTCTCGGAAACTTCCAGACTGTTCTTGAACTCTCGAGATTGTTTCCTCCCGCGCTTGAATATCTAGCTCAAGCTGCTTTACAGCTTCATTCTGCGCAGATGTCTCTTGGGAGACAACCTCAATATCGTCAATCAGCTGGTCGATTTCTTCACCGTATACAGCTTCGGGGACTAAAAATAAGGTGCTGGCAATCACACATGCCGCGATAATACTCGCAGACCTTTGACCAAACATCTTATGCAATCCCCTATCAAGCACATTTAAGCAACTAAACTACCTTAACCCTAAAAACGATTGCCACCAAGACAAAAACAAAGCGAGTCCTTTTCAGTGTTTACTGAAAAGGACTCGCTTTGAAAAATAAGCTCAATACAGCTTAGAAACGAACTGCAGAGTGGAATGGCATGTAATCCAAAGAATGCTCTGACAGAGGAGTTGCGCTGTTCAGTGCGTGAATGACGGTGCCATGACCGGAGTAGATGCCAACGTGAGTTGCACCTGAGTAGAACGCAACGATGTCGCCAGCCTGAAGATCAGAGTAGGCAACTGGAGTGCCCTGTGCAGCCTGAGCCTGGGAAGTACGTGGGATGGACTTGCCAACCTGGCTATACGCCCAAGAAGTTAGTCCAGAGCAATCGAAAGCGTTTGGACCAACAGCACCCCAACCGTATGGTGCACCAATCTTGGTACGAGCAGCATCTACAATTGCCTGGCCGTTGCTCGCTGGAGCTGCCTGTACAGGCGCTGCAGGTGCATCAACAACTGCTGCGTAAGCAGTTGGAGCAGCCTGACTGCTCAAGGAAGGGATCCACTGATCAATACCAGGAACGTTGTTGAGACCTGGAGTGTTTTCAATACCAGCTACATCAATGCTGAATCCGGTGTTAGGAACAACAATCTCAGCTGCCTGTGCTGGAGAAGCGATAGCTGCTGTAGCGCCAAGCGCAACTGCAGATGCTGCAACAGCATTACGAGCTGCGGTTGAATTGCTGCGACGATGTTTACCCACTGATAAAACTCCAAATCTTCCTGTTTGCTGACCGAGTTAGCTGTCGGGTTCGGAGCGGAAGGCTCCTATTCCCACTCCTTCCCTCTTTTCAGAGGACCCTCGTGGGAAACTCACCCCAGGAACACTTGTGGTTCCCCGGCTCGCCGCACTCCCTAAAGAATTTCCCTAAGGTATGCATGCGATTAAGCGTCTATTTGTTTCTTTAATGCTGGAGGAAGATTAGCTCCCGTCCCGCAATGTCTCAATAAGGTTACGAAACCGCAACAACACTTGTCTAGCCCAGAGCCAAAAATCGAGCGTTATACAACCGTTATCGCAGATTGACTTGACCGCAACCAAAAACCTTCACTCAAGGTAGCACCAGTAAGGGGAAACCCTGATAACCCTGAATCCATGCACCGACCTGCAGGTTCAGGAATCTCCATAAAAGAAAATTAAAGATACCTCACCTCTCCAAGATCAAGAAGTGTCCACCAAATCCCATCATGTGACAATAATCACCTATATCGACTCACCCCCTGAAATTTGCAGTTATAGCAACAAAAAGAAGTGCAAAACAGGCCCTGTTAAGTGCTATCAATCTAAAAATCAAAGAGCAGAACACTCCTATATATAAGGAGAAGAACTATGTGGAAAACTGCACGGCAAAAGCCCCTTAGCGGGATATTCTTCCCTCCCCCTGCTAAACAACTCCACAGAACCATGAGAGGAAATTTCCATCCTCTATCCCTGATCTCCTCTCACAAGGCTGCGGATAAGCTTAGGAACATATCCTTTGCCCCGCAGGGAAACAAAAATACTCCCCGCTAGTGATGTGATCACTAGCGGGGAGTATTTAAGAAAAAGAGTAGAAACTAGTTCTTGTCTAGGTTCTTGTCACTCTCAATGTTTGCATCATTGAGGGCACGGAGAGTCTCTGCTTCCTCAAGGTGGTTTGCGTGCTCAATTTCCTTAGCCTTAGCCACGATGTCCTCTGGATCAGATCCAAAGAATCCACCGCGTGTTTCGACCTCAGAGTATCCAAGCTGGTTCATCTGCTTTGGAACTGGTGCGCCGGCGTATGGCAATGGAATTGGGTGTCCATGGTCATCCACAGGGCCTAGAGGCTGGTGAACTTCAATGAACGCGCCATTAGGCATCTGCTTGATGACACCGGTTTCAATACCATGTTCAAGGACCTCACGGTCAGAACGTTGGAGACCAATGCACAGGCGGTAAGTGATGAAGTAAGCAATAGCTGGTCCGAAGATCAGACCGATACGGCCGATCCAGGTCATTGCGTTCAGCGAAACATGGAACTGCATCGCGTAAACATCGTTACCACCAGAAACTGTCAGGAGGATGTAGAAGACCAGTGCCATAACACCCAAAGAGGTGCGGACTGGAACGTCACGTGGACGCTGAAGCAAGTTGTGGTGCGCATCGTCGCCAGTGAACTTACGCTCAATGAATGGGTAACCAACGAGCAGGACCACAAGGATGCCCAGCATGATAGCAACCCAGAAGACAGATGGGATGGTGTAGTTACCGAAGTAAAGTTCCCATGCAGGCATAACACGAGCAGCACCGTCTGTCCACAGCATGTAAACGTCAGGCTGGGAACCAGCGGAGACCTGTGAAGGGTTGTATGGACCCAAGTTCCAAATTGCGTTGATGGTTGTAACACCAGCAAGCAAGGTGATGAAACCGAAGACGATCAGACCGAAAGCAATAGCCTTGATTGCGAACAGTGGCATGATTCGGACACCGACAACATTGTTCTCAGCACGACCAGCGCCTGGGAACTGGGTGTGCTTCTGGTACCAAACAAGCGCAAGGTGAGCTGCAATCAGGCCAAGAATGATGCCTGGAATGATCAGTACGTGTGCGATGTAGAAACGATCCAACATCAGATCAGATGGGAAGTCTCCACCGAAAATCATCCAGTGCATCCAAGTACCGATGATTGGAAGACCAACGATAATCGCGGACATGATTCGAAGACCAACGCCGGAAAGCAGGTCATCAGGAAGGGAGTAACCCATGAAGCCTTCAGCCATGCCCAGGATCAACAGGACGACGCCGATGATCCAGTTTGCTTCACGTGGGCGACGGAACGCACCGGTGAAGAAAATACGAAGCATGTGAACCAGCATGGACACTACGAACAGCAGTGCTGCCCAGTGATGCATCTGGCGAATAAACAGACCACCGCGAACCTCAAAAGAGATATCCAATGCAGTTGCGTATGCACGAGACATTTCCACACCGTTAAGTGGGAGGTAACCGCCGTCATAAATGACCTTGGTGATTGATGGATCGAAGAACAAGGTCAGGTAGACACCAGTCAGCAGCAAGATGATAAAGCTGTAAAGAGCAATCTCACCAAGCATGAAGGACCAGTGGGTCGGGAAGACCTTGTTAATTTGGCGACGAATACCCGCCGCCATGGTGTAACGGGAATCAAGATTGTTTCCCACGTTAGCTAGACTCATGACTTACGCTCCCAGAATGCCGGGCCGAGTGGCTCAATGAAGTTGCCAGCGGCGATGAGGTATCCCTCTTCATCAACAGTGATCGGCAGCTGTGGCAGTGCACGGGCTGCCGGTCCGAAGACTGGCTTTCCATAGTGCAAAGCATCGAACTGCGACTGGTGGCACGGGCACAGAATACGGTTGGTCTGAGCCTCGTAAAGAGAGGTTGGGCAACCGATGTGCGTGCAGATCTTGGAGTAAGCGTAGTAATCACCGTAGTGGAAGGACTCCTGGCCTTCGCGCTCGATGACCTTCTCAGCGTCAGCAGTACGAAGACGGATTAGCATAACTGCGTTACGCGGACCGTGAACCGAGTGCATCTGGTGCTCGTAAACATCCTTTGCAGGATCGTACTCTGCACCATCGTTAACCATTTCCGCAGGAAGTGGAAAAACGGTTTCCATGGAAGCTGCAGCGAGATCCTCAGGACGCATGCGTACAAGGCGGGATACACCAGTGGTTACCCAGTGCTGGCCAGTTGCATCAGTGTGAGACTCAGCAATAGCTGCGGTGTCGCGGCCCAGGTAGACCTTGACGTCCTTTTCAATGAGGGTCCAACCGGAAGTCCATAGGGTGCCATCACCCTGAACATCCATTGGACCTTCTTTTGGCTTCCAAGGGTTCTTGATCATGCCACCCAGAGGAGCAACGATGGTCAAGCCGGCGAGAACTGCTCCGCCACCTGCAAGTCCCATGATCAGCTTGCGACGTCCAAGAGTGGAGGTCTGCCAAGAATCATTAAGCAATGCAATGATGGTACGACGGTCAACTTCTTCGGAAGGGCCATCGTGACGACGCTGAACTGCAATTTCCTCTGGAATAAACTTCTTGACATAGAGGACAACTGCGAATCCCAATGACAAGATACAAAGACCTGAAGTAAGACCCAGCATCGGGGTGTACAGGGTGTAAGCAAGGAGACCTTCGTCGCCGTGTGCCTTGTATTCCCATGGCCAGAAAATGTAGGTAGCCAAGAATCCAAGGCCACCAATGATACCTAGAACAAGCCAGAGAGTGACTGCACGTGCAGCACGCTTCTCTGCGGGATCGTTCTCGATAGGGAAACGCTCTTTGCGGTACGCAATAGTAACGTCATCCAGTTCCGTACCAAGGCGTGCAAGATCCTCATTGCTCATCGCATTGAGTTCTTGGGTGGTGTACTGCTTTTCGTTGTTACTCATGAACGCGATCCAATCCACATAGCGGCGGCCACGAGGACCAAGATGCCGAATACCCACATGAATAGACCCTCAGCTACTGGGCCCAAGCTACCGAGTGAGTAGCCACCTGGGGAAGGAGTTTCCTTGGTGGACTTGATGAAGGCAATGATGTCCTTCTTCTCATCTGCGGAAAGCTGACGATCGGAGAACTTAGGCATGTTCTGAGGACCGGTAAGCATTGCCTGGTAGATCTCCTGCTCGTTTGCAGGATCCAGGTTTGGTGCGTACTTACCGGAAGATAGTGCTCCACCACGACCGGTGAAGTTGTGGCAGGATGCGCAGTTCAGGCGGAACAGATCTCCGCCGCGAGCGACGTCGGCGGAGTTAATCTGTCCGTCGTAGTTTTCGCCACGGAGCTCCTCCATGGCAAGTGTTCCGTCCTCGTTGTAAACGAGTCCTGGGCCACCACCGTTAGCTGCGACATATGCAGAGATAGCAAGTGTCTGTGCTTCGGTGTAGCGAGGTGCCTTGCGCTCAGCCTGAGCTTCGTTGCGCAACATTGGCATACGTCCGGAGTGAACCTGGAAGTATACTGCGCCTTCGCCAACACCAACTAGTGAAGGACCGCGGTCCTCAACACCTTGGAGGTTGACGCCGTGGCAGGTAATGCAGGCTACATCGTAGAGGTCTTTACCCTCGGAGATGAGAGCTTGATCGTCACGCTGTGCGGTAGCGACTTGAGCATCTGGAGTAATTGCGGTCGCGAGAATTCCCGCTCCGCTTAGTCCAATGGTCAAAGCCAATGCACCAGCGACGGTGCGCCGAACCTTACGGCGATTCTTGACCTTCTTAGCAGAGGGTTTAGCCATGCTGTTTCCCTCTGGGGTCTGGGGGTTGGTTTCCATCATTTCCCTTTGAATCTCGACTGTGGAAGTGAAGGGCTTCCGGAATCTCAACAACGTTGAGAATTTCCGTGCTGCCTACTGAATGAAGTAAATAGTGATGAAGAGGCCGATCCAGACCACGTCAACGAAGTGCCAGTAATATGACACCACCATTGCTGCGGTTGCCTGTGCCGGGGTGAACTTCGACTTCTGGATTCTCATGAGAACCACAACGAAGGCGATAACACCTGCGATCACGTGCAGTGCGTGGAAACCGGTTGTAATAAAGAATGCCGATCCATAAACACTGCTTTGGATTGTTAGTCCGTGACCTACGAGAGTGATGTACTCGTAAGCCTGTCCAATCACGAAGATTGATCCGAGGATAATCGTGACTAGGAACCACTTGCGGAGGCCGTAAACGTCACCCCTTTCAGCCGCAAAAACTCCGAACTGACATGTCACTGAGGATGAGACCAGAATGACCGTAATCACCAGTGCATAAGGCACGTTTAGGTGATCGGTCTGCTCTCCCCATGATCCATTTGCCAATCCGTTCGCACGGGACACGAAGTACATCGCGAATAGTCCGGCGAAGAACATTAATTCCTGAGACAGGAACACAATGGTGCCGACACTGACCATATTCGGACGGTTCAGTGCCGCAACACGTTGTGGTGCTGCCATACCTGTATTTCCAACTGCGCTCGTCACGCTATCCAGTATGGCTGTTTGGTTAGACAAAGTCACTTCAAGCCCCCCGTTTCAATTGAAAGTTTGAACTCCGCATTTCGGGTGGCTTTTCTACATTTTTGCCGACTTCGCAACCGATAACAGCAGAGGCCTCTCTAGCCCTTTTTCAACCGATACATAATCGCAGGTTAAAGGGTTCACAGGCACTTCCAATGTCCGATAAACACCGATCACTACCCCACCAATGAACCCCAAGGAGTGATTTGGGGAGATTTCGCAGGATTTTGCCTGAGAGACACGTCACAGAGTTTTTCACCCCATTTAAACCCCTCATACAACTTTTGGTTGAACCCGAATAAAAGGCGTTTTTGCAGCTTAATGCGATACAAGATTCACCACTCCCCCACATTCCTAGTTTTTAAAACTTTTCTTCTCTTCCTGGGAACTTTTTCACTTTTCACGATTCGGCTATATTAGCCGGGGATTTATCTCCTTAAAATTTCTAAGTGAAGCCCTAAAATTAAAGATCTTGGAAAAGAAAAATCGCTCGATCCCCGTTAAAAGGGATCGAGCGATCTAAAAACTTAGTACTAGTGCTTTTCCTTTGGCACACCGTACTGAAGGTTAAGCTTTGTCACCGTGAAGATGAGCAGCAGTACGCCGACTGCAATCATCCAGTAGTGGAAGTAAACCAGGCCGAAGGCCAGGAATCCGACAGCACCAGACATGGCTGCTGGCCAGATGGAGTTAGGGCTAAAGAATCCAAGAGTTCCTGCTTTATCGGCAACCTCTGCCTCTTCCCAGTCCTCCGGAAGAACGTCTGCACGAACCTCGGTGAAATGAAGGTAGACACCGAGCATCAAGGTCAGACCAGCCGAAAGCACAAGTGCCACGGAACCAACCCACTCGACACCTGGAACGCTACCTTTATCGTCAACGTGCATCGTTGCGAAGATGTAGGTAACAGCCACTGCGACCATGAATACGGTCAAGCCGTACATCAACTTTGCTGAAGACTTCATTTTTTCGCCACTCCTTCTTAAGCGTTGCTCTGAGTGTTTTCGCCGTCGCGAGTTGCGGTGCGATCGGAAACAAATGGGCTGGTGGAAGTAGCGTAAGGAGCTTCACCAATGTGCTCAAGTGCCTGAGCGTTGGTTGCATCTGGGTTGGAATCGCGGAAGCTGATGTACTCAGCGAAAGAATCACGATCAACAACACGGAGCTCGAAGTTCATCATTGCATGGTAAGTACCGCACATTTCAGCACAGCGGCCTACGAATGCACCCTCTTCCATGATCTCTTCGATCTGGAAGACACGCTGAGACTTGTTGGCCTCTGGGTGTGCGTAAGCATCGCGCTTGAAGAGGAACTCTGGAACCCAGAATGAGTGTGCAACGTCAGCAGATGCGAGGTTGAACTCGATTGGGGTGTTAGAAGGAAGAACCAGTACTGGAATCTCATCTGTGGTTCCCAGAGTTTCAATCTGGTTGAACTCAAGGTAAGAAACATCAGACTTGGAGTTTCCGTGAATTGGATTGTCACCCGCAGGATCCTTCTTGGATGCCTCAGCGGCAGCCTGACGGTCTGCGTCAGTTCCCTGGTACGCCTGACCACCTGGAGCAAGTGCACCATCGATCTCGGAGTAACCGAACTTCCAGTTCCACTGGTAAGCGGTAACGTCCACGGTTACCTCTGGGTTCTTATCCAGAGCAGTGACCTTGTCTTGAGTCTGCACGGTGAAGAAGAACAGCACCATAACAATGAAGATCGGAACGATCGTCAGCACAAGCTCAAGTGGAACGTTGTACTGAAGCTGCTTAGGGAATTCTCCCTCGCCGCGCTTCTCAGCTTTCTTTGCATTCCAAGCAAAGATTGCGGTGAGGAAAAGTCCCCACATGATGATGCCAATGATCCAGGCAGCAACCCAGACCCAAGACCAGAAGTTACCCATGGCCACTGCCTCAGGCGTAATGCCATCAGGCCAACCCATGCGTAGGAAATCTCCAAGCACGCCGCCTGGAGGGGCGACTTCACAGCCTGCCATGGCGAGGCCACCTAAGCCCAAGACACCGCCAAGCAGGGCCTTGCGCTTTAAACCACGCTTATTTTGCTGTTCCACGTGTGTTCTGCCTTCCTGTCCACACAAAAACCAAAGACCTTACGGTCATTTCTATCTTCGCAGAATAGCCTATTTGCCAGCCGATTCCATATCTTGCGTTTGAGGGAAATATCTTCATGGGTTTCGTTTCAGAGAGCGTCAAATGTCCTCCAACTGCAACAATATGTCCGAACACTCAGGTGGAATACCTAAAGCCTAGGCTTTATATGTAGGCCACGTCACAGACCATCAACCTTTTGATTGCCCTTGAATTTCCCCCACCCTTACCCCCTACGCCCCAACAAGGTGCATGTATTGCCTTTTTAATCAGGTTTTCAGATTTCTTCAATGTTTTCACAATCAAAAATTGACGTCCTTGGATACTTTAAGCTTGACAATTCTGGCGTGCCCTTTTCACCTCAGATGGAAGTTCGCCGTATCGTTGACTGAGATTCAACAAATGCGGTGCCATATTTCTTGCGACAAGGATCTCTTCATTCACCTTGTCCCCCTAGTGGATATGTCCCAACTTATAATCAGGAGGATTTTTCTTACATGTGCGGCCTTCTTGGCATTTTGACTGCAAACGGAAACGCTGAGGCATTCGTGCCAGCCCTCGAGCGTGCTTTGCCATGCATGCGCCACCGTGGCCCTGATGATGCCGGCACCTGGCATGACACGGATGCAGCCTTTGGCTTTAACCGCTTGTCGATCATCGATATTGCGCATTCCCACCAACCCCTGCGTTGGGGACCAGCCAATGAGCCTGATCGCTATGCCATGACCTTCAACGGTGAGATCTACAACTATGTAGAACTCCGCAAAGAGCTCTCAGACCTGGGCTATACCTTTAATACTTCAGGCGATGGCGAACCTATCGTGGTTGGTTTCCATCACTGGGGAGAATCCGTAGTCGAGCACCTACGCGGTATGTTCGGCATCGCCATTTGGGACACCAAGGAAAAGTCACTATTCCTCGCTCGTGACCAATTTGGCATCAAGCCACTGTTCTATGCCACCACCGAGCATGGCACTATCTTCTCCTCAGAGAAAAAGACCATTCTAGAAATGGCAGAGGAGATGAATCTAGATCTCAGCCTTGACAAGCGCACGATTGAGCATTACGTCGACCTGCAGTACGTTCCGGAGCCAGAGACTCTCCACGCGCAGATCTCTCGACTTGAGTCAGGCTGCACCGCGACGGTTCGTCCAGGCGGAAAGCTTGAACAAAAGCGCTATTTTAAGCCTAATTTTCCTATCCAAAAAGTAGTCAAGGGACAGGAGCAAGATCTCTTCGATCGCATTGCCCAGGTGCTGGAGGATAGCGTCGAAAAGCATATGCGCGCTGATGTGACCGTGGGCTCGTTCCTTTCTGGCGGCATTGACTCCACGGCAATTGCAGCGCTTGCAAAACGCCATAACCCTAACCTGCTCACGTTCACTACAGGCTTTGAGCGTGAAGGCTACTCAGAGGTAGACGTTGCGGCGGAATCTGCTGCGGCAATTGGCGCTGAGCACATCGTCAAGATTGTTTCCCCTGAGGAATACGCCAGCGCAATTCCAAAAATCATGTGGTACCTAGATGATCCTGTAGCGGATCCTTCCCTAGTTCCCCTCTATTTTGTGGCAGCAGAAGCACGCAAGCATGTCAAGGTCGTGCTCTCTGGAGAGGGCGCAGATGAGCTTTTCGGTGGCTACACCATTTACAAGGAACCTCTGTCCCTTGCTCCTTTCGAAAAGATCCCTTCCCCTCTACGTAAGGGCCTGGGCCAGCTCAGTAAGGTGCTCCCTGACGGTATGAAGGGTAAATCCCTACTCGAGCGCGGTTCCATGACTATGGAAGAGCGTTACTACGGCAATGCTCGATCCTTCAACTTTGAGCAGCTCCAGCGTGTTATCCCTTGGGCAAAGCCTGAGTGGGACCACCGCGAAGTCACCGCACCGATCTATGCCCAGTCCCAGAACTTTGATCCAGTGGCTCGCATGCAGCACCTTGATCTATTCACTTGGATGCGTGGCGATATTTTGGTCAAGGCGGACAAAATCAACATGGCCAACTCTCTTGAGCTTCGTGTTCCATTCTTGGACAAGGAAGTCTTCAAGGTAGCTGAAACCATTCCTCACGATCTCAAAATCGCCAATGGCACCACCAAGTACGCATTGCGCCGGGCGCTCGAGCAGATCGTTCCACCACATGTGTTGCACCGCAAGAAGCTGGGCTTCCCAGTGCCGATGCGCCACTGGCTTGCCGGCGATGAACTATTCGGATGGGCACAGGACACCATCAAGGAGTCCGGCACCGAAGAGATCTTCAACAAGCAGGCTGTTCTCGACATGCTGAATGAACACCGTGCTGGAGTTTCCGATCACTCCCGCCGTCTTTGGACTGTTCTTTCCTTCATGGTGTGGCACGGAATCTTTGTGGAAAACCGTATTGATCCACAAATCGAAGACCGCTCCTACCCAGTAGAGCTCTAAACTCAGTCAATTTGTGGCAGCTAAGCCCCTCGCCTTCCATCCATCTGGATATGAGGCGAGGGGCTGTTGTGTTTTAAAGGGCGGGGCGGATTCTTTAAGTTCGAGATCTCGGTTTCAATTCCTTGCCCTCAATTTCGCGTCCTCGAGCCCACTTCAGTTTTAAGAGAAAAGGGACTGATCTCGAGTATGCGAAATTGTCAGTGGGCGATATCAAGTGGTGGTTGCGACACCCTCATTGCTTAAGGAGTGTCCACCATGTCCAGTAGAAAACAATCCACCATCCTCAGGAATACAAAAACTCGCCCTTGGATATACGAACTATCCAAGGACGAGCTTTAAGCGCACGAAAGCTTAGTTGAAGGAGTCACCACAAGCACAGGAGCTGCCTGCGTTTGGGTTATCGATGGTGAATCCCTGCTGCTCAATGGTGTCTGCGAAATCGATGTGTGCACCAAGGAGGTATGGGGTGCTCATCTTGTCTACAACAAGGCGAACTCCACCGATGGTGTCTTCTTTATCACCATCTAGGGTGCGGTCATCGAAGTAGAGCTGGTAACGCAGGCCGGAGCAGCCGCCAGGCTGTACAGCGATGCGTAGGGCAAGGTCATCGCGACCTTCCTGATCAATGAGCGCCTTAGCCTTGGATGCTGCGGACTCGGTCAAGATAACGCCGGTGTTGGTTGATGGAGCGGTCATCGCTTTAGTCTCCTTAACTGTGGGCCTTCATGTTCAAAACAGCTATGAAGGCCTAGACATCTTAAACATCGTTTGTGGCTTATAACTGTACTCTCCCTTTTAAACGATGCCTTGCTAGCAGTGCAGCAACATCATCTAACCAGTGAAGTACATTCGTTCTTTCCCAGCCTACCTACTGCAAAACAGCGCGTAAACCACGGAAAACCCGTATGAAATTTTGAGGTTATCAACTTGGTGCAAAAGAAATCTATGCAAATCGCTTAAAAAACAAAGCTGATAAGACCCTTCTGACTCCCTTCAACGAAGTGGAGGGCACCCCTATTCCCGATTTGGAAGGTTTTCCTTGTAGCCTGTTGAGTGTGAAACTTCCTTGGGATAAAAATAAGAACTCTGAAAGTGCTGAGGCTGCAGGCCAAGGCGTCAGCTCAGCCACCGAATCAATCGCTGCAGAACCTGCACAACAGGACCTGCCAAAGGGGTATACTGCTCCAAAGGGACGTCCCACCCCAAAGCGTCGTGAGGTTGAGCTGGAGCGTGGAATCGTTGGAGGCCAGTCGCTTGCGCCTTCCGATACTTACGCGCAGCAGCGTCAGAAGCGTAAAGAATTTAAGGCTTCTATGACTAAGGAAGAGTTCAAGGCGTATAAGCAAAAAGAGCGTGATGCTCGTCTTAAACGTCAGCGTGATACTCAAGCTGCAATGGATCGTGGTGAAGAAGCTTATTTGATGGATCGCGATAAGGGCGAGGTTCGTCGTTTTGCTCGCGATTGGGTCGATTCTCGTCGTTTCCTTTCCAACTTCGTCATGCCTGTGGCTATTGCACTGTTGGTCGTCATGTTGATCGGTAACTTCAATCCTGAATTCGCAGCTACTGCTTCCATGGTGGCTATGGTCTTGATGTTGGGCTTCCTGATCGAGGGCATCACTACTGGTCGTCGTGTCAATAAGGCTGCTCGTGCGCAGTTCCCTGACTCTACTGAGACTGGTTTTGGTCTTGGTTACTACGCCTACTCACGTTCTGTGCAGCCTCGCAAATGGCGCACCCCTCGTGCACGCGTTGAAATCGGTGCCGAAGTTTAGCGCATGCGCACTTTAGTTCTTGGCGGGGCTAGATCAGGCAAGTCTGTTTTTGCAGAATCACTTGTTGGATCTGGCCCCGTTTTGTATGTGGCTACGGCTAGATCTTTTGGCGATGATAAAGAGTTTTCGCAGCGCATCGCGATACATGCACAGCGCCGTCCTGCCTCTTGGTTGGTCAACGATGAGGAAGACGTCGAAAAGCTTCTTACCAGCCCGCCTGCAATGCCGGTGCTTGTCGATGACCTCGGCACCTGGCTCACCCATGCGACGGACCAATGCGGCGCGCAAGCATGGGAGGCACCTTCAGCGCCGCTTGATGCCAAAATCGAAGCGCTTATCGACGCCATCCGGCACTTTCCTGGCGATGATCTAGTAATCGTTTCTCCCGAAGTTGGTATGGGAATTATTCCGGAATTTAAGTCCGGCAGGATTTTTCGCGATCGAATTGGCACACTTAATCAGCAGATCGCAGAGATTTGCGAGAGGGTTGTCTTCGTAGTGGCTGGTCTGCCGCTAGAGTTAAAAACGTTCTAAATGACAGTCGGTTGAAGGAGTTATTAATGGTTCCAGCAGAGCTTTTTGCGCGTGTGGAATTTCCTGATCATAAGATCCTAGCCAAGGCGAAGGAATTCCAAGGCTCCTTGACCAAGCCTCCTGGATCTTTAGGGAAATTAGAAGAGCTTGGCTGCTTCATTTCTGCCTGCCAAGGACAAGTTCCCCCACGGCCTCTCAATAACTCAAAAATCGTGGTTTTTGCTGGTGATCACGGTGTGGCTGCCAAAGGGGTATCCGCATACCCATCTTCCGTGAGCCTTCAAATGGCCGAGAATATTACCGCTGGTGGCGCTGCTATCAACGTAATGGCCCGCGCTGCTGGTGCATCTGTTCGCTTGGTTGATGTCTCCTTAGATCATGAAGCATGGGGCGATGAACGCGTTGCTCGCTCTTGTGGCTCCATCGACGTTGAAGATGCCATGACGCAAGAACAAGTGGAACGTGCATTAGAGATCGGTAAGCGCATTGCTGATCAAGAAGTTGATGCTGGTGCCGATATCCTTATCCCAGGCGATTTAGGCATTGGCAATACCACACCTGCTGCCACTTTGATCGGCATGTTTACCTTGGCTGAACCAGTAGTAGTTATCGGGCGCGGCACCGGCATTGATGACGAAGGCTGGAAGCTCAAGGTCTCCGCGATTCGTGATGCCATGTTCCGTGCACGCGACTTCCGCCAAGATCCCATCGCCATCGCTCGCATGATCTCCTCACCAGATCTCGCAGCCATGGCAGGTTTCATTGCACAGGCTTCGGTGCGCAGAACTCCAGTGCTTCTCGACGGCGTCGTAGTCACCTCTGCAGCCTTGCTTGCAAACAAACTCGCACCTGGTGCCCGCCGCTGGTTTATTGCCGGTCACCGCTCTACAGAACCTGCGCACTCCATCGCTTTAGATGCACTCGCACTGACCCCAATTTTAGAGTTCAACATGGCTCTTGGCGAAGGCTCCGGCGGTGCTGCTGCCCTACCATTAGTCAAAATTGCAGTGGATTTGATGACTGATATGTCCACCATGGATGACGCAGGCGTTGATGGCCCTGTTGAATCAGAGCACAGCGTAGAAACCTCCTAGTTCAGCACCACCTTATGTCTGGCAAAGCTGGTTTTTCCCCTTCGCATTCAGATGACCGCCATGGCTTCGCCCCAGTCGAAGGCATCTGCACAGCGCTCAATTGGATGAGTATCCTACCCATCCCCGGTGCCACCGTATTTGATCGATTAACTGGTGCCCGAGTGATGGCTGCACTACCAATTGTGGGGCTTGTCTTTGGCATGTGCACTGCCCTGTTATTAGCGGCCATTGGCCCTATTTCAGGCGCGCTTTCCGCTGATGCACTACTGGTTGCGGTACTCATCGTTGCTATGTGGGAATTGCTCAATAGGTTTATGCACCTTGATGGCTTGGCGGACGTTGCCGACGCCTTAGGTTCTTATGCAGCGCCTCCACGAGCACGAGAAATTCTTGCAGATCCACACACTGGGCTTTTTGGATTCTCCGCAGCCATATTTTCAATTCTTATCCAAGTCACCGCAGTAGCGTCACTTATTAATTCCCCTGCCTGGTGGACCGTCTGCTTTATCCCCCTGATTGCGCGCCTGACAGGTCAAGTTACTGCGCTGCAACACCACAGCCCCTTCTCTCCCACCGGTTTTGGAGCTTTAGTAATCGGCACCGTGAAATGGTGGTGGGTTGTCCTGTGGTGGTTGGGTATTTCTGCACTTGCCTTTGTATTTTCTAGTTTAGGAAACTCCCTGTGGCTTGGACTCGGTATATCCATCACTGCGATTGTTTCCTGCTGTTGTGCAGAACTGTTCACCCGCCACTTATCCAAACGTTTTGGTGGGGTAAACGGTGACTGCATCGGAGCGTGCATCCACCTCGGAGCTGCTATCGCGGCAGTGGTTCTTGCTGTACTAGCCGAGATATAGCACTTTTCCTTTAGAGATATGCGGACTCTAGAGCCAATTTAAGAGGCCAGAATATCCAAATGAATGTTCCTATGGCCCCGGGCATTTTAGGCCCTTAAAAGCGAATCTGAAAGGCTACTTTTCCACTGGCTCAGGTGAGATTTTTCGCGCAACCAAACGACAGTGCCCACGGAGCTCCTTTTTATACTCCGTGGGCAGTGTGGTTTGGTTATCCGAGTTAGAAACCGGTCACAGCTGCCCAAATTTCAGATTTTATGGGCTCATGGGCACTGTGGTTTGGTTACCCGGACTCTGCGGAACCGCACAGGGGTATTGGCTAATAAAAATGCAGTACACCCCACTAAAAGCCACACCTCACGGAATTTAGATCAGATTTCAGGGGTAGGTTTTTCCACCCCTAAACTGCCATTTAAGACCATTTTCTGACTAGACACTTGTCTAGAGGTGTGGTGTGGGCCATACTTTGCTGAATTAAGTGTCGACAATCTCACGAATTTCAGCGAGGAAACATGGTTCAAACAACAACCCCCACCACCTCCCGGCGCGCTATAAACACACCACCTGGAGAGCAGATCCCTTGGCGTAAAGCCGGTCTGCGTATGGCAGTAATTTTCTCTGTTTTACAAATGCTCAATGAGGTCGGAACCCTCATGGCAATCCCACTCTACGGCTCCATGGCAGCTTCCTTAGAGCTCACTCCTGGACAGACTGCTTGGGCTCTTATGAGCACTACACTCATGGGTGCAGCAACCATTACGATCCTCGCGAAAGCCGGAGACGTCTTCGGCCACCGTCGATTGATGTTCCTCAGCTTGGTGGGCATCACCCTTGGCTACATCATCTCTGCACTAGCTCCAAGCTTCCTGGTTCTTATCATCGGCCGTGCACTGGTTGGCATTATGGCTGGCCAGGCACTCTGCGTGGGCATTATGAATGATCGCCTCACTCCGGAAAATCGTCGTAAAACTGTCGCTGTCATTGCTGGCGGTCAGGCAATCGGTGTCTTCCTTGGCTTCGCTTTCGGTGGTGCGCTCTTGGCCATGGGTGGTGACTGGCGCGACGCCTTCTGGATCGGTGCCCTCTTGACCATCATCAGTGCCATTGGCTTCTACTTCTATGGCTTAGATTCTGACGCTTTACACCGCCGCACTGAATCTCAGCTCAAGGGCGTTACCGAGCGTCTCGATATTGCAGGCGTCTCCCTCATGGGCGTGGGCCTACTATTGCTCTGCATTGGCATCTCACAGTCCACAGTCTGGGGAATCTTCTCACCTTTAACTGTCGGCACTGTTGGCGCAGGCTTTGTACTTCTCGCACTCTCCCTAGTGTGGGAATCTCGTACCAAGAATCCACTTCTGCCTGTCCGTGATATTTTCTCCCGCCGATTGGGGCCGGCTTATGCCATCTTCATTTCCATGGGCATCGGTGGTTCCATGTTGTTCAACCTCACCATGACGCTGCTGCAGATTCCCGCCGCACCAGTGGCATTCGGTTTCGGTATGACTGCCCTGGCAGCATCCTTTGTCTTCCTGCCAATGACCTTTGCCGGCATTGTTGCCACACAGCTAGCACCAAAGATGCTGGGCCGCACCCCACGTGGAACCATCATCATTGCAGGTCTGGGAATGTTCACTGCTTTCATGTGGCTGGCGCTTGCACACACCAATGTCTGGTCCATGACGCTAGCAATCTTCCTGTTCGGTACCTCTTATACAACTTTGCTTACTGCATCGGTGTCGGTGATCGCCATTGAAGCAGCACACGGCAAGGGTGCTGGAACCGCTTCCGTTTATGTAGCCATCGCACTTTCAATGACTTCTATTGGAACTGCCATTTATTCAGCAATTATGTCTGGGTTCTCTACCCCTGAAGGTATGCCAACCCCTGATGCTTTTACTGCGGGTTACTTCATTGCCGGCAGTGCGGCCTTAGTTGCTGTGCTGTGTGGTGTGCTGATCAAGCACCGCAAGCCAATCACTGAAATCGTTTCTCACTAAGAAACACTCAGTTTTCCTGAGAGCCGCTATCCCACATTTGCGCTGGATAGTGGCTCTTTCTCTCTCCCCCATGCCAAGGGTGATTGTTACGGTGGCTGGGGGCGTCGACAAGCATTAATTCTTTAATAGCCCTGCAAGGCGCGCCATCCGCAACCCAGTATGTAGCTCGTTGCGAAGAATCCCATCGTGGAAATCCCCTGGAATCAGGTTTCGCAGTTTGTCCAACCGGTAATAAAGGGTCGAACGGTGAATATTAAGGGTGCGTGCTGTTTGTTGAGCATCACCACCAGCGACGAGATAAGCCTCTAATGTGTCTAGCAAAACTGGAGAATCCGTGGCTGACAACAAATCGCGAATCGCCGATGGGAGATCCTCTGGAGTGAAATCCTCCAGAGGCAAACGCGCCAATGTTCCGTCCAATCCCACATGCTCCCAGGTAGTAACAATTCCATGATTTTCTGGAGCCAACCAGGACGCTCTCCAGGCCAGACAAGCACGTTCAAAAGAACGATGCGTTTCAGCCAAAGGCACCAATGGGCCAATCCCGGCGCGGACCGGAGCCAATTGAGGATCTTCCAGAATGCGACGCAGTCTGGGCACAACTACCGGCCGTGGAAAAACCAATACGCCAATCCCACCATCAGTGTCCAGGACACCACCGATTACAGTCGCCGTGGAATTTTCTCGAACATAACGCAAGGTACTCGCAACAGCTTGAGCTGACTTCTCCTTATTCAGCGGATTCATGTCACGAGGATCTATCCCCAGCGCTACCGCGCAAAATCCTTCGGAAGAACTCAGGAAACGTTCCGAAATAAGCGCTTCTGCCGACTTTTCTCGAGACTGAGTATCAGCACTTACTAATTGAGCAGCAAGATGATATGACCGCGCTTCACGATCCATTGCATCATGCTGACGAGCAGCCAATAGTTCCGAAAGGCGTGCGATTGCAGAATCTAGCCGAGCAAGAAAGCTCTGTTCCGCTTCCTGATTAGTCACGGAGAGAACTAGGTGTCCAATAATGTATTTACGGGAGTCAAGCATTCTCAGGAAAAGAACTGGGCCGATTTCCTCCATCGCAACAACTTGATATGGGGTGGTTGCAGTGCGGGGATGTGGCCAAGAATCGCTGTGCGCAAGGATATGGAAGAGGCGTCGGCGATCTTCTGGGGATTCATGCATGGAATAGGACACCACTCGCATGGAACGATCAATCACCACTAACCGATGATCAAGGTCCTCAGAGAGGTTCTGTACTGCATCATCGAGTTCGGGAAAACGGTCCATTTCATAGACGATACCTATTTCCGACATAGTGTCGGAATTCTATAGGGGAAATTGCCACAAAGCGCTGATGAAAGTGCTGCACCTCACCCCATATGATTGCCTTCTACAACTTCGTTCCTTCGTTCAAAGGGGAAATCCATGTCACTGACCAATCAAGGCACTCGGATCGCCATCGTCGGAGCCGGTATCGGAGGACTTACTCTGGCAGCCGAACTTCGACGCCGCGGACTAGAACCACAAATCTATGAACAAGCCTCCGAACTTCGTGAAGTGGGCGCAGCTGTTGCCCTTTCCGCTAATGCCACCCGATTCCTCATTGATCGCATCGGTATTGGCGAAGAACTAGCGGACAAAGCAGCCGATGTTAATGGCCTTATCCTTCGAGATGGACGCGATGGGCACATTATCAACAGGATTTCCTCCCGCGAAGACTACCGTCAACGTGCCGGCGCACCTTATTACGGTGTACACCGCGCAGATCTACAGCACATGCTTAAAACTACAGTCGGCGAAGACGCCATCCACCTCAATAAACGCTGTATACGCGTGGAAGAGCGTTCCGATGCCGCAGTACTCCACTTCGCAGATGGTGACAGCGTAGAAGCTGATTTGGTGATCGGTGCAGATGGCGTGCGCTCTCGACTGCGGCGAGAGATCCTCGGCTATGACGATGCTCAATTTTCCGGATGCCATGCCTGGCGCGGTTTAGTTTCCCCAGAAAAGATGCCTTCGCTTCCCGATCCGGAAGCTATTCAGTTCTGGATGGGACCTGGTGGACACCTCCTTCACTATCCCATCGGTGGCGGCATACAGAACTTCTTCCTCGTGAAACGACACAACGGTCCGTGGGAAGAGAAATCTTGGGTCGTTCCAGTTGAGGAAGAAGGCGAACACCTCAAAGCTTTTGAAGGATGGGATCCTGCCATCACAGAAATGATCAGTGCAACCCCTGTCACCGAACGTTGGGCTCTCTTCCATCGCCCGCCGCTACAGCAGTGGAGCCGTGGTCGCATCACTCTAATCGGCGATGCTGCCCACGGCATGGTTCCCCACCATGGACAGGGAGCTAACCAATCTATTGAAGATGCCATCGTTCTGGCGGATTGCCTCATTGAGGGGCTTGAGCAAAACACCGGATGGGACTCCGCCCGCCAGCGTTATCAGGATCTCCGTGCAGATCGAGCACGCCGAGTACAAATCGCTTCCCTAGCCACTGCCGATATCTTCCACCTTCCAGATGGCCCTGCAGCAGAACGACGCAATGAATACTTGGGGGCACATAACACCTGGGATCGATACTTGGGGTGGATCCATGAGCATGTAGCCGACCGCTACCCTGCACCACTTTCCCATTATTTGATACCCCCATCACTAAATAGTGCAACATATGTTGCAAATCACTTATATGATCGCTTTTAGGTGGCGTTTAAATGCCGCCATTAAGACCAATCAAGACGCTTAGTTCATAGCGCGATGTCCGTAGACCTTCCATCACAACTTTTAAACAGAGGAACTTCTCATGACTACTTCACTGCCCATGCGCTCACAGCTAATCATTGACAATCAGCCCCGCCCTGCCAGCGGCGATGCAACCTTTGACCGCCTGCATGCACAAAACGGCACCGTGGTTACCACTGGCGCAGCTGCCACTGTGGAGGACGCCATCGCCGCTGTGGAATCAGCTTCCACAGCTTTCCCATCATGGGCAAAAACAGGCCCTACCGAGCGTCGCGCTATCTTGCTGAAAGCTGCAGATATCTTGGAGCAACGAGCAGAAGAGTTCATTGCAACTATGGCTGCTGAAGTTTCTGCTGCTCCCGATTGGGCTGGATTCAATGTCTTCTTGACCACCCAGTGTCTCCGCGAAGCAGCTAGCCTAACCTCCCAGCTGCTGGGAGAGACCATGAACAATGACCGTGGCGTCTTGTCTATGACTGTGCGCCAACCTGCAGGTGTTGTGTTGAGTATGGCACCGTGGAATGCTCCTGGTGTACTCGGCATGCGAGGACTCGCCTACCCAATCGCTTGCGGCAACACTGTTGTTTTCCGTGCATCAGAGGGCAGCCCCCGCACCCATCAAATGCTCGTAGAGGTTCTTATTGAAGCAGGTTTGCCTGCTGGAGTGGTCAATTTCGTTACTAATGACCCAAAGGATTCCAACGAAGTCATTGAGGCACTGATCGAACATCCAGCAGTGCGTCGGATTAACTTCACTGGCTCTACTGCTATTGGTCGCATCATCGCAGAAAAGGCAGGGCGCAACCTCAAGCCAGTGCTCCTCGAACTCGGAGGAAAAGCGCCCCTAGTCATCCTCGATGATGCCGATATCGATGGTGCAGTCAACGCTGCAACATTTGGAGCATTCATGTACCAGGGTCAGATTTGCATGTCGACTGAACGTATCGTGCTCGATGAGAAGATCGCTGATGAATTCATGGAGAAATTCACTGCACGAGTAGCAGAACTAAAAACTGGTGATCCTACTGAAGATCCTTCCGTGCAGATCGGCTACACCTACCAGCCAAGCAGTGGAGACCGTATCAACGCAATGATCGATGATGCTGTTACACAGGGTGCAACCATTGCTGTGGGACAGCACGCTGACCGCGCTGCACATCACCCAACAGTGATTGATAACGTCAAACCTGGCATGCAGATCTACGCCGAAGAAACCTTCACACCAATCACTACTGTCGTACGTGTCAATGGTTATGAAGAAGCAATTGCAACAGCCAATGACACAGAATACGGTCTGGCTGCTGCAGTCCACGGCACCGATTCATTCCGCACCCTCCAAGCTGCACTGGCAATCGAAGCCGGCCATGTCCATATCAATGGTGCCACAGTGCAAAATGATGCAAATGCTCCTTTTGGCGGCATGAAAAATAGTGGTTATGGACGCTTTGACGGACGTACTGTGATCCGGGAATTCACTGAGGAAAAGTGGATTACTATCGAGGATCCAAAGCAGCAGTACCCACTTTAAAGTTCCACATCAGATAGAAAGAACAACGCTGGATCGATAATATTCTCGATCCAGCGTTTTCTGTGTCCTACAGATGCATCCGGTGTGCATGATTAATGGCAGAGATTCCAGCCACATCTCAAGCTCCACTGTTGAAGAAATGCACTCATCAGAGGAAATGTTCAAAGAACAGTACTTAAAAAATATCTTTTAAGGTGTTAACCAAAGCAACTAGACGGCAGTAGATAAGCGTTAGATAAATCGGGGCCACTTTAGAAGGAGTCGTTGTTGCAGTTTTACCTACTTATGACCTTACTAATTCTGATCATTGCCATTTGTCTGCTTTCTGCTTTTCATAGCGTCAAGAAGGGCAAGACTCGCGAAGCTGCCATAAAATTTTTAGTGGCACTACTCTTTGCAGCTCCTGCAGTCATCCTCATAGTTCAGGCCTCTTCGACTTCAAATACCAACTTGTCCATGATGCCTTTGGTGTTGGTCTGTGCGTACACCTTCATGGTTTCTGTAGCCGCACAATTGACCATCAAGAAAGAATGATCATTTTCTATGATCCTTGCAGACTCCTGACCAGCACTGAGTACAATCGCTAGATCATTAATTCTTCGCTAATCAATACGCTCCACACAAGATCCCACCGCTTCATCGCGGTGGGATCTTTGATATTCACAAAGTTTCAAGGCTCCCTTAAAGATGCTCTAACAGCACCCCGAGCAGTGCTTCTGTCAGAGCTTCCAAACTATTTAAACCTGATCACGCGGGGTAATGCGCATGCGGTCGATGTTCATATGCTTTGGCAGGCTTGCCACCCAGCGAACAGATTCAGCGATATCTTCTGCGGAAAGATTAAGTACATCTTCATAGACTGACGCGGCGCGATCTTTGTCACCACCGAATCGAACGAGCGCGAATTCTTCAGTAGCAACACGACCTGGATCAATCTCTGAGACACGCAGCGTCTGCTGGTGCGTTTCTAGCCGTAGCACACGGTTAAATGCTGCTACGCCAAATTTAGCTGCGTTGTATCCAGCGCCGCCTACATATGGGTTTTCGCCTGCAATGGAACCGATATTGATGACATGTCCATCGCGAGCAATCAAACCGTCCATGAGCGCACGGGTGACTCGCAGGGTGCCCAAAACGTTGGTTTCATACATCCAGGTCCAATCATCAATGTTGGCATCTCGGATGCTGTCTAGACCTTTTGCACCACCGGCGTTGTTGACAAGCAGATCAACAGCTCCGACTGTCTCTGCAAAAGCATCGACAGACTCTTGGCTCGTGACATCAAGAGCCACGGCAGTGCCACCAATTTCTTGGGCAAGTGCTTCCAAACGATCAATGCGACGTGCTGCAACGATTACTTTCCAACCGTCAGCTACCAATGCACGAGCTGATGCTGCACCAATTCCGCTTGATCCTCCAGTTACAACTGCAACCTTTTGCTCACGATCAGCCATTATGCGCTCCTTCAAGTCAATTCTTGATTTGTGTAGGCACCAGCATGCCACCAGCTATGGACACACTCTTCCCCCTTGCCTACCCCCACTTATGAAAAGTCCTGGTCACAGAAAAAATAAAACCCCCGCCACATCAAGGTTTCTCTTGGATGTAGCAGGGTTTCACAATCATAAACTGGTTATTTTTAACCAATCAGTGGGTAAAGCCAGCCATTTTTATCTTCAACATTTCCTTGCTGAATACCTGTGAGGGTCTCACGAAGCTTCATGGTGATTTCACCGACTTCGTTGTTATTGACTTCAAAGGTGCCATGGGCGGATTTCACGGTGCCAACAGGTGTGATTACAGCTGCGGTGCCGCATGCGAATGCTTCGGTCATCGCACCAGATTTTGCATCAGCTTCCCACTCAGCAGTGGTGATCTTGCGCTCTTCTACTTCATAGCCCAAGTCTTCTGCCACCTGTAGCAAAGACTTACGGGTGATGCCTGGAAGCAAAGAACCTGATAGCTCAGGAGTAACAAGCTTGATCTGATCACCATTGCGGTAGATGAACCCAAGGTTCATGCCACCCATCTCTTCGATGTATTTGTGCTCAATTGCATCAAGCCACACAACCTGGTCGCAGCCCTTTTCCGCTGCCTGGGCCTGGGCCAACAAAGATGCTGCATAGTTGCCTGCGAATTTAGCGTCACCGGTTCCGCCTGGAGCTGCACGAACGTAATCTTCGCTGAGCCAGACTGAAACAGGCTTAATACCACCGGTGAAATATGCTCCAACTGGGGATGCAATGACAAGGAACTTGTAAGCGTCAGATGGACTGACACCAAGACCGATTTCGGTAGAGATCATAAACGGGCGCAAATATAGAGATGCTTCTCCGCCGTATTCAGGAACCCAACCCTGATCTGCTTCCACGAGAAGTTCCAGTGCCTTAACGAAATCTTCAGTAGGCAGTTCTGGCATTGCCATACGAGCCGCAGATCGCTGCATGCGCTCAGAGTTTTCACCCGGACGGAAGGTCTTGATGGAACCGTCTGCATGACGGTAGGCCTTAATACCTTCAAATATTGCCTGTCCGTAGTGGAATACGGTGGTGGCAGGATCCATGGGAATCGGAGCATAAGGCACTAGTTGCGCGTTGTGCCAACCTTCCGATTCTGTCCAGTCGATAGTCACCATGTGGTCGGTGAAGAACTTACCGAACTTCGGCGCGGCAAGAATTTCCTTCAGACGATCAGGTGACGTCGGATTGTCGGTACGGGTTACTGTGAACTCTAATGACGTCATGGATTCAAGTTACACCTGAAGCCCCACAGATACACTAGTCAGCCCCCATTTTATGAGACATATGGGAAATTTCGTCTCACAATTTTGTGGAATGGCTAGGCTAGGTAAAAGTTAGTTTCATACCGATGCCACCTTCTACCAATCTGGTGGCATAATTTCAGAGAGGAAAACTTTCTATGGCTAAAAATGTCTACAGCACCACAGCCCCAAGCAAAGTGGCCAAGGATGCAGTACTTCCAGTTCGTGGCACTGTTGCTGAGCTCAAGCTAGAAAAGAAGCTTCCAAAGAAAATCGACGCTGTCATCATCGCTATTTTCGAGGGTGAAGATTCCATCGAACTGGCTGGCGGCGAAGTACTCGATTTCCTCTTCAGCACCGCACAGCAGGGCGAAATCCTCACACAGCTCGAAGCTGTCGGAGCAAAGGCAAAAATAAATTCTATCACCCGCATCCCAGGCACCGACGTTGCGCCTGTCATTGCGGTTGGCTTGGGCAAGGCTGATTTGCTTGACGACGAAGCCCTCCGCCGCGCCTGCGGTACGGCGGCACGTTCACTCAACGGCCTCGAAAACATAGCTACAACAATCGGCGAGTTGGGTCTTTCTGCAGCGGTTACCGGTTTTGGTCTCGGTTCTTACTCTTACAAGGGTCTACGCAAAGCTACCGAAGTTAAAGAGGACAAGACCACCTCAATCACTTTCATTAGCTCAAACAAGGCTGATAAAGATGCATTCGTTGAAGCTCAGATCATCGTGGAATCTGTGCTTCTAGCCCGCGATTTCGTTAATACTCCGTCTTCCCACCTCTACCCTGAGTCCTATGCGGTCATGGCTTCTAATGAAGCCTCCAAGCATGGTTTGAAGACAACCATCCTAGATGAGAAGCAGCTGGCAGAACAAGGATTTGGCGGAATCTTGGCAGTTGGCAATGGCTCAGCTCGCAAGTCTCGTCTTCTGTCTATTGAATGGAAACCGCGCAAGGCAGAAAAGTCTATTGCGCTTGTCGGCAAGGGCATCACCTTTGATACTGGCGGAATTTCCATTAAGCCAGGTGCAAGCATGGAAAACATGATTTCCGACATGGGTGGCTCCGCTTCAGTATTAGCCACCATCATTGCGGCAGCTCGACTGAACCTGCCAATCAATGTTTCGGCATTCCTACCAATGGCAGAAAATATGCCATCCGGCGATGCATTCCGCCCAGGTGATGTGATCACCCACTTCGGTGGAATCACTTCCGAAATCCTCAACACTGATGCTGAAGGCCGTCTAGTACTTGCGGATGCAATTGCTTATGCTTCTGAAGATAAGCCTGACTACCTCATTGATGCTGCGACCCTTACAGGCGCACAGCTAGTTGCATTGGGCCTGCATACCTCTGGTGTCATGGGCACAGATGATTTCCGTGATGCAGTAGCCTCCACCGGCCGTAGCGTCGGCGAACAAGCATGGGCAATGCCTATCCCAGAAGAGCTTGATGAGCAGGTTAAATCCCCTGTTGCAGATCTGCGAAATGTCACTAACTCTCGCTTTGCGGGTATGTCTGCTGCTGGTCGATACCTGCAAGAATTTGTTGGTGAAGGCATTGAGTGGGCACACGTCGATATTGCTGGCCCTGCTTATAACACTGCTGGTGAATTTGGGTACACCCCGAAGCGCGCCACCGGACAACCAGTCCGTACTTTCATTCAGGTCCTAAAGGACCTTGCAGAAGGCTAAACGCTAACTAGTAATCAGGATTCTCGCCGCGCTCAAATTTAGCGCGGCGAGCTTTTTGTTCTTCACGCTTTCTTAAGATTCGTTCATATTCAATTCGTTCCCGCATCCTTTGGGGGTAACCGGTCTCTTCCACGTCATAAACCGGGACGCCCAACTTTTTCGCAATGACATCAATTCCTTTAGGTCCACCAATCCGCCTGCGTATAAAAAGACCATTGGCATCGACCAAAACGACCGACATCTCATTGACCAGCGTTTCCGGTTCAACGAAAGCCTCCACAAACGGTTTTCCTTGCATCCACTGCATTAAGAATTCTAAATCCTGAGGGCGCACCGTATCACCCGGACCGCGTGGTGGACGCAAGTTGGAGCGGGGGGTTTTACGACCAAATAAATTGAACACAAACCCATTGTAGGGGGCATCTCTTTGGCTTGATATGACCCGAACTCCACACTTCACAAATTGAATCGGTATCCTTTGGGGTATTAGTTTCCGTTTTAACGACACGACTTGCGAGGAGTCTTAAAATAATGGCGTTCTCCGTAGAGATGCCCGAGCTGGGCGAATCAGTAACCGAAGGCACGATCACCCAGTGGTTGAAGTCCGTTGGCGACACTGTTGAGGTTGATGAGCCGTTGCTCGAGGTCTCAACCGACAAGGTAGACACCGAGATTCCTTCTCCTGTTGCCGGTGTTATTCTCGAAATCAGGGCTGAAGAAGATGACACCGTTGATGTTGGTGGCGTTATCGCAATTATCGGTGATGCAGACGAGTCCCCTGATGACGATGCTCCTGTAGAGGAAGAAGCACCAGCAGCTGAGGAAGCACCAAAGAAGGAAGAAGCAGCTCCTGCTTCCACTGGTGCAGCAACCGACGTTGAGATGCCAGAACTAGGCGAATCTGTCACCGAAGGCACCATCACCCAGTGGCTCAAGTCCGTCGGCGACACCGTCGAAGTAGATGAACCACTACTTGAGGTCTCCACCGACAAGGTCGACACCGAGATCCCATCCCCAGTAGCAGGCACCATCGTGGAGATCCTCGCAAACGAAGACGACACCGTCGACGTCGGCGCAGTCATCGTCCGCATCGGTGATGCAAACGCAGCACCAGCAGCCGAAGAAGCACCTAAAGCTGAGCCAGCTAAGGAAGAAACCCCAGCACCAGCAGCGAAGGAAGCGCCAAAGAAGGAAGAAGCAGCTCCTGCTTCCACTGGTGCAGCAACCGACGTTGAGATGCCAGAACTAGGCGAATCTGTCACCGAAGGCACCATCACCCAGTGGCTCAAGTCCGTCGGCGACACCGTCGAAGTAGATGAACCACTACTTGAGGTCTCCACCGACAAGGTCGACACCGAGATCCCATCCCCAGTAGCAGGCACCATCGTGGAGATCCTCGCAAACGAAGACGACACCGTCGACGTCGGCGCAGTCATCGTCCGCATCGGTGATGCAAACGCAGCACCAGCAGCCGAAGAAGCACCTAAAGCTGAGCCAGCTAAGGAAGAAACCCCAGCACCAGCAGCGAAGGAAGCGCCAAAGGCTGAGCCAGCTAAGGAAGAAACCCCAGCACCAGCAGCGAAGGAAGCGCCAAAGAAGGAAGAAGCAGCTCCTGCATCTGCATCCGGCGACAACGTTCCTTACGTCACCCCACTGGTACGCAAGCTTGCTGAAAAGCACAGCGTTGATCTGAACACTGTAACCGGCACGGGTATCGGTGGACGTATCCGCAAGCAGGATGTCTTGGCTGCTGCAAACGGTGAGGCTGCACCTGCACAGACTGCTGCTCCTGTTTCTGCCGCATCTACCAAGTCTGTTGATCCTGAAAAGGCTAAGCTGCGCGGTACCACTGCGAAGGTCAACCGTATTCGCGAGATCACCGCGAAGAAGACCGTCGAGGCTCTGCAGATCTCTGCACAGCTCACCCAGCTGCACGAAGTTGATATGACTCGCGTTGCTGAGCTGCGTAAGAAGAACAAGCCTGCTTTCATCGAGAAGCACGGCGTGAACCTCACTTACCTGCCATTCTTCGTTAAGGCAGTAACCGAGGCTCTGGTTTCTCATCCAAATGTCAATGCGTCTTACAACGCAAAGACCAAGGAAATGACCTACCACGCTTCCGTCAACATCGCTATCGCTGTTGATACCCCAGCTGGTCTGCTGACCCCAGTCATCCACGATGCGCAGAACCTCTCTCTTCCAGAGATTGCACAGGCCATCGTTGATTTGGCTGATCGTTCACGCAACAACAAGCTGAAGCCAAGCGACCTGTCCGGTGGCACCTTCACCATCACCAACATTGGTTCCGAAGGCGCTCTCTCTGATACCCCAATCCTGGTTCCACCACAGGCTGGCATCTTGGGCACCGGTGCAATCGTTAAGCGTCCAGTAGTGATCACCGAAGACGGCATCGATTCCATCGCGATCCGCCAGATGGTCTTCTTGCCACTGACCTACGATCACCAGGTCGTAGACGGCGCAGATGCGGGTCGTTTCTTGACCACCATCAAGGATCGCCTTGAGACCGCTAACTTCGTAGGCGATCTGCAGCTCTAAGATCTTCTCAAGTTAAGCAACTTAAAAACCGCTGCTCCTTATCCTGGGAGTGGCGGTTTTGCTGTCTCATGCATGTTTTGTATGACTTATCACCTTCGGTAGGGCTAGGGTGGATATCTATCATGACTGCACCAAGAGATCCTTTTTTCCCCGCAGATCTTTCTATTCGCGCATCTGCAGAACCAGTTGAAATCCAACATTTAGGTTTGATCGATTATCAAGAGGCTTGGGATTACCAAGCTGAGCTTGCTGCCCGCCGAGCAAACGATGAGATCCCTGATCAACTCCTGATTTTGGAACACCCGTCTGTGTATACCGCAGGAAAACGTACGCAGCCCGAGGATCTCCCGACGAATGGGTTGCCTGTCATTAACGCGGATCGCGGTGGGCGCATCACGTGGCATGGGCCCGGCCAATTGGTTATTTATCCCATCATTAAACTGGCTGATCCTATCGATGTCGTGGATTATGTTCGACGTCTCGAGGAAGCCCTCATCCATGTGGTGCGGGAAATGGGTGTGGCAGAAGCCGGAAGAATTGATGGACGCTCTGGTGTGTGGGTTCCAGCTCATGATGGTTGGGTAGACAGCAAGGTTGCGGCTATCGGCATTCGGATTACGCGAGGGGTGGCTATGCATGGTGTGGCTATCAATTGCAATAACACCCTCGATTTCTACGAACACATCATTCCTTGTGGCATTGCAGATGCTGGGTTAAGTACCTTGTCCCGGGAACTAAAGCGAGATGTTTCTGTGGAGGAATTAGTAGATCCCGCGATTCGTGCTCTGGATGATGCTCTGGCTGGCCGGTTGGTTGTGGCTGATCATTCTTTCGGCAGTGCTCCTGACCCAACGAAAAATCTCCCTAAACGGGGGTAGACCAAGGAAATTTGTCGGTGCTTTGCCGCGTTGGAACGAAGTAGAGCCGCTGGCAGAATCGGCGGATGAGAGAAACGTCGAAAAGCGTTTATATTTTCCCTATAAAGCTCACTAATTTGAAAGATGTAAGGTTGCATTTGTGACTATCGCACCTGAAGGACGACGACTACTCCGCGTTGAGGCCCGAAATTCGGAAAGCCCAATTGAGACCAAGCCTCGCTGGATTAGAAACCAGGTCAAAAATGGACCTGAATACCAAGACATGAAGGAACGCGTCGCTGGCGCGTCTTTGCACACTGTTTGCCAGGAAGCTGGCTGCCCTAATATTCACGAATGTTGGGAATCCCGCGAAGCTACCTTCCTCATTGGTGGAGCTAACTGCTCCCGTCGTTGTGATTTCTGCATGATCAACTCTGCACGCCCCGAGCCACTTGACCGCGGTGAGCCACTGCGTGTCGCTGAATCCGTGCGTGAGATGCAGCTGAACTACTCCACCATCACTGGTGTGACTCGTGATGATCTGGATGATGAAGGCGCATGGCTTTACTCAGAGGTGGTTCGTAAGATCCACGAGCTCAACCCGAATACTGGTGTGGAAAACTTGGTGCCTGATTTCTCTGGCAAAAAGGATCTGCTGCAGGAAGTCTTTGAGTCTCGCCCAGAGGTTTTCGCGCACAACGTCGAAACCGTGCCACGTATTTTCAAGCGCATCCGCCCGGCGTTCCGTTATGAGCGTTCCTTGGATGTTATCCGTCAGGCTCGTGATTTTGGGCTGGTCACCAAGTCGAACTTGATTCTGGGCATGGGTGAAACCACCGAAGAAGTCACTGAGGCTCTCCAAGATCTGCATGATGCGGGTTGTGACATCATCACCATTACTCAGTACCTTCGTCCTGGCCCGTTGTTCCACCCGATTGAGCGTTGGGTAAAGCCTGAGGAGTTCCTCGAGCACGCAGATGCCGCCAAGGATATGGGCTTTGCAGCTGTCATGTCTGGTCCATTGGTGCGCTCTTCTTACCGTGCGGGTCGTCTCTACGCACAGGCTATGGAATTCCGTGGCGAGGAAATCCCTGCGAACCTCCTCCACTTGAAGGATACTTCTGGCGGTTCCACTGCACAGGAAGCTTCCACGCTTCTTGAGCGTTATGGTGCTTCCGAAGACACCCCAGTGGTGGCGTTCAACTAAGTACATTTTTCATAATCACCGTCGCATTCGATACACCGAATGTGGCGGTTTTTCGTCGATAAGCATGCTTCTTCTCACCCCACGTTTGGGTTCATTTTCGCAGTTCCCCTGCCATCGCCTATTGTTGAGTACATGGCAGACGCGAAGAAAATGGCGGATAAAGCCGCCAAGAAGCAGGTAAAAGCAGCCAAGAAGGCACAGCGCAAGCAGACTCGTTCACAGATGTGGCAAGTCTTCAATATGCAACGCAAGCAGGATAAGGCACTTATTCCGCTCCTGTTGCTCGCTATTCTTGGTATTCCACTAATCCTTTTCCTCCTCGGCATGATTTGGGGCGGCCAGTGGTGGATGCTCCCGATCGGCATTGCTGCAGGTGTTGTGGCTGCAATGTTCATTTTCACCCGTCGTGTTGAGCGTGATGTATACAAGCGCGCTGAAGGTCAGCAAGGTGCAGCTGGTTGGGCTGTAGAAAACCTTCGCTCTGGCGTTGGCATGGCTTGGCGCACTAAAACTGCTGTTGCAGTGACCTCTCAGATGGATGCTGTACACCGTGTGATTGGCTTGTCTGGTGTTGTTCTAGTTGGCGAGGGTGCTCCGCATCGCTTGAAGCCGCTGATGGCACAGCAGAAGAAGCGTCTCAACCGTGTAGCTCCGGGTGTTCCGGTCCATGAAATCATCACCGGTAATGGTGAGGGGCAGACTCCGATCGCTAAGCTGCAGCGTGCATTGGTTAAGTTGCCTCGCAACTACAAGAAGAATGATGTCGCTGCCCTGGCGGCACGTATTGAGGCCATGGATAACGTCGGCAATGCTCCAGGAGCAGCCCTGCCTAAGGGTCCTATTCCTAAGGGCGCCAGCATGTCCGGTATGAACCGTCGTGCTCGCCGCCAAGCAGAGCGTAAAGGCGAGAATTAAGCCTCTCCCCTTCTTTCGCGTCAGCGCCGAAGCTTAAAACCTTCTAAAGATGCCCGCCACAGTTTTGTGGTGGGCATCTTTTTTCATAGGGGCATTCCCAGCGCTTCACAGGGTGCTCAGCAGCACACAATATTATGCAGATCCGATACCATTTTCATGAGACTATAAAGAGGTGAGCTTCCTTGTAGAAAATCAATTACTTGCGCTGGTAGTCATCATGACGCTCGGTTTGCTGATTGGTCGGATTCGGATTTTTGGATTTCGCTTAGGTGTTGCCGCTGTGCTTTTTGTCGGACTGGCGCTCTCCACCATCGAGCCAGATATTGCGGTTCCTTCGTTAATTTATGTCGTTGGCCTAACGCTGTTTGTTTACACCATTGGACTTGAAGCTGGGCCAAGTTTTTTCACTTCCATGAAAAATACGGGACTGCGCAACAACGCTCTGGCACTTGGCGCAATTATTGCGACAACTGCACTGGCGTGGGCATTAATCAAAATATTTAATATCAATGCCGCCTCTGGCACCGGCATGTTCACCGGTGCGCTCACCAACACCCCAGCTATGGCTGCGGTAGTCGATTCGCTGCCTTCGCTTATCGACGACACCGGTCGGCTTCATGTCATCGCCGAGCTCCCCGTTGTTGCCTACTCCCTGGCATATCCTTTGGGTGTTTTAGTGGTGATTTTATCGATCGCTATTTTCAATGCGGTATTCAAGATCAACCATAAAAAGGAAGCCGAGGACGCAGGCGTTGCGGTACAGGAACTCAAAGGCACAAGGATCCGTGTCACTGTCCCTAATCTACCTGCACTGGAAAATATTCCAGCATTACTTGGCTTACATATCATTGTCTCCCGTGTGGAACGCGATGGTGAGCAATTTATCCCGCTCTATGGTGCGCATGCACGCATCGGCGATGTCCTCACGGTTGTCGGCGATACGGAAGAACTGATCCGCGCAGAAAACGCCATTGGAGAACTCCTCGATGGTGATCCCTATAGCGATCTCGAGCTCGATTACCGAAGAATCTTTGTTTCCAACACTGAGATTGTGGGAACTCCTTTGGAAAAGCTGCAGCCAGTGTTGAAAGACATGCTGATCACCCGCATCCGGCGCGGAGATACAGATTTAGTAGCGTCCCCAGAGATGACCCTGCAATTGGGTGATCGCGTACGTGTGGTTGCTCCTGCAGAGAAACTCGGTGAGGCAACCAGGCTTTTAGGTGACTCCTATAAAAAGCTCTCTGATTTCAATCTTTTACCCCTGACTGCAGGCTTAGTGCTGGGTGTGTTGGTAGGCATGGTGGAATTCCCTCTGCTTGGTGGAAATTCCCTGAAGCTAGGTAACGCAGGTGGCCCTTTAGTGGTTGCGCTGTTACTTGGCATGGTGAGCCGTACCGGAAAATTTGTATGGCAGATCCCCTATGGAGCAAATCTCGCGCTGCGCCAGCTAGGCATCACACTGTTTTTAGCTGCCATTGGTACATCTGCCGGTGCTGGTTTTAGATCCGCAATTCACGATCCTCAGTCCCTCACTATCATTAGTTTCGGAGCCTTGATCACCCTCTTTATGTCCTTGACGGTACTGATCGTCGGACACAAAGTGATGAAGATTCCCTTTGGTGAAACTGCCGGCATTCTCGCGGGCACTCAGACTCACCCTGCTGTGTTGAGTTATGTATCAGATGCTTCACGCAATGAACTCCCCGCGATGGGTTATACATCGGTATATCCCTTAGCGATGATTTCAAAAATCCTCGCAGCACAGACATTGTTGTTCCTGCTTATCTAATAGTTTTTGTTTCGCAGAAGGCCTCCATTCCGGTGTAGCTGACATAAGATTTTATGTTGTGATAGTCCAGCCTCTCTAGGTCATCTTGGCATTTTTTATTCGCATTCTCGCCGGCGGAATTTTCGCATTGATCTGCAAACCACGCCGTCTATATTCCATGGTTTTTATACTCATGGGTAGCGCTCTCACCTTGCGTTCTTTGATTGTCTGGGTGGCACGCTTCGAGTGGGCTCACCCGTGTCCACAACTTATTGCTCTCTTGCTTGTGTTGAGCCCGGTGTTGGGATAGCCCCTACTGTCCATATTTTTGCTCAGTAATGGCGTGCTCGTGATTCGGCGAGAATCTCAAAGATGGGAAATTTACTCTCGCTTTTGCTGGACTGCTACTAGTGCTGTACCCGCTTTTACCTCTGCTGCTATCAGCGCTCCACGTACCAGAAAAATTCAGTGCTATTTTCACTCTGACTGGTGCAGGTTTAGGAGTATATGTTGGCGGAATCTTCTTGGTTTTTTCTGAGTTCTTCATAGGCCTACCGCGTCATCCCGCCACGACGCCCTGCTACCCATGCCATTGTTCTTGCTGTCCTTGTTCCCTCTGGTGGACAAGGATCAGATGAAGATGTTGCCGAAGGTGTGGCTATGTCCCGCTATTTGAATGAACACGGCATCCCCGATGACCACATTCCAGTAGAAGACCGTGCAACCACTACCCGAGAAAATCTCTTATTCAGCATCGAGCGCATAGGTCCTGATGCCAATATCATCGTGGCAACCAGTGGCTATCATGTGTTCCGCACTGCCCTTCTTACTCGTGCATTAGATATCAACGCTACTGTTCGAAGCAGACGCACTGCTTTTTATTATGCCCCCAGTACTTTTCATTGCAGTCTGCCGGGAACCTCTCAAATTTCTGCATGTGCTGCCGATCCTGTGGATACTGTTCAATATGGCATTGCTCTTGATCGAGCTCTTTAGCCCCGTAACAGAGCTGTAGATACAACAAAAGCACTGAGCATATCCTCTTGCTCAGCGCTTTCGATGCATAAAAAATCGAAGACTCTCAACGTCTCCGCTTTAATATTTAGCCACGAATAACGGCAGTACCTGTTGCCTTATCATGCAAACCACGTCCGTCTGAATCCACCATTACTGCAGGAAGAATCAAGATAGTCAACAGTGGACGTACTAACGCGCGCCACCAACCGACTGGAGCTTCAGCATCAACGCGTGCAATACCCATGCCGAGTACTGCGTGGCCTGGGGTCCTGGCAAAGAACCATCCTGTGAGCCAGCCCAAGATCACAAAGATAATAAGTGTTGAGGTAGCAACATCGCCGAGGGCATCGGTGAAATTGGTCAGCACGATAGCAATCATCCACGACACAGCCCAGTCAATGCAGACACCGCCGATACGGCGCGCTACTGAGATGAGGGATCCAGCACCTTTTTCAGGAAGGCCCATTTTTTCTCCAGGCCACTTGCCTGGGGCATCAGGATCATCAAAGTCAGCTGGAATTTGCGGTCCATCAATCCAACTTCTCTTCTGCTTTGCCATTTTTTACAATCAAATCCAAACGTATAGAGGGCGGGACAGTGCAGCCGCTGCGCTTTCGCTTTCGACGTTGTGAGCCAAAATTAACCTGTAAAAGATCTTCTCTGAATGAGTTCAGCCACTATTTTTCAAAAAAGTTTTGATAGATCGACAGGTAATGCTTTATACTTGACACGTCGCAAGGACTACATTTGCAGCCAAGTCTACTACTTGATCTTCAAAGGTCAGCATTTGTGAACAAAGCTACAAATTCACCTTTCCGCCCATGTCAATGAGGAGTCACCGTGGCGTTTAAAACCCCGGAAGAAATTGTCAAGTACATCAAGGATGAAAACGTCGATTTCGTTGACGTTCGATTCACCGACCTTCCCGGCACCGAGCAGCACTTCAGCATCCCAGCTGCAAGCTTCGACGAGGATGCCATCGAAGAGGGTCTAGCATTCGACGGATCTTCAATTCGCGGATTCACCACCATCGATGAATCTGACATGAATCTCCTGCCAGACCTTGGAACGGCAACCATTGACCCATTCCGCAAGGCGAAGACTCTGAACATCAAGTTCTTTGTCCACGATCCTTTCACCCGCGAGGCCTTCTCCCGTGACCCACGCAATGTGGCACGTAAGGCAGAGCAGTACCTTACATCCACCGGAATTGCAGACACCTGCAACTTCGGCGCTGAAGCTGAGTTCTACCTCTTTGATTCCGTCCGCTACTCCACCGATGTCAACGCCGGCTTCTACCACGTAGACACCGAAGAAGGCTGGTGGAACCGTGGCAACGAGAAGAACCTCGACGGCACCCCAAACTTGGGCTCCAAGAACCGCATGAAAGGTGGCTACTTCCCAGTAGCGCCTTATGATCAGACTGTTGATATTCGCGATGATATGGTTCGCCACCTCGCAGAATCCGGTTTCCATCTTGAGCGCTTCCACCACGAAGTCGGTGGCGGACAGCAGGAAATCAACTACCGCTTCAACACCATGCTGCACGCGGCTGATGATATCCAGACTTTCAAGTACATCATCAAAAACACCGCACGCCTCCACGGCAAGGCAGCTACCTTCATGCCTAAGCCACTGGCTGATGACAACGGTTCCGGCATGCACGCACACCAGTCTCTCTGGAAAGATGGCAAGCCACTCTTCCACGACGAGTCTGGCTACGCAGGCCTCTCCGATATCGCTCGCTACTACATCGGTGGCATCCTGCACCACGCAGGCGCGGTCTTGGCGTTCACCAACCCAACCCTGAACTCCTACCACCGTTTGGTTCCAGGCTTCGAAGCCCCAATCAACTTGGTCTACTCACAGCGCAACCGTTCCGCTGCTGTGCGTATCCCAATCACCGGATCTAACCCAAAGGCAAAGCGTATCGAGTTCCGCGCTCCAGACCCATCAGGTAACCCATACTTGGGCTTCGCTGCGATGATGATGGCTGGCCTCGACGGCATCAAAAACCGCATTGAGCCACATGCTCCAGTGGATAAGGATCTCTACGAGCTCCCTCCAGAGGAAGCAGCATCCATCCCACAGGCACCAACCTCCCTCGAGGCTTCCCTGAAGGCTCTCCAGGAAGACACTGACTTCCTCACCGAGTCTGATGTCTTCACCGAAGATCTCATCGAGGCATACGTTCAGTACAAGTATGACAACGAAATCACCCCAGTTCGCCTGCGCCCAACCCCACAGGAATTCGAGCTGTACTTCGATTGCTAAACACTAATCTTGAGTTATTTTGATATAACCCAAGAGGAAAGAAAACCCCCGAGACTCTCGGGGGTTTTCTGCTACTCAGCTCGCATAAGACAAGGAAAAGCGTTAGGCCCCCGACTTCCATACGGGGGCCTAACGCTTTTTATTAAAGTTTTTAGATACCGATCAGCTCTGAAGCGACAACATCCGAAAGGCATATTGTTCCTTGCGGCTCACCGCGGAAAAGGAGAAGGTGGTCTGCGTTGATAATGACTTCCAGCTGACGTTCGAGGGTGAATGTCTCCCACACCTTCATCTCATTAGGGCGAATCCTTAGTCCCATTTCCTTCTCCTTTCGAAACTGTTTTAAACCCAATAGCTTGTGGTTTAAATCACTTTATTTTGTTCTTGCGTTATAAGTCATCTTAGGGGGTGAATTTTTAAATAGCGAAGCGGGGGACTTAAATCGCTACATATCAACCCCGAAAAGCACCCCTGATCAGGTTGGATATGAGGGTTTACTCATGTTTCAAACCCAAATTGCACGTTTAAAAACAAACATAACGGGGGTACTGTTTTCTTTCCGATAACAAAAAACCACCCCTCACATCCATCTGGAAAGTGGATTGAGGGGTGGTTGCCGAAGGTGGGCGTCGAAAAGCGAAAATCTTTTATTCTTGAAGCGCTGTACTCACGCTGCGGAAGTGGGTATCTGCAACCGGCTCCGCCCAATCGACAGTCTCGCCATCAATGCCCTTGAGATTAACCACAACGTGCGTCATCGGTTCATCAACAACTGCTCCATGCCAATGGCGTACCCCAGCGGCTGCGAACACCACATCACCCGGCTCAAGCAAACGCGCAGGCTCCCCCTCCGCCTCATAGATACCAAGGCCGGAAAGAACAATGATGTTCTGACCAATTGGGTGGGTGTGCCAATTAGTACGTCCACCAGCCTCAAAAGACACATTGACCGTTTCAACTTGAACGTTGTCATCCAATTTGGCCAGGTGCACTTCACCGCTAAACCACTGGGATGGCGCAGGGTTTCCTATAGGAAATTCGATGCTCATTGAGCAGTTCGCTTCTCATAACCCATGCGTGGCCTAAAGCCCTGAGGGTGCTTCAACTGAGCCACGGCATCCGCAATAACCATGCGGAAACGCTGATTAGTCACAGGCATATTAGAAATCGGGAACCACGCTACGTCCGTGTTTTCTTCATCGCCAACAATCGGCTCATCGCTGCTTCCAGAAACAACACAGCGCATGGACGTATCCATATAACTTGCAACATCACCGTTACCGTAGGTCACAGGCCCAACAGCACCCACGCCCAGCAACGCCTCCACACGGACATCAAGCCCTGTTTCCTCACGGACTTCACGCGCTGCAGTAACATGTGGCTGCTCATCTGGATCGCAAATTCCAGTAGGAGGGGTCCACTCGCCAGTATCCGCACGCTTTACCAACAGCACGTCCGGAACCACATGGAAAGGGGCTCCAGCTGGCACATCGCGGATGATAACGGCAGTAACGGCCGGGAGCCACAACGGCTCTGCACCAACATGCTCACGCAGTTTAACAATGAATTCTGGAATCGCCATGCAGCCAGTTTCCTTCTCTTTAGCACTCTTTTTTCGATGTGTATCCCAGGGTACGCCAGCCGTGCGAGCCCACCGTCTAGGGTGGGTGACATGGCCTTTAACAAAGCTTTTGATATGCTCCGCTCCCCTGCCGATTCTCCGAAAATTACTTTAGGTCTTATGACACCAGCAGGACCAGAATTAAGCCACGGCACAATGGTTCCGCCGGAAAATAGCATCGATCTAGCCAGGCAAGCTGAACAATTAGGTTTCAGTGGCATCTGGGTGCGTGATGTTCCACTGGCCATACCGCAAGGTCTCACAGTCACAGATAAGCAAGCAACATATTTGGATGATCCTTTTCTCATGCTCGGCGCAATGGCAGGAGCAACCTCCACAATTGCTCTCGGCACGGCTGCAACCGTCTTGCCACTGCGCCATCCCCTGCATGTGGCTAAATCAGCGTTAACACTCGATCGACTCAGCCAGGGACGCTTCGTGCTGGGCATTGGTTCAGGTGATCGGCCCGAAGAGTTTGAGATCTTTGGTAAAAATCTGGACGATCGACGCACAGACATTCAAGCAGGATGGGCCACTCTGCGCGCCGCTCTCTCCCCTGATCCAACCGAGCGTGCCACCTTAAAATACACGCCCACCACACCACCTGAGTCCCAGATTCCAATGATTGCAGTGGGTTCTGCTCGCCAAACCGTGCAGTGGATCGCCCGCAATGCTGATGGTTGGGCCACCTATTATCGTCCAGCGGAAGCTCAAGTCGGCCGACTCGACCTCTGGGATAAGGCACGCGGGGACACCCGGCCATTGCTGATTTCTTCCATGGGTCTGCAACTAACGGAAGGTGACGCACACAAGGAAATCGCTTTGGGCGTCAAAATTGGCAGCCAAGAGCTGGTTGAGCACTTACACCGCATGTCCAAGATGGGCGTCGACCACGTCATTTTCAATATCCAAGGCCGCCCCGCAGACGAAGTGCTCAGCCAAATCTCCGAAGAAGTCCTCCCGCACCTTTAACGCTGCTTTTCGACGCTCACCTCCGGCGAAACAGCTATGGTGGGCGACATGTCGAACGATCACCCATATTCCCCAGCAAAACGGGTTGGAAATTTCATCTTTGTTTCTGGAGCATTATCAGTTGATAAAGACTATCAACCCGTTGAAGGCCGAAAAAGCGCAGTCGATGCAGCCCTTGATCGAATGCGTGAACGCCTCGCCACCGCTGGCGGTGAACTCAAAGATGTCGTGAAACTGACCTATTTTGTCACCGATATCAGCCTCCGCGAAGAATGCAATGAGCAATTCCGCGAGCATTTCTTAGAAGGTCGCCCGGCGCGATCTTTTGTTGGAGCTGCTGAGCTTCCCTATGGCGCAACTGTAGAAATTGATGCGATCGCGATGCTCGAGGACTAGCTTCTGACTGGTCAGAGGTGAAAGAATCTCCGGATTTTCAGGATTTTTGGCACATGTGTCCGTTTCGTACGTGCCCATGCGCATAGACCAAACCACAGTGCCCACGGATACAGATTTCATGGACCGTGGGCACTCTCATTTGGTATTCCAACTTCAAAACCGGACACAGCTACCCACGAAGTAGATTTTTCAGCTTCGTGGGCACTCTCGTTTGCTCTATGCGAAAACCCCACCCAAAGCCCGGAAAAAGTGCCCTCGCAGAACTGATTCTAAGCACCTCTAAAAGCTTAAACCATACAAACACTCATTCTAAAAATTGAAGGTCTTAAAAGGCCTCTCAAGACAAACAGCCTGGTCCCCCCTTAGACAACAAGGGAAACCAGGCTTTTCCTTAAGGAAATTACTTCACCGGAGTGTTCGCAATTGAATCCACGATGAATTGCTTCACTGCATCGGTATCGTTTGGCAGATCAGACACATTAAATGGTGCATCCATAATTGCTGCGAAACGCTCAGGGGTTTCTGGTTCTTTACCGATTGCTTCCACGATGGTGTCAGCAAACTTCACTGGGAGTGCAGTTTCCAGCACGATGATCGGGGTGTCGATCTCATCGCGCCATTGACGTGCCACATGTACGCCATCGGCAGTGTGTGGATCAATCAATACATCTAGGCGCGCATGAACATCAGCGATGGTTGCTACGCGATCTGCGTGGGTAGAGCTACCGGATGCAAAACCGTATTCCTGTGCAGCTTTGCCAAAGTTGGCATCATCGGACAAGGAGAAACCACCCTGACGCACCTGGGTGCCAAAGAGATCATTCACTCGGGTAGCGTCGCGGCCAAGCAGATCGAAGACGAATCGTTCGAAGTTAGATGCGCGAGAAATATCCATTGAAGGTGATGAGGTCTCGTGGGTGTCCGCAGAGCTACGTACCTTGTAATCGCCAGTACGGAAGAACTCATCCAACACATCGTTTTCGTTGGTGGCTACGATGAGGCGATCAATAGGCAAACCCATCTGGCGGGCAACGTGGCCTGCACAGATATCACCGAAGTTTCCTGTTGGAACAGAGAAGCTCACCTTTTGATCATTGCTGGTTGTGGTGCGGATCCAGGAGGATACGTAGTACACAACCTGTGCCATCAGACGTGCCCAGTTAATGGAGTTCACGGCACCGATGCGGTTGTCTCTCTTAAATTCAGCATCAGCAGAGACTGCCTTGACGACATCTTGGCAGTCATCAAATACGCCATCGAGCGCAATGTTGAAGATATTTGGATCATCCAGGCCAAACATCTGCGCTTGCTGGAATGGGGTCATGCGTCCTGCTGGGGTGAGCATGAATACTCGGATGCCTTCGCGTCCACGCATCGCGTATTCGGCTGAGGATCCGGTATCGCCTGAGGTGGCGCCAAGAATATTGATGGTTTCGTTGCGGCGACGGAGCTCGTATTCAAAGAGCTCGCCGAGAAGCTGCATGGCCATATCTTTAAAGGCTGCAGTAGGGCCTTCAGAAAGGTGGCCTAAGTAAATATTGTCCTCAAGTTCGGTGACTGGGACGATGTCCTCGCTGTTGAACTTGGGGTGCGTGTAGGCACGTGCAGTAATGGCCTTGATGTCTGCTACTGGAATGTCATCAACAAACAGAGAGATAACCTCTGCTGCCAAAGCGGCATAGCCCTCGTTGTCTAATACTTCGCGCCACTTGCTGAGCTGGGCGTCATCGATTTGAGGGTAGTTAGCAGGCAGGTATAGGCCTCCGTCCGGTGCGAGACCACCCAGCAAAATATCACTGAAGCGGGCAGGTGTACGGCTGGCATCACGCGTCGAAATATAGTCCACGGCTACAACTCTATCCCAAGGGGTGACACAATACTCCCCCATGCCGTCCCAAATATCAGCCAGAAGGTGACTTCCCCCATGCAATCCCCTAAAGTGTTGCTGATCACTTTGATTGTCGGTTTTAGGATGTGCCCACTGATGATATCTCCAGATTTCACCCAAAAGACCCAAGATTCGGTCGAATTTAACCACACTACAAAACCGGCGAAGCAGCTGAGCCCAATCGAGATTCTTGATCCCGTTCCTGTCTCCAAGTGGAACTTGTACGTTCTTATTGGCTGCACAGTGCTCGTGGTTCTTTTGGTTCTGCTTGGTCCTTGGCTTTACCCTCAGGTTCAAGATTACACCTCGAACTTTTGGGAACAGTTCAAATAGCAGGTGATTTTTCGCTGAAGGCCGCTCAACTATCTAAATCATCACACTTACTCTTGGTTGGGGAAGCAAAGTAGCCTTTTTTCACCGCAAGCGGGCTACCCTGATCCACTGTGAAGAACAATGATCAACGGCCTTCGCCTCAACCAAGACCGCACCCCCGTGAACAAATAACCAAACGAGCCCTTTTAGTCTGGGCTGCAGCGTGTCTAGTGTATATGGCAGCCATAACCAGCCGTACCAGCTTTGGTGTCGCTGGTGTGGAAGCCATTGATCGTTTTCAGGTAGACGCCACTCGCATTGCAGTGTTTACCTCGGTCCAGGTTGGCGTCTACGCTTTTGCCCAAATTCCGATGGGCGTGTTGATCGATAAATTTGGCCCTCGTAAATTGCTTGCTATTGGCGCGCTCGTGATGGGCATCGGGCAGCTCATTTTAGGTTTTACCGATACTTACGCCATCGCGATTCTTGCCCGCGTTTTTATTGGCGCTGGCGATGCCTCCATTTTCCTTTCTGTGATGCGCATTCTGCCGTTTTGGTTCCCACTCAAGCACACACCAATATTTACTCAATTAACTACGTGTTTAGGCCAACTCGGGCAGTTCTTGTCTGCAGTTCCATTCATGATGCTTTTAGGCGCACAGGGCTGGACTGTTGCGTTCGTCAGCCTTGGCTCCGTGGTGGCTCTAATCGCGATCGCAGCTTTGGTTGCGGTGCGCGATACTCCCGATCAGATAGCACAGAACATTCAAGAGAACCCGGATAAACCTCGTTTGCAGGAAAGCTTAAAGCGCATTATTCGGAATCCGCTTCCTTGGCAAGGCTTTTTTATTCACTATGTGCTGATGGTATGGCAAACGGTCTTCGCCATGATGTGGGGTGTCCCACTCATGACTCTTGGGATGGGATTATCTCCCACCACTGCTGGTCTGGTACTGAGCATTAATACTTTATGCATGGTCATCTGCGCACCAATCATTGGCATTATTTCCGCGCGCCTTGGTTATCGCCGTGACGTGGTTGCGGTGGGCTTATCCTTTTTCCAAGCAGCAGCGTGGCTGGTTTTCCTCTCCTCCGATGCACCACGCGGATTACTGGCCATTCTTATCGTCAACATCGTCATGGGTATGACCACAGCTGCTTCGGGTTATGGCTTTGACACCATCCGCGAACGGCTTGATCGCTCCATTTTGGCTACGGGTACGGGATTGGCCAACATGGGTGGTTTCTTATCTTCGATGGTTGCTGCGCAGGTCATGGGATTCTTACTTGACCACAGCGCGCATGGTAGCACCTATACTTGGGAGGACTTCCGCTTCGGTTTCATCGCGGTAATTGCCACGTGGGCCGTCGGAGTGGCGGGATTTGTTGTAGCCCGTCTCAAAGGTGGACCGGGGCGCAGAATGCTAGCCCACATTAGGCACACCAAGGAATCTTAAAGATCAGGACTATTACCTGTGGGCGTTGAAAAAGTATCGGGCAAAGCAGTAGTTGTCTGGCTTGCGGCAATGTGCGTGTACATCGTTGCGATTGCTGGTCGTACTTCTTTTGGCGTAGCAGGAGTCCACGCTATTGATCATTTTGGCATCGATGCCTCCCGCTTAGCAGTGTTCACCTCGGTTCAAGTCGGTGTCTATGCCCTTGCGCAGATTCCCATGGGCATGCTGGTGGATAGGTTTGGTGCCCGAAAACTGCTGCTGACCGGTGCTTTAATCATGGCTGCTGGCCAACTCATTTTGGCCTTTACCGATTCCTATTCCATCGCAATTTTTGCTCGTGTCTTGATCGGCGTCGGCGATTCTTCAGCATTTTTATCAGTCATGCGCATCCTGCCCATGTGGTTTCCTTTGGCGTGGACTCCCGTGTTGCAACAACTCACGGGTGCTTTTGGTTTTGTGGGTCAGTTTTTCTCCGCCGTGCCGTTTCTTTATATGCTTAATGCTTCCGGCTGGACGCTTTCTTTCGCTTCGCTAGGCGCTGCCGGCATCATCGTGGCGGTGGCCGCTGCGCTTTTGGTGCGCGATGTACCTGCGGACGGCGAGCCAGTGAGGCGTGGGGAGGCGTCGATAAGCATCGCTTTTCGCTTGAAATCTGTCTTGACCAGTCTTTATTGCTGGCAAGGCGTGTTCAATCACTGGGTGAGCATGGGGCCAGTCATGGTCTTTTTATTGCTGTGGGGTACGCCGATGCTGACGCTCGGGCTTGAGATGAACAACGCAGAAGTAGGTACCGTTCTGACTATTTTTGGCATCGCAACTGTCATAACCAGTCCACTCACTGGAATTGTGTCCGCGCGTTTGGGCGTGCGCCGCAGCATCATTGGCTTTATTGCTCCAATGGTTCAGGCAGCGCTCTGGCTTATTCTCTTCGCTTTCGCAGACCAGATTGCGCGCCCTTTGGTGTTTGTCAGCGCGGTCTTGTTCGCGATTTCTTTTAGTTCCCCGGTGGCGAACTTCGGTTTTGATACCATCCGTGAAAAGCTCGACCGCCGAATCATGGTCGCAGGCACCGGCATGGCTAATATGGGCGCTTATATTTGCGCAATGCTGGCCACGCAGCTCATCGGCTTTTTGCTGGACTGGAATGCCCAAGGCCACGCCTATACCTGGTCAGATTTTCAGGTGGCGTGGCTGGGGCTGGCGGTCGTGTGGCTGGCAGGAATGATCGGGCTTGCGATCTGTTTTAAACTTCAGCGCAGTCGCGCCTAAATTGCTTTTCGACGCTTCGACCCACCTGTGACAACTCGTTTAGAAACGTGGGCCACGATTATTTGGACCAAAAGGTCCGAACGGCCCAAAAAATCCGTTTCCGCGAGGTCCGCCAAAGTTGTTTCCTCGATTAAAGCCACTACCTGCTTCACCGAAACGACCAGAACCACTCAATACATCCATCACACCGTTAACAACAGTGTTCACGCCATCTTTAATGTCATTGACCAGTTCGTCATCAAAGTTACGGCTGGACTGGTGGCGACGATCATCCATATTTTCATCATCAATCAAGTCCTCAGCGTAAATCGGACCGTCTTCGCGTGGATGATCGAGCTCAATCTCAGCGTCATCGAAGGCATCAAAAACATCATCAAAGTGGAGATCCCCATCAAATTCAATGTTGATCACATTGCCTTCAACGTTGAGTTTTTCATCTGGATCCACACCCAACTGATGTGCGTAGCCGATAACAGCGGAAAGCTCAGCAAAAGTTGCGTCTGAGAGATCGATAGAAAGCTTGATTGCCATGGTGTTGATCCTTACTTCGAGGGTGGTTGTGCCGGTATGCTTTCTTCCGAGACTACGTCTGATTTTGAAGCGCGTAAACCACTTAGGGGCAAAGATCAGGGAACTCCCCGAGTCTTTGCCAATACTTCACCGCGACTTAAACTTCGCCGTGGATTTTTAGAATTCTTGCTGCTCCATAGAATCCACGCCCCAGAAAATCTCGTCTACAATCTGACGACTCTTTCTGGTTACTTTAAGATAATTTTCCAAATATTCCTGATACTCAGTGGGATCCCACCCTGAGGCACCCGCCACCTGTGCAAGCTGCGGACCAGGTGTCGGTAATTGATCTTGTCGCTTACCCCGAACCAGGACCAGAGCATTTCGGGCAGCTGTCGCAGTCAACCAAGCTTCCCGGAGCGTTTGCACCTGCACAGGACTAATAATGTGATGCTGCTCCAGCACTTCCAGCACTTCCAACGTAGACGTGTTGTGCAGTTCCGGGATCTCATGAGCATGCATCATCGTGAGTAACTGCACAGTCCATTCAATATCTGAGAGCGCTCCCCTGCCCAATTTGGTGTGAGTATTTCGATCCGCACCACGAGGCAAACGTTCATTGTCCACGCGTGCTTTCATGCGTCGAACCTCACGCAACTGAGTCTGAGTTGCACCGTCGTCTGGATATCTAAAACGGTCCACCGCTCTGAGAAATTTAATACCTAGTTCTCGGTCACCAGCCACCCAAGCTGCCCGCAAAAGCGCCTGGATTTCCCATGTTTCACCCCACTTTTCGTAATACTTCACATAAGAACCCACGGTACGCACAATCGCACCTGAACGGCCCTCAGGGCGTAATCCAAGATCCACTTCCAACGGCGGGTCTCCTGATGGCTTAGCCAATCGTGCACGCATGGAATCACAGATAGCAATAGACCATGTAATAGCAGTATGTTCTTCTACTCCGGCCACTGGTTCACACACAAACATCACATCAGCATCAGAACCATAACCCAGCTCGGCACCACCCAATCGGCCCATACCAATGACGGAAATATTTGCCTGCGGTTGATCTGGTTTCGCAGGATCATTCAAAGCAGCCCGAATCTCTGCATCAAGAGCGGCATCAAGCACTGCATCCCACACCAAAGACAGACTGTGGCAGACTTCTTGCACACTCAACATATCGAGCAGATCTGCAGAAGCAATTCTGGCTAGTTCTTGCCTGCGCAAGGACCGAGCTGCTTGAATCGCACGATCGGGAGACTCATGCCGTGACACCGTGGCCTTGATTGCTTTGCTGACCTGGGTAGGGGCTGTCGCTAACAATTTAGGCCCCGAAGCCGCATCACCCAGCTGTTTCACAAAATCAGGGGTGGAGATAATCAGCTCAGAAATATAGGGAGAATTGCCCAAAATACGCATCAAACGTTGCCCAACTACGCCTTCATCACGCAGCATGCGCAAAAACCACACGCGATCATAAGCTGCATCAGAAAGCTTGCGATAGTTTAATAATCCAGCATCCGGTTCAGCTGTTTGAGAGAGCCATTCCATCAACGTAGGCAACAGCATCGCTTGGATCTTGGCTTTACGGCTCGCGCCAGACGCCAGCGCAGTCAAATGCTCATAAGCACGATCTGGATGGAGGTAGCCCAATGCGGCAAGCTGAAGTTTCGCCGCATCCGGCGACAACCTAATGGCATCTGCACTCAAATTGACCACAGAGTTCAGCAATGGCCGGTAAAACAGCTGACTATGCAGAGATTGAATCTGCAGTCGAACTTTTTTTAAATGCCGTTCCATCGCACGTGCTGAGCTCTGTTCCCTCGATCCGGTAAAACCAGAGGCACGAGCAAGCCAGCGCATATTCCTGCGATCATCAGGTTTCGGAAGCAGATGCGTACGCTTGATTCTTTCCAATTGAAGACGATGCTCCAACAGGCGCAAAAACTCATAGGATTCAATCAAATTATGGCCATCTTCACGGCCTACATATCCCTGATCCACCAAGACATGCAGTGCGTTAACCGTCGAGCGCACTCGCAAAGATTCATCAATGCGCCCATGAACCATTTGGAGAAGCTGAACAGCAAATTCCACATCTCTTAAGCCACCACGACCAAGCTTAAGCTCACGGTCGCGTAAATCCTTGGGAACATTATCCAGGACCCTTCGACGCATCGCCTGAACATCTGTCACAAAGGAATCTCGCTGGCTAGCCTTCCAAATCATGGGGGAAAGCGCATCAATATAAGAGCTACCAAGATCGATATCGCCCGTCATCGGCCGTGCTTTCAGCAAAGCCTGAAACTCCCATGTCTCAGCCCAACGCTTGTAATAAGCCACATGAGAATCCAGCGAGCGAACCAACGCACCGCTTTTTCCTTCTGGACGTAAAGCCGCATCCACTTCGAAGAAAGAGTTACTACCAATACGGATCAATTCAGCTGCAGTACGTGTTGCTTTAGAATTTGCGGGCTCAGCAACAAAAACCACATCCACATCTGAGATGTAGTTCAATTCTTGTGCGCCACATTTGCCCATTGCGATGATAGAAAGTGCAGCATCAACCGGTTTTTCGCCATATACATTGGCAATTGCCACTGCTAAAGCTGCAGTTAACGCAGCATCTGCCAAATCACTAAGCTGCCGGGCAACAGTGCTAAAAGGAACAGGTTCCGCGCCTTTTCGACGTGCATCTGTGGGATAGGTACCAGCTAAATCATGAGCAGCGATGCGAGTCAATAATGTGCGGTATGTCCATTTGAGAATACGCTCAGCTTCTTGGCCTGCAATTCCTGCGAGATAAGCACCAGGAGTAGTCAGATCCTCGGAAGCACTATTGTGAGCCTGCGGATAATCTTCAATCTGCGTTTCTGCAGGTATGGCCTCGACGGACTGCAGCAATACCTGAAACATTTCTGCCCTGCTAGGAGCGTCCTGCTTCAGCATTTTCCACTGCTGTGGATTGGCAACCAGGTGGTCTCCCACTGCAGAAGATCCACCCAACAATGCAATCAGCCGAATCTGTAGTTTTTGATCGCTACGAATAGCCTGATCAAGCTCTGCTCTTTCAGCTTCGCCTTCTGCGTCAAGTGCTTGATAGAGCCGAACCAACAAGTTAAGCGCTACATCAGGATCACCAGCACCAGATAGTGCCCACAGCAAATCTACTGATTCAACGTTACGCCATCCCAATAATTCAAGATCTGCTTGAGCATGCTCTGATTTGAGAGACAGTGAACCCACTTTTGGCAACGGATCTCTGACAAAGCCGACTACTTTACGATCACTTCGCAGTGGTTCAGACATACCTAAACTCTCCTTCTCCCCAACCAATAAACTCTAGTAATCAAGGTTGTTTCGAAGTTCCCATGGAGTAATCTGCTCCTGGTAATCACGCCATTCACGCCATTTATTCCGCAAGAAATACTCAAAAACATGCTCACCCAAAATATCGGCAACAAGCTCAGATTTCTCCATTTGACGAAGTGCTTGATCCAAGCTGTTAGGCAGATCGCTATAGCCCATCGCACGACGTTCTCTAAAACTTAAGTTGGAGATATCATCCTCAGCAGGATCATCCAGCTCATAGCCTTCCTTAATACCTTTAAGCCCTGCTCCCAGCATCACAGAAAAAGCCAAATAAGGATTACACGCGCTATCAGGAAGTCGTACTTCCACCCGGCGCGATTCTTCTTTGTTCAAGCGGTACGTCGGAACACGGACAAGAGCTGATCGGTTGGACACACCCCACGTTGCAGCAGTGGGAGCTTCATTGCCATACACAATGCGTTTATAGGAATTGACCCATTGGTTAGTAACAGCAGTAAATTCCGGTGCGTGGTGCAAAATACCTGCGATGAATTGCTTCGCAGTTTTGGACAACATGAACTGATCATCCGGATCATGGAACGCGTTGGTGTCTCCTTCGAACAAAGACATGTGGGTATGCATGGCAGATCCAGCATGTTCTTGGAAAGGTTTCGGCATAAAAGTTGCGCCAACGCCTTGATCCCTGGCGACCTGTTTCATGATGTACCTAAACGTCATGATGTTATCTGCCATGGTGAGTGCATCGGCGTGACGCAAATCGATCTCTTGCTGACCAGGAGCTGTTTCATGGTGAGAAAACTCGACAGGAATGCCCAGTTCTTCGAGTGCAACCATTGCGTTACGACGAAAATTCGGCGCCTCATTGAATGTAGCTTGGTCAAAATATCCACCGTTATCTGTTGGAACTGGTGGAAGACCATTGGTACGCAAGCTTTGTACCAAGAAGAACTCAATCTCAGGGGAGATCATGCAGGTCAGGCCTTCATCAGCTGCTAATTGCACCTGACGGCGTAGTACCTGCCGTGGATCCGAGAAAGAAGGCTGCCCATCTGGCATCGTGACATCACAGAAAAGCCGTGCTGCCTGAAGCTTTGATACTCCGCCTTCTAACGGCAGCACCTGAAATGTCGAAGGATCAGGACGTGCAATTGTGTCTGCCTCCGAGATGCGTGCATAGCCTTCAATGGCTGAACCATCGAAGCCAATACCTTCTTCTAAAGCAGATTCTAATTCTGCAGGTGCCACGACCACAGACTTGAGATGACCAAGAATATCTGTAAACCACAGGCGGATAAATCTAATGTCTCGTTCTTCGATAGAGCTGAGTACAAATTCTTGTTCACTGTTCATGGAAACCAATCTACGCAGCGAGAGAACTCGAACTGAATATTTATCAGATATTACAGAATTAGGGGGTAGATTTTCTCTACATCATACGAGGTAGAACTTAATTTCCCACCAACTGGGGGTAGATGGTGTCCAGGACACGTGATTCACTAAAAACCGTACAGCAATTAGAACACTCCTCCGAATAAGGAACCCACATTGACTACCTCACATCTCCCTGGCACCATCCACGAAGCTCAAGATTCCTACCGCACCCAGTTGGAAGAAAACATCATTAGCCACCTCGGTTTGTGCGCATTAAGAGGCTGGACCCCGGCAGATCTTCGCCACGAATTTTCTGCCGATATTGATCCCCTCTTGTTCCTTGCACTTCCAGAAATTGCTTATTCCTGCCACGAAGACATGTATGCACTATGGATTAACGGAACTCGCCCGGCATCTGCCACTTTTCTCCACATCGCAACTTTGGAAAAAATCCTCCAGACCCTCCCGCTTCTCAACGCACTTCCAGAGTGGCAAAAACTCCCCGGACTCAATCATGTCGAACTTGAACTTCCTGAGGAGTTCACTCCTGAACAGTCAAAAGCCCACCATCGCATCACTGCACTTTTAAAAAAAGCAGAGTCCACCAACTTTGAAGAAGAAGCCGAAGCACTCATCTTGAAAGCAGAAACACTACGCCAACGCTATCGGATCGAATCTCTCCTCATTGACCCATACAATCAAGATGCACCAGTTCGTTCAGCAAAAATCCTCGCTACACGGGTATATCTCAAAGCACCGTGGATTAGGCATCAATTCAAATTACTCAGCTCAGTGGCACGGATACACTCCTGCGAAGCACTCTTGATCACTAAATCAGGTATCGCTACGGTCTTTGGCGAACAAGATGATGTTTCACATCTTGTCGAGCTTTTTAATAGTTTGAATCGCCAACGCGATTATTTCATGAAGAACTCTTCTGGAGCCCGTGAAGCACAGCGCAATGGAGAAACTAGCTCATATCGACGCAGTTTCATGATCGCCTACGCCAACCAAATTACGATGCTGCTCACCCGCGCAAAAGAAGAAGCATTCGATGATTTATCTACACACGCACCACTAGCGCACAACGCTGTAGTTCCTGTTCTAGAAGACCGCAGTGCTCAGTCACAGGAAGCACTGAAAGACTCTTTTCCCAACACCAAGAGCATGATATTTAAATCAACTAACCCGCAAGGCCACTTCGATGGCTTGGACGCGGCTAATAATTCCCATCTTGGTGGTGATTCTGCAGGATTGGAAAATCCTTACACCTGGTTCTAAAACAGGTGAGACCACCATTTCACGCGTAATATAAATGCAACTGAACAAGGTAGGTTTCCTCCTCTAGGAAGCCTGCTTTAACTACTTAAGTTAAATGCCAAACCCACGTCAATCTTTCAATAAGGATGGATAACATGAAACAGCATCTAGAAGTGGAAACTAAATTCTCAGTGAGTGAATCCACTCAGATCCCACACCTAGAAGCTATCGCGGACGTGGATCATATTGATCACACCGAAATTCATCATTTAAGCGCCGTGTACTTTGACACAGCAGATCTACGTTTAACTCGCGCTAAGATCACCTTGCGTCGTCGTACCGGTGGCAACGACGATGGTTGGCATATTAAGTTCCCTGGTTCCATTGGCCGACGTGAGGTTCAGGCTCCGCTTGACGGCGAAGGCGCAACAGAAAACACTCCGCCTCGTGAGCTTTTAGGCCATGTTCGAGCAATGATCCAGGGTCGCGAACTTTTGCCCATCGCGCAGGTAGAAAACGAACGTCACATGTCCTATCTGGCAGATTCTGAGGGCACTGTTATCGCAGAATTCTGTGATGATCATGTTTCTACCGTGTCTCACCTTCCAGGCGGTATCCGCAAGCAATGGAGAGAGTGGGAGTTCGAACTTGTCGATGGCACTCGTGAAGAAGAAGCCATCATGACTCTCCTTCAATCGGCACAGAGCATTCTGACCTCTGCTGGCGCTTTTGTGTCTAAGAGTCCATCTAAATTGGTTTCTGCATTAGATGATTCCATCAATCATGCGCCACAACCTCCACAAATGGCGCAGCTAGACAAAAACGATCCAGCACGAGGTGTCCTTTCAGCTATTGCGACAAACGCTCACAAAATCGCTGAGTATGACCCTCGGGTGCGTGCTGATGAATACGACTCAGTTCACCAAATGCGTGTTGCGACTCGTGAATTAAGAAGTCATCTGCAAACCTTCGAAGGCATTCTCGGAGGCGAAGACTACCTCAACCTTGAAAAGGAATTGAAGGTTCTCGCCAATATTCTAGGACGCGCTCGCGATGCCGAAGTAGTAGAAGAACGTCTCAGCAACCTCATTGACACTGAGGTTGGCGATTCCATCGAAGACGAAACCAAACAAGAATTACTCCAAGATCTGGGAGCCGAATACCAACGGGAGCATGAGCGTGTAGTTCGTGCACTCGATAATGATCGCTACACTGATCTGCTCCAATCGTTAGAAAAACTACTGGTAGACCCACCGTTGGTCGTTGAGATCCCAGAACCAGAAGAAACAGTTTCTGAGATTGATCCCCAAAGCGTAGAAGCAGACGCCCCTGATCTGGAGGCGCTCGATGAAGAATACTCCCCTGGTACCAGCGCACTAGAGGAAGCTCCACAAGAAGTAAAGAAAGTAGATGCGACCCTTGTTCTTCTGGAACATCTAGATAAAGCCCACGTCAAATTAGTCAAACTGGAAAAGAAAGCACGCTCGCAGTGGGATGATTTAGCTATCCCAATGTTGGAACGAGAAGAAAACTTCCATAATGTACGCAAAGCCGCAAAAAAGCTTCGCTACAGTGCCGAAGCAGTCGGGAAAGCAACCAGCGTAGACACCAAAAAACTCTACAAAGCCTGCAGCTCTTTGCAATCAGTTCTCGGCGATTACCAAGATGCCATTACATCCCGTGATGAATTGCTACGTCGCTCACAAGCAGCTCGCCGACAAAACCGAGATACCTTTGCTTATGGAGTCCTCTATCAACATGAACAAACCTTGTCCCGGGAGTACCTCACCGGATACTCAGATGCCTTCAAGAGCGTAGAAAAGGCATATGAAAAACTTGCTGAAATCACAGCCAAGCGTGCGCAGAAAAACAAACGCGCATAATTAAATAGCTAAACAAAGGTTGCGCACCTTAAGTGAAAAGTGCGCGACCTAATGTTTTAGTCTTCCTCTTCATCCCAATTATCTGCGGCTTCAGTACGCGCCGCTGCGATTTCAATCGCTTTACGTGCTGCGGCTTCCGAGTCATAGGGCCCCATACGATTTTCGAAACCTGAGGCTTTGCCTTGGGAAACTTCACCGGTGGACAAATCGTAGAACCACTTCGATTCTTCAACAGCCATGTGTACTCAACTCCAATCACTTAAGAAATTCGTTTCAATGTGTGGCACCCCACTATAGGCCTCAAAAAGCATCTACTACGGCTAGAGTAGTTCTGTTATACAGTTGATGATTTCTATTTGGGGGAGGATTTTTCTCACATGCCGATTTGGCAACCAACTCTTACCGGAGCAAACGGCCTACTAGTTGGTTCATCCCCTACTGATCTTCTTGAAGCATGCGTAGCTTTTCACCGCACCAATTTCGGCACCAATCCCAAAGGCGCCGCAACCGCACCTGCAACATGGACGCTTATTGGTGAACACTCTGATTATTTCGGTGGCGTAGTACTGAGCTCGAATGCGAACTGGCGCACAGCCGTCACGGTGAGTAAAAACCGTGAAGAAATAATTAATGCGCAGGTCATTGATGCGGAAGGAAACGTCGAAAAGCATTCTATTAAGACTGCAGACGTGGCAGCTCGCGCACACACGCATGTGAAATCCCACGATGATCTGGGCCGTCCTACGATCTCACCGCAGCCGGAAGGTGGAATCGCTGCTCGGCTAGGTGGAATCGCGTGGACAATGATCCATAAGCAAATGCTGTCTCGGGATACAAAAGGCCTCGACATCACGGTAATTAGTACCATTCCTGCTGGTGTTGGCTTGGGAGAAAACTCCGCAACAGATGTAGCGCTGGCCTTGGCTTTGTATCAAGAAAGCCCTGAGGAAGCACCAATCAAGGCACGTATCGCAGAGATTTGTTCGCAATCAGCCTTCATGTTTAGTGAAAATTCAGTGTTGCGCGCACGGCACACCGTGGCATTGCGTGGTGAACCTGGCCAGATTTCTGTGATTGATTACGCAGACGGTTCCGTTACTCACGCTCCCCATCCGGTGAGCCGTTCAGCGGGGTTAGCTGCGTTTGTGGTGGCAGCCGATACTGATTCTGATCCGCGTAGGTGTCAAGACATCTACGCCAGGCACTGCTTCCTCGATGAAGCCTCGCGAGCATTTAGCGTGGAGTCCCTCCGTTTGCTCCCCGAAGCACCAACTCGAGTGATTGAGTGGTTGCAAGCAGTTATTGAAGTCACTGGTAGAAACGATTTACCTGAGGTTGAGCAAGCACAACAGCTGCTAACTCTTTGGGAAGAGGAAACCCGTCGCGCGCAGTTAACAGCCAGTGCATTGCGGTCACGTCGCTTGGCTGAATTTGCCTCACTATTGACAGAGTCTCAGGAGGCGTTGGCCGCTACTTTGGATTTATCGCCCACAGATGTAGCGCTTTCTCAACTGTGTCTTGAAAGAGGGGCATTAGCTGCGCGTTCTAGTTCAGCGTGTGGCGTCATTGCCTTGGTCGAAGCGAAGCACGCCCACAATTTTGCAGCTGATTTAAGCGATGATGGGTTGCTTGTGATCCCACTCGGTCATGGAACACCAGCCGAACCTGCTTAATCTGCTGGCCAGGTAAAGAGCACTTCCCGCTTTTTAATATCTGCCGTAACTAACGTGACTTCTTGGTTGGTTCCTTGTTCAGGAGCTCCAAGGCATTTCGCTAAAACAGGTGGTTTATAGACAAACAGTCGGGAAGAATTCTTTTCTGCATCGCTGGAAACGATAACTGCGTTGAAGTTTTGGCCTTCCCAATACTTCAGCACTGTTGCTTCTGTGAGATCCAAACAGGCGTTATCTACCTGGCTAGCCAAAATCGAAGAGAACTTCATGGTTCCAAGAACTTGTTCTTCCACTCGAGTGACCCACTCTGGAACATCGGTTCCCGCAGCAATGGCTAGGCAGTGTTCAGTGGCAAAGCGATCAATGAGACGTCGCAGCGGAGCAGTAACGTGCGCATAATATCCGCCCACGCCAGAGTGCACTTCAGAGTCTCCATTTTGTACGCTTGCGTATCCAGAGCCTCGCAAAAGTTTTTGAGCTTCACGCTGAATCGCCATGCCTTTGGGAGTGTTTGGATCAACACTTTGCAAAAATTCGCCGATCGGTTGCTCGGGTGCAATCTCAAATCCTAAGGCTTGAGCTTCCGATCTAAATGAAGCTTCAGATTCAGCAGTCGCCGGCGCAAGTGTACGCAATAAACCATGGCCTGCTTTCACCATCATTTCACCAGCGACCATGCCTGTGAGCAGAGAAATTTCGGAATTATAATCCATAATTGGAGGCCGTGGTTCAATAACAATTTCATAATGCTCACCAGCATCATCATTGGGAACTTTCACCACACGCTGGCTGGGAAGTGAAAGATTGACGGCTTGACGCCGCAATGCGCTTTCCTGACGCAGACGCCCCACCTTGGGTAATAAGCTTATCGACGGATGCAGCCGATCATTTTCCGCATCTTCTTGAGCCTGTTCATAATCCAAACGCGCACAAGATTTCACTAATCCGCGTCGCACATACGCAGCTGTGACCTCTCCGCGTTCATCTAAATCAATAGACCACACAACAGCAGGACGGATTTGTCCCTCCAAAAGACTCGCGGCGTCTTCTGAGAGTTCTTCTGGGTGCAATCGTGCAGGAGAATCTGGCAGATAAATGGTCTGTCCGCGCTGCAGCGATTCCTTTTCTAAGGCACTGCCTGGCTCCACAAATGCAGCGACATCTGCGATGGCATAATGCACCCGAAAACCGGAGTCTATTTTCTCGATGAGAACTGCTTGATCCAAGTCACGCGACCCCACCGGATCGATGGTGACAAACGGCATATGCAATAAATCTTCTCTTATTTCAGAGAAACGATCTACGCTTTGTGCAGCTTCTTCATGCATCTGCGGATCGAATCCGCGCTTCACTCCAAATTCTTGCGCCACTGGATCAAAGTCAAGGACTGCTGCATAGAGCTTCATGCACTCCTATTCTTCCACAGCCTAAAAATCTATGCAGCATGAAATGAACTCAACTTTGCGAGAAGCGCTTGTCAGCCAAACCTCTCAGTGCGATTTAAGTGTCAGACTCAGAAAACGTTTGCACAGATGCCAGCAGTCCCATCTCTATCACTTGTGTCGCCTAGGTAAATCCAGTCACCGTTCGGTGGGGGTACTTTCGTACGCCATGCGAACATCCTGGATTGAGGGGTAACCAGCCAAGACATAACAAGGTCTCCCCTTTCACCCTTAGAGCTCACTTAACAACGGGGGTGGGGACGTGCGATAGATTATGCCCCAGGTCACAATAGACTGCATGAGTATTTCAAGCGACAAAAAAATTGCAGTAGTTACTGGTGCCTCCTCTGGAATAGGTAAGGCTACTGCACAGGCACTGGCGCAGGAAGGCTGGCATGTTATCGTCGCTGCACGTCGCACCGACAAAATCAAGGCCGTTGCCGAAGAAATTGGTGGCACCGCCATCGAGCTAGACGTCACCTCTCAGGAGTCTGTAGACAACCTCGCTTCCCAACTCGAACGAGTTGACTTACTGGTCAACAACGCTGGTGGCGCAAAGGGAATGGACTCTATCCGCGATGCTGACCTGAAGGACTGGCAGTGGATGTACGAAACCAACGTGCTGGGTACGCTGCGCATGACCAAGGCATTACTCGACAAGCTCATCGCTTCGAAAGGCCACGTCATCAACATTGGCTCTATGGCTTCATTTACTGCCTATGCCGGTGGTGCGGGTTATAACGCAGCAAAGTTTGGCGAAGGAGCACTCACCCGCGTACTGCGCCTAGAACATGTCGGTGACCCGATCCGAGTTACCCAAATCGATCCAGGCCGCGTGGAGACCGACTTCTCCCTCGTGCGTTTCGACGGTAACCAAGACAAGGCAGCACAGATATATGCCGACAAGCTCAACCTCTCAGCAGCAGATATCGCCGAAGCCATTCGCTGGGTTTCTTCTCAGCCGGCTCATGTCAACATTGACCGTATTCACATCATGCCCCGCGATCAGGCCTAATAACTCTTTATCTTGACCGTATACCCCTGGCACCCCAGCCTGTTCTTGGCTGGGGTGCCATATCCTCGATTAAGTACTCAGGCTTCAAAGATCTCCTCCCTGCGCATTAATCCAGTGTTGTCCTCTTTAGTGTTTATCTTTCTGTTTGACCCATCTTCGTTAGGAGCCTGTTATGGGTGTTAGTCCGCTACTGGCGATTGAACGTCCACATCTACCGCGTCCCACCTTCCGTGAAATCATCCACGATATTGGCCCGCAGGAGATCGGTAACGGCCTGGTTGCGCTGATCTTCTCAGCCTCTGGCCCCATCGCCGTGATATTGGCTGCCGCCGCGGCTGGAAACTTAAGCCCGGATCAAACCTCTTCCTGGATCTTCGGCGCTTTCCTCGGTAACGGCCTGCTTACCTTGCTACTGACCTATCTCTACCGCAGTCCACAGGCCTACTTCTGGACTATTCCCGGCACCGTTATCGCCGGAGATGCGCTGACACACTTGTCCTTCGGTGAAGTTATTGGGGCCTATCTGGCAACAGCTGTCCTCGTCTTCTTATTGGGATGGACAGGAGTGATCGGCCGAATCATGGCGGTATTACCAGCAACGATCGTCATGGCTATGGTTGCTGGTATCTTCCTGCGCTTTGGCTTGGATCTTATTACCGCAGCTACTGATGATCCACTCATCACGATCTCCATGATCGTGGTCTTTGTCGGCCTCAGTATTGCGCCAAAGGTAGCTGCAGTAGCTCCGCCGGTAGCGATCGCTGCGGTCGCTGGCACATTGGTGGCAATCCTTGCAGGTCAGGTTAACTCTGGAATCCTCGATGATGGGGTGATCGCAACCCCAATTTTAACTGCTCCAGAATTCTCGATGGGGGCAATGCTGGAGTTGGTGATCCCGCTGACAATCACCGTGGTCATCGTGCAAAACGGCCAGGGCATTGCGGTGTTACAGGCCGCAGGACATAGGCCGGGTGTTAACCTTGCTGCAGCAGCCAGTGGTCTAGTCTCAATTCCGATGGCGTTGATCGGCAATATCACCACCTGCCTGACAGGGCCGACCAATGCGTTGATCGTAGCCAGTGGCAAGTCCCAGCGTCACTATGCTGCTGCCATGGTCACCGCTTTGGGAGCTATCACGGTGGGATTATTCTCCCCGGCTTTTGTCGGATTCATGCTGGCTATGCCTGTCTCGTTTGTCTCCGCCCTAGCAGGAATCGCGATGCTCACCCCGCTAAAAAATGCCTTCTTAGCAGGGTTTAAAGGCCCCTTTTCTACCGGTGCACTGGTATGTTTCCTGGTCACGGTTTCTGAGCTGACCTTATTGGGAATCACTGCTCCGTTCTGGGGCATTGTCTTTGGTTGCCTGATCGCATGGTTGATGGACCCTAAGCCCAAAAAAGCTTAACGCCCAGATACTGTAAGTACACTGATCCTGTCGGCTCCCGGGTTGAGCACTATGTGGACGTGTATGTGATCCCACTCTTTTAGTCACTTGATCGCGATTTTAGTGAGGGCAGTTTTTCAGCAGGACGCTGGGAATTTTCCACTACACCACACGAGAATGCCCACGGCTAAAGTTTTTAGGCTTCGTGGGCAGCTGTGTTTGGTTCGAACTCGGATAACCAAACCAGAGTGGCCCATGGCAAGCTAAAATCTGAACTGTGGACACTGTGGTTTAGTTCTCCGCATCGCCTAATCCGATAAAAATCAGCATCAGATATTGAAGCAATGCCCGTCAAAATTCACAAAGGGCGAATGAGCCCATCTATAAGCCGGATTCTGTACCAATTTCCATAACGGAAATCAGTGGCGATCATCCATCTCGTCGCAGCCATTGCTGACTGCCTCTAGCAGCTACCTGCAGGCTCGGCGAGCAGCCTTAAACACCTGCACAGACATACCATTGGATACATCCTCATGCCTTGCTCCCGGTGGGGTTTACCTGGCCAAACCAGTCACCTGATCTGCCGGTGCGCTCTTACCGCACCCTTTCACCCTTACCATCAACAAAAGCTGATGGCGGTTTACTCTCTGTTGCACTTTCCCGCGGATTGCTCCGGGTTGTCGTTAACAACCACCGTGCTCTGTGGAGTCCGGACTTTCCTCGGCCGATGCTTAACAGGGAATACCCTATTAGTCCATCGAACGCAATCACCCGATCGACTCATTCGCAACGCTTTACATTACACCCGCGAAGCCTGAAAACTTAAAACTCCTGCGGGGTCGAAAGAAAAGAATTGCTAATAGATCCTGGTGCTTGAAGATTGTTCCAAGTGCGAGGTGTCATTGAACAATCTCATGCAGGTTGGCCCATCTGCATAGAATTCAGCAATGGATAGTGATGCCAAATCCAGGTGAGCTTTTTGGAAAAATGATGGACTAGAGTCCAAAGCCTGGCGCAGAATTGCCTTGATGGGCGTGACATGGCTGACTACGAGGACATTAGCTGCGCCGTACTCCCGTTGTAGGCTTTCTCGCGCCTTTTTCACTCGGCGACTTACTGCTTGCAAGGACTCTCCTCCTGGAGGAGCCACAGAAGTATCAGTGAGCCATTTGGTATGTAGTTCTGGATCTTGCTCATGAGCTTGGGCAAAGGACTTGCCATCCCACAGGCCAAAATCTGTTTCGATGAGATCATCAATTACACGTACCTGCAGACCTAAAGCTTGCGCAGCTGCTTCAGCGGTTTGCATGGTGCGGGCAAGAGGAGAGGCAACAATGGCATCAATGCCACCAGTTTGTGCCAGTCGGTGGGCTGCCGCTGCGGCCTGTTTTTCACCAAGCTCAGATAACTGTGGATTAGAGCGACCTGAGTATTGGCGTGCAGCAGACATGGCAGTTTGTCCATGTCGAAGCAGCAGGAACCTAGTTGGATCTGTGGTAGCACCGTTCCAATTGGTAGGTTTGGTTGCAGAGCAGTTGAGGCTCTCTTGTCCTGCTGAAGAAGCGGCGGGAGAAGGAGTATCCAGAGAAGCGACAGAGCTAGCAACAATACCTTCAGGCTTTCCAGCAGCTGCAGCATCCATTGCCACATTAGAAAGCGCATCAGCGCGTTTGTTTTTCTCTCGGGGAATCCAGGTATAGGTGACCGCACCGATGGCAGAGGCAAGATCTCGTGCTTCCAGCGCAAGAACCTTCATGTCAGGGTGTTTAATTTTCCACCTGCCTGACATTTGTTCCACCACAAGTTTGGAATCCATGAAGACATCCACGGAGGTGGCGCGAAGTTCTCGGGCAGCTTTGAGGCCTTCCAGCAGTCCGCGGTATTCTGCGACGTTGTTGGTGGCTTTGGTTCCCACCACATAAGCAATTTCCCGGAGGACTTCTGCTTTATTGTCTGAGTAAACCACGGTGCCAGAACCAGCGATACCTGGGTTGCCGCGGGAGCCGCCGTCGGCCTCAATCACTAATTTCACTGGAGAAAAATCCTTCTAGGAGATGTCTGTGATGAGGTAAGAGCCGCACTCAGGGCACTGTGGGACCTCATCTTTAGGGGTGTTGCGGATGTCGGAGATGCCGGAGGCAGGAAGAACCATGGCACATCCGCTGCAGGAACGTCCGTTGAATTGTGCTGCGCCAACACCGTTTTCTAGGCGCTGTTCGTAGAATTCAGCAAGAGCTTCTGCTGGTAGTTTTTCTTCCAGGCGTGCGATCACGGTGGCTGGATCTTCTGTGGCAGGAGCAGCGTTGTTTGCTTCTTCCACAGCAGCGCGCGCTTCAGCGACTTTGCGTTCGGTGTCTTTGACGCGTGACTGTGCAAGATCCCGGTTGTTACGCAGAGCGTGGATCTCGTTGTGTGCTTCCTGCAGTTCGCTCATAAGGTCAGCAATACGGGATTTGGCGGTGTAGACATCATGGTTGAGATCTCGACGGCGGTTTTCATCGGTTTCTGCACCAAGTGCATCCTGTCCGTCTTTCTTCCTGCGACGAAGCTTGCGCTCATCTGACTGAATGCGCAGGATTTCATTTTCCATGTCATCGACAGCCATTTGTGCAGCTGACGCTGCATCGCGGTTTCGCGAAAGCTCTGCCACAGCTGCATCTGCAGCTGCCTGTTCTGGGGAGGTTTTCGGCGCAGAGACTGCAGTGGTGGCGCGGAAGGTATTTGCCAGCTCGAGCAAGTTTTTGTGCAGTGCGGGGTTAAGCTTCATCGGAAGTCTCCTTTTTTAGTTCTCAAAAATTTAGTTCACACGGTCCATGGACGGTTGCGCATGCGCTGACATTGTCCATGGATCAGTGCGGATCGAAATCACATCAACCTCGATCTGTGGGGCCTTTTCCTGCAAAATTTCCTGGGCTTGAGCAGTCCATGGAAATTCGCTGGCCCAGTGCGCAGTATCGATTACTGCAGGGCCACCATCACGCAAATATTCATCAACTGGATGGTGGCGTAGATCAGAGGTGACATAAACGTCCACACCGAGCTTAATCACATCACTTAAGAAACTGTCACCCGACCCTGATGAAACGGCAACGCGCGAAACCATCTGGTCTGGATCGCCGGTGGCACGAATGCCCCATGCGGTCTCTGGCAGGTTGTTGGCTACTTGCTGCACAAGGTCAGCCAGACGCATGGGCTCGGGAAGTTCACCGATCCGGCCCAAACCGGTAGCGTTTTCTAAACTCTCCGCACTGTGCATTTCCACAATGTCAAAGGCTGGTTCTTCATAGGGATGCGCTTCCCGAAGCACCGACGTGAGACGGGCGCGCAGGTTGCGTGGTGCAACAAACTCGATGCGCAGCTCAGGGGCTTTAAAGAGCTTATCGACGTCCCCTTCCGTCGGATTCGCGCCTTCTACTGGACGAAACTGTCCAGTGCCTTCAAACTCAAAGGAGCATTCCCGGTAGTCCCCGATTGCGCCGGCACCAGCGTCGAAAAGCATCTTTTTTAAAGGCGCTGCATCCTTAGGTAAAACGTGGACGCCCCATTTATCCATGCCCCCTAAAAGCCTGGGCGCAATGGGGCGCCCAGCTTTAATGCCGACGAGTTCCGCGAGTTTATCGTTGACACCTGGACGTGCCGAATCTGCATTAGTATGCGCAGAAAATAGTGCCACACCACCACGGATCAAAGTATGAATAACCTTGCCTTTAGGTTCATCAGCAGCCACTGAGGTGACACCACGAAGCAATAATGGGTGATGAATAATCAGCATATCTAGTCCCAGTGCAACGGCCTTTTCTGCGACTTCTTGAGTACAGTCCAGAGCCAATCCGACTTTCCGTACAGACGCAGCAGGATCGCCACAGATCAAGCCCACTTTGTCCCAGCTTTCAGCCAATGCCGGTGGATAGGCTTCATCCATGATGCGACGAATTTCGCCAACGGTTACTTCAATCACGCATTAACTCCCCTGGTTGTTACCGCTTGTCAATTCCTTATAAGTCTAGCCAAGCTCTGAAAAATTCTGGCACAGTTAAAGGTATGACAACACCTTCAAAGAAAACCTTGCTTTTTGATCTCGATGGAACGCTCGTGGATTCTTTTCCAGGAATCCGCACATCTTTCCTGCACACTCTGCAGGAAAAAGAATGGGAGATTCCCTCTGAAGACCGCATTTCCCAAGTTCCAGGCCCTCCAATGGAATGGACTCTCCAAGACTTAGGAATGACCGCTGAACAGGCTCAGGACGCGCTAAAAACATACCTCGACCATTATGGATTGGTGGGCTGGGATTTATCAGAAGAATTCCCCGGCATGAGAGATCTGCTCATTCGTCTCAAAAAGGACGGTTTCCGACTCTGCACCGCAACCTCCAAAGGTGAATTCTTTGCAGAAAAAGTCTTAAGAAAATTCGATATGTTTGATCTCTTTGATTTTATGGGCGCAGCCACCGATAACGGCACCAGGCGCAGCAAATCAGCAGTGATTAAACATGTCCTCGAAAGCGTCGGGCTGGAAGAACCTGCAGACATCTTGATGATCGGTGATCGATCCCACGATATTGAAGGTTCCGCAGAGTTCGGCATCGACTGCGTTGGCGTAACTTGGGGTTACGGAAATGCGACCGAATGGAGCGCTGCCCGTTTTACAGCTAGTACTGCAGAAGAGCTAGAAAGGATCATCCATGACTGGGCCTAATACATCGTTACCTTTAGAAATCGTTTTTGTATGCACCGGCAATATCTGCCGCTCCCCCATGGCAGAAGTAATCGCGCAAACTAAAGCTTCTGAGGCTGGTCTGAGCGAAAACGTCACGTTCTCCTCCTGTGGCATGGGTAATTGGCATGTGGGTCAATCTGCAGATAAACGAGCATTGGCAGAGCTCAAATCCACTGGCTATAACGGTGATACCCACCGCGCAGCACAGCTTGGACCAGAACATTTACGCGCAGATCTTTTCGTCGCGCTTGATTCCGGTCACGCTAGAGAACTTGCAGCTACCGGTGTGCCCAATGACAAGATTCGTCTCCTGCGCTCCTTTGACTCCAACTCCGATCCCACCGCTGATGTTGCCGATCCTTATTACGGCACCTCCAAAGATTTCGCATTAACCCGAGAAAACATTGAAGCTGCTCTGCCCGGCCTGTTGGAATGGGTGAAGGATCACATTGGCTCTAATACTTAGGTCTTTGGGCTAAAAAGTCCTAAGGTAGACAAGTGTGAACAGCAAGGTAAATAGCCCTTCCGGGCACGACAGGCATGACGTGAACACCCGCTATTCCGGAAATTCGCGTGCACACACTAAAACCAAAGGTTGGAAAACATTTCTCTCGCCTGGTTGGATTATTTCCGCCTTGCTCATTGTCTCTTTCTCCTATGCCGCGATTTCTATGCTCGCGCCCTGGCAGCTCCACAAAGATGACGATATCGTCGCACGCAACGAGCAGATCGTCGAGTCCTTCGAGCGCGACGTCGTTCCTTATACAGAGCTTTTCGACGCCTCCGGCCAGATCCCTTCAACGCAAGAGTTCTTCCGTGTGTCCCTCACCGGACATTATCTGCCAGATAGTGAAGTGCTCCTGCGCCTGCGCCCCGTTGATTCCGGCCCAGCATTTCAATCCTTAACTCCGTTTGAATTGGACAACGGGCGCATCGTACTTGTGAATCGCGGTTACGTCTCTTCTGAGGGCACTATCGTCCCAGAGATTGCAGCTGCCCCTTCCACTCCAGTGACGATCATCGGTTTCGCTCGAAAGAACGAAGGCGTGCCAGGTTCCGCTCCGATGGAGGACAGTGGCTATACCCAGGTTTATGGCATCCACACAGAACAAATCAGTGACACCACCGGTCTTGATCTCGGCACCGACTATGTTCAAGTCGCTGAAGGTGAACCTGGCGTGCTCAATGCCATGCCAATTCCGCAGATGGACCGTGGCAACCACCTCTCTTATGGTTTCCAGTGGATTGCTTTTGGCGTCATGGGACCACTTGCATTGGGTTACTTCATTTGGGCTGAAATGCGTGAGCGTCGCCGAGATAAGGAAGAACGCCAGCAAATGGCAGCGCTAGATACCACTGAGCCTGTCGAAGAAGAAGCTGTAGTTATTGAAGCACCAACCGCACCTACTATCACGCAGGCTGCATCCAAACGACGTTCTCGGTACGGTGATCAACATCGAAACCACTACGAAAACATCTCTAAGCGAGATGAAGAACGCTTTTAAGAGCTTTTAGCTTTCAACCAGCATCTGTTTCCCAGCGGTGGAACAGATGCTGGTTTTCTCTTGTTCTATGCCCATACTCCCAATCGTGTGCAAAATGTGGGCGTAAACGAAAAAGCAGGCCATGAAGGTTAATTAAAACCTTCATGGCCTGCTTTTATATCTGTGCGCCCTGACGGGCTCGAACCGCCGACCTGCTGGGTGTAAACCAGCTGCTCTTCCAGCTGAGCTAAAGGCGCTCACGTGCTTTTCTAGAACCACCTTGGCGGCCTCGAAAGCAACGATTAGAATAGTAACACACAATCTCCACAGACCTAAAATCGCTGTTCAGGCCGTGGAAATTAGCGTTTTAAGGCTTCTTGTTTCCGCGCTGAACAAGGCAAGATCCCTGCCAAGCGCCGAGACGTTCCGCCTTAGTCTGAACAAGTCCAGCCAATTGCGCTGATTCAGAGATGACACCTGGAGCAAGTGCGCCATCTTTACCAATCCCAGGAGTTAATACCCAGACGCGACCATTCTCCGCGAGGGAACGAATGGAATCTACAAGTCCGTCGACGAGATCGCCGTCATCCTCGCGCCACCAGAGCAGCACGACATCGCACAGCTCGTCGGTTTCTTCATCGAGCAGTTCTTCACCGATTACCTCTTCGATGGACTCGCTGATCAGCTCGTCAGAATCTTCATCCCATCCAATTTCTTGAACGGACTGACCCGATTGAATGCCGAGTAGTTGAGCATAATCCTGGGCACCTTGCTTGATTGCGCCCGGAGCGTCGGCCACTTTAATATTCCTCCTCGTTTTGGCCCCATTGTATTAGCGGACCCATGTTTTGAAGATGCATCCGTGGGGCTATTGATATATACGCAATGCACATTACCGTCCAACCCATACGAAGAACCACCTTTCCTGGGAAATTTTTCCTTTTCCTCCCCCATTTTCCTGAATCAACGTTGCTATTCAGCTCCCCCGAAAAGGTGAATTCAATGCTCTCAAAATTGGAATTTCAGCAAAAAGGAGCATTATCAACACCTCCACTCTCCCCTCCGCCAAATAGGGATTACATGGTTAGCAAACCTGCACAAAAGGACATCAGACCTGTAGTTTCATGCACGCACATCAAAACGTGAGAGAAACATCACACCAGCCCTGGAGTCTTGGATTAAAACTTTGCAAAACTTTGCAAGAGCCCACGAACATGCAGCTAGTTTCCATAGAGAAGTTATTGCCGAAGTACACAACAATTGCCAGGAACCCCCTCAATCAATCAATACATGAAATCACGATGAGTGCTTCGGTTCACTTGCATCACCCCATACAAACAAAAGAGCAATTTTGCGTATCCTTGTGAATAACTTATGCGTTAACTGTTCGTGCTCTTAGGTGTGCCACAATTAGGCACGGCCAAGGTCGATACCGGAAAACCGGGATGCATAAATTAAATAAAACATTCCAACAGGAGGTGTGGAAATGGCCAATCAAGCAAAACTTGGTGGCAAGCCCTCGGATGACTCCAACTTCGCGATGATCCGCGATGGCGTGGCATCTTATTTGAACGACTCTGATCCAGAGGAGACCAATGAGTGGATGGATTCCCTCGATGGTCTACTTCAAGAGTCTTCTCCAGAACGTGCTCGTTACCTCATGCTGCGTTTGCTTGAGCGTGCATCTGCAAAGCGCGTATCCCTTCCCCCAATGACGTCAACCGACTACGTCAATACGATTCCCACCTCAATGGAACCTGACTTCCCAGGCGATGAGGAAATGGAAAAGCGTTACCGTCGTTGGATCCGCTGGAACGCAGCCATCATGGTGCACCGTGCTCAACGACCAGGCATCGGCGTCGGCGGACACATCTCCACCTATGCAGGTGCAGCCCCCCTTTATGAAGTGGGATTTAACCACTTCTTCCGTGGCAAGGACCACCCAGGTGGCGGTGACCAGATCTTCTTCCAGGGTCACGCATCACCAGGCATGTACGCACGTGCGTTCATGGAAGGTCGCCTCTCTGAGGATGATCTAGATGGTTTCCGTCAGGAAGTTTCTCGTGAGCAGGGCGGCATTCCGTCTTACCCACATCCACATGGCATGAAGGACTTCTGGGAATTCCCAACTGTCTCCATGGGTCTTGGCCCAATGGATGCCATTTACCAGGCACGTTTCAACCGCTACCTCGAAAACCGTGGCATCAAGGATACTTCTGACCAGCATGTCTGGGCATTCCTCGGCGACGGCGAAATGGATGAGCCAGAATCACGTGGCCTTATTCAGCAGGCTGCACTGAACAACCTGGATAACTTGACCTTCGTGGTTAACTGCAACTTGCAGCGTCTTGACGGACCTGTCCGTGGTAACACCAAGATCATTCAGGAACTCGAGTCCTTCTTCCGTGGCGCAGGTTGGTCTGTGATCAAGGTTGTTTGGGGTCGCGAGTGGGATGAACTTCTAGAGAAGGATCAGGATGGCGCTCTTGTCGACATCATGAACACCACCTCCGATGGTGATTACCAGACCTTCAAGGCAAACGACGGCGCATATGTTCGTGAGCACTTCTTCGGACGTGACCCACGCACCGCCAAGCTCGTTGAAGACATGACCGATGAGGAGATCTGGAAGCTTCCACGCGGTGGACACGATTACCGTAAGGTTTTCGCTGCCTACAAGCGTGCGATGGAAACCAAGGATCGCCCAACTGTCATTTTGGCTCACACCATCAAGGGCTACGGACTCGGACACAACTTCGAAGGCCGTAACGCAACCCACCAGATGAAGAAGCTGACGCTTGATGATCTGAAGCTATTCCGCGACAAGCAGGGCATCCCAATCACGGATGAGCAGTTGGATAAGGATCCTTACCTTCCTCCTTACTACCACCCAGGTGAAGACGCTCCTGAAATCAAGTACATGAAGGAACGTCGCGCAGCGTTGGGCGGTTACCTGCCAGAACGTCGCGAGAACTACGAACCACTTCAGGTTCCACCACTGGACAAGCTTCGCTCTGTCCGTAAGGGCTCCGGCAAGCAGCAGATTGCTACCACCATGGCAACTGTTCGTACTTTCAAGGAATTGATGCGCGATAAGGGCTTAGCCGATCGTATCGTCCCAATTATCCCTGATGAGGCACGTACCTTCGGTTTGGACTCTTGGTTCCCCACTTTGAAGATCTACAACCCTCATGGTCAGAACTACGTTCCTGTAGATCATGACCTGATGCTCTCCTACCGCGAGGCACCAGAAGGACAGATCCTGCACGAAGGTATCAACGAGGCTGGCTCCATGGCATCGTTTATGGCTGCAGGTACCTCCTATGCCACCCATGGCAAGGCTATGATTCCGCTTTACATCTTCTACTCGATGTTCGGATTCCAGCGCACTGGTGACTCTGTCTGGGCAGCAGCCGATCAGATGGCTCGTGGCTTCCTCCTTGGCGCGACTGCCGGTCGTACCACCTTGACTGGTGAAGGCCTCCAGCACATGGATGGTCACTCCCCTATCTTGGCATCCACCAACCACGGTGTTGAGTCCTACGACCCTGCATTCTCTTATGAGATCGCGCACCTGGTACACCGCGGCATTGATCGTATGTACGGCCCAGGTAAGGGCGAGGATGTTATCTACTACATCACCATCTACAACGAGCCAACTCCTCAGCCAGCTGAGCCAGAAGGACTTGACGTAGAAGGCCTGCACAAGGGCATCTACCTTTACTCCCGCGGCGAAGGAACTGGCCATGAGGCTAATATCTTGGCTTCTGGTGTTGGTATGCAGTGGGCGCTTAAGGCACAGCAGATCCTCGAGTCTGACTACGGAGTACGTGCAAACGTTTACTCTGCAACCTCTTGGGTTAACCTGGCTCGTGATGGCGCTGCACGCAACAAGGCACTGCTGCGTAATCCAAGCGCTGATGTCGCAGAGGCTTTTGTTACCACTCAGCTGAAGCAGACCTCTGGCCCCTACGTTGCAGTATCTGACTTCGCTACCGATCTGCCAAACCAGATCCGCGAATGGGTTCCTGGCGACTACACCGTTCTCGGTGCAGATGGTTTCGGATTCTCCGATACTCGCCCAGCTGCTCGTCGTTTCTTCAACATCGATGCTGAGTCCGTTGTTGTTGCAGTACTGAACTCTCTCGTGCGCGAAGGCAAGATCGACGTTTCTGTCGCTGCCCAGGCTGCAGAGAAGTTCAAGCTCAACGATCCAACTAGTGTTTCAGTAGATCTAGACGCTCCTGAGGAATAAATCCTTTAAGAAGCGGTAATCCCCCTGCCAGACGTTAGTCTGGCAGGGGGATTCGTCGTAAAGCAGGCTTTTAGCCGAGGAACGCCTTGTCGGACAATGTCGCGCCCTTGATGTTGGCAAATTCTTGCAGCAAATCACGAACGGTCAATTTGGACTTGGTGGCTTGATCAGCTTCATAGACAATTCTGCCTTCATGCATCATGATCAAGCGGTTACCCAGGCGAATTGCCTGTTCCATGTTGTGCGTAACCATGAGGGTGGTTAGATTTCCATCCGATACAATCTTCTGTGTCAAAGATGTCACCAGGTCTGCGCGCTGTGGATCCAGTGCCGCAGTGTGCTCATCCAACAACATAATTTTAGGCTGCGTAAAACCAGCCATGAGCAATGACAATGCCTGTCGCTGGCCACCAGATAATAAGCCAACCTTAGCGGTCAGACGATTCTCCAGCCCTAGTTCAAGACGCTTGAGCTCAGTGGTGAAAAGCTCACGACGTTTGGTGCTTAGAGCCATTCCCACGCCACGGCGCTTTCCGCGCAGCAAAGCAATCGCAAGGTTTTCCTCAATGGTGAGGTTCGGTGCAGTGCCAGCGAGCGGATCCTGGAACACACGGCCGATGTAGCGAGCACGCTTGTGCTCTGACATCTTATTGACCTTGTTTCCGTCAATGGAAATGGTGCCGGAATCAACAATCAATCGACCTGAAACAGCATTTAGCAACGTCGATTTGCCAGCTCCATTGGAACCGATGACGGTGACAAAATCACCTTCAGCAATATCGAGTTGTAGCTCTTGTAAAGCTCTACGCTCATTGACTGTGCCTGGGAAAAATGTCTTAGAAATTCCGTTGATGGATAACATTTTAAGCCTCCACTCCAACAGGTTGTGCCTTTGGTTTGGGTGCTTTAGAAAACTTTGCACGCCACCTTGGAAGCAACATGGCAACAACAACCAAGATTGCTGAAATTGCCTTCATATCATTGGGATCAAGTCCAACGCGCAGCGCTGCGAAAATAATCAGCCTGTAAGCAATCGCACCAACGACAACCGCTAAAACTGCGAGCCAAACGCGACGTTGACCGAAAATTGCCTGGCCTAAAATAACAGAAGCCAAACCAATAACGATCAGACCAATGCCCATCGAAATATCTGCAAATCCCTGATATTGCGCAATGAGTGCACCGGCCAGTCCAACAAAACCGTTGGAAAGGGAGATCGTTAAGATCTTGGTGAAATCAGTTGATACGCCAAAGGACTGCACCATGGGCCCATTGTCACCGGTGGAACGCAAAGACAATCCGATGTCGGTGTTGAGGAACCAAATCACGACTAGTCCCAACACACCAACTGCAACGGCGAGGATCGCCGGGCCTGCCCATGTGCCAAGAAGGCCGGCGTCGCGAAGCGGAGTGAAGAGATTATCGGTGCGCAACAGTGGCACATTCGCACCACCCATGATGCGCAAGTTCACTGACCACAAGGCAATCATGGTCAAAATACCGGCAAGCAGGCCATCAATTTTGCCCTTGGTATGGAGCAAGCCAGTGATCATGCCAGCCAAAAAACCAGTGAAAAACCCAGCTGCGGTAGCCAAAATTGGAGGCCATCCAGATATCAAAGCTGTTGCTGCAGTAGCTGCACCGGTGGTGAGACTGCCGTCCACTGTAAGGTCTGGAAAATTGAGCACACGGAACGTCAAGAAGACGCCTAATGCGACAACTCCGTACAGCAGTCCGAATTCAAAAGCGCCAATCATACGCGGTCGGCCTTATCCAAAATGTCTTGAGGGATTTCAACGCCCTGACGCTCCGCAGCATCCTCGTTGATCACGTAAGTGAACTCAGTTGCGGTTTCTACAGGCATGGTTGCTGGGTCTTCGCCATCCTGAAGGATACGAAGTGCCATTTCACCAGTCTGACGGCCCAGCTCGGTGTAATCAATACCGAGAGTTGCCAATGCGCCACCTTCAACGGTGCCGGATTCTGCTGCGATCACTGGAATCGACTTCTGCTCAGCAACCTGCACGAGGGAAGAAATACCAGATACCACCATGTTGTCGGTTGGGACGTAGATGACATCGACATCGCCGAGTGCTTCCACAGCCTGCTGAATCTCATTAACAGTGGTGACAGTCTGCGTCTTAACAGACAATCCGCGTGGCTCTGCAGCCTTAGTTACTTCATCGACCTGAACCTGGGAGTTAACCTCACCAGATGCGTAGACAATTCCGATGGACTTAGCTTCTGGAACCAACTGCTGCAAAAGCTCTAGCTGCTGCTCGATTGGCGCAATATCTGATGTTCCAGTGACATTGCTTCCCGGAGCTTCATTAGAATCCACCAGCTCAGCTGACACGGCATCAGTTACAGCAGTAAACAGCACCGGGATATCAGTAATATTCTGTGCAGTAGCCTGAGCTGCTGGAGTGGCAACCGCCAACACTAGATCCAAATTTGCCGATGCAAACTGCTGGGAAATAGTCAGTGCAGTGCCCTGCTCACCGTTAGCATTTTGCTCATCGAAAGTGACATCAACGCCGGCATCTTCAAAAGCTTCCTTGAATCCTGCAGTAGCAGCATCAAGTGCTGGGTGCTGCACAAGCTGATTAATGCCCACACGGTAGGACTCTCCACCTGCAGAATCAGTCGATGCAGAGCTATCGCTGGAATCACTAGAGCACGAGGCCAAAGCTAGCGCACCAACAGTAAAGATGCTTGCGAGTACCTTCGAACGGGAAGAAAACATGGCACATCTCCTTAAAGGATTAATTATTAAAGGGGGCAGACAGCGTCAACACATTTCTCAATTCAGAGCCATATGTGAAATGTCTCATGTTTAGAACTTACTTGTTCCCCGTGTCATATGCGCAATTACTGCTGCACATCGGGTGCACCATTTAGCACTCAGCCTCTGCCATTTTTATGTACAGTCAGCGCACACTTAATAAACTCAGATCCTCTCCCCTTTCATTAAAGCCAAAGACTAGAGTGGGTAGCACCATGAATGTTTCCTCAAATAAACCCAGTGACTCTGACCGCGAATATCTTCAATCAGAACTCACCCGGCTCGTTGGCCAGGGAAGACTCGACCTAGATACCTACCAAAATGTGGTTGATACTGTGTGGTCTACAGATAATCTAGGCGAGTTAATGAGGATTCGCGCACGCTTCCTTGGAGGCCCTCCAGTTCCACCGCAGGCTTTTCCCCAGCAGGCACAGCAACCTCAACAGGCTCCTTATAACCAACCCCTGCAGCAGCGCCCACAGTTTCTACCCCAGCAACCAGGACACTATCCACCAAACCAACAGCAGCCGCCACTGCATCAACCACCAACGCGGCCGAATCAATATCCGCCAAGCCCACAGGGCGGAATACCAATGGGTGGTCATTTACCGCATCCTGGACAGGTACCAGAACCTGAAACATCTAATATGGGATCCATTCAGAAATCTGGCGAGTGGCTAGTTCCCGCTTATTCTGCCTATAAGCTCAACGGTGCAGATCTTTTTCTAGATATTCGTCATGCAACTGCTGCAGCTCCTGTAATTACTTTTGATGTCACCATGACGATGGCTTCCATGACCCTAGTGGTCCCACCTGGTGTTCATGTGGAAGTCCAGATGACATCCAAAAACTGGTCTGATTTCAAAGTACAAACATCCAACCCAATTCCTGGTGCACCGCGTGTGATCATCACCGGTACTTCTCGAGCATCCGGATTAAAAGTATTCACCAAACACCCCAATGAGCCTTTTGGTTTCTGGCAAAAGATGTTTCAATAACGGATTCTCATTCAGCAGAGCAGACAGAGCGACCACGAACCTATAAAAACCGTAGGTTCGTGGTCTCCTGGTTTGGTTTTATAAACCCCGAGCCAGACCAGGTGACCAAACTCTAAGATTTTCACATAGATACTGGTTGCTGTGTCTGGTTTTCTCTTTCAGACAGTGCGTCAAGAATATTTGAGATCGCATTGTTTAAAATTCCCGGAGCTTCCAAAGGCAACATATGCCCTGCGCCTTCCGCTATTTGCAGGCGTGCACCAGACCACACCTCACAGATACGATCAGCCTGACTAATCGGAGTGACATCATCTAATTCACCCGCTAGTACATAGCCATCCAATCCTTTAAGGGCAGGTGCTGCATCAAGTTCATCGTGTTCTTGGAGATCATCAAAAAAGCCCACAAAGGTATCAAGGGGTGTTTCATGAATCATGGCTGCGTGGAAATCAATCACTTCATCATTGGTGTCTCGCTGAAACACAGCCGTGGCTAAAGTGGGCGCGAGAAATTTGGTGGAATACTGGCGGAATTTCTGAGCATCATTGGGTGCAGCTTCCACAACATTTTTCACGTTATCTGCCAATGGAGATGCCAACACTTGTGGGATACCTTGCGTAGACAGCGATTCAATCGAGGTAGCTACAAGGACCATGCCGACGATTCTTTCGCGGAGTTCACTATCGGCGCGTTTCACCAGGTTTAAAGCAGTGAGTCCGCCAAGTGAATGCCCCACCAAAATGAGTGGCCCGGTTGGCGCGTGTTCCCTAATTGCGGCGACCACATCGTTTGCGGTTCCTTCGATGGTGCAGAGCTCGGGGCTCACCTTGCCGGTGGCGCCGTGGCCCCGGGCGTCGATAAGCACGCTTCTCACCTGCGGATAGCAGGCCCGCAAATAATCTACCTGCATATAATAAACATCTGCTGCCAAGGTAAAACCGTGGATGAACACGACTGTGGCAGCTGCATTCTCTGCCGGGCCCACCATAAACGTGTGAATTTTGATGCCATCGGACTCAACGATGGTGTGCCGATCAACATGAGCCAAACCGGGGGTGCGGTTCTTACTAAAAGCCTCGCCACGTTCCAACCACAACCGCCTGCGACCATTCGGGGTCGCTTTCAACCGCGCTTTGCGCGCACTCTGACGAAACCGACCACGATCCTTATCCATAAGTCTTAGACTACAAGCGCTTTGAGGTAGTTTGGGATAATGGATTTAAACGAACTGAACACCACTGAAACTCCCAATACTTTTACAACCCTTGCCAAAATTTTGCAGGATGTGGGCGGTATCTCCACAGACGGTGTCACCCCAGAATCTCGTTTTTCCGATGACCTAGCGATTAGCTCACTTAACTACATCGAATTGATCGTTAATGTAGAAGATACTTTTGGTGTGCGCATTGAAGATTCTGATGCCAAGGACTTCACCACTGTGCAAGATCTCATTGATTTTATCAACACCAACAAAGCTGCCTAACTTCTTCTGTTAGGGAAAGCCTCGCCCTGATTACTGGTAATTGCTAGCGTTTTCTGGGACTTGCTGGCATTTGCTGGGAAAAATTCGCCAAAAACAGGGACAATGGTGTTATGACAGTAAAAATTTCCTATCTGACCGACATGGATGGCGTCCTCATCAAAGAGGGCGACATGATTCCTGGTGCAGATCGTTTTCTTCAGTCTCTCACCAATAACAATGTTGAGTTTATGGTTTTGACCAATAACTCCATTTACACTCCGCGAGATCTTTCCGCACGGCTCAAAACTTCCGGCCTGGATATCCCACCAGAGCGGATCTGGACATCGGCCACGGCCACCGCCCACTTCCTTAAATCTCAGGTCAAGGAAGGTACCGCGTATGTAGTCGGTGAATCTGGATTGACCACTGCGCTGCATACTGCTGGGTGGATTTTGACTGATTCCAATCCAGAGTTTGTAGTCTTAGGCGAAACTCGCACATATTCTTTCGAAGCAATCACCACTGCGATTAATTTAATCCTGGGTGGAGCTCGTTTCATTTGTACCAATCCTGATGTCACAGGTCCGTCACCGACTGGCATTTTGCCAGCGACAGGTTCTGTAGCAGCGCTTATTACGGCTGCAACTGGAGCTGAGCCTTATTACATCGGAAAGCCAAACCCGGTCATGATGCGCAGTGCATTAAACACCATCGGTGCACATTCTGAACACACCGTGATGATCGGTGACCGCATGGACACCGACGTTAAATCCGGTTTAGAAGCTGGCCTACGCACCATTTTGGTTCGCAGTGGCATTTCCAATGATGCCGAAATCCGTCGCTATCCATTCCGCCCAACCCACGTTATCAATTCCATCGCGGATCTTGCTGATTGCTGGGATGATCCTTTCGGTGATGGTTCCTTCCAGGTTCCAGATAATAAACCCCTTGAGGATCAGTAGTTCGGCACGTCCTCCGCAGTATGTCTAGTCTGTAGACCATGGCATTTGCAGACATCGTGCGCAACATCGAAGACCGCGCCAACGTGACAACCCTTAAATGGTCAAAAAAGAAGGGTTGGATACCTGAAGTCACCGGCTTCTCCGGTTATGGCTCTGGACGCAGGGTGCGTGTCCTCGCACGCGTAGTAATGTCCAACCCCGAAAAATTGCTTGTCGACGACTCCTCCCAGTCGATCACCCAACAAGCACAGCGGGGTTGGCGTCAGTTCTTCACCATCCAAGTGGCAAATCTGCCTGTCACCGTTACTGTCGGCGAAAAAGTTGTGAACTCTACTACCAATCACAACGGCTATGTTGATCTCCTCGTTGAAGACCACAACCTCACACCAGGGTGGCATACCATCCATATCCTGGCAGAAGGCTCCGAATTAGCCGAAGCCAGAGTACTGATCGTAGAGAACTCCGCACGAGTAGGGCTCATCTCAGATATCGATGACACCATCATGGTGACATGGCTTCCCCGCGCAGTGCTCGCCGCATGGAATTCCTGGGTCCGCCACACCAACTCCCGCAAACCAGTTCCTGGAATGAACAAGTTCTACGAAGCACTCCTTAAAGACCACCCCAACGCACCTGTTTTCTACCTTTCTACCGGTGCGTGGAATACCTTTGAAACACTCCAAAGCTTTCTCTACAAGCACCAACTTCCAGATGGACCAATGCTGCTGACAGATTGGGGCCCAACCCCCACTGGATTATTCCGTTCCGGCCAAGAACACAAAAAGGTGCAGCTGCGCAACCTCTTCATTGAATACCCCGATATGAAGTGGATCTTGGTTGGCGATGACGGTCAGCATGATCCTCTGATTTACGGCGAAGCTGTCGAAGAACATCCCAATCGCATCGCGGGTGTCGCCATCCGAGAGCTCTCCCCCAGCGAGCATGTGCTTTCCCACGGCACGACGGCCTCACTGTCCACCATCACCACTAATGGTGGTCAAGGTGTTCCAGTCGTGCACGGTAAAGATGGATACGAATTGCTCCAACGCTATGAAACGCAGCCTTTTATGGAGAAATAACTAATTTCACTCTCTTCGCTTGATAAATGGCGGTGTTCCCTGGCTTAGATCGAGTAAGACCACAAAGTTTGGGATCACTAGGACTAGACCAAACCACGCTGCCCACGGGACTGTTTTTCAGACTCCGTGGGCAGTGTGGTTTGGTTATTCGAGCTTCATACCGGTCACAGATGCCCACGGATCAGGTTTTTAGGCTTCATGGGCACTGTCGTTTGGTTGGGCTAAAAATCTCACCCAAAGGCCTAAAAAGTGCCCTGTCAGAATCGCGTTTAAGAGCCCTGCAGCACTCGCTCCATACAAACACTCATTCTAAAAATTCAGAGGCCTTAAATGGAAATACCGTCTCGATATTTCCAGGGTGAGAGCGCTCCAGCACACCCACTTACCGCTCACCTATAAAATAAAAGCTTGTGGGGCCTCCCTCTTCCTCTAGGGAGGCCCCACAAGCTGGTCTGTTATAACCCCAAGGGGGAATGCTTAATCTACAATCCTTAGCTCAACTTCAAACCGGTATTCATCAGCTAGACATTCCAGCATTCCTCGAAGCTTGCCGAGTTCCTGCGGAGTTCCAGTGATCACCTCTCTGCACTCAGTAAGGCCAAGCACAAATGGATCACGACGCCATGCCGTAAACCACCGTGCGGTGAGCGGGTCCTTGCTAGAGCCGGAAAGCTCCGAAGGGCTCGGAATACACACCACCATTGAAGATTCCACGGTCTGGCGGAGCTCCTTTGGCATGCCACTGATTTCTAAAACAGCAGTATGCATGGGCAGAGCAACGTCATCGATCGAATCAGCTATGGAAGTTTTCAGTTGGGGTAACCCCATGTCCTCCCAGAAGTCCGCCGTAAGCAAATCCGCCTGATGACGGGTCCTGGTGGGCACGGTTAATGCATTGTTCGTCATGTCGGTTTCCTTCGGCAAAACTTAACTGCCTTCAGCCGCCACAAGTAGTTAATGAGTACATGCGGAAACTAAAGGAAGTAAGACGAGGTTCGTCTTCCCCAACGGCCTCGAGCTTGCATCAAAATTCCTTTAATGACTACAAACGCGATTGTTGTTCAGTTCCGAGACACCGGCAACCCTCAACTTCAGCTTTATCCCCCGTTCGCTAAAGCTAAAGTAAAGGTTTAAACTTTTCCAAATTTCCCCCATTTACGCATGTCACAGAAGTAACATCCGTCCCAACAGGCACCTTTATGCACTGTAATTACGTGGAAAGTTTATGAATTTAACTCAGCCCAGACCTCATCATTAAACGCAGTCCACAGCGGTTTAGCCCAAGAGCCAAAATTTCGGTCAGTTAAAACAACCCCGACTTGACCTGAGCCCGGCACAGTCCATATATAAGTTCCGGATTGTCCAAAGTGCCCCACGGTATTTTCCGGCATCGTATCTCCAGTCCAATGCGGAGCTTTCTGTCCCTTGATTTCAAAGCCCAATCCCCATGGGCATGGCTTCTGCATGCCATATCCAGGAACTGTGCCGATAAGGTCTGGGAACTGCACGCGAAAAGCCTCTGCAAGGGTCTCTGCCGCAATCAAAGTCGGTGCGATGAGCTCTTGGCCAAACTTAGAAAGATCAGCCACCGTGCTACGCGCCTCATGGCCGGCAGATCCCCACAGCTCTGAGCTTTCCATTCCAAGAGGGATAAATACTGCTTCGCGGAGATAGTCAGCAAAAGGCATCTCAGCTTCGGTAGCTACAGCATCAGCCAAGATGTCCATGCCAGCAGAAGAATAGATACGGCGCTCCCCCACGCCCTTTTCTGCAACAGGTTTACCAAAGGCCACACCAGAAGCATGTGAGAGCAAGTGCCTTACGGTGGAACCATCTGGGCCGAGTGGAGAATCAAGCTCAAACACGCCTTCCTCAATGGCCACGAGAAAGCCATAAGTAGCGAGGAGCTTTGTCACACTCATGAGTTCAAAAACACGATCAACATCGCCGTAGTGCTGCACAGCACCATCGGAAATGACACTTGCCGCAACATTGTCGACAGGCCAAGATTCAAGCGTCTTAAAACTCTGCATAAATCCAGACCTTAGCAACTAATCTGTTAAACCCCTGGCAACACAACGGAGTATGTTAATAAAATTCTTTTGGGTTTCGTTAGCTCGGGAATGAAGAACAGCCTAACCAAGCTCCCGAACCCCCAAGGTTTCCAGACCGTACTGGGAAAATTTCTGAGTTACTCTTCCACCAGCTCTTCTCCCATATCGGCAGGGATAGAGCTCATCAACAAGGCTTCCAATGCAGACGTCTAATCAGAAGGCGACTCTCTCCGCCACGCTCCTAGCCATTCCTGCGCCTTCCAGCTGAAAAGATCTTATAGCCGCAAAGTGTGAAGCTCCTTGAGATCTAGTAGCGCCTGCACATTCTGGAGAGTGTCCAAATTTCCCCATATATGCAAAGCGCGCAGCCCCGGGAAATCATGGGCAGTCTGTGCGATATCCAATTCCGCACTCTCCCCGATTTGGAGAATCTGGAGCTTCTCCACTCTGGTTAAGCATGGCAGGCACCTGCTGCAATTACATTTAGCTCAGCTCCTCCGCGAGGTGTCACAAGATGAAGCACATATCCAGAAGCGCCGACCGCCTCGAAAGTGAGTCGTTCAATTATTCGCGGCAAACGAATTTCAAGAAAATTGGTGGGATCAAGGGACAACTGCGAAAGTGGACTACTGCTGAGATTAAGCATGTCCTGTGGCTGAATCCTCGGCAGGGCTAACACCACAATCTGTGGTAATGCCTGCACAATTGTCTCAACTGGTAATGCTTGCAGTCCAGCAGTGATTCCACTCAGATCCAGGCTGTGCAATCTAGTAATTTTCCCCAGCTATAAAACATCAAAATCATCTGCACAATGAGCATTGGAAGCCATAAATGACGTGCTCGAAACATGCAATTGAATGGGATCTCCCGCAGTGATTCCAAGAGAAGAATATGCCCAAGTTATGCCCTTCAAGGAAAAGGTTTGCGCTGATGATGCTTGCACAGCCAGCACCGGCTTCACTCGCGAGAACGATAAGCTTGCACGTGAGCGCGTATTCCACTGCTCGTCAGGTTGTAGTGATTGTTTACTAAACTAATCCAAGGCCACAACTATTTTTCCGACGCGAGCATCTCCCAGAAGCTACCATGCCGCCCAATGATCAATACGTGGCTCAAAACATGCGAAATAATCACCTGCGAAAACCCTACGAAGCCCATTTCCTAAAATTAAATTCATGTAATGGGGTTATCTGAAACATGCCAACGAAGCTTAAATACGGACTAATATCGCACAGAGTAGTGTACAGAAAAATAGGCCCTGACCTGCAGAGCAATTAACCCCCGCTCATCACATGGATGATCGGGGGTAACACGTGGGGCCACCGGGGCTCGAACCCGGGACCAATGGATTATGAGTCCACGGCTCTAACCGACTGAGCTATAGCCCCTACCGCTACACGCTAGTGCAACTAGATCAGTATAACTATGTCCGCATTTCAAGTTGAATTAAGCCCACCTGAATTGCCCCTTTTCCACAATTTTCAAGAATGTAGCGCATTATCTTTAGTTATACGCTTGAGCTTAGGAGTAACCATGATGCATCTAAACAGACGCCGATTCTTGCAGTCCGCCGCAGTATCTGCCTGTTTAACAACTTTTTCGGTGGCACCCACACGTGCTCAGGAATCGCATTTTCAGCATGGCGTCGCTTCTGGAGATCCCACTTCAGATTCCGTCATCTTATGGACACGCCTTACCCCAACCTTTGATGCAACTCCGGGCAGTGGACGCGGCCCGGACGCTGTAATCACTTGGGAGCTCTCCCCCTCACCAGAATTTTCCACAATTATTCGCTCTGGAACTGTCATCACCACAGCCATACGCGATCACACAGTCCACATTCATGTCACTGGGCTCAGCCCCGCGACCCGTTATTTCTATCGCTTTATCTCTCACACTGGCGAAATCTCCCCGATGGGACGCACTCAAACATCTCCGCTTATCGACGCTCCCCTCCCGCACCTCCGCTTCGCCCTTGCCTCGTGTGCCAATTGGGAAGCAGGATTCTTTGCGGCCTACGGCGACATTGCCCGGCGCGCTAATGCAGGAGAGCTTAACGCGCTGATCTTCTTAGGTGATTACATCTACGAATATGCCACCGGAATGTTTGCAGGAAATGCCGGTGTCGTCCGACAGCATCGACCACTTCATGAAGCGACGACTCTCAATGACTACCGCACCCGGTACGGGCACTACCGAAGTGATACCCACCTTCAAGCAGCTCACGCAGCGCTTCCATGGATTGCGATGTGGGATGACCACGAATCAGCAAACAATGCACACCGTGAGGGGGCAGAAAATCACTCCGCCCACGAAGGATCGTGGCAGCAGCGCCAAGCAGCGGCACGGCAAGCTTTTTTAGAATGGATGCCTATCCGACAAGAAAGCACCTTGTTTCGAACTTTTACTTTCGGCGATCTCGCTACGCTGTCTTTGCTAGATTTACGTAGCTTCCGCGATGTTCCACCATCCCGCGAGCAATGGTTACAGGGACAACGTGCAGAAACTATGATGGGATCCCACCAATTTGAATGGCTCAAAACCAATGTAGAAAACACCACTACAGCGTGGAATATCATCGGCAGTTCCGTCATGGCTGCTCCGATGTCTCTCACCGGCCAACCATTTTTCCAACTGCCAGAACCGATCCCCGCAAATTTGGATCAGTGGGATGGCTATTCACATGAAAGAGATCAACTGCTTTCCATACTCACCGATTCCGCTACCCCCACGATGTTTCTTTCTGGAGACATCCACTCTGAGTGGGCAAATAACATCCAGTTCAATGGCCAAAATATTGGTGTTGAAGTGGTGTGCAGCTCAATTACCTCAGCAAATGTTAACGATTTCGCCAAACTCCCCGAAGATAATCCGGTATCTCTTCACGCGGAACAAGCAATTCGCACCAACAGTCCCCATGTGCGACATGTGGATCTGGATGCCCATGGCTATGCCACGGTGGATTTAAGCCACGAAGCAGCACACATGACATGGCATCGAGTGGCTGATTTATCACTTCCAGGGTCAGCAGTGACTCCAGTTATTGCACTTGAATGGAAACCATCCTCAGGATTCACCCATTGAGCTGCTGATTTGTATGTTTTTCAATGTTGAAGATATAGTTACATCTCGTTGCAAGGAAGCAGTTCCTGAAACATATTCCTCCATAGCTCAGTTGGCAGAGCATTCGACTGTTAATCGAAGGGTCACTGGTTCGAGCCCAGTTGGAGGAGCAAATTAAACCCACTGTCTTCGGACAGTGGGTTTTTTGCTTCAGCATCTCTTTTCAGGTTTAATCCTCAACTCCTCGTCGGTGGCCTCTTCGCTTTCGACTTCAGTCCACTGTCTTGAAATGCTCTAGATAAGTCAAAGCCGTTTTAAGGCCCTCAATTTCTGGGTTGCACATTTTTTACCTAGAGCAGTCCCCCTAAAGCTCTTAAAATCAATTCTAGAAGGTCACTTTTTGCGAGATTTAACTGGCAATTTCTACTGATTTCAACAAAACCGGACACAGGTGACAAGAGCTGAGAATTTCTTCGATCTCCCTCCTTCTTATCACTCCTGTTTGGTTTCCAGATCTACCGAGCTCACCATGCTAAAAACAGCATTCGCTACCCTCAATTTTGTATCTTCCGCGCTCCTGGCTATGATTGATAATCGTTACAAGGAAGCAGTTCCTGAAACATATTCCTCCATAGCTCAGTTGGCAGAGCATTCGACTGTTAATCGAAGGGTCACTGGTTCGAGCCCAGTTGGAGGAGCAAATTAAACCCACTGTCTTAGGACAGTGGGTTTTTGTGTTGAATTGGGACATCGGCAAGCAATTTTTGGTCTAATCTGGCTGCATGACGATTCCCGGAGCCTCTACGCAAACAGATATTCCTCTAGACACACTTCTTGAGGATTATGCTTTGCTTTCAGATACGCACACCGGCGCGCTGCTTTCCAACTTAGGCAGCATTGATTGGTTGTGTCTTCCGCGTTTTGATTCCCAGGCGATGTTCACCAGACTTCTTGGCGATCGGGAGCACGGGCATTGGAGCATTCGTATTGTAGAGGGCGAAGTAATTAGCCAAAGTTATCTTGGCGATTCCTTCGTAGTGCAGACTGTATGGCGCTCAGAAACAGGCACTGCTCGGGTTATTGATTTCATGCCGATTCATGGCAATGAAGAGCCTGATATCACTGATCTGGTGCGTTCCGTGCACTGTGTTGAGGGTGAAGTTGATGTGGAGTCGATTCTTCGCCTGCGTTTTGATTATGGTGAATCCACTCCTTATTTCCGGACTAGCGCGGTTGATGGCATCAGCATTGTGCAGGCTGTTGCTGGCCCCAATGCGGTGTATGTCCGTGGCCCGGAAATGCCGCATCGTCCTTCCAAGGACTGCCATAGTGGTGCATTCACGCTAAAAGCTGGAGACACATTGGAGTGGGTGCTCACGTGGGCGCCTTCTTTTGATCCACATCCTCCAATGCCCGATTACACGCGTTCGTTGGAAAGCACATTGAATTTCTGGTCAGACTGGGTCTCCAAGCTTCCTCACCAGCAGTTATATGATGCTGAGGTGCGCCGTTCAATGCTGGTGTTACGTGCACTTACAGATATCAGAACTGGCGGTATTGTGGCAGCACCGACTACTTCCCTGCCGGAGGATTTCGGTGGTATTCGAAATTGGGACTATCGCTTTGTCTGGCTGCGCGATTCAGCACTGACTATTGAAGCTCTTGTGGAATACGGTTTTTCTCAAGCTGCGCTGCAATGGCGCACGTGGTTGTTGCGTGCAATTGCTGGAGATCCTGAGAATCTGCGCATCATGTACGGGCTCGGTGGCGAACGGCACCTCCCCGAACGCGAGCTCCAGCACCTTCGCGGATACGAAAACTCTGCTCCAGTTCGTGTGGGCAATGGTGCCGCGGAGCAATACCAAGCTGATGTTGTTGGTGAGGTGATGGTGGCGTTGGAAACGATCCGTCGTGCAGGCTGCCTTGAGGATGAGTTTTCGTGGGGTATGCAAAAAGCAATCCTAGATTTCCAAGAAACCAACTTTGATCGCATGGATCAGGGAATTTGGGAGATGCGCTCGGAGCCGCAGTATTTCACTCATGGACGCGCGATGATGTGGGCTGCCTTTGACCGTGGGATTAAAGCTGTCGAGGAATTTAACCTCGATGGTCCTGTGGAGCGTTGGCGGGAACTGCGTGCGCAGCTCCGTGAAGAAATCATGACAAAGGGTTTCAACGAAAAGATCCGATCTTTTACCCAGTGCTACGACAACGAACAGGTCGATGCTTCGCTGCTGCAGCTTGCCCAAATAGGCTTCATCGGGTTTGAAGATCCAAAAATGCTCAGCACTGTAACGCGCATTGAACAAGAGCTTCTCGACGCCCACGGCTTCCTTCACAGGTATCACACCGACGGGTCTGACGGCCTTGCAGGCGATGAGTATCCATTCCTCATTTGTTCATTCTGGTTGGTGGAACAATACGCCAGGTCTAATCGTTTAGATGATGCCAAAGAAAAAATGGATCGTATTCTTGCGGTGCAAAGTCCGCTGGGGCTGCTTGCCGAGGAGTATTCCACAGATCATAAACGTCTAGCTGGAAACTATCCGCAGGCCTTTTCTCATATTGGTCTTATCAGTGCTGCACGAGCTATTAATTTCGAAGAAGCGCGAAACAGGTAGAGTCGATAGTGTCGTTTCTGGCACAACCATTTATTTTAGGGAGAGTTATCCACACATGATCCAGTTAGTGATAGGCGCTGCAGCAGGCTATGTGCTTGGCACCAAAGCTGGTCGCAAGCGTTACCACCAGATCAAAAAAGGATACGAAGCAGCGATTAACTCCCCCGCTACCAAAGCGGCTGTGAGCGCAACGCGCAAGGCAATTGCCAACAAGCTTGATCCGCAGCCGCGCATGAAGGAAGTAAAAAACCTGCGCACCAATGATGGGCACGAAGTCCTCGAACCGGATCAGGATTAAATTATCCTCTGAACGCGCGGGCGAGTAATTCCCGGCGCGCCTGTTCTAATGCGACCAAATCGGAAAATAGTGAGTTGTACGCTTGCTCGTCTTCCGAAGGTCGCATTCTTTGTAGCTGCCCCTTCAAAATAGCAATTTGATTACCCACGCGTGTTTCCTGCAACCGCGATAACACGCCATCTGTGTAGGACTCCAGATCTTGGGCTTCCACCTCAATTGGCTCCATAGCAAGCTCTGAGACCAACGAGGTACCCAGTAGGTCGGTCATATTCTCTGATACTGCTGGAAGCCAATCTGTGCCGTCTAATGCCCGTTCGCAGCCACCTGCGGCAGAGATAGCATCACGCACCATGCGGTATGCCGGGTTGGTGAAACAATCTGTAGGCAACCCATCAAAGTAATTGCCTGCCAGTTCTGGGTATTGCAACGCAATTTTGAGGGATTCCCGTTCTTGCCACAGCACTGGGTTTCGGGGGTTGGGCAACGTCATGGTTGCTCGTTTGCTTTGATCTTCCAGAGGCTGATCAAAACGAGGAGCACGAACAGGCTTTTTATCGCGCTTCGGACGGCGCGCTTCTTCATGGACTTGTCGAAGGACTTCAGCAGGGTCAGACCAGCCCACCCAACCAGAGAGCAGTCGCGCATATTCAGATTGCAGGGTGCGGTCACGAATATCAGCGACGATGGGTACAGCACGTCGCAGTGCTGCCAGTCGGCCTTCCACGGTGTCTAGTGTGTATTCACTGATGATGGATTGAATCACGAACTCAAACATTGGGATGCGACGGGCAACCAGATCACGCACGGCAGCATCGCCTCGTTCAAGACGCATATCGCAAGGATCCATGCCATTGGGAGCCACAGAGACGAAAGATTGCCCCGTGAACTTCTGGTCGCCTTCAAAGGCGCGCATGGCGGCTTTCTGCCCTGCTTCATCGCCGTCGAAGGTATAAATCAGCTCACCGCGGAAGTAATTATCATCCAGCATCAGGCGCCTGAGCATCTGCAGGTGTTCTTCACCAAACGCGGTGCCACATGATGCCACTGCGGTATCAATGCCGGCAGCATGCATGGCCATGACATCGGTGTAGCCTTCCACGACTACTGCTTGGTGTCCGGCAGCGATTGCTTTTTTAGCGGTATCTAGACCGAACAACACCTTTGATTTTTTGTACAGCAGGGTTTCCGGCGTGTTCATGTACTTGCCCATTTTGTCATCGTCGAAAAGCTTTCGAGCACCAAAACCAATGACATCGCCCGACAGATTTTTAATCGGCCACAATAGCCTGCGCTGGAATTGATCAATGGGGCCACGCTTGCCCATTTTGCTCAAGCCTGCAGCTTCCAGCTCTTTGAACTCAAAGCCTTTTTTTAAAAGATGCTTGGTCAACACATCCCAGCCGGCGGGAGCATAGCCACATTCGAAGTGATAAATGTGCTGTTGTCCGAATCCTCGCTGCAACAAGAAATCTCGCCCTGGTTGGGCTTCAGTGGTTTCTAATTGTTCGCGATAAAACTGGTGTGCAGCTTTATTTGCCAAAATCAGGCGTTGACGGGTTCCGGGTTCTTCTCGACGTCCGGGGCCACCGCCCTGGTAATTAATTTGGTATCCGATTTTCTCCGCACACACTTCCACGGCTTCGGGGAAGGAGATGTGTTCCATTTCCATCAGAAAGGAGAACACATCACCGCCTTTTCCGGTGGAGAAACAGTGGTAGTAACCACGGTTGGGTCGGACATGAAAAGACGGCGTCTTTTCATCTTTAAAGGGGGAAAGCCCCTTGAGCGAATCTGCACCAGCTGTTTTTAGCTGTACATAGTCACCCACGATCTCCTCGATCGGGGTGCGCTCGCGGATTGCCTGAATGTCACTTTCCGAAATACGTCCCTTTGCCATGCCCATCACTTTAGCCCGTCCTATCAATGCGCCTATATTGGTTGTATGCAAAACGGCAAGAAGACCCTCGGAGGAGTACTCGGAGTCATAGTTGTGCTCGCTGCTGCGTGGTTTGGAATTGATCTTTCAACTTCAAATCAACCATCAAACATGGCAACTCCTACTAGCTCTAACACTCCAACAACAGAGCCTATTTCCAGTGATGATGGAGGCAGCTGCTCTTTAACTGAGCTTCCCCAAAAAGCTGATGAAGTGGTCGACGATATTCTCGCTGGTGGCCCTTTTGATTATCCCAATAATGACGGCGTGCGTTTTGGTAACTACGAAGGTGTACTGCCAAAACAAGCCAACAACTACTACCGGGAATACACAGTAGAAACCCCAGGACTTAATCACAGAGGCCCTTTGCGTATTGTCACCGGTGGTTCCAACGCTCAAGACCCTGAGGTGTGGTACTACACCTCAGATCACTATGAGTCCTTCTGTGCCATCGTGGATGCGGAGAACTAGATGAATATCGTGTTGCAAGGTGCATTTAAAACTCGGCAAGAGTTTTTTGATCTTTTGGGTGCTGCGGCTTGGGGTATCGAGCGCCCCGCTCCCACAAATCTAGATGGAATGGTCGATCTGATCCGTGAAACCGGATTGGAAAAAATCACGGTGCGCGGTGCTTGGCATATCCTTGATGAAGATACTGAAAGAATTGAAGAAGTCTGCGATGATCTCGGTGTAGATCTTCGCTTTGGTCATCCTGCATAAACATCACAAGTGCCGCCCCTGTAAGGGGCGGCACTTGGCGTCGATAAGCAAAAATCTTTTACTCTACGGTGACAGACTTTGCCAGGTTACGTGGCTGATCCACGTTGTAGCCCTTCGCGGTTGCCACAGCACATGCAAAGATCTGCAGTGGAACGGTAGACAGCAGCGGCTGCATCAGGGTTGGTGCCTGCGGAATGCGGATGATGAAGTTAGCGTAATCATTTACTGCCTCATCGCCTTCTTCAGCGATCACAATGGTGACAGCGCCACGAGCACGGATTTCCTGAATATTGGAGACAACCTTGGCATGCAGAGAATCACGACCACGTGGGGAAGGAACGATCACGAAGACCGGCTGTCCTTCTTCAACCAGTGCGATTGGACCGTGCTTGAGTTCGCCTGCAGCAAAGCCCTCAGCGTGGAGATAAGCGATCTCCTTGAGCTTCAGTGCACCTTCCAGCGCAACAGGGAAACCAACGTGACGACCCAAGAACAGCACAGACTTCGCATTAACCATGTCCTGGCCAAGCTTCTTAATCTGCTCTTCCTCATCAATCACGCGCTGGATCTTGTCTGGCATTTCGCGCAGGCTTTCCAGCACAGATGCAACCTCATCGGAGAATTGGTTGCCACGCAGCTGCGCCAAGTACAAACCCAACAGGTAAGAAGCGGTGATCTGAGCAAGGAATGCCTTGGTGGAAGCCACCGCAATTTCTGGACCAGCATAGGTGTACAAAGAAGCATCTGCTTCACGTGGAAGCGTAGAGCCTACAGTATTACAGATGGCGATAACCTTGGCGCCCTGTTCACGTGCGTGGCGCACAGCCATGAGCGTATCCATGGTCTCACCGGACTGAGACAGCGCAACCACGAGAGTCTTCTCATTCAGGATTGGGTCGCGGTAACGGAACTCGTGTGCCAGTTCCACCTCAGTTGGAATGCGGCACCAGTGCTCAATAGCGTAACGAGCAACCTGGCCTGCATATGCAGCAGTACCACATGCGACAACGACGATTTTATCAACGCTACGCAGGGTAGCTTCATCGATGCGCAGTTCATCAAGGACAAGCTTGCCATCCTCATCGAGACGACCCATCAGGGTGTCACGCACAGCAGCTGGCTGATCATGGATTTCCTTATCCATAAAGGAATCGAAGCCGCCCTTTTCCGCAGCTGCAGCATCCCATTCAACATCAAAAAGCTTACCGGCTGATTCGGTGCCATCGAAGTTAGTGATCTGGTAATCATCTGCAGTGATGGTGATGATCTGATCGTTGCCAAGCTCCACAGCCTTGCGAGTGTAGTCAATGAAACCAGAGACATCTGAGCCCAGGAAGTTCTCGCCTTCACCCAAACCAATAACCAAAGGAGAGTTACGGCGGGCTGCCACAATGCGATCGTTGTGATCAGCATGGATAGCCAGCAAGGTGAACGCACCATCTAGACGCTGAGCAGTCAACTGCATTGCTCGGGTCAGATCACCTTGAGCTTCATTGTTGTAGATTTCTGCGAGCAAAGTCGCTGCCACTTCAGTGTCAGTTGCAGACACAAAGTTATAGCCCTTTGCATTCAGTTCTGCGCGAAGTTCCGCGAAGTTCTCAATGATGCCGTTGTGAACCACTGCTAGCTTGCCACCAGCAACAACATGTGGGTGCGCATTAGCATCAGTTGGTCCACCGTGGGTTGCCCACCGAGTGTGGCCGATTCCTAGAATGGAATCCGCCAAAGGAGCCCGAGCGATTTCTGCATCAAGGGCCGCTACCTTTCCTGCCTTCTTGCGGTAGCTAATTTCTCCGTCTGCGTGAACGGCAATACCGGCGGAATCATAGCCGCGGTATTCAAGTCGGCGCAGTCCTTCCAAAACTACGTCAAGCGCAAAGTAGTCACGGGAGTCGCCCGCCTGGCCAATATATCCAACAATTCCACACATGGGCACGACTTTACAACAACTTTTTCCACATCACTTAATGAACCAAACCGGCGAAACTCCGCATTCCGCTGACCTGTACAAACTCAAGAATCTAAGGTAGGGGAAACCAAAACGCACTCCCGATTGGGAGTGCGAATACACATTTTTTGGCAGCTAGTTTTACGGCAACTCAACGCTTAAGCTTTGGCAAAAACCTCAGATAATGCCTCAAACAATGGATGACCAGCAGCAACTCCAGTAAGTTCAATTACTAAAGCATCCGTTGTCTCACGGTTGCCACGTGCTGCAGCAAGACGTGACTGCAGCTCAGCTGCTTCCGCATCCGCGTCCACGTCAAAAGCCAATGCAGCAGCGACTGCAGCGACAAGATTGTTTGGCGTGTAACCACGTTCAGCAAGTTCAGCAGCCGGGCCGATAAAGCGCTCAGGTGCCGAAATCTTACGGATCGGTGCACGCCCCACGCGCTCTACCGTGTCAGGGAGGAAAGGGTTCGCAAAACGATGCAGAATCTTGTCCACATAAGCCTGCTGAACCTCCGGTTCAAAACCAAACTTATCGACGAGCAACTGCTTCGTCTCCCCCAGCACTGCGGCTACCTTGCGCTGTACGTCTGGATCTTCCAAAGCATCAGAGATCTTTGAAATACCTGCTTGATAACCAAAATAAGCGGTTGCAGCATGTCCGGTATTAACGGTGAACAACTTACGAGTGATGTATGGAGCAAGATCTTCCACCCAGGTAATGCCTGGAATATTCGGAACATTTTCACCAAATGGTGCAGATTCCACTGCCCACTCATAATAAGTTTCCACGGTCACATCCAGGCCTTGGCCCGGAGCTTGGTTAGGCACAATCCGATCAACTGCAGTGTTAGCAAACACTGCAATCTGATCAACCTCAGGGAATTCCGCACGTACTGCCTCTGCCAAACCATCAGTTGCGTTGATAGCGTTTTCACATGCCATCACCGCTACTTTGGTGGTATTGCCTGCTTCTGCTCGAGCTTTCAAGCCTTTAGCGATAGTCGGTGCGATGATTTTCAGCACTGTTGGTCCCACGGCGGTGGTAATAACATCCGCATCCAGAATCTGCGCTTGCAATCCTTCTAGATCCGAACCTGAATTCACACCAGAGAAACCGGAAACTTCAATGTCACGAGGCTCCTGCCCCACTTCATGAACCGTGTAGGTATCTTCCGCGTTGAGGGATTCAATTAATGCCTCAGCAACATCCGCGAAAACAATGTCATAGCCCGCTTCGTGGAGCAAAACGCCAACAAATCCGCGGCCAATGTTTCCGGCGCCAAAATGCAGTGCTTTCATCAGTTATTTACCTTTCCAAAAATTTCCAAGATTTCTTCTGCAGTTGTGGCTTGCTCCAGTTGAGCAACCGACTGCTTGTTGCCAAAAATCTTGGCTATCTTTGACAACAGTCCAAGGTGAGAACCATCGGCACCTGCGATACCAACAACAAACTTGGCTGGCTTTCCACCCCAATCAATAGGGTCGTCATAGCGAATGAAGGAAATAGCCGAACCATGGATGGAATCCTTGGCTTCATTGGTGCCATGAGGGATCGCTAGTCCATTGCCCATGAAAGTGGACACGGACTTTTCACGCTCGTGCATAGCATCAACATACGCCTGATCAACAGCACCTGCAGCCACCAGAATCTGCCCGGCTTCATCGATGGAGGAAGCACGATCAATCGCAGCACCACCCAACACAATGTTGTCCAAAGTAAGGATCTTGTTGCTGGTGTCTTCGGAAGCCGCAAGGGTAGCTGTGGCTGTGGTGGCGGCAGCTCCCGCTCCAGCAGTTCCTACGGGTTCTGCTGGCGTTGGTGCAACAGCGCCAGCAGAGCCTGCACCGGTACGCTGCTCGCGGATCATCTCCACGATCTCGTCGTATCGAGGAGAAGCCATGAAATTATCCACGGACACGTGAAGAGCCGACGGAGTGGGTTGTTGCGCACGGTTGAGCAAATCTTCATGAACCACGAGCAAATCGTATTCATCTTTGAGGTTATTGATCGCCGAGTTGGTGACAACAATATCTCCAGCAAAACCTGCGTCTTTAATCTTGTTGCGCAACACGGATGCTCCCATTGCAGAAGAACCCATACCGGCATCACATGCAAAGACAATCTTGTTGATCTGTGGAGCCTGCGCAGCAGCACCTGCGCCTAAAACTCCAGCGACAGAAGACTTCTTGCCCTTCATCGCTTCCATCTTTGCGGTTGCCTCAGTGATATCTTCTTCGCTCTGCTTGGAGAACTTCAAAATTGCTCCAGCAATAACGAAGGAGACAATGGCAGCACCTGCGACACCGCAGGTAACCGCCAAATAGGAATCCGAAGCGGTGGATGCATAAACCGCAATGATCGATCCTGGTGCGGCTGGGGAACGCAGACCTGCGCCCATGATGGTGTTGATAAATACACCAGTCATACCGCCACCAATGGCTGCAATGATCAGTGCTGGCTTCATCAAAACGTATGGGAAGTAGATCTCGTGGATACCACCGACGAAGTGAATAATGGCAGCTCCTGGTGCGGTTGCACGTGCAGCACCGCTACCAAAGAAGATATATGCCAACAAAATTCCTAGACCTGGTCCAGGGTTTGCTTCCAGAAGATAAAGAACAGACTTGCCTGTTTCCACAGCTTGATCTGCTGCCAACGGAGTAAGAACGCCGTGGTTAATGGCGTTATTAAGGAAGAGCACCTTGGCAGGTTCGATGAGTACTGAAGTCAGGAAGAGCAAGTTGTTGTTGATGAGGAATTCAACTGCAGAACCAGCAGCTTTCATGAAGATATTCATCACTGGAGTCAGCAAGAACATCGATGCCACTGCACCGATGGCTGCAAAAATACCAGCGGAGAAATTATCCACAAGCATTTCAAAACCAGGCTTAATCTTTCCAGCCCACAAGCCATCGAGCTTTTTCATCAGCCACGCAAAAAGTGGACCACAGATCATGGCACCGAGGAACATTGGTGAACCACTGCCGTCTTCACCAATAAATACTGGTGAAGAGGTACCAAGAATGACACCCATGGTGGCAATGGCACCAACAACGCCACCGCGGACATCATAAATAAGACGTCCACCGGTATAAGCGATCAAGATTGGCAGTAGATAGGTAACCATTGGCCCAACTAGGCTGCCAATTTTTTCATTCGGGAAAAATCCATCCGGAATGAACAGTGCTGTAATAAGGCCCCAGGCGATGAATGCACCAATATTGGGCATAATCATCGAGGATAGGAAGGTACCAAATTTCTGTACCGCTACCCTTGCACCACTCTTCTGGGGTTGTGCTTCAGTAGTTGTTGACATTTCCCAAACTCTTTCTCTTGAGTAGACAACTTTCATGTTTTCCCTCAAGCTAACCTCACTCACGTGATGTATGTCTAGGAGAAAAACACAGAAATCGGAAATGTTTCCAACTTGAAACCCACATAAATGATCACATCTTTTTCAAAAAAACAAGAGAAACCCACATACGCTGTGATTCAACACACTGCAGATGTGAGCTTCTCCCTTCTAAAACACTCCACCCCCGGGGCTAGGCAAAATCCTTCAATTTTCGCTACACAATTCCAATAGGCTGAACTCAGCCAAGAAATCCTGATATATCGGCCGCATTTTTAGCTAACCGCTCCAGCCTAGATTCCGTCATTGAAGCAATCTGATCCACCAAAACGCGAATCCGAGCTGATTCAGACTCTGCCTCGATAAACCATTGTCGATACATCGGATCTAATGATCCAGGAGCGCCTAGAACAAGATAATCAAACACTCGGAAAATCCGGTCACGCTGCCGATTTTGTCTGGCTAGATGGCCTGGATCATCCATCACATAAAGCACCGCCAGGGTCTTCAACAATTTCACTTCTCGCGCGGCAACCTCGGGAATGATCAGATCCCCATACATGCGCCCCATATTGGTCTTTGCATGTGCCATTTTTGTAGCTTCAATTGTGGAACCCACATATCTGCCCACTAATTCTGAAGTCATCGCTTTCAACGCAGCATAAGAACGCAAGGAGAAATCAAAATCTGCAGCAGCTGCCACCACTGGAAGCTCTCGTAGAGATGCTGCACCTTCGATTAATTCAGCAGCTGTGCCACCAAAAGCCACTGCCCCTTTTTCTGCCAGCGCAGCCAATTCCACCAAATCCCAGAGCACACTCAAATCAATGCGTCCGGAAACAATGCCATCTTCTACATCGTGCACGGAATAGGCAATATCATCAGAAAAATCCATGACCTGCGCTTCAATTGGAGGGCGTAGATCTTCATGGCCTTGTCTAATCCAGGCAAGGATATCTGTGTCCTCATCATAGGCACTGTATTTTTTATTCACGCTGCCATCTGCGTTTGTTTTCGCCCACGGGTATTTACACGCAGCGTCTAGGGCTGCACGCGATAAGTTCAGCCCGAAGCTTTCTCCATCCTCCGATACTATTTTTGGTTCCAGCCGAGTCAGGATGCGCAGTGTTTGCGCATTTCCTTCAAAGCCACCGCATTTAGCGGCAACCTCATTAAGTGCTTTTTCCCCGTTGTGCCCATAGGGCGGATGCCCTATGTCATGGCACAGACCAGCCAAATCGCACAGATCTGGATCCAGATCTAGACCTGCACCAATTCCCCGAGCAATTTGGGCCACTTCCAAAGAATGCGTCAGACGAGTGCGCGGAGTGTCTCCATCATTAGGGCCCACCACTTGAGTTTTGTCAGCCAGGCGCCGCAAAGCTGCGGAATGCAGCACGCGAGCCCGATCTCGGGCGAAAGCACTGCGGGAATCTTCAGTGCTGGCCCGCAGCTTGCTTGACTTGGGGCGCTCAGGGAGGCGTCGAAAAGCGTCTGCCTCAGAATATGGGTACATCTACTTTTTCAGCCTCCGGAGCTGCTCGTGGCGCGCACGCCGAGAAGGGCGCAACAGGCCTTGGATAAAACGCAAACCTTCTTCCACTTTATCGGCCACCGGCTTGCCAAATAGATACGACACGTCTTGGACCACTATCCCGCCCCATTCATGGGACAACGTCAGAAAATAAACTATCGACGGAAACTTCGTGGGACTACAGGTAGTCGGTGAAGGGTACGCTTCAAACCCCATGCGTCGCGCCATGCGCACCGCCCGATAAGAATGATTAGGATCAGTCACAATAAGCACCCGACCAAGCTCAGCTGGGCTTAGTGCAGCAAAAGACGATGCCGTGTCATTACCAATCGCGGACACAACAATCAGCGCTGGCTCCACACCAGCATCGATCAAATAGTCTCGTGCCACTTCAGCTTCAGTAAACCGATCCCCGGGAAGCTTTCCTCCCACGGTATATATGCTCTGCGTGTGGTGAAGCTGCCACAAGGTAGCAGTATGTTTCAGCCTCGCCTCAAACTGTTTCGATGGGCGCCCATCGTATTGCGCCGTGCCCAACACCACAATCGAATCAATGCTGCGCTGATCATTGGGGGTACTGCACTGTGCAAAAAGCGCTACCCGCAACGCTGGTTGCGCAATTGCAGCCACTAGTCCGCAGGCCAAGAGAAATCTACTCACCTTAACTAGTGTGCCAGCCGTACTCGTCTAAAGTGGGGGCCATGAACTTTAGTCTGGTACAACTTCAGAAAAATATCCGCCGCATATCAGTAACTGTGGCGCTTGGAGCTGGTGCGCTTTTTATAAGCAGTCCGTTTCTTAATGTTGACCCGGCCCATGCCACAGAGATCCACATTGTGGCTGAAGCTCCAGAATTTTACCAAGAAAATGTCACAGACTACACCGGACAGATTTCTTCATCTGATGTCTCCAATATTCAGGCAGCCATCGATGATGTAAAAGCCTCTGAACAAAAAGTTATTTTCGTTGTCTTCCTTAATTCTTTTGACGGTGTCTCCCCCGAAGCCTGGACGCAGCAAACTGTCGAAGCCAACGGCGGAAGCAACGTCCTTGTGTATGCCCTCGCTCCAGAAGAACGGCAATACGGCATTTACGGTGGTGCGCAATGGTCTAATGCACAGCTAGATGCAGCCGATAGCGCAGTCTTTCAAGCATTGACACAGCAAGATTGGGCAGGTTCAGCCGTTGCGCTGGCAGACGCTGTTGGATCTGGTTCTAGCTCCGGATCAGGTGCTGGGCCTGGCTCTAGTTCTGGTTCCGGCTCTTCCGGCGCTTGGCTTGCAGCTGCAGGTGTCGGAACAGCTGCAGCTGGTGGCGGAATTTGGGCATATTCCCGCAACCGAAAGAAGAAAACTGGCGCAGCAAATCTAGAAGATGCACGTGACATCGATCCACGCGATACCAACAGGTTAATGCGACTGCCAATGGAAACTCTAGAAAACTTAGCCCAAGAAGAACTCACTTCTACAGACGAATCCATCCGTCGTGGCAAAGAAGAGCTCTCCATTGCTACCGCCGAGTTTGGCCCAGAGCGCACCCGCAATTTCAACCGCGCCATGAACCACTCCACTGGCACGTTGCAAAAGGCCTTTGAAATCCAACAACGCCTCAACGATTCCATCCCAGAATCCGATGCTGAGCGTCGTTCCATGCTGGTAGAGATCATTTCTTCTTGCGGCCAAGCCGATGATGCACTTGATGCCGAAGCCAAAAACTTTGCCGATATGCGCAATCTACTGATCAATGCGGGCAGTAAATTGGATGAATTTACCCAAAAGACCGTTGATCTACGCACCCGCCTTCCACAAGCACAAGAAACCCTCACGGGGCTGCGTACTCGCTATGCACCTGAAGTAATTGACAGCATCGACGACAACGTCGATCTCGCCAATGCTTCACTCAACGAAGCAGAAAAGGTACTGCCACAAGCCCACGAATTAGAGTCCAAGCCAGCAGGACAACAGGGCGGGCTTATCGACGCCATCCGACTCATCGAGCACGCCATCACTACTGCAGACAAACTTCTCGAAGGCGTTGAGCATGCCGATGAAAATATCTCTACTGCCAAAGCAAACGTGGCTGACCTCATCCAAGAAATCTCCGATGAAATCAATGAAGCAGCCCAGCTTAAACAAACTGCCGCAGCAGATGGCGCTCGCGCCGATTGGGCTGCACTCGATGATGCTGTTCGCTCCGCAAGCTCAGTACTAGTCACAGCTTCAGCCGATGCAGAAAAGGATCCTCTGGGAACCTATACCGAACTCGTCGATATTGATTCAGCCCTTGATGTCCAACTCGACGCTGTCCGTGCCACAGCCGCAGATCAATCCCGCCAGCTGCGAGTATTTGATCAGCAATTGGAATCTGCAGGTAAACAGATCCAAAAGGCAGAAGATCTTATTTCCACCCGTGGCAAAATCGTTAAAGCTGAAGCACGTACTCACCTAGCAAACGCACAAAAGCTGTATGCCATGGCGCAGCAAAACCGTACCCGCGATACCCGTGCAGGAATTGATTACGGACGCCAAGCAGCAGTAGCTGCCCAGCGAGCAAGTAAATCAGCCCAATCTGACATCACCACCTATAACAATCGCAATAACTCCGGTGGAGGCACCACTGGCGCAATTGTGACTGGCATGGTTATCAACTCAATCCTCAACAGTGGTCGCGGAGGCAGCGGTGGCTTTGGTGGAGGATTTGGCGGAGGTGGAGGTGGAGGCTTTGGTGGTGGCGGTAGCTTCGGAGGCGGAGGTGGAGGCGGTGGCTTCCGAGGTGGACGCTTCTAACTCTTATTGTTAGGACACTAGTAAAACCAGACTGGGCGACCAAGACAAGAAATTCTTCTGGAATCTCGGTCAGTGTGTCCGGTTACAAACTTGAGAAACAGACCAGGTGACCAAGACTCTATATTCTTCTAGAGTCTTGGTCACCTGGTCTGTTTTAGCTTTCAAGTCCTAGATCTTTGGCCGGCGCACCGCAGAATCCACCAGGACACATGCCCAGCTTAAAAAGACTGCATCCACAAATGGCAGTGCATCGCTACCTGCAGTGCCCACAATGAACTCAACTTTTCCGCTGGTCATTGGGCGTAACCGCGCCACTTCGACACCATTGTTGGTGATCACGCGTTCTTTACGCCACGGTGACATCCTCTTCAGCGAATAGGATCGACGACCACACACTGCGGTTAATTCACTTACGGTGAAAGAGTTTTGGGTCATGGTATAAACCTCACCGCCTGACAGGGTTGCGCGACAGCGGAAACGCATGGTGCCTGGGGTCGATTCAATCAAGAGGCGTTCGCGATCCACGTAGAGCACGTCCGAGCGGACGTCGGCGATGACCTCGCCGGACTCGTCGAAAAGCTCATTGCCGAGCCACACCCATGTTTCTTCCGCATGGCTGCCGAAGATGCCTGCTCTGGGGCGCTGAGCGTCTACCATTGCATGGTCCTTTAGTTAAAAGTAAGAAAGATGATGATTGGCGTCAAAATGAGCAAGAATAACGTCAATCCCCAGCTAGAACCCAACATTCTGGATTCAAGAGTCTTGCGGGTAACCCAGGACAAGAAGATTTCCTGGTCCTTATCTATCGCTGCGTCTGTTTCAAATTCTAGGATTGCGCGACGCATGCCATTATTCAAGCCAGTGAATTGAGCAACTTTGTTTTCATCAGCATCATCGATGATCCAATTGTTTTTCTCTTCATTGATAGCAACCATCGTGGTGCCATCCATGTCGATCTCAATGCGCTTGGACTTGGTGAAAGTCTTCTCGCCAGCTTGAGCACTGAATACACGACCATCTGGAAGCTTAGCGGTTGCGGTTCCTCCAATATCAAAGGAAAGCTCCCATTGCTGATTATCAACCTGTGCAGTGGTCTCAAATGCCTTGCTGGGAACTTCACCGAAAGTGGCTAATACTTCTTCATCAGCGCCACGAAGTACGTTAATAAAAAGCTTTCCTTCGTTCTTGAAGCGCTTGCCCCAGGACGTATAGGAGGTCACAATCAGATCCTTCGATGTCATGCGAACAGAATAGCACCGGCTTGAATAAGCCGGTGCTATTTGTTGCTGTGATTAGAGTATCGCTTTTGCGATCTAGCAGCCGATGAGGCGCTGAGCCAAGTAGCCCTGCAGCTCATCGAGTGAAACACGAACCTGCTCCATGGTGTCGCGCTCACGCACGGTTACAGCGTTATCCTCGAGAGAATCGAAGTCAACGGTGACACAGAACGGGGTGCCGATTTCGTCCTGACGACGGTAACGGCGACCAATTGCACCAGAGGTGTCGTAGTCAACGTTCCAGAATTCACGCAGCTCTGCAGCCAGCTTTTCCGCCAAAGGCGTCAAAGTATCCTTCTTGGATAGTGGCAAGACCGCAATCTTGACCGGCGCCAGGCGACGGTCAAGCTTTAGAACGACGCGCTTATCGACGCCACCCTTTGAGTTTGGTGCTTCGTCTTCGTAGTAAGCATCCATCAGGAACATCATCATTGCACGGCCAAGACCTGCAGCAGGCTCAATGACGAATGGAATCCAACGTTCGTTGGTCTCCTGGTCGAAGAAAGATAGGTCTTCTCCGGAGCCTTCAGAGTGCACGCGCAGATCGTAATCAGTACGGTTTGCAACGCCCTCAAGCTCGCCCCACTTGGTGTTGGCAAAGTTGAATGCATACTCAATATCAACAGTGCGCTTGGAGTAGTGAGACAGCTTCTCTTGTGGGTGTTCGTATAGGCGTAGATTCTCAGGCTTAATACCCAAGTTGATGTACCACTGGTGACGAGTATCAATCCAGTACTGGTGCCATTCTTCGTCCTCGCCAGGCTTGACGAAGAATTCCATCTCCATCTGCTCGAACTCACGAGTACGGAAGATGAAGTTACCTGGGGTGATCTCATTACGGAAAGACTTACCAATGTTGGCAATTCCGAATGGAGGCTTCATGCGTGAAGTGTTCATCACGTTCTTGAAGTTCACGAAAATACCTTGAGCGGTTTCAGGGCGCAGGTAGTGCAGACCCTCTTCATCATCCACAGGACCTAGGAAGGTCTTCAGCAAGCCAGAGAAAGCCTTTGGCTCAGTCCAGTTTCCTGGCTGTCCGGTCTCTGGATCCTTGATATCAGCCAGGCCGTTTACTGGTGGGTGGCCGTGCTTCTCTTCATAAGCTTCCAGCAGGTGGTCTGCACGGTATCGCTTATGGGTGTTTAGGGACTCAACCAGTGGGTCAGTGAAGACCTCAACGTGGCCGGAAGTAACCCATACCTGGCGAGGAAGGATAACTGAGGTGTCAACACCTACTACGTCTGGGCGGGAAGTAACCATTGAACGCCACCACTGACGCTTGATGTTTTCCTTCAGTTCTACGCCCAGTGGGCCGTAGTCCCATGCAGAGCGGGTACCGCCGTAGATCTCACCACAGGGGTACACCAGTCCACGTCGTTTACACAGGTTAACCACGGTGTCGATGATCGATTGCTGAGCCACGTCGGATGCTCTCCTCCACGTCGAATGAAAAAATAACTGTCCCCTTTAGGACATACCCAATCAATCCTAGCCCAACAAGACACCACCCCTCCCCTGACCCCCGATATTGCGAAGAGCCGGAATTCGATAAATATTTTCTCGTTTCCTCCAACAATGATTCCAAGACCAGGTAAAATAGCAAGCGTGCTAGATCCAATTCGGATCTAAATGGACGGAAGGATTTCTCCCGTGATTCACAACTCCAATCGGAATTTCATAGCCTCATTAGAAAATTCTGAATCCTCCGCTTCAACTACTCTGAATGATCTTGCTTCACCCAAGAACATCAAGGCTATGAGTTCACTCATCAGGGCACTCGATTCACCACTTCGAATCCAAATTATCCTCGCTTTGAATGAACGCCCACACTTTGTCCACGAGTTGGTCAAACTAGTTCAAAGTTCCCAACCACTCGTGAGTCAGCATCTGAAAGTTCTAAAATCTGCAGGCATCGTTGATGCACAACGGCAAGGTCGGCAAATGACTTATTCCCTTGCACAGGGCCGCGTCCTAGACATCCTCCTGCTAGCACTCGAAGCTAGCTCCAATACACCTGAGTAGACTGTCCATGTACGTTTTGTGTCGTTGAGGAGGATTATCGGTGGGTATTAATCGCATCAGCCAAGGCTCTGCCCCGAAGCTGGGAGTGCGAAGCACCAGACAGCGAAAAGCCGTAATCGATGTCTTGGAGGAAATCGATAACTTCGCCTCCGCCAAGGAGATCCATCTAGAGCTTTCCTCACGCGAACACAATGTCGGATTAACCACGGTCTACCGCACGCTTCAATCATTAGCCGATATCGGAGCCGTAGATGTGCTTACTGTCACTGGCGGAGAAACTCTGTACCGCCAATGCCACGCGGAAGGCCACCACCACCATTTGGTCTGCACGAACTGCGGACACACTGTAGAAATTGACGGTGGCCCTGTCGAAACATGGGCACAAGAAATTGCTACCAAAAACGGGTTTAGCCTGAGTAGCCACGAAGCTGAAATCTTTGGACTCTGCCCAGCTTGTAATCAAAAGCAGAGCTAACGCCACTAACACTAACTGCCGAACAGATATCTGTTCGGCAGTTTTTCGTTCTTATAAAATACCCCTTGTTTTCGAATGTTTGTTTGAGTATTCTGGGTGCTAACAACAACGATCAGGAGGGAGAAACACATGAGCGCACTCACCACACACGTAGCTACCGTCACTACCGCGCTGCATGCTATCTCCAACCATCTGGGCACGTTCATCACTGATGATGACACCACACCTGAGCAGTACGCCACCCTCGAAGATGATCTCATCAACCTCGAAAACGCCATCAACCACCACGCCACCATCGCAGCCCAAGCTGCTGCCCTGGCAGAGCGAACCAATGCCGCCCACACTATCGGTTCCACACACCTCATCGACTACCTCACCACCACCTTCGGTCTCTCCAAAGCACGCGCCCACCACCGCATCACCCTCGCACACTCCCTCTATCCCAAACCGACCACGCCTAGCCCTGGCAGTAACGGTGATAAGTCAAATGGCGGACCTGACGGTAGCTCAAATGATGATGACTCGGGTGATGATGACCCCGACCCAGAACCCGAAGCTGAACCCGGACAGGAGCCTGCATCAGGGTCTGAACCTGGAACTTCTGGTGGCGCTGGTACTCCTGAGCCCACTCACCCCGGTGGAACACATATCAGCGCCGAAAAACACGCCATCATCACCGACGAACTCACACACCTCAACCCCAACACCACACCCAGTTATAAGGACCTACGCGACCAAGCGCTGGGCCAAGCCATCTGGCGCACCCCAGAAGACCTCCGCACCTGGCTGCGACACCAAATCACCACAGCCAACACTGTCTACCCCAACCCCATCACCGCCATGGGCAAACGCTACCTCGCCCTGAGCAAACCCGATGCCAACAACATGGTCCGCATCCACGGACTCATCCCAGCAAGCACCGCAGCACTAATCACTGCGAACACTGCACCGCTGACCAAACGTGGTGACCTGGTCGATATCCCCGCAAGTGATGACACCCGTAACCGAGGGCAACGCTACGCCGACGCACTGCACCACATCATGGACACCTACAACCACGGCATTGTCACCCCAGCACGCGGAGGCACAGCCAGCATTATCATCTCCATGACCACTGATGATATTGATGACATCAACCACAGTGATGCCAGCCCGTTGAACACGCTCTACCCCACCAACACCGGCTACTCCTTGAACCTAGCAGAGATCATGAACCTCATCGCCGCGAAATACGACTTCGCTGTATTACTGGACGGGGCTACCGGGCAGCCACTTAATGTCCACCGAATGCAACGCAATGCGAACCTGACCCAACGCATCGCCGTGTTCGCCTCAGAACTAGTGTGTTCTGCACCGAACTGTGACAGACCTCAGTTAGAGTGCGAGATCCATCATCTTGATCCCTGGATTCGAGGTGGGCTAACCAACCTAGTCAACCTGACGCAGCAGTGTTTTAACCATCATCCGCGCAATGATGACACGCGCAGTGGAGTCAATGGCAAGGGATTTATGGATCGTGATCCTGTGACTGGTCGAGTAGGGCATTATCCACCCGGTGGGGATAATGGTCCGGTGTTTAATCGCTCGGCGGCCGCTGATGCATCGGGTGGTGCGTGGGCACGACGAAAACACCGTGCTACTGGCCCGCCGGGAGGACAACAACCACCTGATCCTCCCGGCCCCTATCCCAATGATGGTGGGTTATTTCACCGACCCGCATCCTAAACAACAACCATGAGCACCAGGTACACAGTCATACCCAGACACGCTACTCAAGCACAGTGTCCAGACACGCCCAAATATGACCACTCCAAAACTTTAAAGAATCATGCCAAATAGCAAGCCAAGCACATAGGTCACTGATGCTGCACCGTAGCCAATGGCAAGCTGTCGCAACGCTCTGACTCCTGGTGGTTTTCCAGAGAGCAAGCCGGTTGTAGCCCCTGTTGCCATCAAGGAAATTCCCACCAAGATTAGTGAGGTAACCGCAGCTACTAGGCCTTCCAGTCCAAAGACATACGGAATAATTGGGAGGAATGCGCCCACAGAGAACGCCAGGAAACTGAACGTAGCAGCCGAACGAGCAGAGCCCGCACTTTGCACTTCTGTGCTGCCGAGGACGTTATCGCTCACGCGCTTTTGCTCGCCGATCTTGGCAAGCACACGTTTTGCTTTCACTTTAGCTTCGTCCTCGCTCATGCCGCGGGCTCGGTAGACCAGCTCTAGTTCGTTCGATTCGACATCGAGTGCGTGGAGGGCTTCGCGGGCTTTGGGGTCCGGGAGGGAGGCGTCGAGAAGCTCTGTTTGGGAACGCACAGAGATGTACTCGCCGGCGGCCATGGAGAGGGCACCGGACAGCAGGCCGGAGACGCCCGTAATGAGCACGATTTGGGCGGGCACGCCAGTGGCCATAACACCTATGACGAGTGCCACGTTAGAGACAAGGCCATCGTTGATGCCGAATACCGCGGCGCGGAAGTTACCGCTCATGCGTTCACGGCCACGGCTAGCTAGTCCTCGCACCACTTCTGCATGGATGCGCTCATCGGCGCTGATGTGCTGGGGTGCATCAATATCGTCGTCGTAGGGGCTGCGTGTTTCTGCTGATTGGATGAGTGCAAGGGTAAACACGGAACCAAAACGGCGCGCTAAAAAGCCCAACAGTTGAGTTTTTGCATCAGGTTTTGGCGGGTTCTGAGCCGCATCGCCGAGCTGTTCCACCCAATAATCTGCGTGGCGGTCTTCGGCATCTGCAAGTGTGAGAAGGATTTCTTGCTCTTCCCCACTGCGACGCCTGGCAAGGTCGCGGTAGGCGGCCGCCTCAGATCGCTCGTTTGCCAGGTAGCCACGCCAACGTTTGATTTGTTCTGGTGTGGGCTGGTTGGTGGACATTATGCACTTCCGAATCTACGATCCCGTTTTGCGTATTCAAGGACTGCGTCAAACAAGTCTTGTTTTTTAAAGTCGGGGAACAGCTTATCCTGATACACCATTTCGGCGTATGCAGATTGCCACAGCAGGAAATTAGAGGTGCGTTTTTCGCCAGAGGGACGCAGGAAAAGATCCACGTCGGGCATATCGGGTTCGTCCAGGAAGTTGGCGAAGGTTTTCTCGTTGATCTGCTCAGGGCGAAGTTCTCCGGCAGCAGCGAGTCGGGCGATTTCGCGGGTGGCATCAATAATTTCTGCGCGACCGCCGTAATTCACACACATGGCCAGCGTCATGGTGGTGTTGTCTTTGGTCAGTTCTTCTGCAGATTCCAACTCGCGGATCACTGAACGCCACAGACGCGGACGGCGGCCAACCCACCGCACACGGACACCTTTTTCATGCAAGCTATCGCGCTGGCGGCGCAGTACATCGCGGTTAAAGCCCATGAGGAAACGCACTTCATCGGTGGAACGGCGCCAGTTTTCAGTGGAGAAAGCATAGGCAGAAAGGTAGGGAACGCCGAGTTCAATGCAAGCGTCGACGACGTCAAGGAGAACTGCTTCGCCGCGCTTGTGGCCTTCGGTGCGTTTCATGCCACGGTCGGTAGCCCAGCGTCCGTTTCCATCCATGACAAGCGCAATGTGCTCGGGTAGGAATTGGGCAGGAATTTGGGGTACTTGAAATTCGCTCACCTAAACTATTCTGCCATGTGAGCTTTCTAAGCTTGGTCTAGTACCGCCAATGTGGGTAGTTTCCGCTCAATATGCCACTGCAGATGCGCGGTAGTCAGGCGGTGGATGGTGCTTTGCTGCTCGGGATGCTCGAGAGGAATGCGTGCTGTGTGACCATTGGCTACAAGCCACATCATGTGCAAAGTTTCTGCTGGTACAGCTATGCTTCCGGCTTGTCGGCAATACAAACACACTGCCCCACCAGCACCGGGATTAAACGCAGTGTGTGGTCCGGGACGTCCACAGGAAGCACAATCAAACAGGCTTGGTGCCCAGCCTGCATGGTTCATGGCACGCAGCATGAATTCATCCAAATCCAGCACAGGTTCGGCGGAATCTTGGATGTTTTTCAAAGCGCGGGTGGTTTCTTCAAAAAGATGCGGATCTTTTTCCAGACCAGCAATGTGAGTGGCGATCTCTAAAATTGCCGATGCGCAGGAATATCGAGTGAAATCTTCGATGATTCCGGAAGCGTAATAAGCAACCGTATCGGCCCCTGAAATGGTGGATAATTTCCGGCTGGGATAAAGCTGTACATCTAATTCAACAAAGAGCTGAAGCCGCGAGCCGAACCGTGATTTGGAACGGCGCACGCCTTTGGCAACACCACGCACAATGCCGTGGTTTCGGGTGAGCAACACAATGATCCGGTCAGCCTCACCGAAATCATAGGTTTTGACAACAAGTGCCCGGTCCCGAAAACTCTCTCTACGCATTGTTCCCGATTAGAAACCTAGGCGGTTCAATGCCTTTGGATCGGACTGCCAGTTCTTCAGCACCTTGATGCGCAGGTCAAGGAACACATTCTGGCCAAGCATCTTGATGATGTCCTGACGGGAAGTGTGAATGATGCGGCCAAGACGCTGGCCCTTGTGCCCCACGATGATGTCTTTTTGTCCAGGGCGCTCAACATAGATGATCGCGTGCACAGAAAGCACACCGTTGCGCTCAGGGTCTGGAAGGATCTCATCAACTTCAACTGCCACGGAGTGTGGCAGTTCATTTTTCAAGCCGGACAGCGCAGCTTCACGGATTGCTTCTGCGATGCGGGTGTCAGTGTCTTCATCGGTGATGTGATCATCAGGGTAGAACTTCGGGCCCTCCGGAAGCAGCTCGGTCATCACCTTAATGAGCGTTTCGACGTTTTCTCCTGAGGTCGAAGACACAGGCACAACTTCGCTGTTGCCACCGAGCAACTCATGCAGTGCCATCAGCTGGGCTGCCACCATGTCGCGGGACACGCTGTCCGCCTTAGTGACGATGCCGAGGATGGGAGTTTTTGGCGATACATTTCGTACAGCGTCAAGGATCCAACGGTCGCCTGGGCCAATCTTTTCATTAGCTGGGACAGTGAAACCAATCAGATCAACATCAGCGTAGGTATCTTTGACTGCTTCGTTCAGACGCTCACCCAGCAGGGTGCGTGGACGGTGCAGACCTGGGGTATCCACCACAATGATCTGTGCATTCTTGCGGTGTACCAAGCCACGGATTGGGTGACGAGTAGTCTCTGGCTGGTTAGCAGTAATCGCGATTTTCTCGCCGACCAGTGCGTTGGTCAAGGTGGACTTACCGGTGTTTGGGCGGCCCACGAAGCTGACGAATCCGGAGCTAAAGCCCTCAGGAGTATCGGTAAAACTCATAAATCCTCTTTAAAGATTGGGATGATCGAACCAGCCACTTCTAGAATGAAATGTGGGCTGGTTTCCTTGGACGTCCCAGCATAGTCCTGTAGTTAGCTAAAAAGAATTCTATGCTTCAGATTCTGCATCAAGATCGCCCACTACAACTACTGCTGAGTGCATGCGTAAACGACCTCGACGGTTTTTTGCGCCTTCGGCAGTGAGCTTTAAGCCACAGGATTCCACTGTTGCTCCGGGCAGTGGTACGCGACCCAGTTCGAAAGCAATGAGGCCACCGATGGTGTCCACCTGGTCTTCGATCTCATCGCCGAACTCGATTTCTTGTTCAAGTTCTTCTTCGATATGGTCCTTGAAATCTTCCAAAGATAACCGTGAGACCACGCGATATATGCGCTCCCCGATCTTTTCTATGGGCGCTACTTCGCGGGCATCGTACTCGTCGGCAATTTCGCCAACGATTTCTTCCAAAATATCTTCAATGGAAATCAGGCCAGCCACGCCACCATATTCATCGACAAGAATCGCGATATGCGTGTGGGCTTCCTGCATTTCTTGTAGCAGTGCGTCCAAAGATTTGGAATCCGGCACGAAAGTGGCCTTGCGCATAACTTCATCAACAGTGACGGATTTACCACCATCGGTGGCATAGTACGTCTGTTGTACCAAATCTTTGAGGTAAACAATACCAATAATGTCATCGACGTTTTCGCCGATCACGGGGATTCGGGAATGCCCAGAGCGCACACACAAAGCTGTTGCTTGCCCAGCAGTTTTTCCTGATTCGATCCAAATCATTTCCGGACGTGGCACCATGACCTGGCGAACGGTGGTGGATGCCAGATCAAAAACCGATTGGATCATGCGGCGTTCTTCAACTTCTACGATGCCGTGTTCCTGAGCGATATCGACCATTTCGCGTAGTTCAACTTCAGTAGCATATGGTCCATTCCGGAAACCTGGTCCAGGCGCAATGACATTCCCGATCCAGATCAACGCACGTGCAATGGGGCCAAGTACTTTAGCAAGACCGCTCAATGCCACTGCAGAACGCAGCATCACGCTGTAGGGATTTTTGCGTCCAACGGTTCTTCCAAACACGCCGACCACGGCAAAAGTTAGTAGAGCTACCACCATGATGGCGATAACAATGCCCCATGCCCAGCTCTTCATCACGTTGACTGCAATAGCTCCAGCAAACACAGCGGCAGAGGCATCGAGCAGCGTGCGCAGCATGATGAGCATGTTGATATGAAGTGCACGTTCATCAATCACGTGCAATAAATATGCTGAACCTGAGGCTTCATCTTTGTGCATTTGTTCAACGCGAGCACGAGATACTGTAGAAAGCGCAGATTCAACAGCACCTAGAAGGCCAGAGAAGAGCAACGCAACAACGGTCGCGATGCTCAGCCATATGACGGAGGATTCCACCTAGTTTTCAGCTCCGCTATCTTTTTCCATCTGCTCATCTAAGTCCAAGCGATCAGCAGCGGTGGGGAAAGCTCCAGCGCCGGATGGCTTTGGTTGGAAGCTGATGGCGCGGGATTCCACGTTGTCGTACCAATCTGCAAGCAGTTCATTTTGCAGTGCGAACATTTCGCGTTCTTCCGCAGGATCAACGTGATCATAGCCAAGCAGGTGCAGGCTGCCGTGCACGGTAAGCAAGGCAAGTTCATGTGCTAAATCGTGGCCAGCTTTTGTCGCCTGTTTTGCAGCGAATTCTGGGCACAACACAATATCGCCCAGCATGGCAGGGCCTGGAGTTACGCCATCTGGTCGGGAATAACCAGGTGTGAGCTCATCCATAGGAAAGCTCATCACATCGGTGGGGCCTGCCAGATCTAGCCATTTCACGTGCAGATCTTCGATGGTATCGAGGTCCACAATGTGGATAGAAGCCTCGGCGTCTGGGTGGATATCCATTTCACCCAAAGCAAAGGATAAGACATCGATGAGCATTTCTTCATTAACGCCGTCGTAGCCAGATTCATTGAATACTTCAATACTCATTATTTATTTTTCCTCCTGACGATTGCGCTTAACTTCACGCTCTTCATAGTCTTCATATGCATCAACAATGTGTCCCACCAGTTGGTGCCGGACCACGTCTGCAGAGGACAGCTCAGAGAAGTGCACATCTTCTACTCCGCGCAGGATATGGCGTACCAAACGCAGTCCTGATTTTTGCCCACCAGGAAGGTCTACCTGCGTGATATCGCCGGTAACCACCATTTTGGAGCCAAATCCCAGTCGAGTGAGGAACATCTTCATCTGAGCTGGGGTGGTGTTTTGAGCTTCATCCAGAATGACGAAAGCATCATTGAGGGTGCGTCCACGCATATAGGCAAGTGGCGCAACTTCGACGATGCCGGCTTCCATCAGTTTTGGAATAACTTCAGGCTCAACCATATCGCGCAGCGCATCGTGGAGTGGGCGCAGATATGGGTCAATTTTCTCGTTTAAGGTACCGGGCAAAAAGCCTAGTTTCTCGCCGGCTTCGACAGCTGGACGAGTCAAAATAATACGACTGACCTGCTTTGACTGCAAAGCTTGTACCGCTTTGGCCATGGCCAAATAAGTCTTACCGGAACCTGCGGGGCCTACTCCAAACACAATTGTGTTGACATCAATGGCGTCCACATAGTGCTTTTGGCCCAGTGTTTTCGGACGAATCACTTTGCCACGTCGGGCAATGATATCGCCGGTTAAAATTTCTGAGACTGACTGTGGAGTTTCCACGTTGATCATGCTGATCACATTTTTTGCCGTGTCCGGGCTGATCACATGTCCACGGCGAGCAATAGCTTGCAGTTCCTCAAAGATTTTTACGGCTCGGGCAATTTCATGCGCCGGACCGGTGAGCTCCACACGGGTGCCCCGCACGTGAATATCGCAATCAATTTGATTGTCCAACACACGCAGGTTTTCATCGTTAATACCTAAAACTGTTTGAGCAAGTGCTTGCTCTAGGTTTAAAACAGTGGTGAGCACTTCAGTGCGGTTTTTTCGCGGTGCAGTCACAGTGCTGGTTCGGCCTGCTTTCTGGGAATCACTAATACCTTGAGTGGAAAATTTTCTTCAATATTACCAGCGAGCGGAAAGCACGCCGATTGCTGCAAGAGCCACCATGCCTGCCGATGCTGTGCGCAATACTTCAGGCCCAAGCTTGACGGTGTGCGCGCCAGCTGCCACGAAACGAGAAATCTCTGCCGGAGCTACACCGCCCTCAGGTCCGATGATGACCACGAGGTTGCCAGAAAAATTCAGCTCGCGGATAGCTACGGTGGCTTCTTCATGCAGGATGATTGCCAGATCGGCATCATTAATAAGCTTTTCGACGCCCTCCTCGCCCACTACGCCAAGGATGTGCGGGATCGTTGCGCGTCGTGATTGCTTGGCAGCTGCTTCCGCAGCTGCCTGCCACTTCGCCAGTGATTTAGCCTCTTTGCCGCCCCATTTTGCCACACAGCGCGATGCTTGCCATGCCACAATTTTATCGGCGCCACCTTGGGTGAGCAGATCGATGGTCAGCTCGGAACGCTCTGATTTCGGGATCGCCTGCACGATGGTGACATGTGGGTTCGGAGCGGGAATTTCTTCCACTACATCCACCACTGCAGTCAACTGGTCTTTACCGCTCAAAGCGGTGACCGTGCAGGTGCGGGCGGTGCCACGTCCGTCGATAAGCGAAATCTCTTCGCCGACCTGGATCCGTTTGACGGTGACCGCATGACGGCCTTCCGGACCACGAAGCTCGATAACTTCGCCCGGCTTGGCTTCCGAATCAGAGATAAATACTGGCAGTGACATTATTTACGGAACTTGTTTCGCAGCTTGTCGAAGAAACCTTCTTCTTCACCTTCGCGGTGCACTGCAGAGTTTTCGCTGCGGTGTGCGCGGATTTCCTCGAGCAGCTCGCGGGTACGCTCATCCAAATCGGTTGGCACGAAGAGATCAACGTGCGCCATGAGATCGCCGTGGCCTTCTGCACGCAGCTTCGGCATACCTTCACCACTGAGGGTCACCACATCATTAGGCTGTGTGCCTGCAGGAATGATGATCTTTACATCTTCGCCAGTCAAGGATTCCACGTCCAATTCAGTGCCAAGGGCGGCATCAATCATTGGAACGCGGATGCTGGCGTGCAGGTTATCGCCATCGCGAGTAAACACAGCATGTGGTCTCACCATGACTTCAATGTAGAGGTCACCAGCAGCGCCACCGCCTGCACCAACTTCACCTTGACCAGCCATGCGAATGCGCATACCTGACTGAATGCCCGCAGGGATATTTGCAACGATATCGCGGCGTGCACGCACACGGCCATCGCCAGCACATTCAGTACAAGGATCTGGAATGATCTCGCCGGTGCCATCACAGGTATGACATGGACGTGAAGTCATCACGTTGCCCAGGAAGCTGCGTTGTACTTCCTGAATTTCGCCCGCACCCTGGCAGGTGCCACAGGTAACTGGCTTTTTATCAGACGCAGAACCTGAACCATGGCATTTGGTACACAGCACAGCAGTGTCCAAAGTCAGATCCTTCTTCGCGCCCTTGTAAGCCTCTTCCAAAGTGATGGATGTGCGCCACAAGGTATCGCTACCTGGCTGCACGCGAGAACGAGGACCACGAGAGCCACCGCCTCCGCCGCCGAAGAAGGCATCAAAGATATCGCCTAAGCCACCGCTTCCGCCGAAGCCGCCACCGAAACCACCTGCGCCAGCTCCGCCACCTTGCTCCATTGGGTCGCCGCCCATATCAACGATGCGACGCTTATCAGGATCGGTGAGAACCTCATGCGCAACGGAAGCTTCGCGGAATTTCTCCGCTGCCTCTTCACCAGGATTGACATCCGGATGGTATTTGCGGGCAAGCTTTCGGTACGCCTTTTTGATCTCTGATTCGGTTGCATTGCGATCGACGCCGAGAATGCCGTAATAGTCACGTGCCACGGTGGGTGATACTTCCTTTAGCTTCTAAACAGATTAATCAAAACAAATGGTCTACTATACCCGCGGCTACTCGCCGGCGAGAACACGACCAACATACTTAGCAACGGCGGACACCTTAGAAATTGTTCCCGAATAGTCCATATACGTAGGACCAACCACCCCCAAAGCACCAAGTGTGCTGCCCTGGGAACCGTATCCGGTCGTGATAACTGTTGCACTGCGCAACTCTACAACTTCATTTTCGCCGCCAATATGCACCTGAACTTGATTCAGATCAGTAACATTGGACAGTAGTTTCAGCATAACCACCTGTTCTTCCAATGCCTCCAAAACTACAGGCAAACTCGCTGAAGTTTCACGGCTCAAACGAGTGAGATTCGAGGTACCTGCCAAAATCAAACGGTCTGAAGGCTGATCAACAAGAGTATTGACCAACACTTCACAACATCTGCGCATGGCATCGCGGATATCCATGGGTGCCTGATAGGCCAATTCATCCAAGACATCAGAAGCAGCCGCCAACGTCTTTTCGCCCAATGCACCATTGAGTAAATCACGCAGCACATTAACTTCTTGCATCTCTAGTGGTTCTTCTAATTCCACATTGCGCTGATCAACACGACCGGTATCCGTGATCAGCACTAGCAGCAAACGCATGGGAGAAAGCGGTACCACTTCGCAGTGCTTCACGCGCGCTGTTTTTAATGTTGGCAATTGCACAACCGCGGCTTGGTGGGTGAGCTGTGAGAGCAATTGCACAGATCTGCGCAGCACATCTTCTAAGTCCACTCCACCTTCGAGGAAACCCAAAATTGCACGACGCTCTGCCAAAGAAAGCGGTTTGATGTCATGGATGGAATCGACGAAGAGCCGGTAGCCTTTTTCCGTTGGCACTCGACCAGAGCTTGCGTGCTCTTGGATAATAAAGCCATCGGATTCCAGCACCGACATGTCATTGCGGATCGTCGCGGAACTCACATTGAGCTTATGGCGCTCCAGGAGTGACTTAGATCCGACAGGTTCCTGAGACGCAATATAATCAGCGACGATGGCCCGCAACACTTCGTATCTGCGTTTCTCTGTTGCACTCACCATGCTTGATACCCTACTAAAATTTTAGTCTTCTTCACTGAGCAAAATATCAGCAATGATTCCGTCGGCAAGCAATCTTCCGGCTTCTGTGACCGCTAAATTGTCTGAAGCATTGATATGCAACAAGCCGCCGGCAATATGGCGATCAATCACCGGGCGTGCTGAGGGAGCAAAAAGCGCCATCGGAACGCCCTGTTTCAAGCGCAGCCCAAGCATGACCCTTTCGGTGTGGTGATCTTGTGCGCTCAACAATTCAGTTTCTTTAATCGGCAGCTCCCCCGCCGCAATTTGTGCAGAATAGCGCGCAGGGTGCTTGATGTTATAGAAACGACGATCCCCCATATGCGAGTGCGCACCAGGGCCTGCACCCCACCAATCACCATCTACCCAATAGCCCATGTTGTGCTTGCATTCACCGCCTGGTTTCGCCCAGTTGGATACCTCATACCAATCAAATCCAGCTGAACGCAGGCGGTTATCAATCAGTTCAAACCGATCAGCGTAGACATCTTCATCAGGGGCTGGCAGCTCACCTTTACGCACTTTACGAGCCATCGCAGTGCCGTCTTCCACGATCAAGGAATACGCAGACACATGATCCACATTGGCCTCTAAAACAGCATCCAGAGTGGCACGGACATCATCATCGGTTTCCGTAGGAGTGCCATAAATCATGTCTAGATTGACATGATCAAAACCCGCCAGACGCGCTTCTTTGGCTGCGGCGACCGGGCGGCCTGGAGTATGCGTGCGATCCAGCACCTTTAATACGCTTGACGACGCCGACTGCATGCCGAGCGAAATCCGGTTGTAACCAGCCTCCCGCAGCGAGCCAAAAAACTCTGGAGAGGTGGACTCCGGATTCGATTCAGTGGTGACCTCTGCACCAGTAGCGATGCCAAAGGTATTGCGGACTGCGTTCAGCACCCGAGTAAGCCCGTCAGCACCAATCAATGATGGAGTACCTCCACCAATGAAAATAGTTTCAGCCTGACGAGGATCACTCAAAGAGGCCACAGCCATCTCAAGCTCAACCTCTAGTGCATCAAGATAAGTATCTGGGCCCGCAGTGCTGCCTAATTCCCCCGCAGTATAGGTGTTGAAATCGCAATAACCGCACCGAGTTGAACAAAACGGCACATGAATATATACACCAAAAACTGACATGCACACCAGCCTAGCGCTTGCCCCCTATACATGATTAATTCATGTTAAACATAGCGTTTTGTTAATAAAGAGGTAGAGTGCACAGTATGAAACGGAAGATGGCTGCAATAGCGCTGGCAACAGCACTCTTATTGGGGGCTGCACCAGCGCACGCTTCCGAAAAGACCGAGCCCAGCACCGTTGCAGAGTCCGTTGCTTTAGATCCGAAAAAAGAAATCAAGGTTTCTACCCCCAATTACTGGGAAGATGCTGAAGCAAAACCTGGCGATATCATTCGGATTCCCTACCGAGGAAATCACACATACAGTGATCTCAAAGTCGAAGCTGCAGAACCTTTTCAGGATTTCAGCACCCTCATCGAGCTAGATAACAGCATTGTGATTGCGGTACCAAAAACCCTCACTGGCGTTGCCTCTGTGGCTCCAGTGTTCACGGTGTCCGATAAATTCGGTGAGATCGATACCTTCTCAATCACCGTGCAAGTTAATCCTCTGACCCAAACAGAACAAGAGCACCGTTCTGCGCTCTTTGATGTTATTTCTCAAATTGCTAACCGGATGCCTCATCTGCCCTTCGTGGCAGAGTTACTGAAGTACTAAAACTTTAAAGGAGGGGCCCTGAGATATTTTTATCTCAAGGGCCCCTCCTTTTCGTTCTTGTTGCCCTAAGACACCGCGTTGCGCTTTTGCGCAAGCTTGGCTGCAACCCGGGCCACCACGACGTCGATACGCGCGCGTTCGAGCAGGAATCTCGGTGGATTACTTCCACGCATGGTGCGCACATAGGCAGGATTCGCAGTGCCCACTGCATCGATCCACGCTTTTGTGGCACTTTCGACAACTGCGGCGACTCTGCCATAAAGCAAAGGCAATGACAAGGAATCCAAATCATTGGCTACCTTATCGGTCTCAGCCAACACCCATTCCACGGTTGCTTCCAACCGTTTCACCACAGCATCTGTACGGGCGTTGAGCGCAGTAGATAAATCGCGAACATCAACGAGGCCGGCATCAATATCGAAATCGCGTTCCAGCTCAAAGGCAGTGAGGCGTTCAGGCTTATCGACGTCCACCTCTACCAATTCGCGGGCGCTCACCGTGCCCTGACGAATACCAGTGGTGAGTGCATGACGCAGGCCGGAAAGCTCAGCCACGACGGTGCGGGAATCATCGCGGGCTTCAACGATGATCTCATCAAACTCGGCAAGGCAATCTTCTACCAACTCAAGGTCCCAGTCTGAGACTGCTTCCATGATGTGCTCGATATACTCAGCGACTTCATCGCCGATATTGTAAATCTCCTGAGTTAATTCTCGGTGGCGTAGCTGTGCTGTTGTCCCGCTCATCGCTTTCCAACACACCTTCCTTTTTGCTTGCCTAGCTAGTTTTCTAACCAGTTTCTCAGCTGGTTTCCAGCTAACTTGTGCATCATTCACTTCAGGAGTCACATGGTTCACAACCATGATTTTCATGCCCTTTAGTGCATTTCAACACCTCAAGACCCTCAAGTAACACTTGAGAGTTTCTCTCAACGGATTCTGACTTTATGTGAAACAGCTTGGAAAGGTGTGATGACGCGCCGGTGTGTCGAAACTTTTGAAAAGTGAAAAATAACTTCAGCGCACCGGCACATCAAAAGGGTCACAAAAAGCTCAGCGTGTTACCACGGCAGCGCTGGAATCCCCACCATGGCAGATACCAACTCATTAAGGATCTGGATTGGTTCACCACGTGTTTGTTCATCAGACAATCGAGACAAGTAGCGATCCACCACCTTCACCGCAGCAGGCTGCCCAATACATTCCGCTACATACTGAGGGTTATCCTGAGCGAAAAGCCACTCCGGATCACCAAAAGTAAGTCCCGGATTCGAGCCCAATGTGAAGAATTCTTCATCACCTTCTGACCCCTTAGCTGCGATATATGCAAAATCTTCCATCACGCCAAGAGCGAAAAGAGTAGGCTCCTCGCCAACCTCCGTGCGAGTCCATGCTGATCCGTCCCAATCGAATTGGGTCTCTGTAGTACTCATCATCGGTTGTAGATGTGTTCGATGGCGTCTGCGTAACGGCGAACCACGACATTACGCTTGACCTTCAATGTCGGAGTCAGTTCATCGTCTTCTTCAGTCAGATCGCGGTCCAGAATGTAGAACTTCTTAATCGCTTCCGAATGAGACACAGTGGCATTGGCATTGTTTACGGCATCTTGAATTTCTGCACGCAAGGCAGGATCTGTCGCGATTTCCGCGACCGCACGGGACTCAGAAATATTGTGGTTCAGCTTCCAGCGCTTCAACATATCTGGATCCAGGGTGACCAACAGACCAACAAAAGGCTTACCATCGCCGACGATCATGGCTTGGCTCACCAATGGATGAGCACGCACAATATCTTCCATCGGTCCTGGGGAAACATTCTTGCCACCAGCAGTGACAATGAGATCTTTCTTTCGACCAGTGATAACCAAGTGGCCGGTATCTAGAAGCTCACCCAAGTCACCGGTGTTAAACCAACCGGCATGGAGTGAATCTGCAGTTGCTTCTGGGTTATTCCAATATCCCTTGAACAACATCTCACCCTTGAGCATGATTTCGCCAGCATCATTGATCTTGACGGTCATGCCACCCAAAGGCTTACCCACAGATCCGATCTTGTGGTCGGTGTAATCCACCGCAGCGGCAGCCGCAGTTTCAGTCAATCCATATCCTTCATAAATTGGCAGACCGATGCCACGGAAGAAGTGCATGAGCTCCTGCCCCATCGCAGAACCACCAGAAATGGCGTACTGCACATCGCCACCAACAGCTGCACGAATCTTGACATAGACAAGCTTGTCAAACACCTTGTGTGCCATGACAAGCGCCTTGCTTGGGCCTTCTGCAGTATCAAGCGCCATCGAGTACTCAATGGCTGTCTTTTCTGCACGCTCAAACATAATCCGCTTAACTATGCCACCATCAGCAGCATTGGACGCAGCAGCATTGCGTACTTTTTCGAAAACGCGAGGGACACCCAAGATTAGATTCGGACGGGAACGCTGTAGCTCCAAAGTCAATGTGCTGAAATCAGACCAATGTGACTGCGTTGCACCAGTAATGGCAAAAGCAAGGTGAACTGCACGAGCAAGAACGTGCGCCAACGGAAGGAAGGTAAGCAACCGTGAGCCTGGCATAGCAATTGCGCCGACCTCATTGGTAATCAAACCACGAACTTCTGCCAACCAGTTGTAGTGAGTAAGCTCGCAGCCCTTTGGACGTCCAGTGGTACCAGAGGTGTACACCAACGATGCAAGGTCTGCGGCCTTGGTGGCGTTGATGCGTTCCCATACCAATGCATCATCAAGTTCGCGACCTTCAAATTTCAATGTTTCTAGAGCAGAAGCATTGATCTCCAAAAGACGACGCAACTTCGATGGTGAATCCTTCAGCCCTGGGGTGCCGTCTTCACCAATCACCAGATTCTTCATCAAATCAGTGTGATCAGGAGTTTCAGTGATGGCTAGAACCGCACCAGAATCTTCAATAATCCATTCAATCTGAGATAGTGAAGAAGAGCTGTAGATTGGCACGCTAACTGCGCCTGCTGCCCAGATAGCAAAATCAAGCACTGCCCATTCATAACGCGTATTAGACAACAATGCGACGCGGTCGCCTTGTTCCACGCCAACGGACAAAATGCCCTTTGCTACTGCAAAAACCTCATCCTGAAACTCTTTGGCAGTAACATTCACCCACTCGTAATTAGCCGGCTTAGTAAACAGCACACCGTATGGACGGGTCTTGATTTGATCAAGCAACGCCGTCAAACAGGTTTCAGATTCTCCAATGGTGTACTGGGCAGGTTCAGTGTATTCCTGCAGTGTATTCTGTGAAGTCATGGTGAGATTTGGCCCTTTCTTCAATCGGCTATATGCGTTTAGACGCCTGTTAAATCGTTTTCTCAATTACATTTCAGTGTGCCAATAACTTCTTGTAGCCACACCAATCAGGGTGTATAAGCCCAATCTAAACATCGTCTTTCGAAGTATTTTCCTTACAACCTACCTTTTAGTTGACGATATGCTGTGCTTACACACTATTGATGGCATGATGTTGTGTTGTGACTGCTCGCGGATTTTTGAATGAACTCGCCGACCTTTACGGCGTAGCAACTTCCTACACTGACTACCAAGGTGCCCACGTTGAGGTCAGCGATGACACTTTAGTGAAGATCCTGCGTGCCTTGGGTGTGGATCTAGGCCAAATCAATAACACAACTGAGTCTTCTGACACCTTGGATCTTGATTCAGCAACTTCCCACCCCAGCGATGACATCATCCAACGCGCAATTGCACGCTTCCACGATGATGAATTCTCCCGATCATTGCCACCATCTGTGGTTGCGGTAGAAGGCGATGAAGTAGTTTTCCCAGTACACGTGCACGATGGTTCACCAGCTTTGGTTCATATTGAATTAGAAGACGGCACCACTCGTGAGGTCTCTCAGGTAGAAAACTGGACTCCGCCACGAGACATCGATGGCATCACCTGGGGTGAAGCTTCATTCAAGCTCCCTGCAGATCTTCCACTTGGGTGGCATAAGCTGCACTTAAGCTCAAATCAGTGCAGCGCGGAATGTGGTTTGATCATCACTCCTGCACGTCTTTCTACTGCAGATAAATATCTCAAATCTCCTCGTACTGGTGTGATGGCTCAGATTTACTCTGTGCGCTCCACGCTATCCTGGGGCATGGGTGATTTCAATGATCTAGGAAACCTCGCGAGCGTTGTCGCCCAAGATGGTGCTGATTTCCTTCTCATCAACCCAATGCATGCTGCTGAACCTTTGCCGCCAACCGAAGATTCTCCATATCTTCCTACCACCAGGCGTTTTATCAACCCGATCTATATCCGGGTGGAAGATATTCCTGAATTCAACCAGCTTCCAGTAGATCTTCGTGATGATGTCGCAGAGATGGCTGAAGAATTCCGTGAGCGCAATCTCTCTTCAGAGATTATCGAGCGCAATGATCTCTACGCAGCCAAGCTCCAAGTGCTACATGCTATTTTTGATATGCCTCGCTGCGGCGACCGTGAAACAGATTTCGCTCACTTCGTGCAGCGCGAAGGCCAAGGTCTGATCGATTTCGCAACATGGTGTGCTGACCGTGAAATTGCACAATCTGAATCTGCTCATAGCACCAAACCTGATCGCGATGAACTCACCATGTTTTATATGTGGTTGCAGTGGCTGTGCGATGAACAATTAGCTGCAGCTCAAAAGCGTGCTGTCGATGCAGGCATGTCCATTGGCATCATGGCCGATTTGGCTGTTGGTGTGCACCCAGGTGGTGCAGATGCGCAAAACCTCAGCCACGTTCTCGCGCCTGATGCTTCTGTGGGCGCACCACCAGATGGCTACAACCAGCAAGGCCAAGACTGGTCACAGCCACCATGGCATCCACTGCGTTTGGCGGAGGAAGGCTATATTCCATGGCGTAACCTTCTGCGTACGGTACTCCGTCATTCCGGCGGTATCCGCGTAGACCATGTGCTGGGTCTGTTCAGGCTTTTTGTGATGCCTCGTATGCAATCGCCGGCCACTGGCACCTACATCCGCTTCGATCACAATGCGCTAGTCGGCATTCTGGCTCTGGAAGCAGAGCTTGCTGATGCCGTTGTTATCGGTGAAGATCTCGGCACTTTTGAGCCATGGGTTCAAGATGCTTTGGCTCAGCGCGGTATCATGGGTACCTCTATTTTGTGGTTCGAGCACTCTCCTAGCCAGCCAGGACCCCGCCGCCAAGATGAGTACCGGCCGCTCGCTCTTACCTCGGTGACCACACATGACCTTCCGCCAACCGCTGGCTATTTGGAGGGCGAACATATTGCCCTTCGTGAGCGCTTAGGTGTGCTCACTACCGATCCGGCGTCAGAAGATGCGGAAGATCTCCAGTGGCAGGCTGAAATCCTTAATACCGCTGCAGCTGTTGGTGCACTGCCCGCACGCGAATACATTGGGCTGGCAAGAGATGAACGCGGTGAGCTGGGTGAACTCCTCCAAGGGCTTCATACCTTCGTGGCTCATACCCCTTCAGCATTAACATGTGTTTCGCTGGTAGATATGGTCGGTGAGAAGCGTGCACAGAACCAACCCGGCACCACCAAGGATCTCTATCCGAATTGGTGCATGCCGTTGTGCGATGCGGAAGGCAATCCAGTTCTCATTGAATCACTGCGTGAAAACGAGCTGTACAACCGAGTAGCGCAGGCCAGCAAACGAGATTAGGGCTGCTTAGGTTGTGGTGTCCACGGTTCTGATGAACAATGATCTTCTCATTCATCTACACCTTTTAAGAGAGCCACCACCCCATGCGACTTCTTGGTCGAATCCTTAAAACCACGTCTGCGCTTTGGCCGTATTACCTCGGGATCATTGTTATCTCCATTGTGATTGCGGCCTTGTCGTTGCTTTCGCCTTTTATTCTCCGCGAAGCAACAAATTCCATCGTCGCGGCAGTCACCGGCGAAGTCACGGTTGATTCTGTCACCCGCACCATTGTTTTCTTGAGCATTGCGCTGTTCGTTGCCAGTCTTTTAAGCACGGTGATGACAAATATTGGTGGCTATATCGGCGATGTCATGGCCTCTCGTATGCGCCAAATCCTGGCTACCCGTTACTACGCAAAATTGCTGGCGCTGCCACAGAAGTATTTTGATAACCAAGTTACGGGCACCATCATCGCCCGACTTGATCGATCAATCAACGGCATTACGCAGTTCATGCAGAGCTTTTCTAATAACTTCTTCCCCATGCTCATCACCATGGTGGCGGTGCTTATTATCTCGGCTGCCTACTACTGGCCTCTCGCGATTTTGCTGGCTATGCTGTTCCCCATTTATATGTGGCTCACGGCGTTGACCTCAAAGCGTTGGCAGAAATATGAAGGCGAAAAGAACCATGAAATCGATGTGGCCAATGGTCGCTTCGCCGAGGTTGTTGGCCAGGTCAAGGTAGTCAAGTCTTTCGTCGCGGAAACTCGTGAGCTCTCTGATTTCGGTGGCCGTTACGGCAAAACAGTAGCCATCACCAAACCGCAGTCCAGCTGGTGGCACCGCATGGATACCCTCCGCGGAGCTGCTCTTAACATCATCTTTTTAGCCATCCATCTGCTGATTTTCTACCGCACGCTGCACGGTTACTTCACCATCGGCGATATGGTCATGCTGATTCAGCTGGTCACCATGGCACAGCAGCCGGTCTACATGATGAGCTACATCGTTGACGCTGCCCAGCGCGCCATCGCCGGCTCACGCGACTACTTCGAGGTCATGGCCCAGCCCATTGAGCCCACCGCTAATAAAGAGCTTGTCGACGCCACCTCCGCCTCAGACACCCCACGCGTGAGCCTGGCTTCGGCCACTCCATTGCCTGCCGGTGAACCAGCAATGGAATTCAACAACGTGACCTTTGCCTACGAAGAGGGCAAACCAGTCATTTCAGGAGTCTCTATCACAGCTCGCCACGGCGAACGCATCGCTTTGGTGGGAGAATCCGGCGGTGGTAAATCTACCCTGGTCAACCTGCTGCTCGGACTATACAAACCCAACAGCGGAAACCTCTCTGTCTGCGGCATTGATGTCACAGACCTCACTTCTGAAGAACTCCGCGCTTCAGTGGGTGTGGTGTTCCAGGATGCGAGTTTGTTCTCTGGATCCATCGCCGAAAATATTGCTTATGGTCGCCCCGGCGCATCCCGCGAAGAGATTATTGCAGTAGCAAAGAAAGCCAACGCGCACGAATTCATCTCTGCATTCCCCGAAGGCTACGAAACTGTTGTTGGCGAGCGTGGACTCAAGCTATCTGGTGGCCAAAAACAACGCGTCTCGGTTGCCCGCGCCATGTTGAAAGACGCTCCCCTCTTGGTACTCGATGAAGCAACTTCCGCCCTGGACACCAAATCTGAACAAGCAGTTCAAGCTGGTTTAGAGCAGTTGATGGAAAATCGCACCACCTTGATGATCGCCCACCGCCTATCCACCATCGCTGGTGTAGACACAATCGTGACCATCCAAAACGGCCAAGTTGATGAGATCGGATCGCCTGCCGATCTAGCGGTTTCAGGCGGTATCTATTCCGAATTGCTCCGCCTCACCAACTCCACGGCCGAAGCTGACCGCAAACGCCTGCGTGCCTTTGGTTTTACAGGCGATGCTCCTGTGGAGGAAGAGGACTAAACACCTTCTGGGTCGATAGACCAAACCACAGTGCCCACGCCAGCGACAAAACTAGGATCTGGGCACCTGTGACCGGTTTCGAAGCCAGATAACCAAACCAGGCTGCCCACGGACTGAACTTTTCGGCTTCGTGGGCACTCTCGTTTGGTTTCGCCCAAAACCCAAGTTTCGCCCCTTAAAAAGTGCCCTCCTAGAATCGATTTTAAGCGCCGCACAGCAGCCGACCCATATAAATAATCATTTTAAAAAATCAGGGCTTCATATAGGCTCCGTCCCCAAAGACCAAAAATTCCCAGCACCTCAAAGGTACTGGGAATTTTTCAAGCTCTTAGATCAAAGAAAATGCCCATGCAATAACAACGATGACCAGCAAGACTACCAGCGCTTGGGTGACACGGGACTGTGGGTACTTGCGCTTGCGTTTAGGTAGCTCTTGGTCTCTTTTGCGGAGCTCTTCTGGGTTAGCCATGGTTTGCTTCTTGTCCCTTTCCGGAGATTTTTGATGTTCCGATGCGCTGCGTCCAGGCTCCGAGGATGTCAACAACGCGGAGCAGAAGCACTGCTAGCAACGCGCAGATCACGACGGATCCGAAGATGACAATCGGTGACTGGATCCACAGCGGGGCTGTTGTTAAAAGCTGTGAGATCCTGTCAATGAATGCAGTCATGGGGTATTAGCCTACACTGGGTTGGCTAGATTGCCCCAGCCAGACCGCGGCGGCGAAGCAGTGGTCCGAGGTCTTTGGAACGTCCGCGTAATTGCTCGAAAGCTTCGCTGTAGTCGGAGGCTGCGCCGCGAGATAACACCAGGTCACGGAATTTTTGGCCAGTGATTCGAGCTGCTTCATCAGTGCCTGTTACACCGGCGGCACCTTCTTCGCGGAACCAATCGAAGCCATCGGCGTCAAGTGCTTCTGCCCACAGGTAGGAGTAGTAGCCAGCGGAGTAGCCGCCAGCAAAGATGTGGTTGAAGTAGGTGGAGCGATAGCGTGGGGCAACGTTTTCTACATCGAGGCCAGCGGCAGCAAGGGCATCTGCTTCGAATTGATCAATGTCATTTATTGCTGCAGCTTCCTCGGCCGATAGTGAGTGCCATGCGAGGTCGATGATGGATGCGGCAAGGTATTCAGAGGTGGCAAAGCCTTGTCCGAATTGGCCGGCTGCTTCTACTGCTGCCAATAACCCATCTGGGATGACTTCGCCGGTGTCTACGTGGCGGGCGTAGTTACGCACGACGGCTGGATCAAGAGCCCAGTTTTCGTTGATCTGTGAAGGGAATTCCACATAGTCACGAGGCACAGAGGTGCCAGAGAAGCTTGGGTAGCGCACTTTGGAGAGCAACCCATGCAGGCCATGGCCGAATTCATGGAAGATGGTGGTGACATCATCAAGGCTGAGCAGTGCTTCGCCTGAAGTTGGCTTGGTGATGCCCATAACGTTGATCACGACTGGTTTGGTGCCCAACAGTTCGGATTGGTCAACGAAGCTAGACATCCAGGCACCGCCGCGCTTGGATGGTCGGCCGTAGTAGTCAGTGAGGATCAAGCCGATGCCGGAGCCGTCGGCGTCGAGGACTTCCCAGACATCCACGCCGTCGGCATAACCGACTAGATCTGTGCGCGGTTCTACGGTGATGCCGTAGAGGCGGTGCGCAGCGTAGAAAACGCCGTCGCGGAGTACTTGGTTGAGTGGGAAATAGTTGCGCAGCTCGGTGTCATCGAGGGCATAATCGCGGGCGCGTACTTTCGCTTCCCAGAAGCTCCAGTCAGCGGCGCCGACTTTTTCCCCGTGTTCTTCGGCTTCTTCAGCAGATAGTTTGTATTCTGCCTTCGCGTTGGCAGAAGCTGCTGGGGCCAGATCATAAAGCAAGGCGCGCACGGCTGCGACATCATCGGCGGTTTCTTCTTCGATGACATAATCTGCGTGAGTGTCATAACCAAGAAGTGTGGCGCGTTCTGCACGCAAGCGCACGGTTTCTAGGAGTACGTCTTTGTTTAAGGTGGCTCCGCGCTGCTGGGATGCTTCATAGAGCTTTGCGCGCGAGGCTGATTCAGTTAAGACGGACTGTTCGGATTGCACGGTGGGCAGTTCCAAAGGAACCACAAACCCGTCTGTGCCTATTGTTTGGGCATAATCAGAGGCTGCAGAGACACGAGCAGAGCTGAAACCACCCAACTCTGTTTCTGCAAAGTTGACCGCCAGATCGCGGGTGTCTTTTAAGAGGTTACGGCCGAACTGTTCGGACAGCGCCGAGAGTCGCTGGTTGATGGTGCTCAGCTGGGCCTTTCCGGTGGCGTCGAGTGCTGCACCGCGACGTCGAAAAGCACGCTTGGTGTGGGCCAGCAGGCGTTGCGATTCCTCGTCTGCCGGTGCGGTTACGGCCTCAATGCGTGCGAAAAGCGCGGTATTGTGGAAAATCGCGTCCGAATGCGCGGAGAGCTGCGGCGCGATGGCGGCTGCGATCTCATCCATCTCTGGGGAGGAATCGGTGCCCTGTAGGTTGAAAAATACAGCGGCTACGCGGTTGAGTGCAAGGCCTGCACTCTCCAGCGCTTCAATGGTATTTGACCAGGTAGGAGCATCAGGATTAGTGGCAATAGCAGCGATTTCCGCATCATGTTCGGCTAAGGCGATCTCAAATGCCGGCAGAAAATCCGCCACCTCAATATTCGCGAAATCCGGAAGCAAATAAGGCAATGTGCTGGGCTTGAGCAGGTGATCAACAGTCATAGTCTTCGATCCTAGTTGCTAAGGTTTTGTTTATGTCTGCCACCTCTTCCGTCACTGTTCAATGCCCGGCGGGAACTATCACCGGCGAGCCTTTGTATTTCCGCTCGATTCCCTATGCCCAAGCCCGCCCTTTTGAGGATGCGGAAAAGCTGCAACCCTTGAACATTGATGCGCGCGGAAAGCATGAGGGGCTCTATTTATCGCTGGCAACGCCACAAGCACGCTTCGGTGCGGATGCTCCGGTGCTTGTCTATATTCATGGTGGCGGCTACGACAGCGGCACGCGGTTTGATGCCCGCACCGATCCAACATTTTTTCGGGAACAGGGATTTGTGGTGGTCTCAGTGGATTATCGTGTGGGTCTTGATGGTTTCGCACGCTTCCACAATGATGAGGAAAATCGCTATCGCGGCATTGATGATTGTGCGCTGGCGTTGGAATGGGTGCAGAAAAACATCGAGCATTTCGGCGGCGATCCCACTAATGTCACTCTCATTGGGCAGTCCGCCGGCGCTGGGATTGCGCTCTGGCTTGCGCGCCTCGACCACTATAAAGGTGCTTTTCGACGCCTGGTTGCGCTTTCCCCCAGCTTCCCACGCCAGCCATTTGCTGCCCGAAAAGGCGCGCTCCGCCGCGCACTAGGAAAACCCATCACTCGTGCTGCACTAGCAAATATCACACCGGAGCATCTGGAGAAAGGCTATCGACGCTTCACCCGCCGTTTCTTCAATGACCTGGCGTTAGGCCCCACTCCCTATGATCCAGATGAATTAGCTGATATCGATCTCATTATCTCCTCCACCCGCGATGAAATGTACAACCACCACATTGGGCAATGGTTTGATAGCCGTGGACGTGGCAGCAAACTGGGCGCACGCCTTCTGGGAGTAAGCAATCCGGCGGCCTATATTAAGGCAGCCCGAGCCATCGATGATCGCGTTGTGGGCCGGATGATTGGTGATTCCATGATTCGCCGTTTTGTTGTTCAAACAGAAAAAGGTTGGTGGGTTGAATTTCCCGGGAAGCACTGTGAAGATCTTTCGCTAATTTTCCGCCACGATTCCGAAGCACATCATCTCATCGCTGATTTTGCCCGCGCTAAAGCTCCCACGTGGCCTGCCTATTCACCAGACAATCGCGTGGCTCTCTCGCTTGTTGACGGCGGCCCCGGAAAGATCGTGACGGATCCCCTGAAAATGGTACGTTTGGCGTTCTAAGCTCTGCAAAGTCCATGCTAAGTCTCTATCCTGGCAAGCATGACTGATACTTCTCCGTTGCCTTCTCAGCAGAGTTCAGCACTTATCCCTGAGCTCTCTGTTCGCCCGATCCTTGATGCTGATGGCCTTATCATTGAGCATGAATCAGAAGAGTTTCCTGTCCCTACCCCAGCACCTGGTGAACAACCCTGGGAAAAGAAGGACCGCGAGTGGTACAAAGACGCTGTCTTCTATGAAGTTTTAGTCCGCGCCTTCTACGATCCAGAAGGCAACGGCGTCGGCTCGCTCAAAGGCCTGACTGAAAAACTGGACTATATCCAGTGGCTCGGTGTTGATTGCATCTGGATCCCGCCGTTTTATGATTCACCACTGCGCGATGGCGGCTACGATATCCGCAATTTCCGTGAGATCCTTCCTGAGTTTGGCACCGTGGATGATTTCGTCGAATTAGTAGACCAAGCCCACCGCCGTGGCCTGCGCGTTATTACTGATCTAGTCATGAACCACACCTCTGATCAACACGCTTGGTTCCAGGAATCCCGGCGCGACCCCACCGGCCCCTATGGCGATTTTTATGTCTGGGGAGATGATCCTGCCCTGTATGCGGAAGCACGCATCATCTTTGTGGATACTGAAGAATCCAATTGGACTTATGATCCAGTGCGCAAGCAATACTTTTGGCACCGCTTCTTCTCTCATCAGCCAGACCTGAACTACGATAATCCGGCTGTTCAAGAAGCCATGTTGGATGTGTTGCGCTTTTGGTTGGATTTGGGTCTTGATGGTTTCCGTTTAGATGCCGTGCCTTATCTTTTCGAACGCGAAGGCACCAACGGCGAAAACCTGAAAGAGACGCATGATTTCCTCAAATTGTGTCGCTCTGTTGTGGAACAGGAATATCCGGGCCGTATTCTGCTTGCGGAAGCCAACCAATGGCCTCAAGATGTCGTGGAATATTTCGGTGAAAAAGAACGTGGCGATGAATGCCATATGGCCTTCCACTTTCCCCTGATGCCGCGCATTTTCATGGGCGTCCGCCAAGGATCCCGCGTTCCCATCAGCGATATCCTTGCCCATACTCCAGAGATCCCCAAGACAGCACAATGGGGCATTTTCTTACGTAATCATGATGAGCTCACCCTAGAGATGGTCTCTGATGAGGAACGCAGCTATATGTATTCCCAATTCGCCGCTGAACCGCGTATGCGGGCCAATGTGGGAATCCGCCGACGTCTCTCCCCGTTGCTGGAAGGAGATCGCAACCAGCTAGAGCTACTTCATGGGCTGTTGTTATCGCTGCCTGGTTCACCCGTGCTGTATTACGGAGATGAAATTGGGATGGGCGATAATATCTGGCTTCCCGACCGCGATGGTGTGCGCACTCCCATGCAGTGGTCCAATGATCGCAATGGTGGATTTTCAAAAGCAGATCCAGAGCGTCTCTATTTACCGGCAATTCAAAATGATCAATACGGCTATGCCCAGGTCAATGTGGAAAGCCAACTTAATCGTGAAAACTCGCTGCTGCGTTGGCTGCGCAACCAGATTGTAATTCGTAAACAGTACAACGCTTTCGGCGCTGGTACGTACCGTGAAATAGATTCCACGAATACCGCCGTGCTCACCTTTTTAAGAGAACACCGTGGACAAACCATTTTGTGTGTCAATAATATGAGCAAACACCCTCAAGCAGTTTCCCTAGATCTACGAGAATTTGCAGGCCATACCCCTCGGGAAGTATCCGGTGGGCAGCTGTTCCCCACTATTTCTGAACGTGAGTGGACAGTTACTCTTGCACCTCATGGCTTCTTTTGGTTTGATCTCACCGCCGAAGAAAAGGATGACCTCGAATGAGCATTGCGCAACACATCATCACTGAGCGTTTCTACGGCGCAAAATCTCACACCATCGACAACGTAGATATTGTCCTTTCCCAACCTTGCGGAAACAACACTCTTGCCATCGTGCGCATCAACAATGCTTATTATCAGCTTCTAGTCGATGATGACGGTAAAGATGTGCTGGGTGATCATGTGTCAGAAGTAGGAGCAAGTTTTGGCACATGGTCCGGTAACAGTGCATTTCCTACAGGTCCCTTCCATGAACTGGGTTCAGAACAATCCAATAGTTCCTTTATTAGCGCTGATAACCAGGTCATCGTGAAATACTTCCGCAAGTTGGAAGCAGGTCTTAATCCAGATGTGGAATTGCTCTCGAAGATCTCCGACTGCCCTAATATCGCACCGGTCTTGGGTTTTTCTGAAGCCCAGCTGCATGGGCATGATTACACCTTGGTGATGGCTCAACAGTTTATTCCGGGCGATAATGCCTGGAAGCATGCGCTGCGCACGACCGCTACCAGCTTCGCTGCAGATGCTGAGAAAATTGGCCAAGCAACTCATAACGTGCATGCCGCGCTGTCCGAAGCTTTTCCCACAGCCGTAGTACCTGTAGATAATCTTGCGGCGGCACTCATCGCACGCCTAGATCTGCTGATCGCTCAAGCCCCAGAACTGAAACAATTCAAACAGCCTGCGATAGAGATCTACCAAGCTTTGGAAGGTAACGCCCGCATCCAACGTATCCACGGCGATCTGCACCTAGGCCAGTTACTCAAAACAGCAGAAGATTATGTGCTCATTGACTTTGAAGGAGAACCAGCCAGGCCGCTAGCGCAACGCCGCCTCCCTGATTCCCCATTACGTGATCTCGCTGGCATCATTCGCTCCATCGATTACGCAGCCAACCTTGATGGTTCGCATGATCAATGGGTTACTGAAGCAACCGCATTCTTCCTCGCTGGATACGGTTCCATAGACGATCAAGAACTCCTGAATGCCTATATCTTGGACAAAGCGCTCTATGAGGTTGCCTATGAAATAAACAACCGCCCCGACTGGGTAAATATCCCACTCGAAGCGGTTGAAAAGCTTCTTGATTAACTCTTATTCTGCGTCAAACGCTTCCAAGATAGCTTGGCGCAGCTCCGGAGTACTGAGCTGATCTACCATCCATGGGGAAAACGCGAACGGGGTGGCATCAACAGCATCGAAAAGCTTCTGCGCCTCAATCCACTCGAATTCCTCCACCTCATCATCCAATGGTTCTACGAATTCGCCCACTGCCAAACGCACCAGGTGGACTGGGCACAACTCCCACTCCACGATGCCAGAAGCATCCTCAGCGCGGTACTGGTAATCAGGCAGAATCTCCTCAATATCTAAGAAAGAATCCACCTCCAGGCCCAGCTCAGACACACCACGGCGACGAATCGCATCCGCATTCGTCTCATCCGGGCCAGGATGTCCACACATTGAGTTTGTCCACACACCTGGCCACGTCTTCTTCGACAACGCACGACGCGTCACCAAAAGCTCCCCACGTGGATTCAAAATGTAGGTAGAAAACGCAAAATGCAATGGTGTATCCGTCGTGTGCACCGTAGCTTTCGGCGCGGTTCCAATAGCGTTACCCTCGGAATCAGCTAGTACAACCAGTTCAACCTCAGTAGTCATGCCACCAAGTTTAGCCACAGCACAGTGTTAACCTCGCACCCAGTCACCAATCACACCTGGTACAACCGGCCCACGATCACCCAATAGCGCCGCAATATTGCGATCTTCTTCAACAGCAGAAGTCACCGATTTCACCTTCCCAGTATTCTTCTGCCCAGCGCCGACGCCTCCCGCGCCACCCATGGGCATCATCGGCATCATGCCTCGACCAATATTGCTTGTCGACGCTTTCCCACCCCCTGGAACAGCCGCCCCTGCCATGCCAGCCCCCAACTGAGAACTAGCTCCCACCGACGGCCCCGTGGTGTGTCGCCCCTGTTTATTCTGTGATCCGGCACCACCCACACTGCTCATACCACCGGCACCACCCATCATCATCGGGCTGGCCCCACCACCACTCATGGCAGAAGCACCATGAGTACGCGCCCCCATCAAAGAATCCGATTTAATCCCCGAACCAGCAGGACTCATCCGACCACTATTCGTAGAATTCCCCAGCCCTGGAGCCGGACCACCAATCATGCCGGAGTGTGAACCTACACCTGATCCCATGTTGGATCCCACACCACCAGAAATTGATTGCGACATCGGCAATGATCCACCACTACCACCAACTAAATTCTGACCAGCCGAAGCCGCAGCAGTAAACATCTTCTCAATATCGATCCCCTCAACCTGCTCAGACACAGCACCAAAACTCCCCGCCCCAGTAACCTGCGATATAGCTTCTTTCACTACACCACCCAACTTAGATGCACCCGCCGGTGTCAACCCCGACGAACTCCACGCAGCTCCCCCACCAGCAATCTCTTCCATACCAAGAGCAATCTGACCCGAATCACCATTCGATCCACGCATCTGCATCAAATTGCTCACCGGCGGAATACCTGTCAACACATCCGCCTGAAACGTAGCCTGAAACGACGCCAAAAACGCCCGCTCCGCAGCAATCCGTTTAAAAGGATCCAAAATAGCCTTAATAGACGCCGCCGCCATAAACACCTGCATCCGGTGCCCCATATAAATCCGATTCAACGTCCCCACCGACACACCCATCATCCGCGCATTCGCAGCAAACGTCGCCCCCGCAGCCGACACCTCATTAATCCGAGCAGCAGCCTGCTCAAAAGTCTCCCCAGAATTCTCCGCCAATACTTCACCTGCAATCGACGCCAACGAAGCAGACACATTGCCAATAGCCGACGCCATCGAGCTCCAAGAACCCTGCGCCTCCAAAACCGCCCCCGAGTTGGTTCCGGAAAATTGACTACACAACGCATCCAACGACATCGAAGGAAGAACCACCGGCGGATTAAACACGAAAGACTCAAACCTCGGTGCCGGCCGCGCCGGGAACATTACCGACTCTTCTACAACCTTGCCACCGATATCCGCAATATCCATCCCCCTTGCGAATAACTCATCTTGGCCGGTTAAAGCCTCACCAGATGCTTTTAACCCTGCCGATAACCACTCAATCTGCTCTGCGTATGAATTCAGAACAGAGTTCGCTGCACCAATACCTCCGTTAATTACTCGGCTATGTCCAGATCCCAATTGGTCAAGGCCGGATACTGTGGAAAATGCAGCTAAAGCTGCTGATTTCAGTCCTGATTGCGATGCGGTTATCGCTTGATGCTGAGCCTCTCTTAATTGAGACACCGCGCCGCTGATTGATGAGGGATCAATTTTCAATGTCATGGAATTCCCCTTAGTTGCTTAATAAGATCTTCTAGAATTACTACGGCATCAGAGCACAAAATTTCCGGCTCCCATCCTTCGCCCAATTCGAGGTAGTCAACAGTAAAACGGCCCCACGGATAATCCACCGCAGCCTCGCATTGACGACCAGTTTCAGTAATTTGATGCACATAAAGATCTGGATTTTCCTCGGATCCCCAATCCAAAGTTTCAAGATCTAAATTTACAAAATGTTGACGGTCTACTTGATCAGTTGAGACAAGCCACGTCCCCGAAAAATCCTCTCGATCAGATTTTCCAAAACTACAGCCCAAACCTGTAGAGCCTAAATATGAATCTTCAACTATCAGGTCTCCAAGACCGGCTTGGTGAAACTGTTCTTGGGTAAGTACCTCACACGGATGAAATTGGCTGGCCAAAATGTCATTGCTCGGCTCGTTAAGAGAAGCCACCTCTGATGATGAGGACTCTGCAGTAACAGTGACTGTTGTAGGAGTAGATGATTCACTCGTACAACCGCTGATGGTCAATGCACAGCCGCATAAGAGCAGCCAGGTTCGTCGCATGAAAATACCCCGAATCTTCGTAGTCGTGGCGAGCACCTTGGAAAGGCACTCATAAGCGTTAGACTGCAAAAGTTCGGGGTAGGTTCCCTAAAATTCAAAATATGTTTGAATCTATGCCAAATTATTCAAATTTCCTGAATAGATAACATTGCCGATGTGGAATTCTGCAGACCACAACGAGCCATTAGAGGTGTTGAATGCGTACTGCAGGTTGGTTGTCGCACCGGCTCCCAGTGGAAGATCGAGTGGAATATTGTCATCACCAGATAAAGGTTCGATGCTGGTTTGGGAACCGTTGTAATCATCGATTTTCAAAGTTGGGGCTTTGAAAGCATCGGTAGGAAGTGGTGCATCGTTCAGGTTTTTCACGGCGATGTGAATAATGGATCCGCCGTTGCTGCCATATCCGGTGCCACGGAAGATGAATTCGACATTCAAACCCGGATCTTTAATCTTGCTATCACCACTTGGAACCGTGATGGGATCAACTTCTTCCGCCTGAAATACTGGAGTGGCAGAGGTAGTTACCTCAATAGTTTCATCCGGCGATACAGTAGTTTGGCTATCAGCACTTTCGCCCGAACAGCCTGCTAGAAGTGCGACTGCCAACAGTGCGGGAATGGTCCTCAACTTCACTTCGGGCTCCTTCTTAGTAATAGGTTCTTAGAAAAGTTTACTAGCCTAGAGCGTATGCGATTTCCTGAACTCAAAGAACTAAAGAATCGCCGGACTCTGAAATGGACCCGGTTTCCAGAAGATGTGCTTCCTTTATGGGTAGCTGAAAGCGATTTCGGTACATGCCCACCGTTGAAAGAAGCCCTGGCAGATGCTGTAGAGCGTGAGGTATTTGGGTATCCACCAGATGCAACTGGGCTCAATGAAGCGCTGTCAGGTTTTTATGAACGCCGTTATGGTTTTGCGCCAAAACCAGAAAATATTTTCGCGATTCCAGATGTGGTTCGTGGTTTAAAGCTCGCAATTGAGCATTTCACCAAGCCAGGTTCTCCCATTATTGTTCCGTTACCTGCGTACCCGCCTTTTATTGAGTTGCCAAAGGTAACTGGCCGTCAAGCAATCTACATCGATGCGCATCAGTACGATCTGAAAGAGATTGAAAAGGCCTTTGCAGCTGGTGCTGGATCACTGTTGTTCTGTAATCCGCATAACCCACTAGGCACTGTTTTCTCCGAAGAGTACCTTCGAGAGCTCACTGATATAGCAGCGAAGTACGATGCCCGCATTATCGTTGATGAGATCCATGCGCCACTGGTTTATGAAGGCACACATGTTGTTGCGGCTGGTGTTTCCGAAAATGCGGCCAAGACCTGCATCACTATTACTGCAACATCTAAAGCATGGAACACTGCTGGGTTGAAGTGCGCTCAGATTTTCTTTAGCAATGAAGAAGATGTGCAGGCATGGAAGAACTTGTCGGATATTACTCGTGATGGTGTGTCCATCCTGGGGCTTATCGCGGCAGAGACTGTGTACAACGAGGGCGAAGAATTCCTGGATGAATCTCTTGACATCCTTAAAGATAACCGCAACTTTGCAGCAGCTGAGTTAGAAAAGCTTGGCGTTAAGGTTTATGCACCTGATTCCACCTATTTGATGTGGCTGGACTTTGCTGACACGAAAATTGCGGAGGCTCCTTCTAAGATTCTGAGGGAGGAGGGTAAAGTCATGCTGAATGACGGTGCGGCTTTTGGTGGTTTCAAAACCTGTGCGCGTCTTAATTTTGCTTGTTCAAGAGAAACCCTTGAGGAGGGGCTGCGCCGAATCGCCAGCGTTCTATAAATTATGAAAAAAGCTGTCCTGATTACTTCTTTGATGCTGTTTTCCATGTTCTTTGGAGCTGGAAACCTCATCTTCCCGCCAATGCTTGGTTTTTCGGCAGGAACTAACTACCTACCAGCTATCTTAGGATTCTTAGCCACGGGAGTTCTGCTCCCAGTTCTGGCCCTAATTGCGGTGGTGGTGTCGGGAGAAAGTGTCAGAGACATGGCCTCTCGAGGCGGCAAGGTCTTTGGTCTGCTGTTTCCTATTGCTGCTTATCTGTCCATCGGCGCGTTTTACGCGCTGCCGAGGACTGGAGCGGTGAGCTATTCGACGGCGGTAGGCGTCGATAATGCGCTTTATTCAGGCATTTTTAACCTGATTTTCTTCGGTGTTGCGCTTGGCTTGTCATGGAATCCGAATGGCATTGCTGACAAATTGGGCAAATGGCTCACGCCTATTCTGCTTGCATTGATTGTTGTGCTGGTTGTTTTGTCGCTGATCAAGCTCGATGGCACGCCAGGTGAACCTACAAGTGCATACGCTGTTCAGCCAGCTGGCGCTGGTTTGCTTGAGGGCTACATGACCATGGATGCGATTGCTGCGTTGGCGTTCGGCATCGTTGTTATTGCCGCATTCAAATATCAAAAGGTAGAAAAGGTTCGTACAGCTACAGTCGCAGCCGCATTGATTGCTGGTATTTTGTTGGCTGCAGTTTATTTGGGGCTTGGTTCCATTGGCCAGATTGTCACCGGTGAGTTCGGTGACGGCACGGCAATTTTGAATCATGCGGCGGCCTCCACGATGGGCGAAATTGGACGTATTATTTTCGTGGCAATTTTGATCCTTGCGTGTATGACCACTGCAGTTGGCCTGATCGGTGCTACTTCAGAATTCTTTAATTCTCTGCTTCCGGGCATCAGCTATCACGTCTGGGCCGTAGTATTTTCCTTGATTTCCTTCGGTGTTGCCACGATGGGACTCGATACTGTTCTGTCTATCGCAGCTCCAGTGATTAACTTCATTTACCCATCCGCAATTACTTTGGTGTTCCTGACACTGATTGAGCCGCTGCTCTTCCGCTTCAAGTGGACCTATTTGCTGGGTATTTGGACCGCTGTTGCGTGGGCTCTGCTGCTGGCTGTCCCAGCGCTGGTTCCTTATGTTGAGTGGGCTCCGCTGCACGAGATGTCTTTGGGCTGGGCGGTGCCTGTTCTTATCGCTTCTGCCATTGGTTTGGTTATTGATGGGAACAAGAAACGCTCCCGGACTGTTGCACAGAAGGAATCCATTTCCGTCTAATCGCTAACCGCGAGGAGTGCTTGCATGTCTGTTCCACTTTCACTGATTGATTTTGCCACCATTTTCGAAGGTGAAAGGCCCGGTGACAGCTTCAAGCGCTCAGTTGCCTTGGCTCAAAAAGCTGAGAGTTTAGGTTTCAAACGCATTTGGTACGCAGAGCACCACAATATGGAGAGTATTTCTTCGGCTGCTCCTGCAGTGCTTATTTCTCATATCGGTGCACATACCACCACGATTCGTCTTGGTGCCGGTGGTGTGATGCTTCCAAACCACTCCCCTTATGTCATCGCGGAGCAGTTCGGCACGTTGGCTGAGCTTTACCCAGACCGCATTGATCTTGGTCTGGGTCGTGCTCCAGGCACTGATATGAACACACTGCGTGCCTTGCGTCGCGATCCACAATCTGCCGAGAATTTCCCATCCGATGTTGTCGAGCTGAATTCTTATCTCACCGGTAGGTCTCGTCTTCCAGGTGTCAACGCAATTCCAGGCAAGGACACCAACGTTCCGCTGTATATTCTTGGCTCTTCCCTCTTTGGTGCACAATTAGCTGCACAATTGGGTCTGCCATATTCCTTCGCCTCACACTTTGCACCAACTCATCTGGAACATGCGGTGCAAACTTACCGTGATAATTACCAGCCTTCTGAGCTGCATCCTGAGCCTTATGTGATCGCTGCAGTCAATGTCACCGCAGCAGATTCCACCGAGCAGGCGCAAAGCGATTTCTACGAAGTTGCCCGTGCCCGCGTGAAGAACATGGCGTTGCGTGGCCGTCAGGTAACCGATGAACAGCTCGATGAACTTATGGATTCACCGGCAGCACGCCAAATTGTAGAAATGTTGCACTACACAGCAGTCGGCACCGGTGCGGAAGTCAAGGACTACCTTGAGGGCTTTGTAAAGACTGCACAAGCAGATGAACTGATGATCTCCTTGCAGTCCCCTAACACTGAAGCAACCTCACGCAGCATGGAAATCTTGGCTCAGTCCTGGCTTTCCTAGCCTTTTGAAGGGTTATCGCGTTTATATATATAAAATCCCCTTATCTCCCTTGTCGGATAAACAAGGGAGATAAGGGGATTTTATTAGTTAATCTTAACCAAGGTTCGGAGTCCCGGATGAGGTTGTGCAAATTCCTGTGGCAGGTCTTCCAAAGAAATCGGACCGCTGAGCAATTCTTCCCAAGGCAAGGACACAGCAGCTAAGAAATCAACAGCTTCTTGTAAATGCCGAGGTTCGTAATTGTGCACACCAGTGATCGTGCGCCAGCCACGAACTAGCCACTCTGGATCAATCCCAATATCACCTGCTGGGGCAACACTGCCTGCTAGCACAGCAGTTCCGCCGATGCCAAGTGTGGAAATCGCACTGCGTACTCCAGCTGAAACACCAGAAAACTCTAGGGAGATTTCTACTTCCCTCCCCTTTTTTAGGGGCTGGGCGCCCAAAGCAAGTGCTTGCGCCATGCGTTCCTCAGATGGATCAAACGTAAACACGGTCCGTGCACCACGAGCAAGCGCAGCCGCCACAGCAACCAAACCGAGCATGCCTAATCCATTGACAAAGACATCGCGGCCAGTAATCTCTCCAGCTGCTTCCAATGTGGCCATCACCGTTGCCACCGAGCAACCAGCAATGGACGCAGCCTCATCAGAGACCTCTTCTGGAACCTCCACCACAGTGACACCGGCTGGAAGCACAATGTGAGAAGCATATGTTCCAGACAATGCCCACGCACTGTCATATGATTCGTGCCCGACTTTCAGCACCTGCTCACATTTCGCAGTGAGCCCGCGTTGGCAATTAACACACTGCCCACAAGTTGAGGTCACGCTAAAAACTATCCGCTTATCGACGCCCGGCCCTGCCACGATAGTTCCCACTCCTTCATGGCCGAGCACAGAGGGGCACGCCCCGGCGCGCCGTCCAGAGACCGTGTGCCGGTCGGAGCCGCACACTGCGGCTATGTGCATTTCAACGAGGCGGTCGCCTTCATTAAGCTCTGGCGTAGAGATGGTGGTGAATTCGAATTCGGATCCACCAGCCCATTTTTGAATGTTGATCGAAGTCACGAGTTTTTATGCCTACTTGAGGATCAGCGCTGGAATAATCGCAACGGAATCAATGATGAAATCCGCGCCCTCTTTTTGGAAATCTTCTGTGGTCAAATGCCCGGTGAGTACACCGACGGAGGTAACTCCTGCAGCCAGAGCTGACTGAACATCGGCAGAGGTATCGCCGGAGCTGATTACTTTTGAGGTATCTTCCACTCCCAGGTCTGCCATTACTTTTTGGATAAGCAATGGTGCAGGGCGTCCCTGTTCTACTTCATCGCCTGCGGCAAAAGCATCAATGGTCTTGCCTACTTCCCAGCCCATTGAGCTGAGGATAAGATCCGTGATCTCACGGGAAAAACCAGTGGTCAATGCAACTTTAACGCCGTTATCACGCAAGGTGGCTAGGGCTTCCTCGATGCCTTCCAAAGGCACAGGTGGGTTCTCGGTGTAGGTGCGTCGAAGTTCTTCGCGGAACCACGCCCACGCATGGTTGTGGATGTCTTCGGTACGGTCTACGCCACCGATGTCCAGGAGCTTGCCAATCGCATAGTACTTTTCAGTGCCCATGAATGCTTGGAATTGCTCATCGGTGTATACCGCTCCTTCACGCTCTGTGGCTTGACGCAATACGCGGTACACCTCATCGCGATCGTTCACGGTGGTACCAGCCATATCGAAGACTGCGAGTTCAAACATGTGGGTGCTCCTTGGAGAGAGAAAGAGGTGCTGCTTTTTGAAAATCCACCAAGCAGCGCAGGTAGAGGAAAAGAAAATTTGGTTAACGAACAACCTTGCGCAGCCACATAGACAGCGCTTCAACGATAAGAACTACTGCGACCATCAGGATGAGAATCATCATGACAACATCGAATTGGTTAATGCGGGATGCATTGAGCAACAGGAAGCCAACGCCACCGGCACCAACTACACCAAGCAGTGTTGCGGAGCGGATATTAGTGTCCAACAGATACATGGTGTGTGCCACGAAAGCTGGGGCGGCTTGTCGGACCGTTGCGGAGAAGAAAATCTGCATTTCACTAGCGCCAGCTGCACGAAGGGCGTCTTGAACCTTTGTGTCTGTTTCTTCCAAAGAATCGGCAACCAGCTTGGAGAGCAAGCCAATGGCGCCTACAGAAAGCGCCAGCGTTCCGGCGACACCTCCCAATCCGGAGATAACCACAAAGATGATGGCCAAGATGAGCTCTGGGATTCCGCGGACAACCACGATGATGACGCGGAAAGTCTGATAGACAAACTTATTTGCCACTACGTTTCTCGCCGCAAAAATACCGATCGGGATAGCGATAATGCCGCCGATTAAGGTTGCAGCAAGCGAGATCTGCAAGGTGATAACCAGCTGCTCAAGCAAATTGGTGAGGGACCCTCCAGTCGATGGAGGGAAAAACAGTGCCAAAGTCTTTGGCAGATTTAGCAGGCCATTCCAAAGATCCTTCAGAGACATATCTACGTGGATGAAAGATGCAATGGCAAGGACGATCACCAGGATGTATGCGCCGAAGCGTCGGAAGCGTTCAGTGCTCCACGGTGGAGTGAGTTTCAGATCATTGACGCCAGTTTCGCGGTTTTTGTTGAAGATTTGGTCAACCCAGGTACCGCCGGTGATGCCGCCACCAGCATTGCTCATCAGTACTGCACGAATAGAACCAGAAACCAATTCGATGACAATGCACAAAGCAAGCACGATGATTGCCAAGGCCATTCCGCGTTGGTAATCCAACACACGCAAAGAATCAGCGATAGCTAAACCAATACCACCAACGCCCACATAACCAAGCAGCACGGAGGTACGCAGGTTGATATCAAAGCGGTGGAGTGCTGTCGCGATCAACTGTGGCATGAGAACTTGCGGGATCGAGGTCAAAATCTGCTGGGAACGAGTTCCACCTGCAGATTCGATAGATTCCCGAGCCCCATCATCTAGTTCTTCAATGGCGTCGGCATACAGCTTGGCCACCATGCCGACAGAGTGAATACCCATGGCAATGATGCCAGCGGTTGCGCCCAACCCGAACATGCGCAGGAAGATAATGGCCAGCACCAGATCAGGGATTGCACGGCACAGCACAATAACTGCTCGAGAAGTCCACTGCATGCCCTTGCCTGTGGTGGTGTTTCGAGCTGCCAACAGTGCAGTTGGAACTGACAACACTACAGAGAGCATCGTGGCAAGAAAGACGATCGCTAGCGTTTCAAAAATAAGCGACAAGGTCTCGCCCAATGGAGGAAAATCCAAGGGGAACATCCGGCTGACAAAGTTAGATGCATTTTCGAAAGAGCTGATGATAGTGCCGAGGTTAATTCCCAAAGAATTAACCGACCAGATGCCACCGATTAGCAACAGCACGAGAACAACTCCCGCTGCCATGCTTTCAATCGAGGTCTTCTTTTTTATTGGCATTACTGGGGTCTGTGTGGAAGTAACGATCCTCATCTCGCTACTCCAGTTTCGCTCTTTTCTTCTTCATCCAAATCCATTCCAGAAACACTGGAGTAAATTTCAGATGCAGCTTCTGCAGTTAAACCTGCAGTTGGGCGATCCAACACAACTTTGCCACTGCGCAAACCAACAATTCGGTCTGCGAAATCAATGGAGAGCTGAACCTGGTGCAAGGAACTGATCACGGTTAGGTTATCTTCTGCAGAAATCTGCCGAAGAAGGTTGATCACATCGAGTGCAGAAACTGGGTCTAGAGAAGCGACGGGCTCGTCGGCAAGCAAAACCTTAGGGTGCTGCATCAGAGCGCGGGCGATGGCAACGCGCTGCTGCTGGCCGCCGGAAAGAGTATCAGCGCGCTGATAAGCGCGATCTGCCAGACCAACACGATCTAGCTTCTCCATAGCTTCCTTGCGGACAGACTTTGGATACATCATCAGCGAAATACGTGGGCCTTTAAGCGAACCAAGCTGACCAGTGCACACATTTTCTAGTACTGACATCGGACCAACCAGGTTGAAATGCTGGAAGATAACGCCGATATCGCGGCGTAATTCGCGCATCCCCTTCTTGTTCAGGGAGCCAACATCTTGTCCAAGTACACGCACTCTGCCGGAGGTTGGAGAATGCAAGCCATTGAGATGGCGAAGGAGCGTTGATTTTCCCGATCCCGATAGTCCCAGCAAAACGGTGATCCCACCAGTTTTGAAACCGAGGTTTACATCATCGAGGCCGAGTACTCCGCCACCGAAATCTTTAGTGACATGATCCATCTGTACTGCGTAGATATCGTCAAGTTCAGGTTGCATTGCTGGGGTGACATGAGCATTAGTCATAAAAAATCTACTCCTTCTCCGTAGCCTCTGGGGTTACCCGATGTTGCGGCAAGCGTCGGCTTGAGTGACTTCACACAGATCACGGATGCCATCAAAATCAGAATCATCTACTGGCACGAAACCGTAGGTGATCTCTTCTGGCAGGACGCAATCTTCTTCTGAGGAGCAGATTCCCGCTTCAACGAGAGCTGGGATATTTGCCTTGGTGCGTAGGATCTCGGTGATCTGATCTGCGAGTTCTGGATCAAGGGTGTCGTGGTTGATGGAAATTGGATCTTCGGTGATTGGATCAGATTCCCAGATTTCCTTGAATGCGCCTGGCTCAATCTGTCCGGACTTTTCCAAAGTCATCAGCATGGTGTCGTGTGCAAATGCGACATCACAGGTGCCAGCATCAAGAGAGAGCAGGGATGCATCATGTCCACCGGACAGGATCTGTTCTAGATCAGTGTCCATGTCGATATTGACATCCATCAGGCCTTTCATTGGAACCAGGTAGCCGGAGGTAGATGCAGCATCCACGAAGCAGACGGTCTTGTCACGAGCTTCTTCGAGGCTGGTGATGTCAGAATCTGCGCGCACATATGCCAAAGAGGTGTAGGCCGGTGCGATATCTTTCTCATCAGTTGGAGAAGCTACTGCTTCCATGTTGATGCCAGAATCCTTGCCAATGACATAAGCAAACGGGCCAAAGGAAGCAACATCGATCTGGCCGGCACGCATGCCCTCGATTACTGCTGCATAATCTGAAGCATTTTGAAAGACAACCTCTTTGCCAGTCTCCTGTGAGATCAGGTTGGTGATGTGTTCATAGGAGGTTTCCAGGGTGGCTGCTGATTCAGAAGGAACAGCAGCAAAAGTGATCTGGTCTTCACTGGAAGAGGAGCCACAAGCAGCAAGTAGCGGAGCTGCGATTGCGGTGATGCCTGCGATACGGGTGATGCGAGAGGTGAAGAGCGTTGTAAGCTTCATGGAATTTTTTGAGCCTTTCAGGCGGTATGAGATTTAAATTTTGGAGTTGTACCAGTATTGACAAGTTGTGTTGAGACAGCATTAAGTCTGACGGGCACATCTGAGGATGAGAGGTTGGAAGCTACTGAATTTCACTGTGGAAGCCACGCAAATTTCCAACCTTTTTATTATGTAATACCTTTACAGTCTTGTCTATACAAGTTGGTAAAAGTTAATTAACTAGACACTTAATGTTCAACAATGCCTAACCAGTTCCTTCAGAAAATACCTAGTAGTGATACATTTCAGGGAAACTTGGCGTTCTCAAATGTTCATATGGAGTTAACAAGTTGAGCGAGGATACAGCCACAAGGAAGCACCCCTACCTCCCGATGACCATCCTGCTCCCTCTTAAAAATCTCCCCGAATAATACGGTCAGCCAAGCCGAATGAGTAGGTCATGCCAATACCAGAGGCGACAACTGCGACCGTCGTACGAGCATCAGGCTTTTCCAAAATGAGATCCGTTTTAACGCTATTTGCATAACGTCCCAGCCAGCGCTGCTTAATCACAGGCTTGCCAATTCCCAGATAATTGGTTGCCTTATCCAGAAGCAACTGCGCAATGCGCTCATCAATAAACGGTTCTGGAGACTTGGCATAAGCATGCGAATCTCCAATAAGTAGTCCTTCAGGAATTCCTGTCACCATAAGGTTTGCAATGCATCCTGTAAGTTCAGGCTCCCGCACTGCAAGCTCAGCCCTGAGCGCCTCATGGCTCGGCAGGACAGAAAATCCTCCATACCGAGCCAAGGAAGTGCCCGTCAACATGGAGAAATCGGAAGAAAACCTCTCCGGACGCTCAATGAGCGACATGACAAGCGTGCATACTTCCAATTCATGACGCTCTGCCATTTCAGGAAAGAGATCAACGAGCTCAAAGTTGGTGCACACCACTACTTCTTCAGCATTAAAGTCCCCCCGATTGGAGTAAACCGTTCCCTCAGCAACCTTGGTTACGTGGGTATTCCAGGTGAATTTCACCCCATTTCCTGCAAGCCAAGCAGCAATTTTAGGAGCAGCTTCGCGCGGATTAACCCGAAGATCACGAACCAGGTGAGCGCCACCAACAGCCCCAAGCTGCGGATTTCCAACTGCTTGAGAAGTTTGCTCAGCGTCAAGCATGACAACCTTGTCAGCACCGCGGTGAGCTGAAAATTCTTGGAGAATCTGCATTTCAACTTCAGTCACCGCAGGCACAAGGGTGCCAGATTCCGCCGCCCAGAGACCAACGGCCTGTGCCGCTTCAAGCCAACCTTCACGGGATTTCTCCATGAGAGACTGGACATCATCCGATTGACCTGTAAAACAAGCATGGCCAAAGTTTTGAATGGATGAGCCAACTGGGCGGTCTGCACGGTCAATTACATGTACGGAACGGCCTTCACAGTGGGCACGAAAAGCTGTTGCCAAACCAATAATTCCGGCACCAACGACAATGAGATCTTTTGTGGACATGAGGGGAATACTGCCAGACTTATCTAGACAATCTAAAATTTATATATACAAGTTAAAGAATTGTTCACCTATTCTTCATTTCTCCACCAAAAGTGCACCTGTATTTCACTATTGCACGATGAATAAGGAACATATAGAAGGAGCAAAAACATCGGGAAAAATTAGCCTGATACTTTACCTGTTTCTATGTATAGTGATGATACAAATATCTACAAGTTGTACTATTCAGCGTGAAAATCTAGACAACCGTTCAGGAATATCATGATTACCCCCATAAAACAGCACCATGAGATAATTGCCAATGAACTCAGGAAGGCAATCAGAGACCGCGAATTCAAAACCGGCGATCCTGTCCCTTCAGAAGCTGAGCTGTGTAAGCGTTTCCATACTTCACGAGGCCCCGTACGCCAAGCCATCGCTACCTTGCGCGCTGAAGGATTGCTGTCTTCTTCCAGAGGGCGTCGTACCGTTGTCTTAGATAATGTCCCTACGCAATCTTTCGACGGCGTGATTTCTTTTTCCCAATGGTGCAAGAATTCTGGCATTGAACCTGGTCAAATCACCCAACATCTCACCCGCCATCCGGCAGATGCGAAATTAGCTGCGAGTCTAGAAATTGAACCTGGAGCTCCTGTGGTCTCGGTGTATCGCCTGCGGTTGATGGATTCTGAACCTGTGATGGTCGAGCGGCTTAACTATCCATTAGAAGTCGGAAAGATCGTCTTGGCCTTCGATACAGATTCGGGTTCTATCTATCAAGAGCTCATCGATCAGGGCGTGGATATCAACAACGCGACCCGCACCATTGATGCCATTGCAGCTTCTGCCGAAGACGCCGAACTACTCAATATTCCAGAGGGCTCTCCCCTACTTCGGGTACGTCGACGTGCTTTTACTGTGGATGGCACGCCAATTGAATCATCCGAAGATTGCTATCTCCCATCCAAAGCCAGCTTCACGTTAAACACTGCGAGGGAACAACCAAGCCCACTGACAATGGTGCGTTCTGCCAGCTAAAGCCGACCCAACCGGTCCAGTTTAAGTTCAGGTTTTTGGCTCAACAAGATCTCAGCAAGCTCAAAAGGCTGAGGTGTCGCACCACGTGGAAATGTCACTGTATAAGGGCGAATTGATAACACCCCGGTAGTTTCTACACGTTCTTCAATATGGCTGGGCAGCAATGCCACATGTGATCTCGATTTCTGATCTGACCACAATTGGACGGTATCTAATTCTGCAAAGGAAAAACTCACACCGCTGCGTGGAATCTGTACCTGATCGCCAATAATTAATACTGCTTTCCGACGGCGCCCCCACACCACGCACATCGCCAACACGGCGGCAACAATGCCGCAGCCCGGCAACGTAGCTGCCAGTGTATAAAGAGTGCGCATGGTATCTTCTGCATCTTGCATTGCAAGGAGAAATAACAGCAGAAAAGGCACGCAGATGAGAACAAAAAGGATGCACGTCATCATCGCTTTAGATCTCACTAGCGCCGGTATGCCGGTGCGCACTTTTACTACGCTCATGAATACTAATGCTAACCCGAGGATCCTAAAATAAGGGACACCGCCACCAGTACAGGGAAAGAAATCAATGTGGTGACCACCCCTGTATCCCTAGCCATGGATTCTGCAGTTCTAAACCGCAGTGCATAGGTGTACACATTTTGGGCGGTGGGCAGCGCCCCGAGAATAATCGCAGACAATAATGCAGTGCCTTCCATCCCCAAGGACAGAGCTAACAATCCTGCAACAATCGGGTGCATAATGTTCTTAAACAATGCAGCCAGGAAAACATCTCGCCTGGAAACTGCCCCCTTTTCCAAGATTTTACTCTTTGAAAGGGACAAACCGAACACAATAAGTGCCAATGGAACTGAGGCATTAGCCAACATTTCGATGGGTTGTGCAAGTACTATTGGTACGCTCATCGATGTCAACGACACAAAAATTCCTGCAATCGCTGCCAACACCATGGTATTTGTCAGAGGAGTGACCACCAGATTGCGCACCAGATTAGTGGACTTCTTGTTTGTCATCATCTCCATAATGGTCATGGTGATCGGCGCATAAAAAGCTACCTGGAACAAAATCACCGGAATCACCACGGTGAAATCATCCAAAATATAGGCAGCCAATGGGATACCTAGGTTTCCCGCATTTGCATAAGAAGCCGCCAACATGCCGATCACAGACACTGCGGTGGTGCGTTTGAGAACAAACCGCATCAAGAGGAAAAATAAGAAACCTACGATTAATGCGGATACGGCAATAACCACAAAATTTAAGGAAAAGATCGTAGCCGCATCAGATTTAGTGACACGGTCAAACAACAACGCTGGAGTTGCAACATAGTAAACAAACAGGCTCAAAGGTTTCTGAGCCTGTTGGCCCAAGGTATTCCTCCTGCCCAGAATCCAACCAATTCCGATGACGATGAACACCACCGTGAAACCCATGAGCACCTGTTGCATGATCGTTATTGTGCCATGTTGTTTTGCTTCAAGATATTTAAGACCACCTCGGCAAGGTGTGTGGCCTGTTTACCAGTACCTTGCTCAATCTGGGTACGGCAGGAAAAACCATCAGCAATAATATGGCCCTCTGATTTTCTCACCTTAGGAAATAGCTCTCGTTCTCCCAGTGCAAACGACATTTCAGCGTGGTCTTTTTCAAAACCCCAGTTGCCTGCCAAGCCACAGCAGCCAGTAGCAATTTGTTCTTCTTCCACACCCAAGGCACTTAATACAAGCGCTGATTGTTGCGGATCTCCCAATGATCGTTCATGACAGTGGACTTGAGTTAAGGCAGTAGATTCAGTTGCAACAAGTGTTCCTTGTTCAACCAGTTGCGTAATCTTCGGAGCAATTACTTCAGCAAAAGGTTTAGTTTGGGCTGCAAGCCGTACCAGATCAGGGTTGTCAGAAAGCTCTGTTGCTTCATCTTGAAGCATCACTGTGCACGATGGTTCCAGCCCCACCACAGTAAGCCCCTGGTCGAGATAAGGTTTCATCACTTTTGCAGTTTGTTCCAGTACTTTTTTCGCCATGCCAAGCTGACCTGTTGAATGCCATGTAAGGCCACAACATACAAAGCCCTCCGGGATCACCACATTGAAACCTAAAGCTTCCAGAGTTTTGATCGCGGCATGTGCCGGGCCAGTATCAAGGTTTGTGTTGAAGGAGTCTGGCCATAACACGACTGTTTCACCAGTATTTTTCTCAGGCGTGTACTTCCGCAGTGAGCGATGCGCGAAGGAAATCAGTGGGCGGTCAGCAAGCCCGCCAATTTTGCGCACCAGTGGGGCGAAGAGTGTTGAGCGCATGGTGGCGTCGATAAGCGTAGGTAGAAACGGTATTTTATGCGCAACGTGTCCGAGCAAAGGCAGCCATCCCATGACGTAATGGGCCATTGGGCGGAGACGTCCTGCATAGTGTTTATCTAAGAATTCCGCTTTGTAGGTGGACATATCGACATTGACAGGGCACTCAGAAGCACAAGCTTTACATGATAAGCACAGGTCAAGGGCTTCGTTTACGTCCTCACTGCGATAGCCATCCTGAATGGATTCGCCACGGAACATCTCAGAAAGCAAACGTGCCCGACCTCTGGTGGAATGCACTTCATCACCAGTGATTTGGAAGGATGGGCACATCGCATCAGATTCCGAACGGCAAGCTGATACACCGACGCAACGGTTCACGGCATTAACCATGGAACCTTTATCATGCGAGAAACTATGCACAGGCGTGATCTCTAGTGTGCGTTGGCCTGGATCCATGCGAAGCCCCTGCATCACTGGATCAGCCCACACCAACACGCCAGGGTTAAACAGGCGTTGCGGGTCAAATATCAATTTGAATTCTTCGAAGAGTTTACGCATCTCAGGGGAATACATGCGGTCCAAAAATGATGAACGCGCGCGACCATCACCATGCTCACCAGACAAACTTCCGCCATATGAAGCAACCAAAGTGGCTGCTTCATTCATGAATGCCTCAAACTTTTTCAAACCTTCTTTAGTGGAAAAATCAAAGCTAATGCGCACATGGACACAGCCTTCCCCAAAATGGCCAAACGGAATTCCTTGATAATCAAATTTATCCATCAGCGCATAAAGGTCACGGAGATAATCAGCCAGGTTTTCTGGTGGGACAGCAGAGTCTTCCCAGTTCGGCCAAGCTTCCCCGCCATCAGCTAAACGCGTAACAATGCCTGCGGAGGACTCCCGAATCCGCCATAACTCGCGCATTTCTGCAGGTTCTGACACCACCACATAATCAATGGTATCAACGGTTGTTGCTACTTTTTCAGCCGCTGCGATTGCTGATTCAATAGTGTCGCTTCCGGTTTCGCAGTATAACCAGCCACCAGCGTCAATGCCTTTACGGTTGCCTGGAAGGTTCTGTCCAGCTTCCGATTGTCCTTGTTTACTGCGCAGAGCAGCCAGCAGGTCACCGCCCATACCCTCGATAGTGGCAACGCCTGGCAGCCGAAGTTTAGCTGCAGCACGTGCTGCATCGAATACGGTATCAAAGGCTAGAACGGCAAGCGCTTTTACTTTAGGCGTTGGAACCAATTTCACCGTGAGGCGTGTAATGATTCCAATGGTTCCTTCTGTGCCAGCCATAGCTTTAGCCATGTCATGAGCAAGATAATGCAAACCATATCCGGAAACCTGACGGGGAAACCGTCCGAGTTCTTTATTTATCAGCTCACTATTGTTAGCAGCAAGTTCCATGAGCTGGCGTTGGATAACAGGGTCATCACAACCATCTTTCGTCACTGTGACTTCTCTGCCGTCACCAAGCATGAGGGTAACATCCACTAAATTTTCAGCCGCAGTACCAAAAGCAACCGAATGTGAGCCACAAGCATTATTGGCAACCATGCCACCAATGGTGCATCGTGAGTGTGTAGATGGATCGGGGCCATAGGTTAATCCGAATTCCGCAACAGCATCACTCAATGCATCACACACCACGCCAGGTTCAACTATCGCAGTGCGGGCGATGGGATCAATATTTAGAATACGATTAAAAAATCTAGAGGTATCGATAATTAAGCCCTCGCCAATCGCATTTCCAGCTACAGAGCTTCCGCCGCCTCGACCAACAACAGACCATCCACGAGCAACGGCTACGGCAATGGATTCTCTAATCTGCTCAACATTTTCCGGCTCAGAAATCGCTGCGGGCACCCTCCTGAAAATTCCAGCATCTGAGGAATATGCCGCGCGAGTCTTCATATCCGTTCGAAGTTTTGCACGAGATTGTTGGCTATAGACTTCTGGGTCTAGCCGTTTAAATTTGATGGTGTGAGTCATGGCGTTGTCCTTACTGGGGATGAAATTCTCATATCAAAGAGCAGTTAGTAACATGTTACCGGCTACTTGGCTTAATTGTGAGATAATATCTGGCATGTCTGCTAAAAAGGTTGCGCACGCACGTTCACTCACAGATCAAGTTATGGATTATGTTCGAGAATCCACACTCAATAAAACAATGGTCACCGGTGAGTGGTACAGCGTTTACCAAATCAGCGACCAATTAGGAATCTCCCGCTCCCCTGTCCGAGATGCCCTACTCCGACTTGAAGAAGCCGGGTTAGTTCAATTCACCAGAAACCGTGGCTTCCAGATTGCAGAAACGAAGCCATCAGATGTGGCGGAAATTTTTGCGCTCCGCCTGGGCATTGAACCAGCTGCAGCATATCGTGCAGCGCTTTTACGTACTGAAGAACAGCTCCAAGAAGCAGACGAAACCATTGCACTCATGGCACAGGCTCGCTCAGATAATGATGAAGAAAGTTTCTTCACATATGACAGGCGCTTCCATCACCAAATCATGTCCATGGGACAATCGCAGCGCGGTGCAGATTTGGTGGAAAAACTTCGTGCACATACCCGCATTCTCGGAGCATCCACGGCAGGAAATAAACGCACACTAGCCGATATTTTAGAAGAACACGAACCAATCCTGGATGCTATTAAACGTCAATCTGCAGAAATAGCACGTGCATCTATGCGTGAACACATCCAGGTAACCGGAAAACTTCTTCTTGAACAAGCAGTAGAACAAACTGGTGAAGGTGACCCCAAAGCAATTTGGGAGCAGTACACCGATGGCGTTTAGAACAGGTTACTTAGTCAATTTCTGCTGAGCCCATATCTTTCGGCCGATCTGGGCTATACCGCAAGACGAATGCGCACACTGCACACAGTGTTGCCGCCACAAAAGCCCAAGGCGCAATGTTTCGAGTAGCGCTGGTAACGATGCCCTCGTTGAGCATGATCACGCCTACTGTCTGCACACCTACGATCAATGTGCCGCCGATGAGGAAAGACACAAGAAATACCACAAAGAGCACTCTAAATAACTTGAAAATGGAATTCATTTTTACCCCTTTATCCCGCAGGAACGATGACTGGCAAGATACCCATACCAACTAGCCAAGCAAGTAGCACCATGGGTACAACGAAATACGTAATCAACGGCACAAACATTTTTGTTGGATTTGCATCTGCTATCGCTGCGGATAAGTAAATTGGTGCGCCAACCGGAGGAGATGCTCCCTCAGTTGAGGTGCACAGCAAAATCACCACGATTGCCACTGTCGGATCGATTCCCACTGCAGCCAAAGCCGCAACAGCTGGCGCGCCAATAGCGGCAGCAGTAGCCGTTGAAGACAAAGGTGTGGCCACGATAATGCACATCACGCACACAATGATCACCATGACAGCTTTGGGGAGATCCATGGAATCTAGCCAATTGGACAATTGCGGACCGACGCCTAAATCTTCCATAATATTGGCTGCCGCAAGCGCAGAAAATAGTGAAATGCCGACGGTCGCAAACTGTGGCAGGTCACGAGAAATCTGAATTCTAAAATGAGCCAAGTTATTGGCGATTCGCTTGCGACCTTCGATCAATGCAATAGCAGTAATCAGGATCGGAACCCACACGATGATCGACATGGATTTGATACCCGGCTCACCGACACCGTTTACCTTCAACCATGCGGATAGTGGTCCGATGGTCAAGAGAACCGGAATGAGGATTCCTAGGAAAATAAGGGGTGAACGCCATCCCGCTTTAAACGCTTCGCCAAAAGGAACTCGCTGATCAGCAGGGGTTGCTGGAATTTTATCTTTACGGGTCCAATAAAAAACTACAACTAGGCGGTAGAACACTGCATATGCTCCACCACAGGCAAGGGCAATATACACCTGAGAAGCAGATGAGGCAGCTGCAGCGGGGAGGGCCAAGATGATAAACATCGTTGAGTTAGGAGGTAGAGCAACACCCAAACCAGAGTTTCCGGCAACTAGCGTTGCTGATCGTTCTGAGGTCCATCCGGTCTTTTTCATCCAAGGAATGGTGACAGATCCAACAGTGGCAGAGTTTCCGGCAGTAGATCCCGCAATCAATCCGATCATTGCCGAGCCAAGAGTGGAAACATAACCTGCACCACCGCGAAGCCTGCCGAAGATAGAGTTCAAAATGGCAATCAAGCGGTCAATTAAGCCGGTCGATTGAACGACAATGCCCATGAAGACAAAGGCCATGCCAGCAAATGTAACTTCAGACTGCGCCGCACTGACCACGGCATCGAATAATAACTTGGGCGCTTGTGCGCCACCAACCAGTGCAGTGCCGATCAACCCGACCAGCAACGCTTCTGAAATATCTCGCTTTAAGAACACATTCAACACGACGGCGATTGCGATAAAAACAAGTAGAGCGATGATTCCCATAAGCTCCTCCTTTAAGTGACCCGGAACACCGTAGCATGTTACATGCGATGAATTTGAGTCCCCACAATCATTTCTTTCCAGAAATCCAAACCGGACAGTGCCACACCTTTCAAAACTGCACGTAAATCGATTACGTCACACCAATTACCTCAAGTGCCTTTACCTCTATTCGGGGGTAACACCCTCAAGCACTCTTTAGTCCTAATCCACCTCCCCCATTTAGTTTCCTCAGACACACCGACTAATCTCAGAACCCATGAAGATCACGCGCGGATTCCTGCCGTCCTTGCTGTTGGCAAGCACAATCGTGGTTTCGTCATGCTCGGCAGGATCCACCGCTTATCAGCAATCTCCCCCTATTGATCAATCCTCGATCGTTATCGCGACCACCTCTGCCGCTGCTTCGCTAGATTTCACCAATGCTTCAGGTGCAGCTATCCCGCAGGCCATGATGTCCAATGTTTATGAAGGCTTGGTACGCCTAGATGCACAGGGTGACGTGCAACCGCTTTTGGCAACATCATGGGAAATCTCCGATGACCGCATGACATATACCTTCCATCTGCGGGAAGGCGTGCAGTTTTCTAATGGGGACCCTTTTACTGCACACTCTGCAAAGTTTTCTATTGACCGGGTAAAAACTGACTGGACCAACGGGCTTAAAAGTGGCATGGATGTTGTGGAATCCACCGAAGTTTTGGGTGAACACACCTTAGAAGTCTCATTATCAAGACCATCGAATCAGTGGTTGTGGAATATGGGTACTGCGATTGGTGCAATGATGACGGAAGCGAGCGTCGAAAAGCTTTCCACTGCTCCGGTTGGTACCGGCCCGTATACGGTGACGCACTGGTCGCCGGGCCGCGCTATTGGGTTTGGCGCGCGCGCAGATTATTGGGGCAATAAGCCGCTTAACGACGCCGCAACTATCCGCTATTTCAGCGATGCGACGGCGTCCAGCAATGCGCTGCAAAGCGGCGATGTAGATATTATTTGGGCAATGCAGGCACCTGAGCAGCTGGCAACCTTGGATAATTTCGTGGTAGAAGTAGGCACCACCAATGGCGAGATGCTGTTATCAATGAATAATCAGCGTGCACCCTTCGATGATGTGCGAGTGCGCCAGGCAGTGATGTACGCGATTGATCGTCAGGCAGTCATTGATACCGCGTTGGAAGGCTACGGCACGGACACTGGTGGAGTTCCCGTTCCGCCGACTGATCCGTGGTACCAAAAATCCACGCGCTACCTGCATGATCCAGAACGCGCTCGTGCGTTATTAAAGGAAGCCGGAGCAGAAGGAACACGAATCACCATGTCGATTCCTTCGCTTCCCTACGCCCAAGCAGCTTCAGAGATTTTATATTCGCAGCTTCGCGATGTCGGATTTGAGCCCGTGATTGAAGCAACGGAATTTCCGGCTGTATGGTTGGCGCAAGTCATGGGACAAAAAGACTACGACATGTCCCTCATCGCTCATGTGGAACCTCGAGATATACCTACCTTATTCAGCCCTGACTACTACTTAGGATTTGAAGACGCACAAACCCAAGAACTTCTCGCCGCTGCTGATAGCTCTCCCAATGAAGTGGAATTAATGCAACAAGCTGTGGACCGAATCATGGATCAAGCCGTAGCCGACAACCTCATGAATGTAGCAAATATCGTGGTAATGTCCCCCGAAATCACTGGAGTTGATCCCAATGTTGTTTCAGGAGCTCTTGAACTTTCCATGATTGGCAGGTCTTAAAAACATGACCAAAACCATTAGTTGGACACTGTTGCGCTATCTGCTTACTTTTGCGATCGCCAGCGTCATTATTTTTGTCCTCATCCGTATTATCCCAGGTGATCCAGCTGCCGTTGCATTGGGAGTCACTGCTACCCCAGAAACCATCGCAGCCCTGCAAGCAGAGCTGGGCACTAATCGGCCACTTATCCAACAGTATTTTTCCTGGGTCTTTGGCATGCTCAGTGGTAATTTCGGGGTTTCGTTGAGCTCTGGCCAAGATTTATCACCGCTGATCCTGGACCGTTTGCAAGTCAGCCTCATTTTGGTGGGATGCTCCATTGTCCTCTCCCTACTAATTGCAGTTCCGCTTGGAGTGTTCTCGGCACGACGTGGTGGTGTGCTTATTTCTGGAATCAGCCAGATCGGCATTGCCATTCCAAGTTTCCTCGCCGGCATTTTGTTGGTCTCTGTTTTTGCCGTTGGGCTGGGGTGGTTGCCTGCCAATGGGTGGATTCCGCCATCTGAAAATTTCCGCGGTTTCCTCGCCAGACTTATATTGCCGGTTTTAGCACTCTCTGCAGTACAAGCAGCGATCCTCACCCGCTATGTTCGATCCGCAGTAATGGATGTTTTAAGTGAAGATTTCATGCGCACTGCTAGGTCAAAAGGTATGAGCCACAACCGTGCACTGATCGTCCATGGGCTCAGAAACGCAGCTCTGCCAGTTCTCACCGTGACAGGTCTACAGCTGACCACTCTTGTCATCGGCGCCGTAGTTATTGAACAAGTCTTTGTCATCCCAGGTATTGGTTCCATGCTGCTAGAGTCTGTATCCAACCGAGACCTCATTGCTGTGCAATCCATAGTCATGCTTCTCGTAGCTTTTACTCTCTTGGTGAATTTAGCTGTTGACCTGCTATATCAAGTCGTTGACCCACGGCTTGGAAGTAGCACTGAAAGCAGTCCTGGCAGAAGCTTCGGCAGTGGCTTCGGTGGAGGCTTTAACAAGGGCTTCGCTGCAGAAAGCAGATCAGTATGATGAATCTGAAAACCATGCCACTGTCGGGAAAAATTGGTGGCATCATCGTCGGCCTTGTCTTTTTCCTTGCAGCCTTATCTTTTCTGTGGACCCCTTTTGATCCAGTGCAAGCTTTCCCGCAGGAACGGCTCGAAAGCAGTTCATTACGGCACCTGATGGGTACTGATCGTTATGGCAGAGATGTGCTCTCCCAAATTATGGTGGGATCCCGGATCACGCTATTAGTTGGTCTCATCGCTGTGGCTATCGCGGCGCTCATTGGCACACCTTTAGGTATTGCCGCTGGTATGCGCGGAGGAGTCGTAGAAACGTTTGTCATGCGTGGAGCTGATCTTATGTTGGCTTTCCCGGCACTGCTTTTAGCTATTATTTCCGGCGCAATTTTTGGTGCTTCCACTTGGTCCGCGATGATTGCCATTGGTGTGGCAGGTATCCCCAGTTTTGCCCGCGTGGCACGTGCTGGAACGCTTCAGGTGACAAGCCAAGATTTCATCGCGGCGGCAAAGTTATCCAAAGTTTCTTCAGTGCGCATCGCTATTCGTCATATTTTTCCTAATATCACCAGCATTTTGATTGTCCAAGCATCCGTAGCATTTGCCCTGGCGATTCTTGCCGAAGCTGCTCTAAGTTTCCTGGGTTTGGGCACAACTCCACCAGATCCTAGCTGGGGTCGTATGCTGCAAACTGCGCAAAGCTCCATTGGAGTAACTCCGATGCTTGCTGTGTGGCCGGGTCTTGCCATTGCTATTACAGTGCTTGGTTTTAATCTTTTCGGTGATGGTTTGCGTGATGCCATCGATCCAAAGCGGGAGGTCGGACGTGCTTAAAGTTTCAGCATTAACCGTCGGAAATAACTTCGTCCACGATGTTTCCTTTGAGATCAACCCTGGTGAACGCGTTGGACTCATCGGCGAATCCGGATCTGGAAAATCACTCACGGCGCTTTCGATCATGGGGCTCAGCGATCTTCCGACCACAGGCACTATCACTTTCAATGGTGCTGCTTCTGCAGGTCTGCGCGGTAGTCGCATCGCCATGATTTTCCAAGAACCCATGAGCGCACTCAACCCCCTCATGCGCGTGGGCCGGCAGATCGAAGAGATGATGACCGTGCATGGGAAAAGCAAAAAAGACGCGCGCAAGCGCTTAAAAAGCTTGCTTCTCGACGTCTCCCTCCCCGAACGAGTCGCTCGCGCATACCCGCATGAACTCTCCGGTGGGCAACGCCAACGCGCACTAATTGCCATGGCCCTTGCTAATGACCCCGATCTGCTCATCTGCGATGAACCCACCACGGCTCTCGATGTGACAGTGCAAAAACAGATCATCGAATTGCTCCTTAGACTCACCAAAGAACGTGGCACTGCACTGCTATTTATCACCCACGACCTAGGGCTTGTTGCACAAACCTGCGAAAAATTACTAGTGATGAAATCCGGTGAAATCGTGGAGCGTGGAAGCACCACCCAGGTGTTGCACTCCCCCACTCATCCATACACCCAGCAGTTATTGAATGCTTCTATTCTGGATCAGCCGGAGATTGTAGAAAATTACGGCGCACCTGTCATCACTGTTAATAACGTCTCCCGCACTTTCAAAAAGAACACTGCTCTAAACTCTGTCTCCTTAACAGTGTGCAAAGGTGAACGTCTCGGAATCGTAGGCGGATCCGGTTCAGGAAAAACTACTTTTCTCAAACTCCTCGCAGGTCTTGATCGACCCTCAACTGGTGATATTCAGGTCAGCGGCGGAATTCAGATGGTATTTCAGGATCCACAATCAAGCTTAAATCCCCGGATGACCATCAAAAACATCGTCGCCGAACCTCTCCTGGGATGGAGTGCTGCAGCAAAAAACGATCGCGTCATTGAAGTGTTATCGCAGGTAGGTCTTGGTTCTGATGTTCTCAACCGCTACCCACATGAATTCTCTGGTGGACAGCGCCAGCGTATCTCCATTGCTCGTGCCCTTTCTATCAAACCCGCCATCCTGCTTGCGGATGAACCCGTATCCGCACTTGATGTCTCTGTGCGTAAACAAGTTCTAGATCTGTTGCACCAACTTGTAGAGGAATACGGCATCACTTTGGTGTTTGTTTCCCACGATCTCGCAGTGGTGCGCCAAGTATGCACATCCGTGTTGGTGATGAATCACGGAGAAATCATTGAGCGCGGACGAGTAGACCTAGTCTATGATTCCCCTGCCTCTGATTACACAAAAGTACTCCTCGAGGCTGTTCCACGATTGCATATCTAACCGATAGTATCTTTCAACCCATGCCATTCTGTACGAGGGGGAAGATTCAAATCCTCAGGATCAATAGTGCTCAACAATTCTCGAAAAGCTAACGCAGGTTTACTTAAAGCCTTTGCTTTCGGAGTGACAATGCCAATCGTTCTAGTAATTGGCGCCCCCTCAAATGGTTTAAATACTAAACCTTGAATATTCATTAACGGCAACACAAATCCTGGGGCTGCAGAGAGCCCAATTCCTGCTGCACACATCCCTGCTACTGAACTCACTGATCTCGCAGTAACTATTTGGGATGGACGAATATCTTTTCCGTAGAGCGCTCGATCCACAATTCTTCTCACCGAGCTTGATTCGCCAAAAGAAACAAATGGCTCCTCGCTTAGCTGAGACCAAGAAATCTGATCTAAGTGAGCAAATTGATGCCAAGACGGAACAATACAAAAGAACTCTTCTGTAGCGAGTGGTTCTAGTTCAAATCGATCGGGGTCATCGCGTAAATATTCTGAATCAATGGCGGTGATGGATAAATCAATAGTTCCTTCTACAGCCCTAGACAGTACTTCTTCTGCCGTAAAGTCTGAGACTTCTACTCGAACATCTGGAAACTCTCTCCTAAATTTCACGATCAATGAAGGAAGAAACGTCGCAGCCAACGATGGCAAAGTGGCTAACCGTAGTACGCCGTTGACTCCGCGTACATAATCCTGAAAATAATTAGTTTCCCGAGTGTAAAATTCCAGGATATTTCTTGCCATCACCACAAATTTTTCTCCTTCATCAGTGAGGGAAAAATGCCTGGTAGTACGATCAAAAAGCTTGACCCCAAGGTGGCGTTCCACCAAGGAAGCTGTGCGGCTGAGGTTGGATTGAGACTGGTTAAGGTAGTCGGCTGCTTTAGTGAAGCCTCCGTGTTCAGCTATAGCACTAACAATGCGTAATTGCTCTAAAGAAATTCTATCTATTCTCATAACTCATAAATCTATGCCTTATTAATGTTTGACTCAACTATATGAAGTGAAACATACTCAAAGCAACATATAATCTCAATCACATAAGGGAGTCCTGTTGATTGCCACCCTCGGTTTCCTCACTGTCGGTATTTTTCTCGCCCTCACACTTTTTACTCGAGTTTCAGTACTCATCAGCCTTGTTCTAGTACCCATCATCTTCGCCATCATCGGCGGTTTCACACCAGAACTCGGAGACATGATCGGCGACGGACTAGTGCAAGTCGCACCAGTCGCGATCATGATTACGTTCGCCATTCTCTACTTCAGTCTCATGGTTGATGTAGGACTTTTCGATCCACTCATCAACAAAGTTGTCGGTTGGGCTAAAGGAGATCCGGTAAAAATTGCCATCGGCACGGCAATTGTGACAATGGCAGTTGCGCTAGATGGCGATGGAGCTTCAACATTCCTGATTACCATTTCTGCATTCCTTCCCATCTACAAAAGAATCGGCATGCGTCCCCTAGCGCTGACAGGAATCGTTGCCCTCGGTGCAGGTGTCATGAACTTGATTCCTTGGGGCGGGCCGACAGCACGAGCAATGGCATCGCTAGATTTGCTCAGTGCAGATATTTTCCTCCCGATGCTTCCAGCCATGATCGGCGGAATGATCTGGGTAGTTTTCGCAGCATTTATTATCGGCAGGATCGAACGAAAGAGAATCGGACCAGACGGCCTCAGTACATCATTTAATGAACAAGCACTCGAAGCTGAACGCGAGCATGCAGGCACTCCCATCTGGAAGACCATCATCAATCTTGTTTTAACAATCAGCCTTGTTGTTATTTTGCTCTTCCAGCTCTTCCCACTCCATGTCTCCTTCATTATTGCTTTCGTTATCGCATTGATCATCAACCGTCCTTCTTGGAACTCTCAGCAAGAATTGCTCTCCAAACACGGTGGAAATGTCGTTCTCGTCATCACCATGATCTTTGCGGCCGGAGTATTCACCGGAATTCTGCGTGGAACCGGAATGATCGAAGCGATGGCTCTTCAAATTGTTGATTGGATTCCGGAAAGCGCCGGTGGGTTCCTCCCCATCATGGTTGCTCTTGTCTCTATGCCTCTCAGCTTGGTCTTTACGCCTGATGCTTTCTACTTCGGTGTTGTACCTGTATTTGCAGAAGCAACTATGGCAATGGGCGGCGATCCTGCAGAAATTGGCCGAGCCGCAATCGTCGGACAGATGACTACCGGCTTCCCTTTGAGTCCGTTGACAGCTTCAACGTTCATCCTCATTGGCATGGCCAAGGTATCGCTTGGAGATCACCAGCGGTTCATTTTCGGATGGGCCTTTGGCACATCTTTGGTAATGGCAGTAATTGCCGTGCTGACCGGCGCAATCTCAATCTAGGCATAGGAGAACTTCATGAGCAAAATCATCCGACTTGGTGCAGGAGCAGGCTTTTCCGGTGACCGCATTGATCCAGCGCAAGAATTAGTAGAACACGCAGATCTGGATTATCTCATCTTTGAATGTCTCGGTGAGCGAACCGTGGCTGCGGGAGAACTACGAAAAAGAAGCGATAGTAATGCTGGTTTTGATCCCTTGCTTGAAGCACGAATACGCGCTTGCTTGCCAGCTGCAATTGCACACGGAACCCGCATTATTACTAATGCAGGCGCAGCTAATCCCCAGGCTGCAGCAACTCTAATTGCTCAGATTGCCCGCGATATTTCGCTTCCCCGCCCAATTTCCATTGCTGTTGTTACAGGAGATTCTGTACTTGATTCAACGCTGCAGGAAAATCCAACAGTGTGGGAGACCAAAAAATCTGTGGCGGACTCAGATGGTTCACCTGTTTCCGCTCATGCATACATTGGAATTGATGCCTTACTTCCTGCTCTTGAGTCTGGTGCTGATGTCATCATCGCAGGCCGAGTAGCCGACCCATCATTATATTTAGCACCACTAGTTCATGAATTCGGCTGGCGCCGAGACGATTATCATCTTCTTGGAGCTGGTACCGCAGTAGGACATCTTTTGGAATGTGCAGGTCAGTTAACTGGTGGATATTACGCAGATCCGGTGACCAAGCCCGTGCCAAATATGGCACAACTAGGTTTCCCTTTTGCAGAAGTATCTTCAGATGGATCTGCGCTTTTAAAAAAACTTCCCCATGCCGGTGGAATTCTCACTACCCGTACATGCACAGAACAACTACTCTACGAGGTTTCAGAACCAGCTGGGTATATCACTCCAGATGTTGTTGCGGATTTTAGTAATGTCATTTTTACCCAAGTGGGACCGGAAACTGTCCATATTAAAGGTGCAACAGGAACACCTCGCACGGATTTTCTCAAAGTTACATTGGGCTATCAGTCCGGATGGATGGGGGAAGGACAAATTTCCTATGCGGGCCCACGCGCTCTCGAGCGTGCTCAGTTGGCAGCAGATATCGTGATGGACAGATTGATAAAGCTGCATAAAATCCCGAAATCCTCACTAAATGTAGAGCTCATCGGCACAGGATCAGCTTTCCGGGGGCTTGAGACTACTGCCACCGCAGCACCCGAAGTACGCGTCCGCATAGCCGGGATCGTGCCTGAGGAAAGTCAGGCAAACATTATTGGGTGGGAAGTAGAAAGTTTATACACAAATGGGCCAGCTGCAGGTGGAGGTGCGCGCCAACAAACTAAAGAACTCCTCAGCATCCGTTCAGCACTACTCCCCCGTGAACTTGTATGCACCACAATCCAAATTTTGGAGGTTCCAGTATCATGATGATTCTCGATGATCTAGCTGCCACTCGTACTGGTGACAAAGGCGATACCTTAATCCTTGCCGTGTTACCTCATAACTCAGCCGCATTTCAACACTTGGTGCAACACCTTGATTGCACCACAATCGCAGCCCACTTCCACGTTTCAGAAAAAGTGGTTACTCGTGAAATTGTCACATCCGTGGAATCTATGGTGTTCACAATTCGTGGAGTGCTAGGAGGAGGAGTCACTGGCTCTCCAGTTTTAGATGGCCATGGAAAAACACTGAGTTACCATGCGCTCAACGTCTATATACCGATGCTTGATCTCACTGGCTAAACAAGAGCAGACGATAATGCGATGGTGGCCACTGTTGTATAAAGGGGGCCACCACTTCTACCTTTACCAGGTTCAGAGGATACCAATTCAATATCAGTTACTGGCCATTCTGGGCCTTCATATACGGAAAGTGCGTGTACTAGGTCTGGAATAACAGGATCCCAGTCGTGGCTTCGCTGGCGTTGTGTAGGTTTTGCCACGGTCAAATGTGCACGCTGGCGTTGTCGTTCTTCCGGATTAATGAGGCAATCAGCCATCAGGCGTCGTAGATTTTTGGTGTCTCCGCCAACGCCCATCCATAAATTCTTTCGGTTAAAGGAGCCAGCACCTTTGATCCTGATGGTGAATTCTTCATTTAATCGGGCTGCTGTGCTGAGGTGTTCGACGAGATCTTCTACTGAGCCATCAGGTAATTCGCCGTAGAAAGCTAAAGTGATGTGCCAGTTGTCCGGGTCAGCCCACCGCAAATCATCCTTGTAGGGACGAACTGCGTTAATTAGGTGCTCGGTAATCTCAATTGGTGGAGTAATCGACGCAAACAGTCTCATGAATCAATAATAACCACCTTCTTCCAAGATGAACGTAGAATGGAATAACCCCTTAATGAAATCGTTTGCATAACTCCTCTTTTCCCTAAGGATATTCTCATGAGTAATCGCATTGTCGTTGTCGGATCCATCAATGCCGACCTTAATTTGCATGTTGAACGTCATCCAGCTCCAGGGGAAACCCTTTTGGGCAGTGGCGGAAACATAACCGCAGGTGGCAAGGGCGCAAACCAGGCTGTGGCTGCCGCTCTTCAAGGTGCTGAAGTTGCGTTTATTGGCGCTGTTGGAAATGACCCCTATGCCGAACCAGCCCTGGAATTTCTCCGTTCCTCTGGCGTTGATCTCTCTGCAGTATCTGAGTCTGAGGAAACCACTGGCCTCGCTGTCATTACTATTTCTCAAGATGGCGAAAATAACATCGTGGTCATCCCCGGCGCGAATGCCCTGGTTGATTGCGATTATGTCAGTAGCCATTCTGATCTTCTGGCCGACGCGGGGATTGTGCTGCTTCAGGGAGAAATTCCTGCTGATGGTTTCAAGCAGGCGGTGCATCACACGATGGGTCGCGTCGTGGTTAATCTTGCGCCGGTGATCGATGTGGACAGGTCTTCTCTGCTTGAGGCAGATCCGATTATTGCCAATGAGCATGAGGCTGGCCTGATCTTGAAGCAGCTTGGGGTGGGCATTGAGTCCACAGATCCGCATGACTTGGCGCAGGCTCTGCTTGAGGCTGGTTTCGCTTCCGTTGTCATGACACTTGGTGCGGCGGGTGCCCTTGTTGCTGATTCATCTGGCATCACCGATATCACCACGCCAACGGTTCAAGCGGTAGATACTACGGGTGCCGGCGACGCTTTTGCAGGAGCCTTCTGCGCGCGATTGGTGAAGGGAGATTCGCTTATCAACGCCGCCCAGCATGCAGCACGCGTCGGTGCCTTCTCGGTGCAAAGCGCCGGAGCGCAAGCGTCTTATCCAGACGCTCAGGACACACTTCCGGCTGTATAAGAATTAGTCTTTAAGAAGAAGTGATGTGAAGAAGTATGTCGCTGTGGAGGATGCGTTCCTCTGACACCTCAAAAACCTGGTTCAGGTATTCCACCTGAGCATCGAAATCATGTGCGTTCATCATTGCTGATCATCATAGACTGGTTGCCAGATGAATTCACTAATTCTCAAGTTTTTCCGCTGTATAACTAGCCCCTCATGCCCAGAGATCGGCTTGAGCGTCTAGTTATACTTTCCGCGGAATAGCTCAGATTAGCTAGAAACCTTGATGGTTTCCTTCCTCTTTGTTTCTTTTGTCAATGGGCGATTACGCACCAGGCCAACATAGACTGCACCGGTGATGTTGTGCACCACTGCTGCGACGGCACCTGGAAGGGCAGCTTCTGGGCTGAAGAAGCGTCCTGCCATGCCGGATGCAAGACCAGCAGATTGCGTTCCGATCTCAATAGCCATTGTGCGGTTGGCTGTCTCTGGCATTTTGAACATACGGCCGGTGAGGTAACCCAGTATGTATCCAAATATGTTGTGCACGATGACGGCGACGAAGACGATGAGTCCGACTGTCATGAGACGTTCAGCATTAGCGGCGACTGCGCCGAAAACTACGCCACCGATGCCCATGATGGAGAGATAAGGAAGGACTGGCAAGATCTTATCGATCCACTTGCTGAGGAATATGCGTAGGACAAGGCCAATGATGACAGGCAAAAGAACTGTCTGCACCAAGGTCCAAGCCATGCCCATGCCATCGACCGCGGTTTCGGTGCCGGACAGCATCAGCATGAGGAATGGCGTCATGATTGGGGAAACAATCGTGGATACAGAAGTCATGGTGACGGAGAGTGCTACGTCGCCTCGGGCCAGGAATGCAATCACATTAGATGAGGTACCACCTGGTACTGATCCCAGCATGAGCAAACCGACTGCCAACGCGGGGTTGAGGTTAAATATTTTTGCCACCACGATTGCCAAAAATGGCATGATGACAAACTGTGCTATTACACCGATCAAGACAGGAAGTGGACGCTTGAGCACCATCTGAAAATCAGGCAGCGTCAAGGTCAAGCCCATCGTAAACATGATGATGGTGAGGAAGATATTGATGTATTCAGTCAGCGGAACAAACGGTTCCGGGAAAACAAACGCAATGATTGCGCCCAGCAAAATGAAGCTTGGGAACGCATAAATAATAATGGCCGCCGAACGGCCTTCTTTCTTGTCTTCTTCTATTCCTGTGTCAGACACGGGGGCAACTCCAAAAAAATTTAAAAATATGAGTGGCAAGTCGTGCTAGTGGTGGGCACAGAAAAAATCGCTGGTGTGCGAATTCTCATACTTTAACTTAAAAGTGATAACTAAAGCACAATCAGGGGATTCAGGCCTACAATTTAGAGGCATGACTTTCTTTATTAATTCCGGCGGTTTGGAGTTCTCCCCCGCCGGTGCACATATCGTTCACGCCAATTCTGCTGAGGGTGAACTTCTCTATTTAAGCTCCACATCCGAATACGGTGAGGGCACTGCTATTCGCGGTGGTGTTCCAATCATCGCTCCGTGGTTTGGTGGATTGCTGGGCTTGGACCCGATGCATGGTTGGGCCAGGCGTTCTGCGTGGGATGTCGATGAAAATAATGGACAAATCCACGCTACCTACAGCCGTGAAGGTTTGCTTCTAAATATTCGTACGCACAGCACTGATGCTGGTTTTGATATTTCTTTGCGCCTGAGCAACGACACTGATCAATCCAGCACTGTCCAGTTGGCTTTCCATCCTTATTTCAAGGTCGATGATGTGGAAAAGATTGAGGTGGAGGGCTTCGACGGCATCGATATTTTGAATCGACTCACCGATACAGTTGGCACTCAGGACGGTGTAATCACATTCGATGGTGAATACGATCGCATTGCTCTGGGTACTCCCCAGGTCAAGATTTACGATACAAATCGCATTATTACTGTTGAAGGCGAAGGTCATGATTCCACTGTGGTGTGGAATCCAGGCAAAAATCGCGCCTCCACCATGGCCGATATTGGCGATGGTGAATGGCGCGACTTTGTCTGTGTAGAACCAGCGTTGTTGGGTGCTGAGCAGAAGGGAGTGACGGTGGCTCCCGGCACATCAGTCACCCTTGTGATGCGGGTGGGCGTCGAAAAGCGCTAGTTTTGTGCTTTGAACTCGCGGCGGCGGGCGTGCAGAATAGGCTCGGTGTAGCCGGCTGGAGACTTGGTGCCTTCAAAAATCAGCTGCTTTGCAGCTTGAAAGGCGATGGACGCGTCGTAATTCGGCGCCATATCGCGGTAGGCATCATCGCCAGCATTTTGCTTATCGACGACCACTGCCATTCGTTCTAGCGATTCCACGACCTGTTCTTCCGAAACAACATCGTGACGAATCCAGTTGGCCAGCATCTGAGAAGAAATACGCAGCGTTGCGCGGTCTTCCATGAGCGCAATGTTGTGGATATCTGGAACCTTAGAACAACCAACGCCCTGCTCAACCCAACGGACAACGTATCCCAGGATGGACTGGCAGTTGTTATCCAGCTCTTCCTTCTTCTCTTCCGCAGACCATTCAGCATTTAGTGCCAATGGAATGGTCAAGATATTGCGCAAGGTATCGCGGCGACCGGCCACGCGCAGTTCCGCCTGCACCGCGAACACATCAACCAAGTGGTAGTGCGTAGCGTGCAAAGTTGCGCCTGTTGGTGATGGTACCCATGCAGTGTTGGCACCTTCACGTGGCTGACCAATCTTCTTCTCCAGCATCTCGGCCATGAGCTCAGTCATCGCCCACATGCCCTTACCAATCTGAGCCTTGCCTGGAAGTCCACGCTGAATACCTGCATCAACGTTGTTATCCTCATAAGACTGCTTCCACGGTGCAGTTTGCATATCAGCCTTGCGCACCATCGCGCCAGCTTCCATGGAGGTGTGGATTTCATCGCCGGTGCGATCCAAGAAACCAGTGTTGATGAATGCGAGACGATCGGCCACTTCCATGATGCAGGCATCGAGATTAACTGAGGTTCGACGCTCTTCATCCATCACGCCAACCTTCAAGGTGTAGCGAGGCAGCTCTAACAAATCCTCCACGCGACCAAAAAGCTCATTGGTGAATGCGACTTCTTCAGGACCATGCTGCTTTGGCTTCACAATGTAGATGGAACCCTTACGAGAATTGCGCTTCTTGTTCTGCGGTGCAATTCCAGGAATGGCACAAACAGAAGTAATCACTGCATCCATGATGCCTTCGAAGATTTCCTCGCCATCAATCAAGATGGATGGGTTCTGCATGAGGTGACCAACATTGCGAACAAACAGCAGGGAGCGACCATGAAGAACCAGCTCAGTGCCATTGCGGCCAATGTAAACGCGGTCGCTGTTGAGCTCACGAGTAAAGCTGCGCCCGTTCTTGGACACTTCCTCATTCAGCTCACCAGTGTTAAGGCCAAACCAGTTGGTGTAGCCCAAAGTCTTGTCTTCAGCGTCTACAGCGGCAACGGAATCTTCGAAGTCCATGATCGTGGTGATCGCGGATTCCAATAAAATATCCTTCAGGCCAGTTTTATCTGCCTTGCCGATTGGGTGCACAGGATCAATTTGCAGCTCAATATGCAGACCGTTGGTCTCCAAGAGGATTGCTTCTGGATCAAGGAAGTTACCAGTGAAGCCGCGGTAAGCATCTCGATTCTTCAAGCGGTACACATCATCACCGATATGAGCGGCAAGCTTTCCGTCACTGATGTTGTACTTATCAACATCAGCATGGGAGGCACCATCAAGTGGAACAACATTATCGAGGAACTCACGGCCCCACTCGATAACCTTCTGTCCACGAATCGGGTTGTACTCATTACCCTTTTCAGCGCCATCAGTTTCCGGAATGGCGTTGGTGCCGTACAGCGCATCGTAGAGGGAACCCCAACGAGCGTTTGCAGCATTAAGCGCAAAGCGTGCATTAAGAATTGGTACAACTAACTGAGGACCTGCAGTGCTGGAGATTTCCTTATCGATATTTTGGGTACGGATCTCTGCAGCTTCAGGTGGCTCAACGAGGTAACCGATTTCCTTGAGGAACTCTTCGTAGGCATCTTGGTCGATGGCGGTACCAGAGTTATTGCGGTGGTAGTCATCGATAAGTGCTTGCAGCTCATCGCGGCGAGCGAGCAGCTCACGGTTACGTGGGGTGAGATCCCGAGCAATGCTGGCGAATCCGGACCAAAACTTCTCCGCATCCACACCCACGCGAGGGAGTACCGCTTCGGTTACAAAGTCATAGAGAACTTGTGCAACCTGCATGCCGCCAACTTCGACGCGCACGGTGCTGTCTGTAAGTCCAGCAGTTCCAGCGTTGTCAGCGGTCTGAGCAGACAACTTTTGCTGTTCAGTCATTGAAGGCTCCTTTGAAGCGTGGGTTTTAAGATGATCTGTGTCAAAACCAAAATCTGGTTTAGATACGCCCGGTTTCGAAACATTTAGAAAAATTATTTTGACTACCCATATGAACTTGGTAGCGCTTTTCTTTTAGTTTCAACCCTTATCGGTATTGGCGATGTGATCAGACTAAGTGATCGCCATCACCAAAGAAAGGGATTTGCGAACTTTACTAAACACTCACCCCCGCTCGACCTCGAACCTCGCCCAGGTCACACCAATCTTTTGGACCAAAACCTAAAGTGCCAGCATTTTGCCACGTTTCTACGTTTGCGCAGTACATCCGTATTGGAGGATGGGTGCCCCAGCTTTCCCACAAAGAGATATATTTACAAACTTAGCAATAGGGGTGATCACCCCCGCACAAAACTTAAAAACCCAAATCGATTGACGTGCCAGCGACCGGTAGAGCAATGTGTGAACCACGCCACCACAGCAAACGATGTACATCACGATAAAACAGTGAAAGTGCATTAGCTCATACATTGTGGTCGGCACCGCCCATTGCGAATCAGCACTTAAGGAAGTGACTTTGATGTCAAACGTTGGAAAGCCACGTACCGCACAGGAAATCCAGCAGGATTGGGATACCAACCCACGCTGGAACGGCATCACCCGTGACTACACCGCAGACCAGGTAGCAAACCTGCAGGGTTCTGTCATTGAGGAGCATACTCTCGCCCGCCGCGGCGCAGAGATCCTCTGGGACGGAGTCACTCAGGAAGGCGACGGTTACATCAACGCCCTTGGCGCACTCACCGGCAACCAGGCAGTCCAGCAGGTTCGTGCAGGACTCAAGGCTGTCTACCTCTCCGGTTGGCAGGTTGCAGGCGATGCAAACCTTTCTGGCCACACCTACCCTGACCAGTCCCTCTACCCAGCAAACTCCGTGCCAAACGTTGTGCGCCGCATCAACAATGCGCTGCTGCGCTCCGATGAAATCGCACGCGTCGAGGGAGACAATTCCGTTGACAACTGGGTCGTTCCAATCGTTGCAGACGGCGAAGCTGGGTTCGGCGGCGCACTCAACGTCTACGAACTCCAGAAGGGCATGATCGCTGCTGGTGCTGCAGGCACCCACTGGGAAGATCAGCTCGCTTCCGAAAAGAAGTGTGGACACCTCGGCGGCAAGGTCTTGATCCCAACCCAGCAGCACATCCGTACCTTGAACTCCGCTCGACTCGCAGCAGACGTTGCTAACACCCCAACCGTTGTTATCGCACGTACCGATGCTGAAGCAGCAACCCTGATCACCTCTGATGTTGATGAGCGCGACCAACCATTCATCACTGGTGAGCGCACCGCTGAAGGCTACTACCATGTCAAAAATGGTCTCGAGCCATGTATTGCACGTGCAAAGTCCTACGCTCCATACGCAGATATGATCTGGATGGAAACCGGTACTCCTGACCTCGAGCTAGCTAAGAAATTCGCTGAAGGCGTTCGCTCCGAATTCCCAGACCAGCTACTTTCCTACAATTGTTCCCCTTCCTTCAACTGGTCTGCACACCTCGATGCAGATGAGATCGCTAAGTTCCAGAAGGAACTGGGTGCGATGGGCTTCAAGTTCCAGTTCATCACCCTGGCTGGATTCCACTCCCTCAACTACGGCATGTTCGACCTTGCTTACGGTTACGCTCGCGAAGGCATGACTTCCTTTGTTGACCTGCAGAACCGTGAGTTCAAGGCTGCCGAAGAGCGCGGCTTCACTGCAGTTAAGCACCAGCGCGAAGTTGGCGCAGGCTACTTCGACCAGATCGCAACCACCGTTGATCCGAACTCCTCTACCACCTCACTGAAGGGTTCCACCGAAGAAGGACAGTTCCACAACTAATACTGTCTAAAGGCTGACACTCCAGCCTTAAGGTGAATTTAGGCTCCTCGCATCTGTACCTCAGATGCGAGGAGCCTTTCCATATGTCATTTTCGGCTTCACTATAAAGCCAAGGTGCCCCCGGTTTTCCTATCCCACCACATAAGAAGAAATAGTCCATAGACTACCTCTTTAAGGCAAAGCTTCCAGTCACCTATAAAAGGACATCCATGTCTATTTCCCGCACAATCTTTGGTATCACAGCCGTAGCGACTCTCTCGGTATCTCTTGTTGCATGTGCTCCCCCAAATCAACAAGACTCTACAATTGAGCGCAGCAATGAAGTTCTCATTACTTCTCAAAGTCCAACCACAACGTCTTCTATAACAAGTACCACTCCTCCTGTAGCAGAAAATGTAGCCATCTCTGTTGCTCCATCTGAATTAGTTGATGGCGAACAGATTACTTTTGAAATCACTGGTCTCAATCCAGGAAGCGGCTACTACGCTGCAATTTGTGCCACAGGAACACCCACACCAAACACTGCCCCAATGTGCACCGGCGAAACCCCCGGGTTTTCTTCCCAAGCATGGTTAAACAATTCTCAGCCCAGCGCGACCGCTGCAATCTCAGATAATGGCACGGCAACTGTTGAGATAACAGCCGTGTCCACCGGCACAGGCATCGACTGCACCACCCAAGAGTGTGTAGCCAAGGTCTTTGGTGATGAAACTGAAGGCTTCCGTCATGTCGCAGAAACTCCAGTGGTTTTTGCAGCTGCTTAACCTATGTATGGAGTCTCCCTATAATTATTAATTATTTCCCAGGGAGACACTCTTTAATCTTTAAAATATTGCAGAACTGTGCTGCTACTTAAATCTTTTCGCTCAGTGATTCCCACAATTTCAGCTGTACCAACTCTAGTGGTGCAGGTTTTAAACCCCAGGCTTCAACGCCAATGTCTACTTGACCAAGACCGGTCATCGGAAATTGCGAATGTAGGTGCCCATGCACCAAAAGTGGCACGCGCAAACGTAAATCATCAAAACGAGATTCCATGCCAGGATGATCCTGCCCGGGTCGGGGGAAATGAGACAGATATACATCTTCACCTTCCCATTTCATCCGCTGAAATGCCTGGATGGATTCAAATACTTCCAAAAACCGGTGCTGTCGCTTATATGCATGCCGGTACATCGGATGACAGGAATCGTGATTGCCTGGAATAAGATGCTTTTCGACGCCGCCCAACCGCTCAGCAATCAAGCCCAGCGCGCGTTCTTCCGCTCGCTGCGCGCCTGAAGATAAATCCCCCAAGAGCCACAGCACATCCCCTGCAGCAACAAGGCTGTCCAGATTGTTCAGAATTACTTCATCATGTTCGTCTGGATCTTCGAAACCACGCAATGATGCCACAAAATTGTGACCTAAATGAAGGTCAGAGCTAAACCACACATTAGTCATAAGAGCCAGTGTAGCTTTTGCGATTGCTTAGTCACCAGGGAATACTGAGTAGTCCGAAAGCTTATAATACTAATACAGGAATATTTAACTCGACTTCTTTATAAAGACTTACAGAAAATTTCTTGCTCATCCAGCATCAACTTTTTGATGCCAATTGGAGAGGACACACATGTCCACCATTCCCGGCAAAGGTTTGCCTGCATCTCAAGAACCATCTGAGGAAGCTCATTATCCTCACGACACCCACCCCGGACTTGTTCCGGGTATTTCGGTCGATGATCAACGAAACAAATTCGGCCTAGACAAAGTCGTTTTCGGCGCTACTGCAGTGTTAATTTTGGCGTTTATCATCTGGGGCATTTCAAGCCCAGATTCTGTGGCTTCAGTTTCTTCCACAATGTTTAGCTGGGCCATGACCAATACTGGTTGGCTCTTGAACTTTGTCATGCTGATCGGTATCAGCACCATGCTCTACATTGCATTTTCGAGGTATGGCCGCATCAAACTCGGCACCGACGAAGATCAACCTGAGTTTTCCCGCTTCTCCTGGATCGCCATGATGTTTGGTGCCGGCATTGGTGTCGGCATTTTCTTCTTTGGTCCTTCAGAACCACTGTGGCATTACCTCTCACCACCGCCACACACTGTGGAGGGTTCTACCCCAGAGTCCCTACATCAGGCTCTTGCGCAATCACATTTCCACTGGGGGCTGTCTGCATGGGGTCTATACGCCTTGGTTGGTGGCTCTTTAGCTTATTCTAGCTACCGTCGTGGCCGTGTGACGCTGATCAGTTCTACGTTCCGTTCCCTCTTTGGTGAGAAAACCGACGGAATCGCGGGACGCCTCATCGATATTATGGCGATCATTGCCACATTGTTTGGTACTGCAGCAACCCTAGGTTTGTCCGCAATCCAGGTTGGCCAAGGCGTTCAAATTATTTCTGGAGCTTCAGAGATCACTAATACTGTATTGATCCTCATCATTGCAGTTTTGACTATCGGTTTCATTATTTCTGCAGTATCTGGTGTATCCAAGGGCATTCGTTATTTGTCCAATATCAATATCACCTTGACGCTTGGTTTAGTGCTCTTCGTATTCATCACCGGACCTACCTTGTTCTTGCTTAACCTCATCCCATCCAGCGTGCTCGAATACGGAAGTAAATTCTTCTCTATGGCTGGAAAATCTTTATCCTGGGGACAAGAAACTATTGAGTTCCAGGCAGGCTGGACTGCGTTCTACTGGGCATGGTGGATTGCTTGGACACCATTCGTGGGCATGTTTATTGCGCGAATTTCCCGTGGTCGCACCTTGCGCGAATTTGCGCTGATCACCATGGCTGTGCCGTCTTTCATTCTTATTTTGGCGTTCACTATCTTTGGTGGCACAGCTATCACGATGAACCGAGAAAACGTCGCTGGTTTTGATGGCAATTCTTCAGCAGAACAAGTGTTGTTTGATATGTTCAGCAACCTTCCGCTCTACTCCATCACACCATTCATCTTGATTTTTGTGTTGGCTGTTTTCTTTATCACTTCAGCCGACTCCGCTTCTGTAGTCATGGGAACGATGAGTTCTCGAGGTAATCCAAAGCCGAACAAATTGGTTGTTGTGTTCTGGGGTCTGTGCATGATGGGTATTGCTGTGGTCATGCTGCTCGCAGGCGGTGAATCTGCACTTACTGGTTTACAGAACCTGACCATTTTGATTGCTATCCCATTTGCTTTGGTGCTGATCATGATGGCGATTGCTTTTATCAAGGATCTCTCCACTGACCCAGCTGCGATTCGCCACACGTACGCAAAAGCAGCGATCTCTAATGCTGTTGTGCGTGGTTTGGAAGAACATGGCGATGACTTTGAGCTTGCCGTTGAGCCGGCAGAAGAAGGCCGTGGCGCCGGCGCTTCCTTTGATTCCACCGCTGGTCACATCACTGAGTGGTACCAGCGCACCGATGAAGAAGGCAATGAAGTTGATTATGACTTCTCAACTGGCGAATGGGCCGATGGCTGGTCTACTGAATCTGTGGATAATGCATCATCTCCAGATACAGACGCTACTCCCGAAGCAGACAAGAAAGACTAGGAATTAATTAAAGGCCGGGATTCACATCGTGTGAATCCCGGCCTTTAATTAATTTTTACACAGTTATTTATGCTGCCATGCCACGGTTAAGGGCAATGAAATCAAGCAGGTCTGCGTTGACGTTGCCAGCGATCTGCTGAAGTGCAGCAGTTGCTTCGCGGGCAATGAAGATCTTGCTGAAGACTGTGATCTTGGCGTCGCGGTTTGCCGCAGCACTATCCAAAATTACGTCTACCTGGGCAGGGTCGACCAGGCCGTCAAAGCGAGCGTGAAGATCTTCACGTACGCTCCACAGCGCATCCTGCTGTGCTGGACGAAGTGTTGTGATGTTAGAAGCTGTGTTAGCCATTGTCGTTTTCCTTTCTGTTCCCGAGGGAGTTAATAATCAAACCCCCGGCTGTTAACCTGATGTTAACTTTAGTTCACTTTCTAGCAATCTACAATCAGCCCGAGCAAAAAGTAATGGGATCAGCCCCACTAATTTCGCCCTACCCCCACAAATACATCGAGCCGACACCCTTTCCGTGCGGCAATATTTTTTACATAACACCAGGTCAACGCACCTTACAGTGACCTAAAATTAATGTAGATCACCTTATTTAAAATTAGTGATAGGAATTACCCCCAAGGTGTGAATAAAACTCTCTGATTGATGTTTATAGCCACTGAACTGCGCATATACCTATGCTTGGAGGCTAGACATAAGCTGAGAAGGACAGGGGCCGGCAATGAATGACTTCGAGACAACCATCGATCGGATCTCCAAAGAGCAAGATCCAGAATATCGAAGCCGCGTGGAACAATTCATTGTGGAAACTGTGCGCGCGTTGCCTAACCTGACAACAAAACAAGGCGCATCCCTGGCTATTCAACTCCTCGATGCAGTGCAATTGGCAGATACTCCAGGATCAAAGGGGGTGGCGTCGACAAGCACTCCCCGCGCATTACCTGCGTCATTCGATGCACTGACCAGCCTTATCACCCAGCTCGATGTGCGCAGTGATGCAGAATGGCGGTCCTTTGGGTTTCAACCAGTAGAAGCTGCGCATCCTCTTCTGATCGCTATTCCAAAAATTGAGATCTTTTACCAGCACACAGATGTAGAACCGGCAAGCGATGATACCGTAGCCCCTGATTTTCAGGAAAACCAAGCCCTGTGGCGCAAACGGATGGGATCAGTAACAGAACCGAACCTTATATATAAGGAGTTCTCTGGCCCCGGAAAAGCACAGCGTGCCGTAGAAATGCTGGGCAACCTCTGGAAAATCGGCATTGTGGTCACGCGTAATACAGAAAGTCGCTTAGGCTTATCTCGTGTGGAATACACTCCCACGCCCGGCGAAGTTCCAGTGCCGCTTCTATCAGAAAAGAACTGTTGGTACAGCATCAGAGTGTCTGAAACACTCGGCGAAAACCAGGTACCGGAAATTGTGCGCTGTGTGGCCGAAATTTTCTGCGGCTATCTCCCACAGATGTGGCTTAACCAACCTATCCCGGCTGGCAAGCTGCGCATTCAAGAATCAGAAGCAGCAGCGTATATCGCGTTGGCACGATTAGACCTTTCCCCGCGTACTGGAAACACCACCTGGACCAATAGCTATATTTCATCGCGTCCGCTCTCTCCTGCTTTTAGATGGGATGTGGTGCTGGAGGCATCTCATCAACTAGAAAACCTCCTTCGCGGCGACACGGGTCCAGTCACCGCAGTCCAAACGGCAAACGGTTAACAAAGAGTTCATTTAGAAATCATTTTGCGATCATCCACCTCCCATAAGTTTTCAATGTTGAAAGAAAACCTTGAAAGCGTTGAAAGTGGTTGAAGTGAAAAAACTTAATCTCCTCGTGGCACCCATTGCTACTTCCCTAGTGTTCTGCAATATCGCAGTTGCAGCTAACGCGGAGGAACTTACCGCCTCCCCAGTTGTTATCAATGAAGTTGAATCCAACGGCGATCCAATCGGAGACTTCGTCGAATTGGCCAATACCGATACCGTTAATTCCCTTGATATCTCCGGTTGGTCTTTGGTAGATGACAAAGATGAAGACGCAGTAATCCTGCCAGCGGGAACTGAGATTGAGTCCGGTGGATACTTTGTTATCTACACCGATTCCACCACCCATGTATCCACCCATAACACTTATGGTGGAACTGACCACTTCGGCTTGGGCAAAGATGACACCGTAACTTTGCGTAATGCAACAGGTGAAACGGTTGCTTCCTATTCCTGGAAGGATCTGGGCAAGCACGCAGAAAACACCTATGGACGTATTCCGGATATGGTTGGCGAGTTCGCGGATACTGGTGCTTCTACTCCAGGCGCAAAAAATATCGCCAGCGACGGCACCACCGATCCAGGTCTTGTACATAACGCTCAACTTCCTTTCCATGATGCGGAAGTAAAGGCTGTTGAACTCGGTGGCGCATTTAGTGGCAGCGATATGTCTGGCGCTGATTTCGACGCAGAAGGCACTGCATGGATTGCGAACAATGGCACCGGTGGCATCTACGCGCTCACCCATAATCCGGCCAACAACACTTATGAACTTGCAGGTCAGTGGACCACCACTTACCCATCAGGTGAAGGCACCTTAGATGCAGAGGGCATCGCAGTTGCGGACAACGGCGATATTTACATTGCTACCGAGCGCAACAACTCAGACAAGAGCACGTCCCGTCCATCCATCTTGAAGTTTGCTAACCCAACTGGTTTGGAAGGCCAGCAGGTTGCTCTCCAAGAATGGAACCTGTCTGAGTTCACTGGCCCGATTGGTGCCAACGGTGGACTGGAGGCAATTGTTCAGCTTGAAGGTTCCATTTTCGCAGTTGGCGTAGAAGACACCGGCGATGTTTTGGTCGTTGATCTGGCTTCCGACACACCAGTTCTGGTGCAGCGCTATGAGTCTCCTTTTGAAGGCGTGATGGCACTTGATTACAACGCGGAAACCAAGCAGCTGAGCGTTGTCTGCGATGAAGCCTGCGATGGCTCTTCGGAAATCGTTACCTGGAATGGTGCAGAGCTTACCAAGTCTGATGATTTCATCTACGAGCGTCCAGCTAACCTCGGCAATTGGGCTAATGAAGGTTTTGCGACGTACACCACGGAACTTGAATGCACCGACGGCAGCACCGTTTCAGCAACCAGCTACCTCTGGGCAGACGATGCTTCCACCAATAACTTCAATTCCTTGAACTCCGCCCAGGTTATTGATGGCGATTGCGAACTTGTTGGCACCGACGATGAGGACGAAACCCCTACACCAGGCAAGCCTTCTGACAATTCCTCTTCTGCCTTCGCTGCTGGCAGTGTTGCTGGTTCATTGGCAACCACGCTCCTTGCAGTAGTGGGAATTGCAGGCGCTGTTGGTGGATTTATCCAGCAGATCCTTGCTGCATTCCCACAGCTTAAGCAGTTCATCCGTTTCTAAACTCACTTTTTAAGCACCGCGCTCCGATAAACCATGGTTTGTCGGAGCTTTTGCATGCCTCCACCTTATGATTGGTTCACGTACTCCTCATACAGTGAAAGCTTGGAAAAACTTGACGTCTTCCTTTTTCAATCGTTTCCGCAAAAGCGAACCAGATCTCCTCGCGCTGCCTGCCAACATTCGAGATATTCAAGCAGCAACATTAGACATCTACATGGCGGAATCATTGGTGATCATCAACCTCGACGCACAAAGTGCCACGATGCTTCTCGACGCCGCCACCCACCTCATACCCACCCGCTTCACCGGACCTAAGGGCCGGCCGCTGAGCGTTATCCCCATTAATGATCCACGCTCACGCCCAACGCTGCATCCAGATCATGGTTGGATGATGCCACTGAGCCCACCAGTTGTGGAGGAATTATTAAACACTGGACTAGCCCCAGGAGAAAAAGAACTACTCAGCATCAACATTGCATTCATTGTTGATGTTGAGTAGTTAAGAATAGTTCTTAAAGCGCCCGGAAAACCACAGTGTAATTGCCATCCGGGCGAGCAACCACTCCAACGCCGCCTCGCGTGATGCGTCGTTCCAAAAGGTTGCTCTTATGAGCTGGGGATGCATCCCACAAAATTACCGCTCTTTCAGGAGTATTACTGTAGGCAACATTTTCATAAAAGTTTCCCCCTGGCGGGTGGCCTGCAGGCGCTCCCGTAGACGTAAGATGCTGCGCCCAACCACGCGCACCTGAGGCAAAATTATTATCCTGCACGATATGTGGCAAACCATGCTGTGCGCGGTAAGCGTTGATGTGGTTAAACACTGAAATTTCCGCAGCCTGTGCATTATTCGTGGCCATAAATTGAGCCTGCGCAACAGCTGGGTTAGCAGAGCTTGATCCCATAGCTGATGCTGGAGATGCTTCGATTACTTGCAGCGTACTAGCCGTGAGAATTGCTGCGCTTGTAAGAAGTCCCACGCGCTTATTTACCGAAAGCTTTAAGAAATTCATCATGCCTCTCACCTCACCCAATTTATGAGCATTACCTTAATTTACACAATTAAAGCTTAAGGCTTAATGAGAGGTTTTTCTTGGGTAACTAAGTTAATTTCCACACTTTTTAGATAATGGCTGGTCAAATGTGTTGGCATGGGTAACTTGGTTCTTAGTTTTCTTAAATTTTTACCCTTACCTCTTATATAATATTTACTTTTACTTCTCCATAAGAAAAACCGCTGCTTATCTTCATAAGAGATAAGCAGCGGTTTTTTCTTAACAGATATCAGGAAAGCTAGCTTCCCATGAGTCCCATAGTTGTTGGGAGCCAAATAGAGATCTGCGGTACGAATACCACGACGAACAACGCAATGATGATCGCAATCAAATACGGCCACAGATGCTTGATCACAGTTTCCACACGCAGTCCTGCCACCTGAGAACCAACGAAAAGCACGTTGCCCACAGGAGGAGTGATCACGCCAACGGAAAGGTTCATCACAACCATCGCGCCGAAGTGCACAGGATCCACACCCAGTTCAATAACAACAGGCAAGAAAATTGGAACGAAAATCAAAATTGCTGGAGTTGGATCCATCACGGTACCGATGAGCAACAAGATGAACATCATGATGAGCAAGATAACAACCTTGGAATCGGATACAGACAGCAGTCCATCCGAGATCATCTGAGGAATCTTCGCGAAAGCCATCACCCATGACAGCGCTGCAGAAACAGCAATCAGCAACATCACGATCGAGGTTGTGCGGGTTGCCTTAAGCAAGATCTCACCCATATCACCGATCTTGATGGTGCGGTACGCAAAGCCCAGCACCAAGCAGTAAACAACTGCGATAGCTGCAGACTCAGTTGGAGTGGACCAACCTGCCAAGATACCGCCCACGACGATAACGATCATGAGCAAGGACGGGACAGCGCGCCACAACACAATAAGTGATTGCTTAAAGGTTGGATGTACTTGATTACGCTTGTAGTTTTCTTTACGTGCCAACAGGGTTGCCACGATGACACACGCCAGAACCCACAAAAGCCCTGGTCCAACGCCTGCCATGAACAATGCTGCAATCGATGTAGAAGACACCAAAGAATAAACAATGAAGGTATTGGACGGAGGAATCAACATGCCTGCTGGTGCAGATGCAACGTTGACTGCTGCGGAATAAGGACGGGAGTAGCCCTCTTCCTTCATCTTTGGAGTCATCACAGTACCCACAGCTGATGCTGCGGCGACTGCTGCGCCTGAAACGGCACCGAACAAACCATTAGCTGCGATGTTCGTATTCGCCATGGAGGCAGGCATCCTGCCGACAAGCACCTTGGCGGCGTCGATAAGCCTTGTTGCAATACCGCCTGAGTTCATCAGCGATCCGGCTAATACGAAGAATGGAATGGCAAGAAGTGTAAAAGAGTTGGTGCCTGTAAACATACGCTGGGATACTGCCTGCGCGGCATTTTCAGGTCCAAGCACCGCCATCGCGGCAACCAGCGATGGTAAACCAATGGCAATTGCTACCGGCACCGAAGCGACGATGAGCACCACAATGCCGATAACGAGAATGAGAGCTGCTACAGCTGCTGGTGACAACATGGTTAGTTCCTACCTTCCGCTGAGTCTGCTGAACCGGCTACGTCCGCAGTAAGCGCGACATCTGGATCGTGGCCTTCCAACTCATCCAAATCGCGTGGCTCTTCTGATTCATCAATATCTGGGTACGGCTCTTCTTTGCCAGAGGCAACTGAGATCAAATCAATCACAGCAAACATCGCAATGAACAGTCCAGCGATTGGGATCACAACATATACCCAGCCAATAGTCAGTGGCAGAGCTGTGAGCTGCTGATTCCAGGCGATGGAAGCAGCCAAGTAGCCGCCCCAAACCATGCCCAACAGGGCGAAAACCACGATGAGCAGCTGCACAATGATCTGCAAAATACGCTGCGTGGAGCTGGAGAATTTACGAGCAACGAAATCCACCGCAATATGTCCACGCTCGCCGAAAAGGAATGCACTACCGGCAAAAGACAACCACACAAACAGCAGTTTGGAGAGTTCTTCAGACCATGTAGATGGGCTATGCAGAACCTGGCGGCTAAAAACCTGCCACACAGTCACACATACCAAAACGGCAAACAAGGCAATGCTGGCAAGACCCAGCGCCTTGGTAACTACCGACTTAAACTTCATCATGATGCGGAACCTCCTGTGGTCTCAGAAGTATCTGCCGCACGCACAGCGGTGTACAGTTCACGCTGGAAATCAGTGGTAAGAAATTGATCCTTGATCGGTGCTAGAGCATCTGCAAAGGCTTGCTTATCTACCTCGACGAACTCTGCTCCTCCAGCTTTAGCCTTCTCAATAACTGCATCAGTTTCAGAATTCCAGAGCTCTGTGTGCTCGGTCATGGCTTGATCCCACTCGGCAAGGAAGAGCTCACGGTCCGCTTCATTCATTGCTTCGAGGAGGTCATGGCGCATCACCATGTAGTCCAAACCAACAAGGTGGTTCGTGTTGCTGTTATAGCCGGCAACTTCGTAGTGGTTCTGGGTGACATAGCTGATTTCGTTGTTTTCAGCGCCGTCGAGAACTCCAGACTGCATTGCGGTGTAAACCTCACCGTAAGACAGTGGAGTTGCAGATCCGCCCATGAGCTCAATCATGCGGATATGCATGGCTGATTCCTGCACACGGATCTTCTTACCCGCCAGGTCAGCAGGGACTTTCACTGGCTTATCAGTGGTGTACAGGTTTCGTGTTCCCTGTGTGAAGCCACCGATCACAGAAATATTATCTGTATCGGTCAAGCTTTGGAACAGCGGTTCCATCAGGGCTTGATCCCTGATCACACTCATTTGGTGTTCAATGCTGCCAAATGTGGTGGGCATGTTGAGGACTTGGAAGTCCTTGTTCATGTTTTCCAGCTGCGTTCCCGAGACGATCGCCATCTCAATCGCACCGGATTTCACAAACTGCAGGACTTCCTGCTGTGAACCCAACTGCTCATTCGGGAACACTTCAATCTTCCATCGTCCATCGGTCGCTTCTTCAAAGCGCTCCGACAAATGGTCTAAAGCAATAAAGCTTGGATGGGATTCAGATTGGTTGAGTGCCAATTTAATATAGGTGGTTTTGTCCTCGGCGCCGATGGTATCGAGGTCTAATCCACCAAGGTCTGCACACGACGCGAGAGTTAAACTCAAGATCGCGATGATGCCTGCGGCAGCAGGTGCTCTTCTTCGCATGTGGTGTCTCCAGGTCAGATCACGGTTTATGTGAGTAACCATGATTCATTTCTAAAATGGCGCCACCTTGCAAAGGGATCACCATTGTGTGTCATACACTAACAGCGAGACCATTGAGTGACCTATTACACGATCCAGTAAATACCCCCGTAACGGGGGCATTAAACCACTCTGAAAATACAAGAAAAGACCGCTTTTCGACGCTCCCCCTCTCCTGCGCCGCTAACGGGCCGCAGAACCCAGCGCTGCTTATACAAAAGTGCCCTGTGGTTAAGCATATGCTTAACCACAGGGCACTTTGCGAAACTGAGACAGTTCCTATGCTTCGTCTGTGGACAATGCCGCGACGAATGCTTCCTGAGGAACCTCGACAGAACCGATATTCTTCATACGCTTCTTACCGGCCTTCTGCTTTTCCAGCAGCTTGCGCTTACGGGAAATATCGCCACCGTAACACTTCGCCAAAACATCCTTGCGCAGTGCGCGAATGTTTTCACGAGCAATAATCTTAGAACCGATTGCTGCCTGAATAGGAACCTCGAATTGCTGCCGCGGGATCAATTCCTTGAGCTTCACAGTCATCTTGTTTCCGTACCACTGAGCATTATCTCGGTGCACGATCGCAGAGAAAGCATCCACTGGCTCACCCTGAAGCAAGATATCTACTTTCACCAGATCGGCAGTCTGCTCGCCTGCTTCTTCGTAGTTCAAGGATGCATAGCCCTTGGTACGAGACTTCAGCATATCGAAGAAATCAAAAATGATCTCACCCAATGGCATGGTGTAGCGCAGCTCAACGCGGTCTTCCGATAGGTAATCCATGCCACCCATCTGCCCACGCTTAGTCTGACAGAGCTCCATCGTCGATCCCACAAATTCACTAGGAACAATGATGGTGACCTTCACGATTGGCTCATATACTTCGCGGAGCTTTCCGCCAGGCCAATCAGCAGGGTTATGCACGCGGAATTCCTTGCCAGCTTCATCCACAACGCGGTAATTCACAGATGGTGCGGTGGAGATCAGGTCAAGACCAAACTCACGCTCAAGACGGTCACGAGTGATCTCCATGTGCAGCAGACCAAGGAAGCCACAGCGGAAACCAAAGCCCAGAGCTACAGAAGTTTCTGGCTCATACGTCAGGGAAGCATCATTAAGCTGTAGCTTTTCCAATGCATCGCGCAAGTCGGGGAAATCTGCTTGAGAAATTGGGAACAGACCGGAATACACCATTGGTGTTGGTTCCGCGTAGCCACGCAGCGCTTCTTCAGCACCATGGTTTGCCCAGGTGACAGTATCGCCGACCTTTGATTGGCGCACATCTTTCACACCAGTGATCAGGTAACCTACTTCGCCAGGGCCAAGGCCTTCACACTTTTTAGGAGTCGGACTCACGATGCCAATTTCTAGCAATTCGTGAGCGGCACCAGTGGACATCATCTTGATCTTTTGGCGTGGGATCAGCTTGCCATCCATCATTCGGATGTAGGTAACAACGCCACGGTAGGTGTCATAGACAGAGTCGAAGATCATGGCACGCGCAGGCGCATCTTCTTCAAATTCCGAGGTAGGCGCTGGAATAAGTTCTACAACCTTATCCAAAAGCTCCGGAACGCCCATGCCAGTTTTACCTGAAACACGCAGTACATCTTCCGGTTCACAACCAACAATATTGGCGATTTCCAGCGCGTACTTATCAGGATCAGCTGCCGGAAGGTCAATCTTATTCAGCACAGGAATGATCTCTAGATCATTTTCCATAGCCAAATACAGGTTGGCTAGCGTCTGAGCTTCAATGCCCTGAGCTGCGTCAACCAACAAAATTGCGCCTTCACAAGCCTCCAGCGCACGAGACACTTCATAGGTGAAGTCCACGTGACCTGGAGTATCGATCATCTGCATGACGATCTGCTGACCTTCGTGCTCACCGCTTCGAGGAATCCATGGCAGGCGAACGTTCTGAGCCTTAATGGTGATGCCACGTTCACGTTCGATGTCCATGTTGTCCAGGTACTGATCACGCATATCGCGGGCATCCACAACATTAGACAGCTGCAGGATACGGTCAGCGAGCGTAGATTTACCGTGGTCAATGTGGGCAATGATGCAGAAGTTACGAATCCTGGATGGATCCGTAAATGTAGTTTCTGCAAATTTCTCTGCCATATGCGTCAGGGGTCCCTTCAATTAAATAACGGTGTCTTACTCTACCTGAGCAAACCAAAACAGTTAAACAGCCTTAAAGCGCCAAGCCATCAGGTATTTTTGATCTTTTCCTTAACCCCCTAAAGTACCCCCTTTTGATGTAACACAGAACTCAGTCTTGCGATAATGCCTAATGAGTCAGAAAATGAAGACAGCACTAAATACTGGGCCTTTTCAACACAGGCCTATAGCCGATACAAAAGGTGAGAACACATGAGCTCCACGCTCGCACGGAAGGCCTCAGGCGACAATTCCAATAAAGCAAAGCCTGGATTACTTAAACGTGTGTTCCAATTCCTCACTCACCCACCTCGTAAACAAGTGGACAATAGTCTGGCTGATATCCGCGAAGGCCTAGGTCTAGAGCTCGGCGGCCCAGAAGAAAACGCTAAAGGAGAAGATTCCTCCCCTGTTTTGCATGAAACAACAGAAATTTCTGTTGTTCCTACCGAATCCATGGCACGACTCATCTTCTATGCACCAGACATGGACGGACAGGCAGACCCTGGTGAGGTTGTCTGGATTTGGGCTCCAGCAGACGGTCCACAGCAACCGCCGCGCGAACGTGCCATCGTAGTGGTTGGCCGAAACCGAAACGCCATCCTTGGCCTCCTCATCTCATGCAATCCTGCTCATCGTACTGACGATGATTGGATTGATATCGGCTCTGGCAGCTGGGATCCCCGTGGCCGACAAAGCTGGGTTCGTTTAGACCGCATTTTGGAAGTATCCGAGCTGGGCATTACACGTCAAGGAACAGTTATCCCTCAAGGCCGATTTGAACGCATTGCCAATCGCCTACGCAATGATTTCGGTTGGCTCTAACATTTATTTGAATTTTAGACAACACTACTGCTATTCTTGAACGCTGTTGTCCATCTTTGATTTGAGCATTTAGTGACATGCGGACAGGACCTTGGGTTCGTTGCGCTTTATGCCAAGCAGCTTCTGCTGCGGGAGAAACATCCATTGATGGGTTTGTACACAACTTTAACTAGAAAGTTCAAGAGGTATTTGCGATGGCAAACATCAAGTCTCAGATCAAGCGTAACAAGACCAACGAGAAGGCTCGTCTGCGTAACCAGGCAGTCCGCTCTTCAGTCCGTACCGAGATCCGCAAGTTCAACGCTGCTATCGAAGCTGGCGACAAGGATGTAGCTCAGGCTCAACTCCGTGTAGCTTCCCGCGCACTGGACAAGGCAGTCACCAAGGGTGTCTTCCACATCAACAACGCTGCTAACAAGAAGTCCAACATGGCTGGCGCTTTCAACAAGCTCGGCTAATTTTTGGCTTTAAAAGTGGCTCTGATATCTTTCACAAGATATCAGAGCCACTTTTTCTTTCCCTGTAACTATCCCAACAGCCCGATGATGCCCTCATAAATAAGAGTGACACCAACGACGAGGAAGACAGCTCCAGCCACAAGATCGAACCATGGCCCGGCGCGCAGCATTGTTTTCCGCACTCGTTCCGTGGACACGATGATGCACACTGCTGAAAAGGTGAGGAAGGTTTGAGCCAAAATGGCAACGATAATTCCTAGTGCCAGCAGCGGTGATGGATGTGCGGGCATTAAAGGTGCCAAAATAGCAGCAAAATACATTACCACTTTGGGGTTAGATAGATTGGTTGCCAATCCTTGCCGGTAGACCTGTGTGCGGGTGCCAAGGGCGTCAACGGCATCTGGGATCGGTCTTGCATCGGCGTTAAAACGAAACTGGCGGGCGTCGATAAGCTCCTGTCCTGCGGAACGCAGCAGTTTGTATCCCATAAAGCTCAGGTATGTACCGCCCACTAATTGGATGATGCCAAGAATTGAGGGGTATGTGGAAAGCAGCGCTGCTGCGCCTACAACAGTTAATGTCACCCATACGGTGAGCCCGGTGACGATACCTGCCACGCCGGCAATTGCATGTGCTCTTGACCGCGAAGCCAGGCGAAGCAGGAAGAATGAATCAGGACCCGGTGATAAACTGCCCACTAAATTGAGCAGAATCAGAGTTCCAAAGGCGGTCCATTCCACTGCCCTATGACTCGAAACGAGCTACGAGATCCTCGCGACCAAACATTTTTGCAGTGTCCGTAGCGTTTGGAATTCCAGCTTGTGGGTCTGCTCCTGCAGATAATAATGCCTCAATGACATCTTCTTCTTTTTTGAAGATAGCGCCTGCCAACGGGGTCTGGTTGCGGTTATTTACGCGGTTCACGTCTGCACCACGTGCAATGAGAGCCTGCACGACATCAGCGTGACCTGCATATGCAGCAAGCATGAGCAAAGTGTTGCCATCTTGGTTTGAGAGATTGGCATCAACGCCGTTATCTACATAAGCACCTAGGGTAGCTGCTGATTCTGCTCCCCCTTCACGCGCCAATCCGAAGATTTTGGTTACCAATTCTTGAACATCATCAGGTAGTTGTGATTGCGTCATAGTGCTTCATCTTACCTTCCTGAATTAATCACTAACGCCTAGCTAGCTCTGCGACTTTTCGGACTGCAGATTCAATAGCAAATTCAGCATCGCCGCTTTGGCCTTTCACAGCAGCATCAAGATCAGCCATGAGGATCACAGCTTCACTAACGGAATCTCCAGACCAGTTTCTTGCCACTTTGGCGGTTTTCTCCACAATAAAAGGTGGCATGCCTAGTTCTTTGGAAAGCTCAAATCCATTGATTCGGCCACGTGTGGAATACAGCCGGGCTATTTGCCCGACTTTCATGCTCAGTGCTGCTGCCAATGCCACAGGGCTTGTACCTAATTGCAGTGCTCGCCTTGTGCTTGCCACTGCTTTAGCTACCTGGCCAGCGCATGCGGAATCTGCGATATCAAAACCAGATACCTCTGCGACACCGATATAATAAGCTCGGACTTTTTCCACTGTCACATTGCCATTGGTATCTTCCACCAGCTGCGATACTGCCGATGCTAGCTCGCGGAGGTCCGACCCAACGCCTTCCAAGACTGCATGTACAACATCTGGAGTGACTTTGGCTTTATGATTTTTGAACTCTTGTTGAACCCAACCTTGGCGTTCACGATCTTTGAGTTTCGCGGCGTCATGTACCACGGCAACCTTTTCGAGCTTTTTCACCATGGCTTTAGACCGTCCGCCACCAGAATGCAGCACAATCAGATATGTGCCTGGCCCAGGATTAACCGCTGCTGATAAAGCTAAATCCACTGCATCTTGACCAGCTTGATCCATATGGGTGAGTACTACTACCCGGTCTTCGGCAAACAGAGAAGGGCTTAGGGCATCGAGTAATTCACCTTGCGTGATCTCACTGGCTTTGAGTGTAGAGACTTGAAGAGATTCTGCATTATTCATCGATTGCTTGATATCGTGCACGATTTTTATTCGCGCACGCTCACTCAAGAATTCATCCTCTCCGAGGACGAGATGGACCGAAGGTTGAACTGAAATAGGTGCAGATGCCACATGTCTATCGTGCCACATGTGGTTCTAGAATCTCCCGTCCGCTGCATGCTGAGTGCCATCTACATGCAGAGTCACGTCCCCATCGCGGTAGGGAAAAAGTACGGGGATTCCTTCTTTGGTGATCGTAGGCCGGTCAGAACTCAATCCTGAAGGATCTTCCACAATGATCAATTCTTTATCGCGAGCTACATCGGCAATCTCTGATACCTCAGCGATCACGACAAAACGTACTGTGCTGGGATCTATCTGCGCAGGTAGTTTGTTATGCCACATGCCAAACGCAAAGAACAGCAGACTCCCGATGAGAAGTTCTCGCACAAATCCTTGATGCAAGGCCACCACGATCCATAGTCCTATAACGCATGCCCATGCGATACCCAACCATCCGGCGGCAACCTCCACCGTGGCATGAGGCAATTGCTGGCACCACTGAGCTACATGGTGAATCCACCAGGTGAATGGTTCAATGATTTTTAAAAGTGGGTATTCCACCGGCCACGGCAACAAACTAGCTAAGACTGCAATAAGTCCCAGCAGTGTAATGGGTGGAACTGCGATGTCGACCAACACATTGGCCAAAACCGCGACTAACGAGACTTGACGGGCCATCAACGCAATGATGGGGATAGTGACTAGATCTGCGGCGATGGCAACGGTCAGCGCTCTCACGAGGATATCGGGAGTATGCCACCGAGACAGTGGCGGCCCCAATGCTCGGTAGAGCAATGGATAGAGCATGACGATGCCTGCGGTAGCCGCGCACGAGAGTAAAAAGCCATAATGCACAGCCAGATTTGAATCATAAAAGAGCAAAAAAATCACCGCCAAACTCAGACCTTGTATGGGTTCCATGCGGGAGGAATTGATAATGGCTAATAGGCCCACAAGTCCTGTGACAGAGGCTCTTAAAACGCTTGGTTCAAACCCCACTAAGGAGACAAAAATAGCCAAAGATACAAGCGCGACTGCAACCCGCACGCGTGGTCCTACCGTCAAGAAATAAGACAAGAGCACCACAGCAGATACCACAATGGCTACGTTGCTGCCGCTTACGGCGGACAGATGAGAAAGTCCGGTATCAATATAGGTTTGGCTCTCTAGAGGGTCTTGCAGTCGAGTATCCCCCAACACCATGCCGGGTAATAATCCTTGCGAAGACTCCCCCACGCTTGATTCAACGGCATACGCAAACCCATCTCTGACATGATTTACCCAAGCGCTATAGCCAGTGGCTGCTTCAACTACATCGATGTCTTCTGCGGAGATAACGATGTCGCCAACGCCTGGAAAACTATCTGTTTGTACGCGACCTGAAACAGCGATCAAGGAGGCCTTTTCAATTGCCTCATCACCTGAGTAAAACAATGGTATCGGTGTTGGATACCCCGCAACCCGGAAACTAATCAGTTGATCACCGCTAGCTAAAACTTTAATAGTTTCAGCGTTACCTACCCAGGTCTGCGGAGGGGGAAATTCACGCGCACTGTGTATGCGTAGTGCTGCCATCAGCGTTGCACCAGCGCTTAATGCTCCGATAACTAGTGTTTGTCCCCACAACTTGAACACACAAGAAACCAGGACAGCAACGCATAAAAGCCCTGCTGATATCTTCCACGTGCCACTAAGGATCAGTGCCGCCACTGCCATCCACATCACCGCGGCAGCTGGGATAAGACGCAATTCAGTCATGGAACTACCAATGGAGAAAGCTGTTCAAACTTAGACGGCCCAATTCCTTTGACTTGAAGTAGATCTTCCACGGAGCTAAAACCACCGTTGGTATCTCGGAAATCAAGGATTGTTTGAGCTGTCTTTTCACCTACTCCAGGCAGGCTCACCAGATCAGCAAGCGTGGCGGTATTAAGGGAAATCAGCCCCGAACTAGATCCACTAGGTTCCCCGTGCGCTTCTTGTGGTGGTGCTTCGCCGATGGCAAGAACATGAATCTGGGTGCCGTCGATAAGCACTTGCGCCAAGTTGAGCGCCGTCAGATCGGCGTCTGGCAAGGCGCCTGCAACCCCTAAGGCATCTGCCACCCTCGAGCCTTCAGCAAGCGTGACCAGGCCGGGTTTTGATACATGCCCAACCACCGAGACCACCAGCTTCGAACTAGGAGCTGGCGTTTGATACGTTTCTGCCAAGGCTGCCATGGTGGGTGGAGCTGCCGGTTTATCCCGACTAAGAAACCATCCAGCCAACGCCACCATGACAATAATGCACACGATGATCGCATGCTTGAGAGAGATCTGAAATCGTGGTGTGGGATAGTTAACGCGCATGAGGTCTTCTGTGCCCGTGGGCTGGGTCAGACCTTTGAGTCGCGCTGCAATATCCGGCTTCATGCTGCACAGGCTAGATGTAACCGCGCAATTACCCTACTGGGGCAACATAAAAGCTGTGGATAGTTATTTCGTACCCGGTTTTCCTGTGGATAACTCAGGTGTCTCATTGGCAAACACAGCAGATACTGATACCGCGCCTGGACCAGAATGCACAGCTAGGGTTGGATCAATATCCACAAGCATGAAGCTTGAGCCCTCTGGCAGGGATTTCTCCAACAAATCTCCCAATTGTTTTGCTGCTTCACGGGCTTCATTTTGCCCGATAGCGATAAAAACAGGTTGGCCTTCAGCACGAATTTGTGCCAATTCCACCAACTTGGCAAACGCTTTAGATTGGGTACGTGTTTTCGCAGCAAGTTCCATCCGGCCACCATTAAATCTCATGATGGGGCGGGTAGCTAAAGCAGTTGATACGACGGCTGTCGCGGTGGATATTCTTCCGGATTTTCTGATTTCATCAATCCGATGCAGATAAATCCAGGTTTCTGAACGTTTTAATGTATCCACAGCAATGTCGTAGCAGTCCTGCAGCGATGCACCATCTTTAGCCATTCGTGCAGCGGCCATAGCTGCTGCACCGACAGCCATACCAAGTGAACAGGTATCCACAACACGTACTAAGCCATCGTCAAACACTGCGGCTGCAGTCACTGCGGAAGACCAGGTGGATGATAATTCTTTAGAAATATGCAGTGCAAGAACGCCATCATCGCCACCGCGTTCTAGTTGACGTGCATAGCTGGCAGCGAGCTCCAGCGAAGATAACCCTGAAGTACTGCGATCTTCGCCATCATTCATCACGTGTAGATTAACCACCGTGATGTCTAGCTCCTCTGCCACCGGCAACGGCAGACACGAAGAGGAATCAACAATTATCCGAACCGGCATCTCGTCGTGCCCTCCTACTTCGCGTTAACAACTCTTATTGTGTGACACCCATGTTCCAACCGTCGAGATACCATTGGGCATTCTCCACGTTGGTGCCATTAAATTGAGGGCTCTTGGACACGGGAGAAGACAATTTGAGATCGTCTTCCGGGTTTTCACTACCAGCATAATAGCGAGGACGTGCTGTTAGTTGTGCCCAGCAGGTATTTCCTAAACCGGAAAACATGGGATACTGCTCAAAATCTAAATCAAGCAGATTCGAAGTCAGCGCATTGATCGTGCCACCGTGGGCCACAATCAACACGGTTCCTTGATCCCAATCATCAAGAGAGACCATGAGCTCATCCACCATCTGGCGTGCCCGGCGCGCCACATCTACGCGAGATTCGCCTCCTGGCGGAGCCCACTGAGGATCGTGTCGCCATTGCGCACGCGCACCGGGATAAGCAAGATCGACCTCTGAGTGAGTCTTTGCTTGCCACTCGCCCAGGTGTGTCTCCCGCAGACGCTTATCGACGCGCACGTCCGCGTCGATAAGCGTTGCAACCGCCTGTGCGGTGTTGCGCGCACGGGAAAGATCTGAGCTGAACACATGCGTGATGTTGTTTTTTACCAGCACAGAAGCTGCGCTTGCCGCCTGTTGAAGACCTAAGTCAGACAACTCGGTGTCCAATTGTCCCTGCATACGGGACGTGGCGTTATATTCAGTCTGCCCATGTCGGAGCAGAATCAGGCGACGAGTCACAGAATTACCTCTTAATCGTCCTCGTAGCCAGGCTCGTATTCAGCTGGCAGCGGTGGCAAATCATTGATGTTATCGATGGTGCGGATATCGGTCTCATCAGACCAAGAAGCCTCACGCTTGAAGGTTTCCAAACCTTCGATTTCGATCAATGGGCAATCGCGGTAGAGGCGATCCAAACCATAGAACTCACGCTCAGGCTGACGCTGGACGTGAACAACAATCAATCCATAATCAAGCAGAACCCAACGGTTCTCGCGGTTTCCTTCACGACGCTTTGGCTCAAAACCAGCCTTGGTCATTTCATCTTCGATCTCATCGACGATGGCGCCAACCTGGCGCTCATTATCAGCAGATGCAATGACGAAACAATCAGTGATTGCGATCATGTCAGAAACGTCGATGACAGCAATGTCATCGGCCTTCTTTTCATCCGCTGCTTTCGCCGCGATAGTCGCGATGCGGATCGACTCTTCAAGTGCAGACACAAAATTCCTTAAAACAGCTCATGTGGTTCCTCACCCAATTTTAGGGTCCGAACCGACGCTGCGGAGAGATTCCACAACGTCAACTCCTCCCAGTTTTCCACGAAGGGGGCTGATTCACCTACTTTTGGAAAGAAGTTGAAACTTTCGACTAGCTTTCAGCCGAATTTTGGCCCCGTGGATCCATATCCAAATCAGATCCTTCTGGTCTGTAGAGCTGACGCTTCGCAATGTATTGCACCACGCCATCAGGGACAAGATACCAAACGGGATGATTTTTACTAGCCCGATCCCGACAATCCGTCGAAGAAATAGCCATTGCTGGAATATCCACCAAAGACACCCGATCTTGATGCACCTGCGGGATGATTTCACCATCGAGTTCATAACCTGGACGAGTGACACCAACGAAATGCGCCAGCTCGAAAGTTTTTTCCCAATCCCGCCAAGTCACAATCTGAGCAAGAGCATCCGCACCAGTGATGAAGTACAACTGCGCATCAGGATACTGCTTGCTCAAATCCTGGAGAGTATCAATGGTGTAGGTATCTCCACCACGATCGATATCCACACGTGAGACGGTAAACCGAGGATTAGAGGCAGTAGCAATCACTGTCATCAGATAACGGTCTTCTGCAGGGCTAACCTTTTTATTTGCCTTCTGCCATGGCTGCCCAGTGGGAACATACACCACCAGATCAAGATCAAACCGATCCGCTACCTCTGAACCTGCAACAAGGTGACCATTATGAATGGGGTCAAATGTGCCACCCATGATGCCGATTCGATCCCGACGCTTCACCTTTGTAATCATAAATCGACAGTATATCTCGTGGAGATATGTCTAGCTGTTCACAGACTCTGTAATCCACGAGGAGACTTCCTCGAAGATCTCCTCATCCCACGGCTTCGTGGTAACAAAATACTGCAAATGTACACCTCCTGGGCGAGTGTCTCCGGTACTCAACTGTGCTGAGACCATAGAAGAGCCTGCGGCAGAAAACTGCTCAAAAGAACGATCACACACAATATCGCCAGGCAAGCAATAACTGATTTTGAAAGGATTATCCTCACTAGGTTTGAGAGAACTAGCTATTCCGCCGGTCTGAACCTGATGCCCAACGATCGATGGATCATCCGCATCTTGTGATGGATTCGCGATATGAAGTGTCCCGACATATTGATCGCGGGCAATTAATGCATCTTCTTGGCCATCGACAATCAAAACGCCTTGAGAATACCCAGCCAAGAGATATTTGGGGGTACAACCAGTTGTTGTTTCAAAACGATCAATGGAACTCATAATATTTTCTCGACCACTAGAAACTGATGTACCCAATTTAAGTAGGCTGCTTCCTTCTGAAGACAAAGGAAAAACTGCAGGATAATCAACATTGTTCAGACCCATCACGTAGACGTCCTTCATCAAGGACTCCCCTGTTTTTGCCTGATAATAACTTTCTAAACGGCCAAAGAAACTACGGAAGTTTCTTTCCTCAAAGCCATTAGAAGTCCACGGAGCATCTTCGCTGTATCGTGCTGGGCGGATCTGCATATTTTGTCCGCTACCACGAGCCACTACTGCGACAACCGCTGGGCATTCACCTACTTGAGGTGGATCGAAAACCTCTTCATAAAGATCTGGGTCAAGATCCGGATGAATGGAGATGAAACTGTCATCTAATGGGTCTAGAAGACGATCAATGAAAGAAGCATGATCCTCCGGAAAAAGCAGATTCCAGAGGTTACTACTACCTGCACTAAGAGAACCTGTAGAAGATCCACTTGAAAGCCCACTACTCTGTGCGCTTGCGACTGGAGTGTTGGCTATTAAAGCTGCGCTTATTCCAACGCTAGCGAGTAACTTCCATAACTTATTCACAGACACTTGTGTGCTCCCCGCGGACCTATTGAATGAGATCTTTTGCTAACAAGATCAAAGATTACAACACGTCCGCACGCACCAGACTTCTTACTACCCCCTATTTTTAAGGCCTGATCTGGCCATTACCTTGAAGAATCCATTTGGTGGATGTGAGTTCTGGCAAGGCCATTGGGCCACGAGCATGAAGCTTCTGTGTGGAGATACCGATCTCTGCACCCATGCCGTATTGCTCACCATCAGTGAAAGCGGTGGATGCATTGATCATGACGGCAGCAGCATCTACGCGATCAACAAAGCGTTGTGCAGTCTCAATGTTCTTGGTGGCAATCGCCTCGGTGTGCTTGGTGCTGTATTTAGTGATGTGCTCAATTGCACCATCCACACCGTCGACTACAGCAACTGCGATATCGAAGGACAGGTACTCGGAGTCCCAGTCAGTTTCTGTTGCTTCCACAACATCTGTTGCGCCGAAAGCTTCCAACTCCGCGACCTTGCCATGAACAGTTACTTCTGCGGCCTGGATAGCGCGGATGACTGCAAGCTTGTCTGCATCGCTGAGGGAGGCGTCGAGAAGTGCTGTTTCGGTAGCGTTGCAGACGCTGCAGCGTCGGGTTTTACCGTTGATGAGCATGGCGATTGCTTGGTCTAGATCAGCCTCCGCATCGATGTAGAAGTGGCAATTGCCGGTTCCGGTTTCGATGGTAGGCACTGTAGCGCCGGTGACAACGGCATTAATTAGACCAGCACCACCGCGAGGAATCACCACGTCAACTAGACCACGGGCGGTGATTAGATCCTGCACAGAATCACGGGTTTCACATGGCAACAGCTGTACAGTTTCGCGTGGAAGATCGAAGCTTTCCACCACATCCTGCAAAATTTTCACCAACACAGCATTGGAATGCACGGCGGTAGAAGAACCACGCAATAGCGCTACGTTGCCGGATTTCAGTGCCAAACCGAAGGCATCAACGGTGACATTTGGGCGAGCTTCATAGACCATGCCCATCACGCCCAGTGGCACGCGGATCTGGCGCATCTGGATGCCATTTTCCATGACGTGTCCACGCAAAACTTCACCAACAGGGTCGGTCAGAGCAGCTACTTGGCGCAGTCCATCTGCGATACCAGCAATGCGCTCAGCGTCAAGGGATAAACGGTCAATAAGGGATTCTTCCATCCCATTATTGCGCCCAGATTCGATGTCTTGGGCATTGGCGGAAATGATTTCTTCTCCGCGTTCCACCAAGGTGTCTGCTGCTGCACGCAGGATTGCATTCTTGGTCCCAGTGCCCAAAACGGCAATATCGGGCACGACGTTCTTGGCAGCAGTCGCCTTGGCTAGAACTTCCTGGCGTTCGGTTTCACGGATCTGTGCTTCGGAAAATGTCGTTGAACTCATGATTAACCAGTGTACAGATCCATGTGTCGGAAAACACCTGAAGCAGGTTTAGTAGCCCGCCACCACGTCTACTTCAGTGAGCATTTTCTCGCCGGCTTCAAACAGCTCAATATTGCGCAGCGTCAACCCTCCGGTCAGTGCACGGATCCGCTCAGTGGTATTGGCAGAATGCGGGGTGATCACCACATTGGACATCTCCCACAGTGGGTGTCCATCTGGCAGTGGCTCCGGATCAGTTACATCCAACGCTGCTCCAGCAATGGTGCCTGTATGCAAAGCTTCCACTAGGTCATCTGTGTTAATCAAAGGGCCACGACCAACGTTAACGATCACTGCGCTGGACTTCATTTTGGCCAAAGACTCCGCATTAACAATCTGATAGGTGCTCTCTGTCAGAGGCAGAATCAGCACGAAGATATCGGCTTCTGCCCACACATGATCAGCCTGATACAGCGCGAAAGTTTCAGTTGCGCCTGCAACTGGACGGCCTGAATTATTCACTGCGATGGTCTTCACATTGAATGGTTTGAGCATTTCAATAACGCGCACACCAATGCCACCAGCACCTAAAATAGCGACGGTTTTATTATCATGCAGCCAGACCTTATTGTTTTCTACTTCGGCTGCCACGCTCCAGGATTTAGCCAACCGAGTTGCAGAATGCATGTGCAACTGTGCAAGCAGCAAACCGATAGTCGATTCTGCCACCGTATCTGCATATAGCCCACCAGCATTAGCCCAACGTGTCTGATCATTGACCACACCACGCCTCACCAGGGCATCAATGCCGGCCATGGAAGCCTGCACAAATTTAATATTGTCCGGCAGGTCCGGGAACTCTGGCGCAGAGCCGTTGAAGAAAATGAAGTCTGCGTCCTTGATGTCCTCAACCCGTTCATGTCCACCCCCCTCAATGACAGAGGTAGTGGATTCCCACAAATGCGGATACATAACAAACTTCATTTTTATCTCCTAAAAACTTCTGCTTTTCGACGCTTCCCGCCGCTCGTATACCTGCGCTTTACGCGCGGCTAGCGTAATTAGACAAATAATCTGCATGCACCACAGGACGCTGCATATCATCTGGTAGTTCTTGAGTTTGCATACCGACCATGGACTGCAAGGTATCAGAGTCATAAGACACTTCACCTCGACCAATGATCTGGCCTTCTGGGCCTAAGATCTCCACGATCTCACCCTGCTGAAAATCACCAATGATTTCTGTGATACCCACGGCTAACAAAGATTTTCCACCAGAGGTCACAGCTTCCGCGGCACCAGCATCAAGGCGAATCTTTCCTGCAGTATCTGCTGCATAAAGCGCCCAGAATTTCCACGCAGAAAGTCGGTTTTCTTTCGGGTGGAACACTGTACCCACCTGAGCATGTTCCAGAGCTGGACCAATATTTGCAGCTGAGGTCAAAAGAACCGGCACTCCACTTCGGGATGCCAAACGGGCAGCAGAGACCTTTGAAGCCATACCGCCGGTACCAACTTTTCCACCGTCTCCGGCAATCACATCTTTCAGATCCTTGCCATCTCGAACCTCAGAGATGAACTTTGCAGTGGGATCAGTTGGGTTTTTATCAAAGAGTCCATCAACATCGCTGAGCAATACCAATGCATCTGCGGAGACAAGGTGCGCCACGATGGCTGCTAGTCGGTCATTGTCTCCGAAGTTCACACCAGTGGTTGCCACGGTGTCATTTTCATTCACAATTGGAATCACACCAAGGAAGCGCAATTTATCGATAGTGCGCTGTGCATTTCGAGCACGGTCGCGTTGGCCAGCATCAGCTGCAGTGAGCAAGACCTGCCCAATAGGACGCCCATAACGTGCAAAGGATCGTCCCCATTGGTGCATGAGGTGAACTTGACCGACAGCAGCAGCTGCCTGCTTCACAGCCAAATCAGTTGGTCGGGTGGTCAAACCCAAAGGAGCCATGCCTGCTGCCACGGCACCAGAGGACACAACAATGAGGTCCGATCCGGCTTCCATGCGAGCTTGCAATGCATTGACGATAGTGTTGATGCGATTGGGATCAACGGTGTGTCCATCTTCGTCGTTGGTGAGCGAAGACGAACCAATTTTCACCACCACTCGCTTCGCGTTGGTGATGAGCTCTCGCATACTGGACTCATGCCCGTATGCGGCGCTGTCTTTGGTTTCCGGGTCTACAGCCGGGAAGCTTGCACCAATGCTTGCTTCCTGGCTGTAAGGGGTGACAGGAAGCCCTGTCACCGGCGCCATTTGAGTTGGCCTAGGGAGATTATCCCGGAGTCGAACGCTTTCAGGTGTATTCTGCGTGTCATTCATAGCGATCCCATCGTATACACGCAGACATGAAAAATGTTGTGTTTTATCCTTCCCAGCGTTCGCGGGATGCCTTTTGGCCATCGCCAAAGTCCAACTCATCGATCAGACCACGACGCACCTGAGATGCACGTTTACGCTCTTCAGCGGAAATTCGATTGTTCTTTTCCAGGCGCACATCTGTACCGCGACCAGTCAAAATTGGATCGTCACCAGCGGACGTCATTGGTTCCCATTCGAAGGTAACTCCACCGATGGTGACGTTAGATCCGGTCTGTGCGCCAGCCTTACGCAAGCCTTCTTCAATGCCCAACTTGGCAAAACGGTCTGCGAGGTAGCCAACAGCTTCATCGTTTTCGAAGTCAGTCTGCAAGATCCAACGCTCTGGCTTATCACCGGTGATGATGAAGCTATCAGGGTGCTGTGGATCAGGATTGACTTGGAACTGTCCCTTGGTACGGTGATCGATAGCCTTTGGCTTGATGATCACAGACTCTGCAAGCTTGTCCTTCGGACGCTTCTTACGATCTGCCTGCACGATTTCCAGCAGCTTATACTTCAGTGGATCCAGACCCTTGCGAGCAACAGCGGAAATGATCAGCACAGGCCAACCGAATTGTTCCTCGATGTCTTCCTTGAGGAACTCTGCAAGCTCCTCAGCTTCTGGCACATCAGCCTTATTCAGCACGACGATGCGTGGACGCTGACTCAGATCACCAAGTCCGGTGTCTTCGTCCAATGCGGACTGGTAGGCAGCAAGTTCGGCTTCCAGAGCTTCAATATCAGAGATTGGATCACGGCCTGGATCCATCGTTGCGGTATCCACCACATGCACAAGCACGGCGGTGCGTTCGATGTGGCGCAAGAAATCAAGGCCAAGGCCCTTGCCTTCAGATGCTCCAGGAATGAGGCCTGGAACGTCTGCCATGGTGAAGGTTTCATGTCCAACGTTAACCACACCAAGGTTTGGCTGCAGGGTGGTGAATGGGTAATCACCAATCTTTGGCTTCGCAGCAGACATCACGGAAACCAGCGAAGACTTACCTGCAGAAGGGAAGCCAACGAGTCCGACATCAGCCATGGATTTGAGCTCAAGCACGAGGTCATGGGCTTCGCCTGGCTCACCGATCAACGCAAAGCCTGGAGCCTTACGAGCATTAGAAGCCAATGCCGCGTTGCCCAAACCGCCGTTGCCACCTGCAGCCGCAATGAATTTCATGCCCACTGTGGTCAAATCAGCCAAGGTTTCACCCTTAGCATCAAGTACGACGGTTCCTGGAGGAACTTCCAAAACGAGATCTTGTCCACGTGCACCATTGCGGTGATCGCCAGAGCCATTGGTTCCACGCTCTGCCTTGATGTGCGGGTGGAAGTGGAAATCCAGCAGGGTGTGAACCTGGGAGGTGACTTCCAAAACGATGTCACCGCCGTGTCCACCGTTACCACCATCTGGTCCACCGAGCGGCTTAAACTTTTCGCGGTGCACCGAAACACAACCATTGCCGCCGTCACCTGCGGCGAGGTGTAGCACAACGCGGTCAATAAATCGGTTCATAAAACGGGGTCACTCCTGATCAAAGTAAAACGGCGCCAACTTAAAAAATTAACGGAGAAGTATGGACGCCAAGGTTCTTCGATCCTACCAGTGCCAACGCCGATGTGAATAACTGAAAACTAACGAGCTTATCTCATTATTTTGTACAGTGTCGAAAAAAGTGGACAATACTGTTGGATAAATTTCATATCGAGGACGAAGGGACTCCCCCGAACGCCGTGACAACAACGACACAAACCCGGGCTAAACATCCGGTTGACCAAGTGCCCCCCGCACCCAAACTGGCAGCCCTTGGGCTCCAACATGTGCTTGCATTCTATGCAGGCGCTGTTATTGTTCCGCTTCTTATCGCGCAATCCCTTAACTTGGATGCAGCGACAACGATTCACCTGATTAACGCAGACTTATTGACCTGTGGCATCGCCACATTGATCCAGTCCATTGGTATTGGCCGCCACATTGGTGTGCGCTTGCCGATTGTCCAAGGTGTCACCACCACGGCTGTCGCTCCCATCATTGCCATTGGTTTAGGCGTGACCGATGGCGAAGGCGGCGTAGCCTCCCTTCCAGCTATTTACGGCGCAGTTATCGTCGCTGGCATTTTCACTTTCTTTGCAGCACCAGTATTTGCGCGTTTCCTCAAGTACTTCCCACCTGTTGTTACTGGCACTGTACTGCTCGTGATGGGTGCTTCCCTGCTCTCCGTGTCTGCAAATGACTTTGTGAACTACGCAAGTGAAGTTCCTGCAGCTAGAGACTTGGCTTATGGCTTTGGTACCTTGGCTGTCATCATCTTGGCGCAGCGTTTCTTCCGTGGCTTCATGGGCACCTTGGCGGTACTCCTCGGCCTGGTAGGCGGCACCGCAGTTGCCATTCTGCTTGGTGATGCGAACTTGGAAGAAGTCGGTAAGGCCGAAGCTTTTGATATCACTACCCCGTTCTATTTCGGTGTTCCAGAATTCAACGCGGTAGCTATTTTCTCCATGATTATCGTCATGATCATCACCATGGTGGAGACCACCGGTGACGTATTCGCAACGGGAGAAATCGTCGGCAAGCGTACTCGCCGCTACGACGTCACCCGTGCGCTGCGCGCTGATGGACTGTCCACCCTGATCGGTGGCGTCATGAACTCTTTCCCATACACCTGCTTCGCCCAGAACGTGGGCCTCGTGCGCATCACCGGAGTGAAGTCTCGTTGGGTTGCTGCAGCTGCTGCGGGCTTCATGATCATCCTGGGTGTGCTGCCTAAGGCCGGCGCAATCGTGGCTTCTATCCCGTCACCAGTCCTCGGTGGCGCGTCCTTGGCGTTGTTCGCCAACGTTGCATGGGTAGGCATCCAGACCATCGCTAAATCTGACCTGACTGATGGCCGCAACTCCGTCATCGTCACCTCCGCGCTAGGCCTGGCAATGCTGGTCTCCTTCCGCCCAGATGTCGCCCAGGCGTTCCCTGAGTGGGCACGCATTTTCGTCTCCTCCGGCATGTCCGTTGGTGCGATTACTGCAATCCTGTTGAACCTGCTGTTCTTCCATGTAGGACGCCAATCCGGCGGACAAATAGCCACCTCAAAATCCGGCAAACGCGTCACGCTTGAAGTGGTAAACCAGATGGATCGCGCAGAGTTCGTAGACACTTTTGCACCACTGTTCAACAGCAAAACTTGGCCACTGGAAACCGCGTGGGAATCCCGCCCATTCGTCAACGTCACAGAGCTCCGCGAAGCCATCCAGGTTGCAGTTTTGACTGCACCAATCAAAGACCGCGAAGCCCTCATCCACGATTACCCAGACATGGCCCAGCTCATCTTGGCCACCGAAGAAGAAGCCGCCTCCATCTCCCAGGACCGCGGATCCCTCGGTTTGGTTGATTTGGACGATGTTGATCAAGAAAAGCTCATCACGGTCACAGAACAGTACCGCGAGCGTTTCAACATGCCATATGTGGCCTATTTTGACACCATGGACACCGTTGACTCAGTTGTCACCGCCGGCCTGCGCCGTCTCGACAACTCCGATGAACAAGAGCACCGTCAAGCACTCTCAGAGATCATTGAAATTGCCAATGATCGCTTTGATATTTTGCTTGCCGACGCCAACCCGGCGCGCTCAGCGTTCGACCGTAAGTTCACCGACACCGATTTCCTCGGCTAAAAGCTTGCTTTACGACGAAATCCCCCGGTACGTATACCGTACCGGGGGATTCTTCTTTTTTTTAGTTCAGATCATTAGGATGCGAACCGCCTCGAGCGCCACGCTCCAAGGCTGAAATAGCTGCCATTTCCTCATCGCTGAGCAAGAAATCAAACACATCAAGGTTTTCCACCATACGACTCTTGGTCACAGTCTTAGGGAAAACAATGTACCCATTCTGCAAATGCCAGCGAATAACTACCTGCGCAGGGCTCTTGCCATACTTGCTTGCTGCAGCCCCCAGAGGCTCCTCAGCGCCCAGGTCATAGCGACCCTGCCCCAATGGTCCCCAAGACTCCACAGCGATGCCAGCGGCTTCTGTAGCCTCTACAGCATCACGCTGCTGCAGCGCTGGATGCAATTCAATCTGGTTGATAGCTGGAACAGTGATTGCTTCCGCAAGCAACTTCTCCAAATGCTCCGGAAGGAAGTTACACACACCAATAGAACGCGCACGATCCCCCAGCTTCTCCAATGACTTCCACGCAGCAACGTAGTTGTCATTCTTTGGCGCAGGCCAGTGCACAAGATAAAGATCTACATAATCCAGACCAAGCTTTTCCAAAGACTCCTCAAATGCAGCCTCTACATCAAGGTGGCGATCATTCCACACCTTGGTGGTAATAAACAGCTCTTCACGAGGAATACCCGACTTAGCAATCGCCCGGCCAACGCCTTCTTCATTGCCATAAATCGCAGCAGTATCAATATGACGGTATCCCACCTCCAGAGCTTCCAAAACAACACGCTCTGCCTCGGCAGGATCAACCTTAAACACACCAAAACCAAGCTGCGGAATGGTCTTGCCGTCATTCAACGTGACCACAGGAATACCCTCAGGAGTTGACTGCTTATTCTTTTGATCCATCAAAGACTGCAGCAACTTATCGCGTTCTTCTTCTGGGGACCCAAAAAACTGGCCAGTACCCACAACAGACATACATTCTCCTTCAGAAGCCTTCATAGCTAGATTGCAGCTAAGGCAATAGTTAGGGACAAATTCGATTGCCCAGACTACTCGTCTCTACACTTGAATACCATGAGCTATGACTTTGTCCTTTTTGAAACCGATGGCGATCCAGGCAGCGCCCGTATTTCCAAAACTCCGCTAACCGAACGCATCGATTTCGCCACTCCATCCACCACCCCAGTGTTGGAATCCCTTGCAGCAGGCCTCGCAGAAACTGCACCAGAAGGCGTCAAACTTGAAGAAGATGCCATCCACCTCTCCGGTGATCGCTGCCTCTATGTAGTCACCAACTACAACTCCGCAGAAGAAGCAGCCATCTGGCTCACCTCAATCGCATTTGATTATGGATTAGGCCTTGCCGATATGAACGCCGACACAATCTTGTTGTTCGGCGACGAAGACGCCGATGCAGTTGTTCAAATCGATGACTGGTTCTCCCCCGCGTTCTCTTTCTACGGACTCCCCCACCTCTTGGTGGAAGTCATGCGACTCAAAGACTCCAAGACCCCATACCTCCGAGTCACCCTTACTGCCGATGATTCCAAATACATCCAAACTCTGTACGAAACCGACAATAAGCAATGGTTGGTAGAAACTTCTTCCACTACAGGAACTGACGAAATCCACGTCAAGACAATCAATGACGTGCTAGAACTCATTGAGAAGTGGTTCAACCAAGAAACTGCAGTGTAGTTTTTAGCAGCTTCGAGTTACTCAAACAGGTGCTGGCATAACAAGTGCTCTTCAAGGCTGTGAGAAGCAGACATGAAAAGGCTTAAAGCCTGGCACCTGATTGGACTTTAGGGGCACTCGAAGCAGCAGTTAAAGAGCCCAAAAGACATAATCCCTGTATAGGTTGAGTAGTTAGAAACTGTTTATTTTCCTACACCCTTGCGCGTTATTTAAGGAGACACAATGGCTTTAGGCGGCGGGGAACTGATGATTCTACTCATCCTGTTCGCTCTTTTCCTGGGCACAATCGCAGTGATAGCCCTCATTATCTTCAAGTTGATCCAGGGGGCTAAGAAACGTGGCTCCTCAACAACAGCCACAATTGACATTGATCAGAACCTTCATGCTGCGTTAACCGAGATCGCAGTTAGGGACGGGGTGACGGTTCCTAGAATGGTTAATGACCTTCTGAACGATTACATCAATAAACGAAGGCACTGGCCACCTACGCAATAGTTGTTTGCCCAAAAGGGACTTTTCTGTTCCAGGGATAACTTATCTACATCAAAAATTAGATGAAACGGGCCCAACTGACAATGCCCCGATGTCTCTTAATGCCCGTTGTGAATTCGACACCAAGATTTCCTAATTTCGGCCACCATTTTACCGAAATCTTGGTGCCGAAAGTACGCGTGGAAGAACATAATCTTCCCTTAACCTGAAAAGCCCCACACACATTCACCCCACAACGCACCCAAAAACCAAAAAAACTGCCCCTCACCTTCCATGAAAGGAAGGTAAGGAGCAGTTAGTCTCTCATCGAGTGAGGTGATGACTTAAGCGTCAACAGCCTCGTTCTCAACGATGTTCACCATGCGACGGTTGCGCTTGGTGGAGAACTGGACAGCGCCAGTCTTCAGTGCGAAGAGAGTGTCGTCGCCACCGCGACCGACGTTCTCACCTGGGTGGAACTTGGTGCCACGCTGACGGATCAAGATCTCGCCTGCGGAAACCTGCTGGCCACCGAATCGCTTAACGCCAAGGCGCTTGGACTCGGAATCACGACCGTTGCTGGAGCTGGATGCACCCTTCTTGTGTGCCATGTGGTAATTCCCTCCTTCAAAAGGAAAAACTCATAGAAAGCCCAGAGGGCTTACTTGATTCCGGTGACCTTCAGAACGGTCAGGGGCTGACGGTGTCCCTGGCGCTTCTTGTATCCGGTCTTGTTCTTGTACTTCAGGATCTTGATCTTCGGGCCCTTAGCGTGCTCGACGATCTCGGTGTTGACGCTCACAGAAGCGAGCTTGTCAGCGGCGGTGGTTACATCGGCGCCATCGACGAGCAGAACCGGGGTGAGAGCCACGGATGCACCCGGCTCACCCTCGATCTTCTCGACCTTAAAGAGGTCACCTTCGGCAACCTTGTACTGCTTTCCGCCGGTCTTGACGATCGCATACATAGAGGGCTACCCCTTATCTGATTCTCGGCTCAGGCACTCGGATATGAGCCCCTGAATGGACTTACGTTTACAATTGCGTTTTAGACATGAAAAGCCAGTAATGACTTAACGTCATGCACACATTCGCCGTGAAATGGGCGAATGGGAAATTATGACATTGCCTAAAACAGCGACTGTCCAAGATTACCCTTAAAGGCGGCTTCAACACAAACCGCCTTCTATACCTTAGCTGCGAGGCGCGCGTCGGGTAGCCCGTCGACGCCGGCCTGGGTTAGTGGTGCCACCTGCAGCAGCCCCACTTTGCGGAGCCTTCTTCGGTGCAGGTGCCTGGCTTTTCGACGCCACCTTCTGCTCAGCAATCGGCTCTGAAGTCACGCGTACCGCACGACGACGCTTTCTGCGCCCCTCAGACGACTGCTCGAAGATTTCCACCTGAGGGGCCTCTGGCTGTTCTGAAACGAGTTCTGGAGCTACCTCGACTACAACTTCAGGAGCTTCCACTTCTTGCCTACGAACTGCACGTCGGCGGTTCCTTGTAGATGGCGCAGAAGACGGTGCACCCACGCTGACTTCGCTTGGTCGGTTCCGTCGTGGAGTCTTCCGTTCAGTAGCTTCAGCAACCGGTTCTTCAGCAACTACTGGTGCAGATACAAAATCTTCTGCCTTTGGTGCGTGATCGGAACGTGAATTGCCACGAGTCTTCCTGCGCCTGCGTGGGCTGGATTCAAATGCTGCACGAGCCTGTTCATAGTCAACAGATTCTTCTTCAGAAGGTTTAACAGACTTCAAAGGTACTGAAAACTCAGATATCCCAGCAGCTTCAAAGTCTGAGACGTAGGAAGAACCGGAAGGTTCATCTGGATCTTCTTCATCAGCGATATCTACCGCAGCAGCAGCAATCGCTGCAATATCATCGGCTGCATTAACCAGCCCACGTCGACGAGCCCGCCTGCGTGGTCCTTCTTCTGGTTCCACAGTGGATTCAGCCAAGACACGCTCTGGCTCATCCAGATTGTCGTTGACTACGCCCTCAACGACATCGTCAAGATCAGAATCATCAAGAACGATGACTGATGCAGCCAGCTCCTCAAATTCTTGATCCAGATCATGATCATCGCTTTCGACAAGATCACGCATGGCAACAACCATTGGGTGCTCCGCAGCCTTTTTGGAGCTATCCGAAGAATCTCGGCTATGTCGACGGCTACGCTCTTCTGCCTTAGCTTCCACGCGCTCATCAATATGATCCACTGGATCTTCCAGAATCATGATTCCGCGGCCTTCACAGTGCTCACACTCTGTGGAGAACGTCTCCAACAGACCAGCGCCGATACGCTTGCGAGTCATCTGCACAAGTCCAAGTGAGGTAACTTCAGAAACCTGGTGGCGAGTGCGATCGTTTTCTAGGGCTTCGTTGAGCCTGCGCAGCACCAATTCTTGGTTTTCTGGCAGCACCATATCAATGAAGTCAACGACAATCATGCCGCCCAAATCGCGCAGACGCATCTGTCGCACGATTTCTTCAGCAGCCTCAATATTGTTGAGGGTAACTGTTTCTTCGAGGTTTCCGCCGCCCTTGCCGGTGTATCGACCAGTGTTGACGTCAATAACTGTCATGGCTTCGGTGCGGTCAATGATCAGGGATCCACCGGATGGCAGGTTCACCTTTCGTGACAGCGCTTCTTCCAGCTGAGTGTTGAGATCAAATGCCTCAAAGGCATCCTTGCCATCAAACTCTGCGCGATCAAAGTGCTCCACGCGGGAGACTAAATCTGGTGCCACAGACTGGATATACGCACGGACAGTATTCCAGGCGCGGTCGCCATCAACGATCAACGTGGTGAAATCTTCGTTGAACAGGTCACGAATGACCTTGACCAGCATATCTGGTTCTTCATACATGGTGACTGGCTTAGAACCGCGAGACTTCTTTTCCTTCGCGGCACGGTCCTTGACCTGCTCCCACAGGGTATGCAGACGGTTCACATCAGCTGAGATGTTTTCTTCCGATACGCCTTCAGCTGCGGTACGAATAATCGTGCCACCTTGTGTAGGAACAACGCGTCCCAGGATTTCCTTCAGGCGCTTGCGCTCTGGTCCAGGAAGCTTCCGGGAAATACCTGCGCTACGACCGCCAGGAACGTACACCAAATAACGACCAGCCAAAGAAATCTGAGTAGTCAGTCGGGCACCCTTATGACCCAAAGGATCTTTAGAGACCTGCACGAGGACTTGATCGCCAGCTTTCAAAGCCTGTTCAATTCGACGTCCACGTCCGCCAAGGCCAGCAGCCTTCCAGTCCACTTCACCGGCATAAAGCACGCCGTTGCGGCCTTTTCCGATATCAATAAACGCAGCTTCCATGCTTGGCAGCACGTTTTGCACGCGGCCCAAGTAAATATTGCCCACCATAGACATCTGCGCATCAGAGGTGACAAACTGCTCCACCAACTGATCGTCTTCCAACACACCAACTTGGGTGACAATTCCTGGGTGATCATGACGCTGACGCTCACGCACAATCATGCGACGCTCCATGGATTCGCGGCGTTCCAGGAATTCCTGAGTGCTCACCACATGGCGCTTCTTCTTGTTTTCTTCGCGCATTTCGGTACGGCGACGGCGTTGCGCCTCCAAACGAGTGGAACCTTTAATACCGATTGGCTCGTTTACCTCTTCTACCTCGCTTGTCGACGCCTCCTCGTGCGCCTCCGCTACGGTTTCCGTTTCGACTCCACGTCCGCGTCCGGTGCCGCGACGACCACGGCGCTTGCGCGCCGAGCGTTCGCGGGCTTGTTCATCGTCGGTTTCTTGAATATTTTCCGTAGGAATCACCGCAGGTGCCACAAAGATTGGAGTGTATGCCGGAGCTTCCGCTGGAGCTGGGGTGATTTCTGAGATGATATCTTCCAGAAGTTCTGCAGTAGCTTCTTCAAGTGCAGCGACTTCGAAATCATTAGGCTGCGCCACAGCTGCGAGTTCGCGCTCTACCTTTTCTTCGATTTGGTGGATTTCATTTTCCACATTCTTTTCCACACGGCGACGAATCTTTTCTACTGGTTCAACGTCGGGGACGGCAGCAGGTGCAACTTCGCGCACTGGCTGAGACAGGGCGTCGAGAAGCTTTTCTACTTCTTCTTTGCTCAGGTTAGACTGCGCAACCTTAACCAGGCCGATGCTATCAAGCGCGACAACAACATCTTTGGATGCCATACCAAGCTGCTTTGACAGCTGGTGGACGCGGGTTTTCTCTTTCAATGAGTCCCGGTCAAATTCCGCAGCTAATACAGCTGAGGGAGAAACTTCTGCTGCCTTATTATTGGGCACAGTGATACTCCTATTTTCTTATCTCCGCGGTCAAGCAGAATACCCGGGCGCTGGTAGGGACAAGATCTCCTACCGCCGCCGCACAGGCGTTGCATCAACCTGAATTTGTATTGTTAAAATTTCCGATCCGTGAATTAAACACAGGCCTATGGCTATTCTTCCACAACTCTTAGGTCAAGCTTGCATTTATTTAGCTAATGTTGGAAATTATGGGCGAAATTGCAAAACGAATGGGATCGCGACCTCCAGCGCTCTGGAAATTTATCCCCTTAGTAGCACTCGTGACTTCTGGACGTATCGCTTTAGAATTCGAGCCTTGGCTAGCGATACCACTATTCGCACTTGCAGCTGTGTCACTATTATTACCTTTCCCCATCTCGAAGAATAAAGGCCTTCACGATATTGATGCGTGGAAAATACACACTACAGAAGGCGATAAAAATAGGGCCGTTGCAAGATTAATCATCCCAGCAACCGTCCTAGCCATTGACTCCGTCAGTGGCCCTTCGTTATTTAGCCTATCCCCGCTCACTTCTGCTGCTGTCTATGGAAGCGTTTATGGAGTCTCCATAGCCTGGTCCGCCTACCGAGCACATCAATTGCCATTCATCCATGCGAAAGAAAGACTCACTGAACTCATGCAAGGGCTTTCACTTGACGGTGTTCGCACTGCCGATGTCGAAATCCTTGATCAATCAGATTCGCGCGAATTAGTGCGATGCTTATTGGCTCACGGTGCCGTAGATGGCACACGTGTCATGGCCAGGCAGGTGGCAAAAGTTCTAGATACTGAAGTTGATGAGGTCCATCAGGTGGCGCGAAGTCTGGAAAAGCAAGGTTTAGTGAGTCGTTCCACCATCATGTCAGGTGGAGATCCAGCAAAGATTTATCTCGAGGTATCCGTCAAAGGACTCTCCGCAATCAAGGCCTTAGAGTCCGGACGCTAGGTTGTTGATACATCAACTTCTTTCTTGGCTATACTTGAAACACATTCCTTTTAAGCCTTGGAGAGTTCCATGTCTAATGCAGAATCCAACCCAGTTGAATTTGAAATCAATAACCATGCCCCTGGCACCGCACTAAATCCGCAGTGCGAAGACGGAGCAAATGTAGAAATCATCACCTCACGCGCAGTCCCCCTCGGCGGACCACGAGCAATGACCGTGCAGCGCACACTCCCCCAGCGTCAAAGATCGCTCATCGGCGCGTGGTGTTTCGTGGATCATTACGGCCCCAACGATGTCTCCCTCACCGGCGGCATGGACGTGGCCCCACACCCTCATACCGGTTTGCAAACTGTCACCTGGCTTTTCCAAGGAGAAGTCACTCACCATGATTCCGGCGGTAACCATGCAGTAGTCCTCCCTGGCGAAGTCAACCTCATGACAGCCGGCGCAGGAATCTGCCATTCAGAGGTATCCACCATCTCAACCACCATCCTTCACGGCGTACAGCTATGGACAGTCCTTCCAGAAAAAGACCGTCAAGGCCCACGTCGCTTTGATCACTACCGCCCTGAAGAAATCTCAGTAGAGGGTGGATCAGCCCGAGTTTTCTTAGGCTCTCTCTTCGGACAACAATCTCCAGTCACTACTTTCACTCCGCTACTCGGCGCTGAAATTCACATCAATCCAGGTGAAACTGTCACCATTGATGTTGATCCCACCTTCGAGCATGGCCTTTTAGTAGACGCTGGAGAAATCCAACTCGAAGGCATCACCGTCAAACCCGCCCAGCTTGCCTATACCGGCGTCAATGAAACCCAGCTTCGCATCCGCAATACCGGCACAACCCCGGCGCGCACGGTACTGCTTGGCGGTGAGCCGTTCGAAGAGGACATCGTGATGTGGTGGAACTTCATCGGAAGAAGCCATGAAGAAATCGCCGAATACCGGGAACAATGGCAAGCAGAAGCAGAGCGCTTTGGCGTTACCCACGGATACATCGGACACACCCCGGATGGACTCCACAGGCTTCCTGCCCCAGAACTACCGAATGCTGCCATTAAGGCACGTAAAAATCCTGCACCAACCGCACGTCCAGAAACGAGAATTGATTAAATGAGCTCCGCACACGGCCCTTATATTGATAAGTTTTTCCCTGAGCCTTACAAAAACATGCTGGAACTCACCAAAACTTTGCGAAAGATCTACCCTGACGTTGATCTCCCTACTTCATTGATTGAGCTGATCAATGTTCGTGTCTCCCAGATCAATGGTTGTGGCACATGTTTGAGTGTGCATGTTCCAGCAGCACGTAAAGCCGGAGTTCCAGAAAAGAAACTTGATGCTCTGGCTGCCTGGCAGATGGTCGATGAATTTAGTGAGCAGGAAAAAGCTGCCCTGCAATTGGCAGAATCCCTGACTCTCTTGAATTCCCGTGAAGGCCACCTAGCTGCACGCATTGCATGCGATGTCTTTGCTGAAGAGCAGGTTGCGGCCCTGGAATGGTCAATTATTGCCATCAATGCCTTCAACCGCATCTCTATCGCAAGTGGACATCCTTTACTCTAGACATGTAAAAAGCTCCCGACCTTAAATGGTCGGGAGCTTTAACAACGTTGTTTAGACGTTAGGGAACCAGATGGAGATCTCGCGCTCAGCGGACTCTGGGGAATCAGAGCCGTGAACAACGTTCTCGCCAACAGTCAGTGCGAAATCACCGCGGATGGTGCCTGGGGTTGCCTTAGCAACTGGATCGGTGCCACCAGCAAGCTGACGCCATGCATCGATTGCGCGCTCGCCTTCGACGATGCCCGCGATCAGTGGTGCGGAGGTGATGAACTCAACGAGCTCACCGAAGAATGGCTTGTCAGCGTGCTCTTCGTAGTGCTTTTCAGCGGTTTCGCGGTCTGCAACACGCAGATCCAGAGCAGCGAGCTTGAGGCCCTTGCGCTCAATACGTGCGATGATTTCGCCGACGTGTCCGTTAGTAACACCGTCTGGCTTGATAAGGATGAGAGTACGTTCAGTCATGTTGAAGAATTCTACCCAATGGTGCTCTGCTTCGCGCACTCAACTCGACTTAGAGATTCCTCACAGCATCTGCCACGGCTTCATTTGATGATCCCCTACTCCACAACTGAGCCTGACGAATTGCTGCAGCTTCTTGTCCACGCGACTTTAGCTCTTGCAATTGCTCAACTTGTTCAGCGGTGAACACCACTGGTTGATCCACCAATTTCGTGCCCATGCGATTATTCAGGCCAATGAAAAGCGCAATCGCCGCCACGATAATGGCCAAAATCGGGATTATCGTTGGAGAACCTGCAATACGTGTAATCACTGCAATGACGCAAAAGAGTGCAGCTGCAGAAAAAGCAAGGCCAGTTTTAGGATTTCGCATGGTTATCAACGCTACGGCGAGTTTGCGCACACCGCTACTTGGCAAACTCCGTATTCTTAAAGCTATGACTTTAAAAGATAAGCAGAATAATGAAGTAGCGGTCACTGATAATTCAGAGAAGCGTCAGTTTGAGATCAGCTACCCTGCGGATGCTGTTACTGCTGGTTTCACTGCCTACATCGATGAGGAAGATTCTCGAATTTTCTATCACACCGTGGTCGGCGATGAATTCGGTGGAAAAGGTTTGGCATCAATTCTGGTTGCGGAAGCACTCACTGCAACTAAAGAAGCTGGCCTTACCGTTGTTCCAGTGTGTCCGTTTGTGAAGGGCTACGTGGAAAAGAACGCTTTTGAGGGTTACCGCAAGCCAACCCGTCAAGACATTGAGTTGGTTAAGAGCCAAGGATAGTTGCTGAGTTGCAAATTTTCGTTCCACAATCGAGACCGACCTCGAAATGGAACGAAGATTTGCATCCCGCCGACGGTGAGACGCAAATCTTCGTTCCAGACGCCTGGTAAAATCCGAAATGGAACAGATTTTTGCACCAGAACCTCACAGGATTCTCAACCGCCCCATATGCCTCAAAATTAACCCGTCCCAGATGCTCGTCTAAGCGCCTTAACGAGCCCATACCAGGCAAATACCCCATCAGAGCCTTAGAACCGTTACAGCCCACATAAATTAGTGGCTTTGTTCAATGATGTGTTTCATCGCAGCGAGGGTTTCAGGGATTCCGGCAACAGCTGCCAAACGTCGGTTTTCAATTTCTTCAGGTGCTTTGTCGCCAAACTTTTCCACAAAAAATTCTTGGCCCTTAGCTGTGAATTCCCATGATTCGGTGAGCGTGGTTTCGTTGCCACACGGTTCCATGGAATACACCCAGTGCACGTTTCCTTCTGACACGCTCCAGCCAAAAGCCTTATTGGGTTCTGCAATGATGACTTTGCTGCGGGTCTCCCAGGTTCTGCCAGGGACTACGTTGCGGCCAGTAAAATAAGCGCCTACTTCTGGGCCGTCACTTTCATCATCCCACCAGCACTTCTGGCATACCGGGGACCATTCTCCGGTGCGCGTGATATCAGAGACAGTTGCATAGACCGCAGATGTTGGTGCGTCAATGGTGATGGAATCAGAATATTTTAGAGAGTCAGCCATTCATAAAGTTTAAACGACGAGAGGGAGACGTCGAAAAGCAAAAAGACCCCAGTGCTGGGGCCTTAAAGTTTAAAGATGCTGCGTGGAAAGCAGACCGCGTTTCATGCGATCCACCATGTTGGACCGCAGATAAAGCAGATACGCCCACACGATGATGAAAATGATCGCAGCGATACCCATCGAAGGGTGCACAAAGAAACCAGCAAGAGCCAGTACTTGCAGCACGATGTTCATCGGGATGGACCAGCTAAACCTTTGCAAGAATGCAGCAATGAAGTGTGCACCAGCGACAGCGGAAACATAGACCCAGTTGAATGTGGTCCAGTAGATGCCATCATCCACGCGCAAAATCACAGTGAGTACGAGCGCCAACGTGATGGCCTCCATCACCATGGTGCCAGCCATGACTCCTCGGATGCCCTTCATTGGGTCTTTGAGCGGGTCGTGGCCTTTTCCTAGCGGGCCATACTCAACTGATTCTTCAGGCTTGCTCATGCAGGTTCCTTTCCAAACAGCGTGCGCGCGTCGCCGGCAGTGACAATCGAACCGGTGATCACAACACCTGATCCGGACTGTACATCGGTGTCTTCTGCCAGTTCAATGGCTAGTTCCACTGCGCCGGCAAGATCTTCTTGGACGTGCACACGCTCATCGCCGTAGATCTCTCGAGCATATTCAGCCAACTCGTAGGCGTCCAATGCACGCTCGGAAGCGGTTTGGGTACATACGATTTCGTGGATATAAGGTTCCAAAGCTTCCAAGATGCCGCGAGCATCCTTGTCACCAAGTACGCCAACGACACCAACTAGGCGGCGGAATTCGAAATCTCGATCTAAAGCTGCTCCGAGTGCTGCTGCACCATGTGGGTTGTGAGCAGCATCGATGAATACGGCCGGAGCAGAGCGCAGACGTTCCAAACGGCCTGGTGATTGCACCTGAGCAAAGCCCTCACGGACAGTCTCAATATCAAGCGTGCGACCAGCTGATGCACCAAAGAATGCTTCCACTGCTGCTAGTGCGACAGCTGCATTATCTGCTTGGTGTGCACCTGATAGTGGCAGGAAGATATCGGTGTATTCACCGCCCAAGCCCTTGATGGTAAGTTGCTGTCCGCCAACGGCCACAGCAGATTCGACTACGCCGAATTCCATGTTCAAACGTGCCACAGCGGCGTCTGTATCCACAGCTTGCTGCAGGATGACAGTCATCGCCTCAGGCTCTTGCTTGCCGACGATCACCACGTTGGCTTCTGTCTCCACACCATCTTCAACAGCTGGGCGTGCCTTGATAATGCCAGCTTTTTCACCAGCAATCTCAGCCAGGGTGTTGCCCAAACGATCAATATGATCCATGCCCACTGGGGTGATCACAGAAACCGCCGCGTTGATGACATTGGTGGCATCCCAACGTCCGCCAAGTCCAACTTCAACAACTGCAACATCAACAGGAGCATCAGCAAATCCTGCATAAGCAAGCGCAATGAGCACCTCGAATTTGCTCATGCGCGGTCCGCCCTCAGCCTCAGACCATGCATCAGTCATCTCAATATACGGTTTGATTTCTTCATAAATCCGTACGAAATCACGAGGATGAATCGGCTTACCATCAATTGCAATGCGTTCGGTGACTAATTGCAGATGTGGGCTGGTGGTCCGTCCGGTGCGTCGGTGGAAAGCACGCAGCAAAGACTCAATCATGCGAGTGGTTGAAGTCTTACCATTTGTGCCTGCCACATGGATCGCTGGGAACGCATCCTGCGGCTGTCCCATCAGATCCATAACATAGCTCATCCGGCGGAAGGTTGGATCAATTTCGGTTTCTAACCAACGTAGATCCAATTCAGCTTCCACCTGAGCCAGGCGCAGCAGATCTTCTTGGGTGATCTCTTCCGAAGCAGGTGCTTCGACTTCACCGGTCAGATCGATCGGCAAAGACAACCCGGTCTCACCCAAAGTGACATCTCCTAAGGTGACGTCCTCATTGTCCTCATTGCCTGGGTGTGCAGCCTCAAAGTTGTTAGCCACTAGGCCAGTTCCTCCAAACGCTTGTTAATGCGTACTACTTCTTCTTGTGCGATTTGCTGGCGTCCACGAATCTTATCCACCACAGCATCCGGAGCCTTAGCCAAGAATGCTTCGTTTCCAAGCTTCTTCGCGGTGGTCTCTAGTTCCTTGGTTGCGGTAGCAAGATCCTTTTCCAAACGTTTGCGCTCTGCTGCCACATCGACAGTTCCAGAAGTATCCAGCTCAACGGTGATAGTTGCTTGGCTGAGGCGAATCTCCAGGCTTGCAGATGCTGCAAAATCTTCTGCTGGCTCTTCGATACGCACGAGGGAGCGGACAGAATCTTCCAGATCTTGCAGATCGCATGCTGCGAAATCAAAACGAGCTGGAACCTTCTGGGAAGGCTTCACGCCTTGGTCAGCGCGGAAACGACGAACCTCTGTAACCAGCTTTTCGACGTCGCTGATGCGCCTAGCTGCATCCGCATCGACGGCGACGCCACCGTTGGTGTCGGCTGCGGTTGGCCAAGGAGCCACCACAATAGAGGTGCCATCAGTCAGTGTCTGCCACAGCACCTCAGTGATGAAAGGCATCGCTGGGTGCAGCAAACGCAGGAGGGAATCCAGCACATGACCGAGTACCTTCTGTGTATTTTCACCCTGAATGCTGGTGCCTTCGCGTGGAATCTGTACCTTAGCGATCTCCAGGTACCAGTCACAGAACTCATTCCATGCGAACTGGTACAGCTCTTCATTGGCCTTGGCGAACTGGTAGTTATCCAGGTAAGCATCAACATCAATGCGTACCTGCTCCAAACGGTCCACGATCCAACGATCTGCATCGGTGAGGTCTTCGCGCGCTGGAAGTCCCTCTGATACGGCACCGTTCATGAGGGCAAACTTGGTTGCGTTGAACAGCTTGGTGGCAAAGTTACGGGAGCTCTGTGCGGAATCCTCACCAACAGGCAGATCTACGCCTGGGTTTGCGCCACGTGCAAGGGTGAAACGCAGTGCATCGGCACCATAGTTTTCCACCCAATCCATAGGATCAATGCCGTTGCCCAAAGATTTAGACATCTTGCGGCCATGTTCATCGCGAACTAAACCATGCAGGAAGAGGTCAGTGAATGGAACCTGTGGGCGTCCATTCTTACCTGTACCCAAAAGTTCTGGGGTTTCCTGAGCTGCGAAGGTGCCGAACATCATCATGCGGGCAACCCAGAAGAACAAAATGTCATAGGCAGTGACCAGCACTGAAGTTGGGTAAAACTTTGCCAACTCATCGGTCTTTTCTGGCCAACCCATGGTGGAAAATGGCCACAGAGCTGAAGAGAACCAGGTATCCAGAACGTCTGGATCCTGAACGTATCCCTCAGGTGCTTGCTCATCAGGACCCACGCAGACGATTTCGCCATTTGGTCCGTACCAAATTGGGATGCGGTGTCCCCACCACAGCTGACGGGAAATGGTCCAGTCATGCATGTTGTCTACCCAGTCGAAGTAGCGAGGCTCCAAAGACTTCGGGTGAATGGTGGTGTCGCCTTCGCGCACAGCGTCGCCGGACATCTTGGCAAGCTGCTCAACCTTGACGAACCATTGCAAGGACAGGCGTGGCTCGATGGCTTCGCCAGAGCGCTCAGAGTGGCCAACAGAGTGGGAATAAGGACGAATTTCCTTCACGATGCGGCCCTGAACAGCAAGTTCTTCACGAATCTTGATGCGTGCTTCTTCGCGGGTCAGACCGTCAAACTGAGTTCCGGTATCTGCGATACGTCCGGTCTTGTCCATGATGGTTGGCATGTCCAAGTTGTGGCGCAGGCCAAGAGCATAGTCATTAGGGTCGTGTGCCGGGGTGATCTTCACTGCACCGGAACCGAACTCTGGATCTACGTAATCATCTGCAACAACCTTCAGGGAGAGGTCATCGCGGAATGGGTGAGGCAGAGTCTTTCCAACCAGATCCTTGTAGCGCTCATCTTCTGGGTGGACAGCCACAGCGACGTCACCAAGCATTGTTTCCACACGCGTGGTGGCAACAATAACGTGTGGCTCATCATCATTGAGAGAACCGTAGCGAATGGAAACAAGCTCGCCTTCAACATCTTTGTAAATCACTTCGATGTCAGACACAGCAGTTTCTAGCACTGGAGACCAGTTGACTAGGCGGTTTGCCTGGTAGATGAGGCCGGCGTCGAAAAGCTTCTTGAAAATCGTTTGGACCGAGCGGGAAAGTCCCTCGTCCAAGGTGAAACGCTCGCGGGACCAGTCCACAGAATCGCCGATGGCGCGCATCTGATCGCCGATCTTGCCGCCGTATTCCTTCTTCCACTCCCAGACCTTTGCGATGAACTCTTCGCGGTCATAGTCGTAGCGAGTTTTGCCCTCGGTCTCCTTCAGCATCGCTTCGACCTTGGTCTGAGTCGCAATACCTGCGTGATCCATGCCAGGCAGCCACAGAACCTCAAATCCCTGCATGCGCTTGCGACGTGCAAGAGCATCCATGAGAGTGTGGTCCAGAGCGTGGCCCATGTGCAGCTGGCCGGTCACATTTGGAGGTGGCAAAACAATGGAGAATCCCGGCTTATCGCTGGCAGGATCGGCGGTGAAATAACCCGCATCCACCCAGCCCTGGTACAGCTCAGCTTCTACAGCTTTCGGATCCCAGGACTTAGGCAGCTTGTCTGCGCGGTTCTGGCTGGTGTTCTCATTATTCTGGTCAGTCACGCTGACCATCTTAACCCTTGCACGGAGTAATCAAGTATCCGGATTTAGGTTAAGAAAATTTGCACGAAATTATTGCTTAGTAATAGCCCAATAAACTGGAATGGCCTTCCAGTTAACGGAGACATTATCTACCGATTCTGAGTAGCCTCCAACAACATTTGGGTACCACAGTGGAATAGCAGGAAGATCACGCAGCAACATTTCCTGAGCCTTCGCATACTCTTCGAAAGTCTGCTCCTTGGTGGAAGCGCCCGCGGCATCAGCAATCAACTGATCAAACTCTGGGTTTTCATATTTAGAGTCATTGGAAGCCACACCGCTGGTGTAGTTAGGTCCAAGGAAATTGCCGATGCTTGGGTAATCCGCAAACCATGCGGTGCGATATGCACCATCCAAACCAGTGGTGCGGTAGGTATCGCGGAAGGACTTGAAATCAGGGAAAGGATTGCCCACAGCTGATACATCAAGCTCATTGCTAATGCTGTTAGCCACAGCATCTACCCATTCCCGGTTTGGCACATCGGCGTTATAGCTAATCTGCAATTCACCATTAAAAGGCTTAATCTCTTCTGCTTCTTCCCATAGCTCGCGGGCCTTTTCAGGCTGGAAGGTCAGTACATCATTGCCTTCGAGGTCATCGCGCCAGCCATCAAGCACAGGTGCCGTGAAATCAAGGGCCGGAGTGTAGGTGCCATTGAAAATCTGCTGCGCGATTTCCTCGCGGTTAATCGCCATAGAAATTGCTTGTCGACGCAACACGCCTTGTTCCCCTTCAAAGTTCGGGGACTCCATGCGAATAGACAATTCCAAATAAGATGCCGCCGGCTGGTTAATGGAACGGCCGGATAATTCAGATTCATAAGTGGTGTACGCAGATGGTGGAATCAGATCCAACACGTCCAAGTTTCCGGCAAGAAGGTCCGAGTATGCCGCATCATTTTGTGCATAGAAGACGTACTTCAGGCCCTCATTTTGCGCTGCTCGAGGCCCGTCATATTCTTCATTCGCCACAATTTTCAGCTCAGCATTGTGATCCCACTGCTCCAATTTGTAGGGACCAGAAGTGATGGGGTTTTCACCAAATGCATCAATGTCATCACGTGCAGAAGCCGGCATTGGCGCAAAACCGTAGTAACCAATGCGCTGGGTGAATTCAGAATCCGGTTGGGTGAGCTCGATGGTAAACGTGCGCTCATCCACCACGTTTAGGCCTTCGAGGCTGTCCACGCCTTCTTCATAACCCTTAATCGGAGAGAAGAAGGAGACATTGAGCAATTCATTGGCGACAACAAAATTCCAGGTATCCACAAAATCTTGGGCAGTGATAGCTGATCCATCACTGAATTTGATACCTTCACGCAGCGTGATCTTGTATGTGGTGTCAGATTCTTGATCGATGGATTCTGCCAAGTCGTTTTGAGCAACGCCCGCTTCATCAAAGTAGACAAGCCCGGAATACAGCATGTCCACAACGCGTCCGCCACCGTTTTCATTGGTGTCTCCTGGAATGAGTCCACGCTGTGGTTCCGTACCGTTGACAGCCACATAATTGATATCAGCAGTGTCAGTAGAACTTGAACATGAGGCAAGCCCAATGGTCAAAGTTGAAGCCACCACTGCTGCGATGACGGTTTTGGCTATGCGCATGAATACTCCTTGGTGTTTTCGCATTGCTGTTTGCAACGCCTTCAGGGCCTTTAAGGTGTGGCCGAAAAATACAACAAGGAAATTTAATCAGTGAATCAACACACATTCATTATATTTCATGGCTTAAGTCTCTCAACTACCCCCGGATAGGTACTGTGGTTCAGAGTGACGCGTGCATTAAATCGCTTCCTTCGACCTGCACAGCGTGAAAATACTGCTAGGGTCAAGTTCATGCGATTTGGACTTGACCTGGGAACTACCCGCACCATAGCGGCCGCAGTGGACCGTGGAAATTACCCCATTGTCACTGTGGAAGATTCCTTAGGCGATGCCCATGATTTTATTCCGTCAGTGGTAGCGCTTAAAGCAGACAAGATAGTGGCAGGTTGGGATGCCATAGAAGTAGGCACAGACCATTCTTCTTTTGTGCGTTCTTTCAAGCGTCTTCTATCCGAGCCGAACGTCACCGAAGCAACCCCTGTTTCCCTAGGTGAACACACTCGCCCACTTGGTGCGGTGCTTGCGGCTTTCGCGGAAAATGTCGTCTCAGCGTTGCGTTCCTTCCAGGCAAGCTTGGGTGATACTTCAGAAATTGAACTAGTCATCGGTGTTCCGGCTAATGCGCATAGTGCACAGCGTTTGCTCACCATGTCTGCATTCAGTTCCACAGGCATCACGGTTGTCGGACTGGTCAATGAACCCAGCGCTGCCGCTTTTGAATACACACATCGCCATGCCAAAACACTTAATTCCAAGCGCCAAGCAATCGTGGTCTATGACTTAGGTGGTGGCACTTTTGATGCGTCACTCATCCGTATCGATGGAACCCATCACGAAGTGGTCTCCTCTATTGGTATTTCACGCCTGGGCGGCGATGATTTTGATGAACTTCTTTTACAATGCGCACTCAAGGTCGTAGGTAGAGAGCATGATGCATTTGGCAAGCGCGCTAAAAACACGCTTCTCGACGAATGCCGCAACGCCAAGGAGGCTCTGGTCCCCCAATCTCGCCGTTTGGTCCTAGAGATTGGCGACGACGATGTCACCGTGCCCGTCAACGATTTTTACGATGCAGCCACTCCCCTGGTAGCAAAATCTTTAGCAATCATGGATCCCCTCATCGGTGTCGGAGACCTCAAAGATTCCGATATTGCAGGAATTTATCTTGTCGGCGGAGCCTCCTCGCTTCCCCTCGTCTCACGATTGCTGCGTGAAAGATTCGGCCGACGAGTACACCGCTCGCCTTTTCCTTCCGGATCCACAGCAGTGGGATTAGCTATTGCAGCCGATCCTTCTTCCGGCTTTCACTTAAGAGATCGAGTTGCCCGTGGCATTGGTGTTTTCCGGGAACATAATTCCGGCCGCGCAGTAAGTTTTGACCCTTTGATCGCACCCGATACAGACTCCGCCACCGTGGTAGTCCGCCGCTACACAGCAGCGCACAATATCGGCTGGTTCAGGTTTGTTGAATATGCCACCGTTTCCGCAGATGGCAGCCCAGGAGATATTTCCCTACTCAGCGAGATCAAAATTCCTTTTGACGGATCAATCACTGATGTAGAAAATACTCCAATTGAAAAATTTGAGGGCCCTGAAGTAGAAGAAACCATCACGGTCAATGACAACGGTGTGGCCTCTATTCACATCAAAGTGCTCGGCGGTGTGGCCATCGAGCACACCATTTAACGCTGACCAAACGACAGTGCCCACGGGAACTGATTTTAGGCTCCGTGGGCACTCTCATGTGGTTATCCGGGCTCGAAACCGGACACAGCTGCCCACCGATCAGGTTTTAAGCTGCCGTGGGCACTGTCGTTTGGTCTGGCTAGAAATCTCGCTTAAAACCTAAGAAAAGTGACCTTTCAGAATCGCTTTTGAGCGCTTGTCAGGATCTCCTCCAGATAAAATGCTCATGCCAAAAATCTGAGGCCTTAAATGGGCAAATTAGCCTTGGTCACCACTTTGGTGCTGGTGGTGTCCAATTTTGCATTGCATCCAGCAGTTGGTGTGGGTCAGATTCCACGATGAGGCATTCAAAGAAATCTCGTTTGATAAAGCCACGCTGAGTCATTTGCTCCAGCATTTCTAGAAGTGGCTGCCAAAAACCATCGACATCATAAAGTGCGACCGGCTTGTGATGGATTCCTAGTTGTTGCCAGGTCCAGACCTCAAAAAGTTCTTCCAAGGTTCCAGCACCACCCGGCATTGCAATGAATCCATCGCCGAGCTCTGCCATCCGGTGTTTGCGAATATGCATGTTGGGAACCACCTCTAGTTCGGTGAGCTTTTCATGTCCAAGCTCCCCGTCCATGAGGGATTCTGTAATCACGCCAAATACTTCGCCGCCAGACTCGAGGAACGCATCCGCAACAACGCCCATGAGGCCTACTTTTCCGCCACCATAAACCAGGTCCATGCCGCGGTCCACTGCGATTTTCGCTAGTGTTTGTGCTGCTTGTTCATACAGCGTTGAGTTGCCTAGCGCGGAGCCTGTGAAAACGGTGAGGCGGTGCAGGGGCGGGGCGTCGAAAAGCGAAGTCATGGGTTAAAGATTAAAGCAGATCGCGTACGGCTTCACGCTCGGCCTGTAGTTCCTTCACATTTGCATCGATGCGGGCGCGCTGGAAATCAGAAATCTCTAGTCCCTCAACGATTTCCCATTCACCGTTGCGGGAAATAGTTGGCAGACCCACGATGATGCCCTCAGGGATACCATAAGCGCCGGTAGATGGAATTGCTGCAGAAGCCCACATATCCGTGCCCTGTACCCAATCACGCATGTGATCAATAGCAGATGATGCTGCAGACGCTGCCGAAGATTTGCCACGCACTTCAATGATCTCCGCGCCACGGTTTGCGACACGTGGGATGAATTCATTGACGTACCACTCATTATCCACCAGGTCAGATACCTTTTCTCCGCCAACAGTGGCGTAGGTAATATCCGGGAATTGGGTTGCAGAGTGATTTCCCCAGACCACGAGGTTTTCAAATTCAGCAGCACCACGGTCCAGTTTGGTGGCCAACTGAGAAATTGCGCGGTTGTGATCGAGTCGCATCATGGCGTTAAAACGGGATGCTGGAACGTCTGGTGCTGCGGCTAAAGCAATCAATGCGTTGGTGTTTGCAGGATTGCCAACAACCAATACGCGAATATCATCTGCTGCATGATCGTTAATGGCCTTGCCCTGAGGGCCAAAAATCTTGCCGTTGTTCGCTAGAAGGTCTGCGCGTTCTTCGCCCTTGCCACGAGGCTTAGCACCGACGAGGAACGCAGCATTAGCACCATCAAATGCTTCATTGGCATCTGCGGTGATCGTGATGTTACGCAGGAGTGGGAATGCGGAATCCAACAGCTCCATGGCAACGCCTTCTGCGCCGCTCAGAGCTTGTGGGATCTCAAGCAAGTTAAGTTCCACAGGAGTGTCAGTGCCAAACACCTCACCATTGGCAATACGCCACAGGAGTGAATAGGAAATTTGACCAGCTGCGCCGGTGACAGTGACCTTCTTTGGGGAGATATTCTGCGGGGAATTCATCAACAATCCTCAATCCTTGTAGGGGGTCCTCTAAGTACCCATGCTATCCCGGCAAAAAGATAACAGCCACAACTTTTAGGTGATCTTGGCGATACCCGAAAATCACCCCCGAATTCTTCCTTTACGTACCCCTTACCTGCCAAAAATTGGGCTTCAACCAACCAGTGGCGTGGTGTGCGAGCAATTTTCCCTAATTTCGGGCACCATTTATAGGTGTCAGTTGGGATTAGCTTATGGTGTTATCTTTAATATTCACTTTGCCGCTTTTACTTATTCAAGTTTTCTCGTTACCCGAAAGGAATTAATCGATTATGGCGCCATCAGATCGAGATGCCGACAACCTAAACTTTAACGGTAGCGAGTTTACTGCAGCTGATTCAGGCCACACCGCCACTCCTGAAGAGGTTGTTGCAACAGCCCTGAGTTTCTTCGCCGAGCAGGGATTCAGCGAAACCAAACTAGAAAAAATTGCCAAGGCATCCGGAATGTCCAAGCGCATGATCCACTATCATTTTGGCGATAAAAAAGGCCTTTACATTAAGACCGTTTCCCACGCCCTCCAGCTACTTCGCCCAGAAGCTGAAGCCATGCAACTTGATTCGGCGGTTCCAGTTGATGGTGTTCGTAAAATCGTGGAAGCGGTTTACACCCAGATCACTCAGCACCCAGAAGCCGCACGTTTACTGCTGATGGAAAACCTGCACAGCCAAGACAGTAATGATTCCGCTGTGGCTTATGCAGATGAATCCAATGTGTTGCTCAACCTGGACAAGCTCCTCATGTTGGGACAAGATGCCGGAGCTTTCCGCCCAGGAATCTCCGCCGAAGATGTCTTGGTACTGATCAGTTCACTCGCCTACTTCCGCGTATCCAACAAATTCACCATGAAAAACCTCTACGCTCTCGACTTGGGGTCAGAGGCCAATATTGAGGGCATGAAGCGAATTGTTGTGGATACCGTGTTGGCATTTTTGACGTCCAACATCCAAAATTCTGGCAACTCCAGCTATCTCGCAGTTGGCGCCAAGGCAACAGAGCCAGAAACTGATGACAGCGTCTATAACTTTGATACGGATGTTTTCACGGACTAGCTTCCACTTCCCAGGACATCGAGAAGCTTTAAGCCCTTTTCCGCCCACCCTATCTCTGCCTGAGCATGTGCAATTTGCCCCTCATAAGCAAGTACCTTGAAGGCAACAATTCGCACATGCTCTTCATCTGGAGCTCCAGCGAGTCTCCTCGCTAATGTTGGATGAGTTTTAGCTTCTAACTCTTCAATCATGGATTCTGATTGAATTTTCATTTTCTCAAAATGTGCGATGTGAGCACGAAGATGTCGACGCGCATCTGCATTTGACGCAATCTCAAAATATGCGGATTTCAAGCGCGCAGGATCACGATTAGGCCCATAGACTATCGGCGCAATCCACGCTTTCTTCAAGGCCTCCCAGCCCTTGTCACTGAGAGCATATTCCGTCTTTGTGGCACCTTTTGAGCCCCACGGAACCTCTTCGCCGACCAATAATTCTTCGGCCTGCATTTTTCGCAATTCGGGATAAATCTGCGAATCAGAAGCACTCCACACAAAGCCCACCGATGCCCCAAACCGTTGGGAGGCGTCATATCCCGTCAAAGGACCAGCGCTAAGCAACGCAAGTAATGCGGATCGAAGAGTCATTTATCCATTGTTGCACATTGCTACCCCCTCTCAGTCATGAATATCTGCAGCTCACGGGCCCCAGGTGACAAAAGGCCACATTTACCTATTGACAGTGAGATACCCCACATGCAAAATATGACCCAGACCATAAACTAACTAAGGGTTTAGGTATTTGCTTAAGTAGTTGCATAGGAGCGCAAGATGACACTTTCAGAACGCAAACTCACCACCACCGCAAAAATTCTTCCTCATCCCCTCAATGCGTGGTACGTCGCAGCCTGGGATTATGAGGTCACTGCAAAGAAGCCAACAGCCCGCACCATCGCCAATAAACCACTGGCCTTATACCGCACAAAAGATGGCCGCGCTGTAGCCCTAGCTGACTCCTGCTGGCACCGCCTTGCTCCACTATCCAAGGGAAAGCTGGTGGGCAATGATGGAATCCAATGCCCTTATCACGGCTTGGAATACAACTCTGCTGGTCGCTGCATGAAAATGCCTGCGCAAGAAACTCTAAATCCTTCAGCTGCAGTAAATTCTTATCCCGTTGTGGAAGCACACCGCTTTGTATGGGTCTGGCTAGGAGATCCGACACTGGCAGATCCCACCCTGGTGCCTGATATGCATCAAATGAAGCACCCCGACTGGGCCGGAGACGGACACACCATTGCAGCAGACTGCAACTACCAATTAGTCCTTGATAACTTGATGGATCTCACCCATGAAGAGTTCGTGCACTCCTCCAGTATCGGTCAAGATGAACTCAGCGAATCCGAATTCATAGTTACCCATACTGAAAATTCAGTCACAGTCTCAAGGTGGATGCGCGATATCGATGCCCCACCGTTTTGGCAAAAGAATATGAATGATAAGTTCCCAGGCTTCGAAGGAAAAGTGGATCGCTGGCAAATCATCCACTACTACTACCCTTCTACAATCTGCATCGATGTAGGTGTAGCCAAGGCTGGAACAGGTGCCCCAGAAGGGGATCGCAGCCAGGGGGTTAATGGTTATGTCATGAACTCAATCACTCCAGATTCTGATCGTTCATCCCATTATTTCTGGGCATTCATGCGCGATTACTGCTTGGATAGCCAAACCATCACCACGCAGCTACGTGACGGGGTTACAGGCGTATTCAAAGAAGATGAAGACATGCTGAAGGCTCAACAAGATGCCATCGATGCAAACCCTGACCACGAGTTCTATAACCTCAACATTGATGCAGGTGGAATGTGGGTGCGCCGGATCCTCGAAGAGGCTCTAGAAAAGGAAGGTCGGCTCAATATCGCCACCACTTTCCCTCGTCCTGCAAAGCCGGAGGTATAAGCCATGTTGTCTAAATCTGAATGGCAAAACGCGGTGGTCACATCAAGTGAAATCATCGCAGAAGATATTCGAAGAATAGAACTAGCACCGAAATTTGCGATTCCGGTAAAACCCGGCGAACATCTCAAGATCATGGTGCCCTTAAAAAGCGGACAGGAAAAGAGATCTTATTCCATTGTTGATGCCCATCACGATGGTTCGACTCTTGCCTTAAGTGTGCTTAAAACCAGAAACTCTCGCGGAGGATCTGAGTTTATGCATACTCTTCGGCCAGGAGATGAAATCTCGGTCTCGAGGCCGTCTCAAGATTTTCCTCTTCGCGTAGGAGCACCTGAGTATGTACTTGTTGCTGGAGGTATCGGTATCACCGCTATTCGGGGCATGGCTTCCTTGTTGAAAAAATTGGGCGCAAATTATCGTATTATTTTTGCAGCACGCAGCCCTGAAGCCATGGCTTATAAAGATGAGCTGATCGCAGAACATGGCACCAATCTGCATCTCCATTTTGATTCCGATGGCAGCACCATTGATGTCGAGCAACTCATCGATTCACTCAACCACAATGTCGAGCTGTATATGTGTGGCCCCATCCGCTTGATGGATGCCATCCGACGGGCATGGAATCAGCGCGGCCTGGACCCCACTAATTTACGTTTTGAAACATTTGGCAACAGTGGCTGGTTTTCTTCAGAGGTCTTTAACATCGAGGTCCCGGAACTGGGTATTCACACCACGGTAAAGAAGGACGAAAGCATGTTGGAGGCTCTGCAACGCGCTGGTGCCAACATGATGTTTGATTGCCGTAAGGGTGAGTGTGGTTTGTGCCAAGTCCGCATCCTTAATGTGGATGGCCACGTGGATCACCGTGATGTTTTTCTCTCTGATCGCCAAAAAGAATCCGATACTAAGGCCTGTGCCTGTGTCTCCCGAGTAGTTTCTTCTCCTGTTTCATCATCACCATCATCCCCTACCTCGACCATTTCGGTCGCCCTCTCCTAAAGGAGTTTGCATGGATATTCGCCACACGATCAACAGCACGTCGATGTCGACGTATCAGTGGTTCATTGTTTTCATCGCGGTCATGCTCAATGCACTAGATGGTTTCGATGTTCTTGCTATGTCGTTTACTGCAAATGCAGTAACCCAAGAATTTGGCCTAAGTGGCAGCCAGCTTGGTGTATTGCTCAGTTCTGCACTGTTCGGCATGACGATGGGATCTTTGCTGTTCGGTCCAATCGGTGACCGTTTTGGCCGTAAGAATGCACTAATGATTGCGCTGCTGTTCAACGTAGTGGGATTGATATTGTCCGCAACTGCACAGTCCGCAGGTCAGTTGGGCGTGTGGCGTTTGATCACAGGTATCGGCATCGGCGGAATCCTTGCTTGTATCACCGTGGTGATCAGTGAGTTCTCCAACAACAAAAACCGCGGCATGGCGATGTCTATCTACGCTGCGGGTTATGGAATCGGCGCATCCTTAGGAGGCTTCGGAGCCGCGCAGCTGATCCCAACGTTTGGTTGGCGGTCGGTGTTTGCAGCCGGTGCAATCGCAACAGGTATCGCCACCATCGCTACTTTCTTCTTCCTTCCGGAATCTGTTGATTGGTTGAGTACTCGCCGCCCTGCGGGCGCTCGCGACAAGATCAATAATATTGCTCACCGTTTGGGCAAGGTTGGCACCTTCGAGCTGCCAGGCGAGCAACGCTTGTCGACGAAAAAAGCCGGTCTCCAATCGTATGCTGTACTGGTTAACAAAGAGAACCGTGGCACCAGCATCAAGCTGTGGGTTGCATTCGGAATCGTGATGTTCGGCTTCTACTTTGCTAACACTTGGACTCCGAAGCTGCTCGTGGAAACCGGCATGTCAGAAGAACAAGGCATCATCGGTGGATTGATGTTGTCCATGGGCGGAGCTTTCGGTTCCCTGCTTTATGGTTTCCTCACAACCAAGTTCAGCTCCCGCAATACTCTGATGACCTTCATAGTGTTGTCTGGACTGACACTGATTCTGTTCATTTCCTCCACTTCTGTTCCATCCATCGCGTTTGCCAGCGGCGTTATCGTGGGCATGCTGATCAATGGTTGTGTGGCTGGTCTGTATACCTTGTCCCCACAGCTGTACTCCGCTGAAGTACGCACCACTGGTGTGGGTGCTGCGATTGGTATGGGCCGTGTCGGTGCGATTTCTGCGCCACTGCTGGTGGGTAGCCTGCTGGATTCCGGCTGGTCCCCAACTCAGCTCTATGTGGGTGTTGCCATCATCGTCATCGCTGGTGCAACCTCATTGATCGGACTGCGCACTCAAGCGGCAGCAGTCGTCGAGAAGCAGCCTGAAAATCAGCCCTTAGCGGCCAAATAGGGCCGCGATTCCTAGCATGCCTATCAGTGCTAGGAATGTCGTTAAAAAGACTGTATCGCGGGCAAGTATTTCGCCCTTACGGTACGTCGCCGCGTAGTTATAAACATTCTGTGCAGCCGGTAGCGCTGCCAGAATGACCGCGGCATAAAGATAATCGCCTTCCAGTCCAAAGGCCTTGGCAATCAGCCAGGTGATCGCCGGCATACCCACAATTTTCATTGCTGTTGCCGTGAGGACGCTGGGGCGATCGGCTTTGGAAGACAAGACATTTGTCGATGGCAATGAGGCACCAAAGCTCATCAAGATGAGTGGAATAGATGCACCGCCCAAAATAATGGTTGGTTCCATTACTGCTGCAGGAAGTTCAATTTCTAGCAGACATACAATCAGCCCCGCGATGGAAGCCAGCACGATCGGGCTGAGCAAAGATCCTTTAATGGCCGCCCAGATCTTTTGCCCACGTGATCCTTTCGTATCGCCAGAAGTCAAAGCAGCTAGGATCATGGGTGCAAAAATCACCATCTGCATGACCAAAATCGGAGCTACATAAGCGCCTGTTCCAAGCACATAAATGGAGACCGGCAGGCCAATATTGTTGGAGTTCACATAGGCGGAAGCCGCGGCGCCAGTAGCTGTTGTGGCTATGTCTTTTTTAAAGAAAATTGCTGAAATAATGCAATAGACAACTGCTGTGACGATGGTGGCAATAAAGGTCACCACGATTACCGGTGAGATCAATTCACTGGGATCCGATTGCGCTACAACATTAAAAAGCAACGCTGGGGTCGCAGCATAAAAAGCAATGCGGTTTAACACCAAGCGTTGTTTATCATCGTTAATCACGCCGAGCTTTGCCAACAGAAATCCGACTCCAATGACGGATAAAATAATGGCAAAGCCCGTGATAACTCCGGTCAACTAAGCAGTCTTTTCTTCTGCTGCAGCATCAAGCATTTCAGGTTCGGCCTCACCACGGACCACGGAGCCAGAGATAATAACTTCGGTGACGTCTTCGCGATCAGGTAGGTCATACATGATCGGAACCAGGATTTCTTCCATGATGGCGCGCAGTCCTCGGGCACCAGTTTTGCGTTCCAGGGCTTGGTTTGCGATCTCTTCTAGAGCATCATCAGTAAAAGTTAGTGCTGCATCATCCATCTCGAACAGACTCTGGTACTGCTTGACCAAAGAGTTACGTGGCTCGGTCAGGACCTTAACCAAAGATTTTTGATCCAGGTTGGATACCGTGGCCACAACTGGCAGACGACCAATGAATTCTGGAATAAGACCAAATTTCACTAGATCTTCAGGGCGCACATCTTTAAAGATATCGATAATATTGGCTTCTTCCTTCTTGGAAGAAACCTCTACGCCGAAACCAAGCCCCTTCTTGCCATTGCGGTCAGCGATTACTTTTTCCAGACCGGAGAAAGCACCAGCAACAATAAACAAAATATTGGTGGTATCGAGCTGAATGAAATCTTGGTTCGGGTGCTTACGTCCGCCTTGCGGTGGGATCGCAGCAACGGTGCCTTCTAGAATTTTCAGCAGGGCTTGTTGCACGCCTTCGCCAGATACATCACGTGTGATGGAAGGATTTTCAGATTTGCGGGAAATCTTATCCACTTCGTCGATGTAGATGATGCCGCGCTGGGCACGCTCTACATCGAAATCGGCAGCTTGGAGCAGTTTAAGCAAGATGTTTTCCACATCTTCGCCCACATATCCGGCCTCAGTCAATGAGGTGGCATCCGCGATAGCAAAAGGTACATCAAGCAGTTTTGCCAAAGTTTGAGCCAGGAAAGTCTTGCCGGAACCGGTTGGGCCAAGCATCAAAATATTGGATTTAACAAGCTCAATTTCTGCTTCATCGCCACGACGACGGCTGATGGTCTCAGCAGCGCGCAGACGCTTGTAGTGGTTGTATACGGCAACCGACAAAATGCGTTTCGCTGGATCCTGTCCAATGACATAGGTATCTAAGAACGCAGAAATTTCAGAAGGCTTAGGAAGCGCGCTTCGATCTTCATCCTCATGCTGAGCCTGCCCGAGCTCTTCTTCAATAATCTCGTTGCACAGCTCAATGCACTCATCACAGATGTATACGGCACCACCTGCGATGAGTTTTTTTACCTGCTTTTGGCTCTTGCCACAGAAAGAACATTTGAGCAGATCGGCGCTTTCCTGCATACGTGCCATAAGAGTGTGAGACCCGCTTCCACGATCGAAAAGATTTACTGCTTACAACTCTAACCAACAATATTGGCAATGGGTTGTTCCATCTTAGCGCTTCCCGCATTGACTCTGCAGAGCGGTACGCTTTGAGGAATGAATATTGATTTTTTCCACGGCACAACAGAGATAGAAACCACCACACGCGGCCTGCGCCCACATAGGCTCCCCGCTAAGCTCGTTGAAAATTATTGTGATCGTCAGTTCAGTTCCATGGAACGCCAGCCCTCAGGTGTGCGCATCATGTGTCGCACCACCGCCACACATATCACCTTAACCACTTTTTCCACGCGCGTTGTCTACCTTGATTCCGGTAGGTCGGGTGGCAAAATTGATGTGCTTATCGACGGCGCCCCAGCGCTTTCCACGCCAACCTCCGGAGGCGAGACGACGCAGGTCGATTTCACCACGGGTGCTACAACGCACAGCGTTGAGGCACCTCAAAAAATCACCCTAGAAAATCTCTCTGCAGCAGAAAAGGTGGTGGAATTTTGGTTGCCTCACAATGAGGAAATCGAGGTCATCTCACTAGATGCCAATGCGCCACTGGAAACAGTTGAAGATACCCGCCCAGTGTGGATTAATTATGGCAGTTCGATTAGCCAGGGTTCCAATGCTACCTCCCCCACCGCCATCTGGCCTGCACTAGTCGCACAAGCCAAGCAGCTTAATCTCCGCAACTTGGGTTTTGGCGGCAGCGCAATGCTTGATCCATTCATGGCGCGGTTGATCAGGGACACTCCGGCAGATCTGATCACCTTGGAAATTGGCATCAATATTGTCAATGCTGATGTGATGCGACGCCGTGGTTTAGAAGCTGCTGTGGATGGGTTTGTCGCCACTATTAAAGAGGGACATCCCAACACACCAATTAAGATTGTGTCGCCGTTTTATTGCCCTATCCATGAACAAACACCTGGCCCCGGCGCGTTTGATACGTCTACTTTTGGTAGTGGTCAGATCAAATTTATTGCTACAGGTGAACCGGATAATTTTGGTCGCTTGACTCTGGAAATGGTGCGTGAGGTGTTGGAGGGGTTCGTCGAAAAGCAAAAAGACCCGCACCTGAGCTATCTCGATGGTGCGAGTCTTTATGCGGAAGGCGATGCGCCGTTGCTGGATAATTTGCATCCAGACGAGGCGACGCACGCCTTAATTGCACAGCGCGTGCTTAAGCAACTTTGAAATCAGCTTCGGTGATTTCGCGCAGCTCCTCAACGGTGACGCCATCGGCGCACTCAACCAGGGTGAGGCCTTCGATTGGGTCCACGTTGAACACAGCGTGGGTGGTGACAATCATGTCAACGCACTTTGCGCCGGTCAGTGGGAGGCGACACGCTTCCAAAATCTTTGGTGCGCCCTTCTTGGTGACGTGATCGGTCATGGCGATGATCTTGGATGCGCCGTGGACTAGGTCCATTGCGCCGCCCATGCCCTTGACGAGCTTGCCTGGAATCATCCAGTTAGCGAGGTCGCCGTACTGAGAAACTTCCATCACGCCCAAGACTGCAACGTCTACGGAGCGGGAACGGATCATGGCGAAAGAATCAGAGGAAGAGAAGTAGGAAGCACCTGGTGCAACAGTGATGGTTTCCTTACCAGCGTTGATCAGCTCAGGGTCAAGCTGCTCTTCGGTTGGGTAAGGTCCAACGCCCAGCACGCCGTTTTCGGAGTGTAGGACTACTTCCAAGCCCTCAGGCAGGTAGCCCGGGATGAGGGTCGGCATGCCGATGCCGAGGTTGACGTACTGGCCGTCTTCGAGTTCTTGGGCAACGCGAGCTGCCATTTGGTTATGATCCCAAGTCATTAGTTAGACACCGTCCTGTTTTCGATACCGGTTTCCTGTGGTCCGACGTGGACAACGCGGTTGACATAAATTCCTGGCAGATCAATCTCGTCTGGGTGGAGCTCGTCCACGAAGTGCTCGACCTGAGCGATGGTGATCTTGCCACTCATTGCTGCATCTGGGTTGAAGTTCTGTGCAGTCTTACGGAAGACAAGGTTTCCGAAGCGATCTGCCTTGTGTGCGTGCACGAGGGCGTAATCTGCGCGGATGCCCTCTTCCATGACATAAAGCTGGCCGTTGAATTCACGGGTTTCTTTAGGCTTGGAGACAACGGCAACGGTGCCGTCGGTGTTGTAACGCTGTGGCAGACCACCTTCTGCGACCTGGGTGCCAACGCCTGCGGTGGTAAAGAATGCTGGGATGCCAGCGCCACCTGCGCGAAGACGCTCTGCAAGAGTGCCCTGTGGGGTGAACTCAACGGTGAGCTCGCCTTCGAGGTACTGGCGTGCGTACTCTTTGTTGGATCCTAGATAGGAGCCAATGGACTTGGAGATTTTCTTATCCAGCAACAGCAGGCCAAGGCCAAAGCCATCGGTGCCAAGGTTGTTGGAAATGATGGTCAAATCCCCTACGCCGAGTTCACGCAAAGCAAGGATCAGTGCAGTAGGAATGCCCACGAGGCCGAATCCGCCAACGGCAATGGAGGCGCCGTCTGGGATATCAGCCACCGCTTCAGCAGTGGAGGAAACGCTCTTGTTAATCATGTGAGACATGCTATCGTAATGTTCATACTATGCACAAGGGTTCGCAATGCGAACGTAAAGAGGAGTTGATGGGATGGTCGAACAATCACCGGATTTCGTACAATCATTTGCCCGTGGCTTATCCGTGATTCGAAGTTTTAGCGCAGATAATCCCGATCAAACATTGTCTGAAGTTGCCAGCCAAACCGGCCTCTCCCGGGCCACAGCCAGGCGCTTTCTCCACACACTGACAGACCTTGGCTATGCGGTAAACATAGACTCCCGCTTCCAGCTCACACCACATGTTTTAGAGCTCGGCGCCAGCTACCTCTCCGCACTGTCATTACCTGCAATTGCACAGCCCCGCCTGGAACTCCTCTCCCGCCAGATCGGCGAATCAAGCTCCATGTCAGTGCTTGATGGAAGTGACATCATCTACGTATGCCGCGTTCCAGTACGTCGCATAATGACGGTCAATATCACCATCGGCACCCGCTTCCCTGCCTACGCAACCTCCATGGGTCGCATCCTATTAGCCAGCTTGCCGGATGAAGAATTGAACGAGATGCTCGCCGCAGCACCCCCGGAGCAACTAACCACCCGGTCATTGACCACCGTTGCGGCGATCCGAGAAGAGATCGAAGCTACCCGCGAAAGGGGGTGGTCGTTGGTGGATCAAGAACTCGAACCAGGTTTAAGATCACTTGCAGCCCCCATTGCCAACGGTAAGGGCGAAGTGGTAGCAGCCATCAATGTGTCTACGCAATCAGCGTCCCACTCGGTGGAAGATATCCGGAAGATCGTGCTCCCACAGCTTCTTGAAACAGCTCAAACAATTTCTGCAGACCTCGCATCCCTTTAGATTTAAGGAAGAAATATGAATCCTCAAGATATTGTCATTTGTTCCCCACTGCGCACCCCAGTTGGCGCTTACGGCGGATCCTTCACCGGAATCCCAGTCCAGGATCTTGCCACCACCGTGATTAACGCAATCGTTGATGCAACCGGCATCACCGGCAGCGATGTCGATGATCTCATTTTGGGACAGGGTTCCCCTAACGGTTCCGCACCTGCACTTGGTCGCGTTGTCGCACTGGATTCCAAGCTCGGCATGGAGGTTCCAGGCATGCAGCTTGATCGCCGTTGTGGCTCCGGACTGCAGGCTATTCTTACCGCTGCTTCCCATATCGCTACTGGCGCCGCTGACCTCATCATTGCAGGTGGCGCAGAATCCATGAGCCGGACTGAGTACACCGTCTCCGGCGATATCCGTTGGGGTGTCAAGGGCGGAGATATGCAGATGCGTGACCGTTTGGCAGAAGCTCGCGAAACCGCCGGCGGACGCAACCACCCAATCCCTGGTGGCATGATCGAAACTGCGGAAAACCTCCGCCGCGAATACGGTATCTCCCGCGAAGAGCAGGACCAGATCTCCGCAGCATCCCAGCAGCGTTGGGGCAAGGCAGCAGACGCTGGAGTATTCGATGCAGAAATCGTGCCAGTGACCATCCCGGCGAAAAAGCGTGGACAAGAACCAACCATCATGGCTCGCGATGAGCATGGTCGACCTGGAACGACCGTCGAAAAGCTTGCTTCCCTACGCCCAATCATGGGCCGCCAGGATGAAGAAGCCACCGTTACCGCTGGCAACGCTTCCGGACAAAATGACGGCGCTGCTGCCGTAATCGTGACCACCCGCGCGAAGGCAGAAGAAAAGGGCCTGCGTCCAGTCATGCGTCTTGCTGGCTGGTCTGTTGCTGCCGTTCCTCCAGAGACCATGGGTATTGGACCAGTTCCAGCAACCAAGAAGGTGCTTGATCGCCTGGGACTGACCTTGGACGATATCGGAGCTATCGAGCTCAACGAAGCTTTCGCAGCTCAGGCACTGTCTGTGCTCAAGGAGTGGGGCATTTCTTGGGAAGACGAGCGCGTCAACCCACTGGGCTCAGGCATCTCCATGGGCCACCCAGTCGGCGCCACCGGTGCTCGCATGGCAGTTACCCTGGCACACCGTATGCAGCGTGAAAACTCCCAGTACGGCCTCGCAACCATGTGCATCGGTGGCGGCCAGGGTCTAGCAGCAGTATTTGAAAAGGAGAACTAAACATGGCTATTTTGCACAGCGTTTCTTATGGCTCATCCGACAACACTTTGGTGTTCATCGGTTCACTGGGCTCCACCACCGATATGTGGTTGCCTCAGCTTGATGCCCTGCACAAGGATTTCCGCGTCATTGCAGTTGATCACCGCGGACACGGTCTAACTGAGCTCATCGAAGGCACTCCAACCGTTGCTGACTTGGCACAGGATGTTCTCGATACCCTCGATGAACTGGACGTAGACAAATTTGGCGTCATCGGACTCTCCCTTGGCGGCGCAGTTGCTCAGTACCTGACTGCCACTTCTAACCGCGTCACCAAGGCTGCTTTCATGTGCACCGCTGCAAAGTTCGGCGAGCCACAGGGCTGGATCGACCGCGCAGCTGCAACTCGTGAAAACGGCACCGCATCGCTATCTGAAGCTGTGATCCAGCGTTGGTTCTCCCCTTCTTGGTTGGAGAACAACCCGGCATCCCGCGAGCATTTCGAAGCAATGGTAGCTGGCACCCCTTCCGAGGGTTATGCACTGTGCTGCGAAGCTTTAGCTACCTGGGACTTCACTGATCGCCTCGGTGAAATCACTGTTCCAGTGCTCACCATTGCCGGTGCAGATGATCCTTCTACCCCTCCAGCAATCCTGCAGATCATTGCTGATGGTGTATCTGGTGAATCCCGCGCAGAGGTGCTCTCCCCTGCTGCCCACGTTCCTACTGTCGAGCGTCCTGCAGAGGTAAATGAACTGCTAGCACAGCATTTCGCATAATGTTATAGGTATGTTTACAACAAGTCTCCTGCCTCGTCGTCAGTTGTTGCTTAGGCGTCTTCTCGCTGAGTTCACCACTGATCGCCGGGGCAGGTTTCTTGTTGTTACCGGCCCCCACGGGGTCAACAAAGAGCACTTCATCAGAGAGTTCGCTACAAAGCTCGGTGAATTTGAAGTTAATCACCGGCTGAAGAAAAAGCCGCGCCTGGGCATCGTTGTGGTCGATGATATTCATCTGGCAGAGCGCGAAGATATCGAAAAAACACTTACTTTGGTGCACACCAAGGGGCTCATTGTCTTAAGCACAGCACCGCATCGCATCAGTGGCGCCACAGATTTGCTGGCTTTGCCACCGCTCACGGTCCCGGAAACAGCGTTGCTTGCGCGCCAAATTGTCGGCCATTGCACGCCCGCCACCGCGCATCGGCTCAACGACGCGGCTGGCGGTTTGCCTCAATTAATCAGAGAGCTTCTCGACGCTGCCCCCATCGATCACTGGAGCACTGAACGCCCCTCCCTCACTGTTCCGGAACACTGGGTCACTGATATTGATGTCAAAGATGCCGTGCTTCGGGAAGTAGCCTCACACCCATTTTTTGATGGTTGCCCAGTAGATGATCTTGATGTAGATGCACACGTAGAACACGGCACCCTCATCCACGAAAATGGCATCTTAAGGTTCCATAGCCCAGAGGTGCGAACCCTGGTGCGAGCGTCTACGCCCCCCTCGAAAGCGCAACACCCGCGGGAGGAAAGCGTCGAAAAGCTTATTGAATCTGGAAACCTTCCTCTGGCGCGCCTTCATGTGGAGGCACTTCCCCATTCGCAAGCCGCGGAGCAACGCGCCTTTTTGGCGCTGTATGGCGGTCAGTCTTTTGAGGCCCAATCTGACTCCCCGTTTTATGCGCTAGCCACCTGGGATCCAATTGCGTTGCGCGGGATAAACCCCACTTTTGATATGTTCGCAGATGCGTTGGACACGGGTTCTTATACCAAGGCCAACTGCCCGCAAGATCCTGCGCAACAGCAGATTCATAATTTCATCAGCGGCTGGCTCGCCCTGGTTTATGATGATCCGCTCAACGCCCGCCGGCTGCTCTCTAGGAAAGGTCCCTCCGATCTTGTCGGATTATGGCAATCTGCATTTCTAGCTCGCGCGCACTATGTGCTGGGCGAATTTCAGGAAGCTTCCGCAGTTGTCGAACGTGGCCTTGCTACTGGCGATCGCACCGGAGCGTCTCTTCTAGAACCAGTTCACCTGTGGACAGGTGCGCAAGTAGCTGCCATGTCTGGCCGCACGGAATTAGCCAATCATTATTTACAGCGTTTAACGGTCCCCGAAGATGCGTTCCTCATCCAAAAACTCAGCGCATCGATGGGCAAACTCATCACCGCTTCCATGACTTCAGATACACGCACTGCCTCCTTAGCCGGCGATCGCATGGCCTCCGTTGTCTACACCACCAACACCCAACAACCTGGTTTTTGGGCTTGGGAAGACATGTATGCGATTTCACTGATTCGGACAGGTCGCATTGACGCTGCTGCTGCAGTCATGGATGGCATCCCCGACTCCACCATCCCATCGCTGCGCGCCCGAAACCTAGTTCCGCAAGCCAATATTGAGATTCAACGAGGCTCCACCGCCCGTGGTGTGAAAATGCTGTCAGAGGCTGTCGAGCTCATCTCTACAGTCAACATGCCAGCTTATGAAGCCCGCATCCTTTTTGAATACGGATTGGTCTTGCGCCGGATGGGAAGAAGAAGCCAAGCAGCAGAAATATTCACCCGCGCAGAAGAAGTTTTTATAGCCATGGGAGCAGTGACCCTTGCGGCCCGCTGCCACGGTGAAAAGAAAGTCGCAGGAGTAGGTGGCGCACGCAGATCAGCGCAGGGACTTACCCCTCAAGAGGAACAAATCACTGCGCTGGTTGTCGATGGCTACTCCAATCAAGAAGTTGCCCGCGAACTATCACTATCTGCAAAAACCGTGGAATATCACCTCACACGGGTGTACAAAAAAATGGGTGTCACATCCCGTGCAGAGTTACGTGAACTACTTAAGGTCTGATACTGCCTGGTTAAGAAGCTTGAATCCATGGTTGGAATTAGGCACGCCAGCATAAACAGCCGTGTGCAACAAGACCTCGCCGATGGTTTCCTGATCCACGCCAGCTCGCAGCGCAGCCTTAATATGCATATCCAACTCGCCATCATTGCCCACGGCAGTCAAAATTGCGATGGTGAGTAAACGGCGCTGAGTATGATCCAGGCCTGGTCGTTCCCAGATATCGCCCCATGCGGTGCGGGTGATGAAGTCCTGAAACTTTTCCGTCACCTCAGTGGTGTTTTCCACCGCACGATCTACGTGTGCATCTCCCAGCACAGCGCGACGGTTTTTCATTCCAGTTTCATAGCGATCCATTAGTTCAGTCCTTTTTCATAGATTTCTAGAGCACGTTCCGCCAAGTCCTGCGCATGTCCGGTGGGGCCATTAACGCGGGAAGCCATAACGTCTGTGTTCACAGTGATTCCATCAATGCTTGTGGATGCACGGCTCACCGCAGAATGAGTCACCGCTGCAAGCTCACGAAGCGTTGACCACTCCGCGTGCCAGCTGCCAGTGCCACGCTGAAGGCGACAGTCCAAGGCGTCGAAAAGCGTCGCTGCAAGCCCCGGGGCCCGGCGCGCATAGCCATCACACGCAATCGCTGCTGCCGGATTTGCTTTATGCGGCATGGCGGAGCTGCCGCCTGGTGCCTTTTCGCGTAGTTCTCCGACTTCGGTCTGCGAGTAAAACACTACGTCACCGGCAATTTTCCGTACGACACCTGAAGCAGTTGCCAGCGCTTGCGCAATCGCAGTAATCGGCATGCGATCCGAATGCCAGACCCACTGCGGATCAAAAAGACCCAATTCTTCAGCCAGCTTGGCTTGTATATCAAAGCCCCGCGGATGTACCGCTGTCATATTACCGCTTGCACCGCCATAAGACACTGGAAATTCCAGTGCCTCCAGCATGCGTGTGGAGTTTGCCACCGCAACGAGCCAGCCGCCAGTCAGCGCGCCAAACGTGGTCGGCGTAGCAATCTGGCCTAAAGTACGCCCCATGATCGGTGTAACTTTATGCTCGCGGGTGAGCTCAGCTAAATCGCGCGCAAGCTTTTTAAGCTTGTCGACGACGTCCCCCACCCCTTGTTTCATGCACAACATCAATGCAGAATCAATAATGTCCTGACTGGTAGCACCTGGGTGAATACCTGTTGGATTGATAGCTTTGAGGTCTGCGACCAGCGGAATCAGTGGATTTCCGCCTTCTGCTGCGCGACGAGACAACGCCTCTACATCCAGCTGATAAGAATCAATGGTTGCTTTGGCTGTTGCTGCATCTTCAGGAGTTGCGGCAACAGCCAAAGCAGCCTCCACGATGAGAAGACTGTTTAAGAAATTCTCATCAGAAAGGCTACTGAGGTGTTCTCCGCTACCGGCAAGGTCGGAGTATAAAGATCGGGTCATATGTTTATTTAGAGTCCAAAAAATGGGGTTTCGTCGGTTTCTGCCTGGACCTTGATGTCAAAGCGGAAACCATCTTCGGTTTTCTTTGCTACCAAAAGCTCACGACGCTCTGCAGGAACCACAGCCAATACTGGGTCAGTGCTGAGGTCTACCTCTGGCAGGTAGGCGCGAGTGTACAGACGTTCCAAAATGCCACGAGCAAACAGGCCAACCTTGAAGTGTGGTGCTTCATCATTGAAGGTGCCTGGCACAAGTGTGGTGAAAGTTGCTTCACCATCAGCGTTAGCCATCGCACGTCCCAAGCCACGGAAGCCATCTACGGTAGCTGCTTCTTTGCGGTTTGGGTCCAAATCCGAATTGTGCACGCCTTCAGCATCCGCCTGCCACAATTCAAACATCGCATCCGCAATAGGATCGCCGTTGCCATCAGTTGCAGAAACGGTGAATGAGACTGCGCCTTCAGTACCTGGAGCCACAAGATGCTCAGCTCCATCAAGTGTCAAACCAATGTGGACATATGGTCCCACTGTTTGTGATGGAGTGATGCCGAATTCTGCTTCATTTTGATCTACGATATTCGACTGTTCGTAACGGAACTCGCCGTTCTTCCCTGTATCAATCATTGCAAATACCTTTTACTCGAATGGGGTGGCGTTGCGGCCACGAAGGACGATGTCGAACTTATAGCCGAGCGCAAAGTTTTCGCGGGTCTCGTCATAATCAAACGTTGCGATCATGCGCTCGCGTGCACCCAGAGGTACTGCGTTGTAGATCGGATCCTGGAAGAACAATGGATCATTCGGGAAATACATCTGAGTGACAAGGCGCTCAGTGAATTGGCGACCATACAGTGAGAAGTGGATGTGCGCTGGACGCCATGCATTGTGGTGGTTACCCCAAGGGTAATTACCTGGCATAACTGTCCAGAAGTGGTACTGGCCGTCCTTATCAGTCAAGGTACGAGCCACACCATTGAAGTGTGGATCCAGTGGTGCTGGCCAGGAGTCATTCTTGTGACGGTAACGACCTGCTGCATTAGCCTGCCATGCTTCAACAAGAGTGTGTGGCACTGGCTTGCCATCAAATCCAAGAACGCGTCCATGGACAAAGATGCGCTGGCCGACTGCCTCGCCGCCATTGACCTTGGTCATGTCATTATCGGTGTTGCCAAGATCGCGGTCGCCGAAGACAGGTCCCGTGGACTCACCGAGTCGGTTTGGAACCATAATGAGATCGTTACTTGGGTTGCGCTTAATGGTGGTCCGGTACTCCGGGAAATGCAGTGGGGAGTACTCGCCTCCCGTTGGAGCGAAGTGTGGAATGTCCATGCGAGACCTTTCTACAGCTAGTGATGTACATCTCAAACTAGGGATAAGTGAGCCCATTAACAAGTGGTTCGTCAAACGAACATGTCAGATTGCGCACCTACATTCACTGCCAGCACAAACCCAAAACATCAGGGGTTAGCTAGGGGTGTGCATAAGGGATTACCCATCCAACACTTCCAGTGAGCTGCACATCGGCACAAAACCCTTCACTATGGTTCTTAACTCCACAATCAACGTGCTGGCATCCGCTTCCGGATTTGGAATAAGCAAACTCCAGCGTTGGATTTCCATTTGAGCTATCTCGAAGTTGATCTGATTTTCCGGACCATGCGGATCCCAATAACTAAAGTACGACATTCCCCATGTCCCCTAATGTTTTAAAATTCCCCTTATTTAATTGATTAACCACCACCCTATTTCAACACCACTAAACAAATAAGAGTCCTAACGAAAGTTTGTGCTAATTCTTTGTAATGGAAAAGCCACCCTACCGAAATTGAAGGTAGGGCGGCTGAAATTCGATTATCCCTTGAGGTAATAATCCAGGGCGTTTGGATGCTTCGCCAATGGAGTGATCTTGACGTTCATGTACTTAAACATCGGGAAACCACTCAGGATCGCATGCAATTCATCATGATCATCAACATCGAAAATAGAGTAGTTTGCATACTCTCCAACGACGCGCCAGATCGCCTTCATGATCCCGCGCTCTTGAAGATCTCCAGAATAAGCCTTTTCCTTAACCTGGAAATCTGCCATAACATCGGCTTCCATAGAATCTGGGAACACAACGTCCATGCGTGCTAGAAACAGCATTTCATCTTCTCCTTACTTACGGGTATAGAAGTTAACTTTGTCCACATCAATATCAACACCCAAGCCTGGCCCCTGAGGAACCGCAACCTGGCCATTGCTGTAATCGAATTCTTGGACGATATAAGTATCTTTCAGCAGCTGTGGACCAAATAGTTCAGTGCCGAAAGAAATTGCCTTGGTGGATGCTGCAAACTGCAACGATGCTGCGGTTCCGATTGGCCCCTCCAAGCTGGTAGCGCCGTGGCAAGCAAGTCCGCCGGCTTCTGCGATTGCTGCAATCTTTTTAGATTCCAGCAATCCGCCATGCTTGGTGGTCTTCAGTGCGATAACGTCCGCAGCCTGGGTTTTTACTACGGCCAAAGCTTCAGCAGGAGTCCATACAGACTCATCCGCCATCACAGAAACATTGGTGCGACGAGTAATTTCGCGCAGAGTTTCCAAGTCATCGGCTGGAGTTGGCTGCTCAAATAGTTCCACGCCTGCATCCGCCAAGATTGGCAGGTAGTGCAGTGCAGTGCGGCGATCCCAACGCGCATTGATATCGATGCGGATGGAAACGCGGTCTCCTACTGCGCGGGTCAATTCCGCCACTCGTCGAGTGTCTTCTGCAGGATCTCCTGCGCCCATCTTAAGCTTGAAGGAACGGTTACCGAACTCTTCGATGCGTTCTTCGATCTCAGCAACAGCCACATCCAACGGCAAAACGCCCAAAGCCCAGGTGACATCAAGCCTGTCACGGACGGTGCCACCAAGAAGATCACGCACTGGGATATTCAGGCTTCGTGCCCATGCATCATGCATTGCAACATCGACTGCCGACTTGGCATAGCGCGCACGTGCAACAACACGCTCAAGATCCGCCATAATGCCTGCAAGCTCAGACACAGCACGCCCGACGAGCACTGGGGCGAGGTAGCCGTCGACAAGCGCCTTCATAGTCTCAACCGACTCGCCGCCCCACCATGGACCGCCCGGCACAACGCCCTCGCCGTAGCCGATAACGCCATTTTCCAAGTGCACACTCACCAGCAGAATGTGCTGCTCAGTGGAAGTTGTGGTGGCAAAGCCATGCGGGCGAATCAGAGGAACATCGAGGATCCGGGATTCAACTTTTTTAATCGTCAGATTAGACATTTTTCGAACTTTCTAGACAAGTGGGAAAAGTCCCGCCACAAAATGTGGTCGGGACTCTAGGGTGAATAGGTTAAAACCTAGTCTTCCTTATCCAAGACGAATGGGTACTGAACGCGGTTGCCATCTTCGCCAGCTACTGGGTGCAGAACGAGTTCTGGCTTCACAGCGGTTGCAACGTCGTTGTCCACGTAGTCGCCACCCTCAAAGTACAGCTGGGTAGTAATGGTGCGGTAGCCAGGGCTGGAAACGCGCAGGTGAAGGTGCGCTGGACGCCATGGGTGTCCACCGTAGGACTCAATGAACCAGCCGGTTGGGCCATCGTGAGGAATCATGTAAGGAGCAGGCTGCAGAGTCTTGATGCTGTAGCGGCCTTCCTCATCGGTAACGATGGTGCCACGCAGGTTCCACTCTGGGATTCCTGGTGCAAACTGTGCGTAGAAGCCCTCTTCATCCGCGTGCCACAGTTCAACCTCGGCGCCGCCGATGCCGTTGCCCTCAAGGTCAGTAACCTGGCCTTCGAAGAACAGTGGGGTGCAAGCCTTGTCCTTGTCGCGCATTGGCATTTCGCCGTTCCAAGGAAGCTTAGGTGAGTTCTCAACGTAGTAAGGGCCTTCGATGGAGCCCTTGGTGCCGGTGTAATCGTGGCGGTTGTAGTTGATCTCTTCGATCTCATGCTCGACGAAAACGTCCAACCATAGTGGCCACTCGCCGTACTCGCCGACGTCAATCATCCACTGCTTGAGCACGTTGTACTCTTCGTAGGTGACCTCGTGCTTATGAGCTACCTGAGCGATCGCAGCAAGAAGATCGGTGTAGATCGCATTTGCACGGTCTTTAGAAGTATCAGAGGAAACGCGGTTTGCCTTGAACTTATCGGTTGCCTTGTTACCTGAATCATGGGCAGTTGGATCAACGTGCTGATCAGCTGTAGTCATGTCATACTCCTTGAGACTGTGGGGGGTGAAGTGGGGGTGCAAGTTCAGTGGCTACAACATCAGAAGTTTCGTTGTGATCGGATGAACTTGATAACAACACTGTGGTCTGAATCATCGATTACGTCAATACCCCGATTTTCGCCGGATCTGGAAAAATCTACCAAAATCCATAAATTTTACTCCATAAAACCACGTCAAGTCCACAAGATTGGCAATTTGTTTCACCATACGAACAGCACCCCCCGACCAAACCCTAGGAATTCCCCTAATGTGATTCAGTTCATCATTAGGGCAGTGTTAGTGTTACGCCACCGGGAAAGCCCTAAACTCGCAGATGTCCCCTACTGCTTTAAAGCACAGAACCAATACGACATTTTGGTGGCAATTCAAACTTCTTTACACTCTCACGGAGGTTCACATGTCAACACCAGTTTCAAATTTGGATAGCGTTCAGAAAACCCTGGACCATGCACTTGAGGACCGTCCAGAAGAAGGCATCGTTCGCGTTAACCGCAACATCTTCACTGATCCAGAGATCTTCGAGCTGGAGATGCGCCACATCTTCGAGGGCAACTGGATCTACCTGGCACACGAGTCCCAGATCCCTAACCCGGGTGATTACTTCACCACTTACATTGGCCGCCAGCCAATCATGATCACTCGCTCCAAGGACGGCACCCTTAACTGCCTAATCAATGCTTGTTCCCACCGTGGAGCTATGTTGTGCCGCCGTAAGACCGACAACCGCACCACTTTGACCTGCCCATTCCACGGCTGGACCTTCAGCAACGACGGTGCCCTTCTTAAGGTCAAGGATCAAAAGGAAGGTGCATACCCAGAACAATTCCACACTGATGGCTCCCACGACCTGCGTCGCGTGCCTAAGTTCGAGTCCTACCGTGGCTTCCTCTTCGGTTCCCTCAACGATGATGTTGTCTCCCTAGAAGAGCACCTCGGCGATACCCGCACCGTCATTGACATGCTGGTTGACCAGTCCCCAGAGGGCCTTGAGGTTCTTCGCGGTTCTTCCACCTACACCTACGACGGCAACTGGAAGCTCCAGACCGAAAACGGTGCGGATGGCTACCACGTTTCCTCCACTCACTGGAACTACGCTGCAACCACTTCCCGCCGTGGCACTGGCGAATCCGCCAACGAGACCAAGGCAATGGATGCAGGCACCTGGGGCAAGCAGGGTGGCGGCTACTTCTCCTACCCATACGGCCACATGCTGCTCTGGATGTGGTGGGGTAACCCAGAAGACCGCCCACTGTTCGAGCGTCGTGAAGAATTCAAGCAGCAGTTCGGTGAGGAAAAGGGCGAGTTCATGGTTGGTGCTTCCCGCAACCTGTGCCTCTACCCTAACGTTTACTTGATGGATCAGTTCTCCTCTCAGATCCGCCACTTCCGTCCAATCTCTGTTGATCAGACAGAAGTCACCATCTACTGCATCGCTCCAAAGGGCGAGTCTGCAGATGCACGTGCAAACCGTATCCGCCAGTACGAAGACTTCTTCAACGCAACTGGCATGGCTACTCCAGATGACTTGGAAGAGTTCCGCTCTTGCCAGAAGACCTACCAGGCAACTTCCTTCCCTTGGAACGATATGACCCGTGGTTTGGGCCACCAGGTTCAGGGACCAAATGAAGTTGCACAGGGTCTGGGCATGAATGAAGTGCTCTCCTCCGGTGCTCGTACTGAAGACGAAGGTCTCTACCCAATCCAGCACGCTTTCTGGCATGAGCTCATGCAGGAAGCTGTCAACAAGCAGACCATTAAGGAAAAAGAGCTTGCCGACGACGCAGCCTCTTCTGCAGTGACTGTTGCTGCCGCGAAGCAGCGTGAAGCAGCCAAGGCTGCTGCGAAGGCTGATTCCGGAGACGAACCACGCCGCCGTCGCCGCACCCGCGGTTAATCGTCGATAAGCACTAATCTTTTAAGGAGAACACCACATGTCTAATATCACTCGCTCTGAGATTGAAGATTTCCTTTACTTCGAGTCACGTCTGCTCGACGACCGCAAGTTTGAAGAGTGGCTCGACTGCTACCGCGAGGACGCAGAGTTCTGGATGCCAGCTTGGGATGACAACGGTGAACTGACCGAAGACCCACAGTCTGAAATCTCCCTCATTTACTACGCAAACCGTGGTGGCCTTGAGGATCGCGTTTTCCGTATCCGCACCGAGCGTTCCTCTTCTACTTCCCTGCCTGAACCACGCACCGGACACAACACCACCAATGTTGAAATCCTGGAGCGCCGTGACGGTGAAGTAGACATCCGTTTCAACTGGATCACTTTCTACTTCCGCTACAACACCACCGACACCTACTTCGGCACCACTTTCATGACTCTTGATGTCTCTGGTGAAACCCCGAAGATCGTGAAGAAGAAGGTCGTTTTGAAGAACGACTACATTCACCACGTTGTTGATATCTACCACGTCTAGGAGGCACTTTTCATGACCCACCAAGTTGCTCTAGCCTTTGAAGACGGCATTACCCGATTCATCGACTGCGAAGAAACACAAACTGTTGCTGACGCTGCCTACCAGGCACGCATCAACATTCCATTCGATTGCCGTGACGGCGCTTGCGGAACCTGTAAAGCGTTCTGTGAGTCCGGCGACTACGAAGAAGGCGACTACATCGACGACGCTCTGTCCGAAGATGAAGCTGCCGACGGCTACTGCCTGCCTTGCCAGATGACGCCAAAATCCGACCTCATTCTGCAGATCGCTACCACTTCTGTGCTCGCGAAAACTGGCGCTTCTACGTTCGATGGTGAGCTCAAAGAGATCAACCAATACTCTGATTCCACCATTGGAATTGAGATCGAGCTGGAAAACCGCAAGGATCTTGCATTCTTACCAGGTCAGTACATGAACATCTTGGTGCCTGGTAGTGAACAGACCCGTTCCTACTCTTTCTCTTCTGCGCAGGATTCCAACTATGTGCAGTTCCTAGTCAAGGTCACCCCTGGTGGACTCATGACTACTTACCTCACAGAGGAAGCAAAGGTCGGCGATAAGCTCACACTGACTGGTCCAATGGGATCATTCTTCTTGCGTGAACCTGTCCGCCCAATCCTGCTGCTTGCTGGCGGCACCGGTTTGGCACCGATCTTGGCTATCTTGGAGAAACTCTCCCGTGACGAGCAATTGGATGTTCCTATCCGTTTGGTTTACGGTGCGAACTTCACCCATGACCTCGTTGAGCTTGAGCGCCTTGATGCATTCAAGGAGAAGTTTGACTTTGACTACATCACCGTGTTGTCAGACAAGGACACCGAGCACCCACGCAAGGGCTTCGTTCCAGCTCACCTGACCGGCGAGTACGAACCAGATGAGGATACAGACGTCTACCTCTGTGGACCTCCTCCAATGGTTGAAGCTGTCCGCCAGTTCTTGGGCACTCTGGACAACCCACCACTGGACTTCTACTACGAGAAGTTCACCTCTGCAGCAGCTCCAGCAGCAGCAAGGCCTGAGGTCACTGTGGATTCCAGCGAGGTCAAGGATGACTTCTCACTCGTTGAGGTCTCTACTCCAGGCATGACTTCTGGTGAGGTTCACTCCTCTGCAACCCAGCTCAACGCACGCATGGCTCTCGAGCTAGGCGCGCTAGAACTTGCAATCAATAAGCTCGGCGATCGCGATATCGAGCGATTCCGCAACTTGGCAAACACTGCGAACTCCTTCATCGATGGAGATAAGCTAGTTGACGCGGTGAAGTTCACCGAGGCAAACGCTGATTTCCATGAGTTCCTCTTCCGCCGCGCTAACAACGAGGCACTGCTCATGGCTTACCAGAACCTCCAGGTTGTTCAAGAAATGAAGGCGACCCTTCCAGGCGCTGATTGGATTGATCCAGCGATTACTGCTGAGCACTTGGCGCTTGTCGACGCTGTCGCCCAAGGCGACCTAGATTCGGCTCGCACTATCATTCGTGAACATGCAGAGCACGGCATTGGCACTATGGCTAAGGCCAGCAACGAATGAGCGCACCAGTAGGAAAAGGCACTGAGGGCCGCCCCACCCACATCACCGCGGAACGTTTTTTCGGCCAAGGTGTAGTGGTAACGGGTGCTGCTCAAGGCATCGGAAAAGCCGTGGCTCAGCGCATTGCATACGAAGACGGTAACCTAGTGTTGGTTGACCGCTCTCCGATCGTGCATGAGGTAGCCGAGGAACTCCGTCAGGCAGGTGCCGGCACAGTGGATTCTTTCACTACCGACTTGGAGACTTTCGAAGGTGCAACTGCTGCTTTAGAGTTCGCTGGTGAAAAGCTCAAGAACTTGGATGTGGTGATCAACAATGTTGGTGGCACCATCTGGGCGAAGCCTTTCCATGAGTATTCAGAAGAGGAAATCCGCAAGGAGATCAACCGTAGCCTCTTCCCTACCCTGTGGATGTGTCGAGCAGCGTTGCCTATTTTGATAGAAAACGGTGGAGGAACAATCGTTAATGTTTCTTCCATTGCTACCGGCGGTATCAACCGTGTCCCTTATGCAGCTGCAAAGGGTGGCGTCAACGGTATTGTTTCTGCTCTGGCACATGAAGCTGCACAGCACAACGTTCGTGTCGTGGCTACTGCACCGGGCGGTACTCTTGCACCTGAGCGCGCTGTGAAGCGTGGCCCAGGCCCTGAGGGCGAATTGGAAAAGAAGTGGTATCAGCAGATTGTTGATCAAACTATCGATTCCACTTTAATGAAGCGCTACGGAACTCTTGAAGAGCAAGCTGCACCAATTTGCTTCCTCGCATCTGAGGAAGCGTCCTACATCACCGGCTCTGTTATGCCGGTGGGTGGAGGTGACCAGGGCTAGCCCTAGTCAACACTTAGGGACTTGTATCTGTCTTGGCAGATACAAGTCCCTTTTTTAGTCTAAAATTGATCCATGGTTGCATCAGTTCCGTTTACGCCGTCTTCTTTCCAAGTCTTTTTACCTCGAGCTTCGATCATTGTGCAGGAAGTAAGCTCTCTGATTAAAAGCCTAGAGTCCGGTGACGGAAAACTCTTCCACATCAGTGGCCAGCCAGGCGCTGGAAAAACCGAGTTTGGCATGCAGCTTATTGAAGAGCTCCAAGGATGGACCATTGTCCGTGCGACAGCGTTGTCCTGGTTGAAAAACAGTCCACGTAATCTGCTTGGACATGTAGCGCACAAATTAGGTGCGCATTCCGCCAACTCCATCCGCGGTGTTATTGATCGCCTCGATGCTGCCACGGTAGTAATCGTTGACGATGTCCACTGGGCTGATATCGAATCATTGCAAAAACTTATCGAGTACTCCATGCGCATGGTGTCTGGTCGGTTTGCCCTCATCATGATCGGTTTAGATGAGGAAGAGCTAGTGTTCCACGATGAAGTAGTGTCTTTGCCTTCCATTGCAGATGCCACCTACGTCCTCCCGCCGATGAGCATCGAAGAAATCCGACAACTAGCGCTCACTGATGTCCGCGGACGCATCAGTGCCACCACCGCAACTGATATCCAGCGCATCACCGGTGGTGTTTACGGCAGAGTAAAAGAAGTTTTACACGCAGAATCCCCCGATCATTGGAAGCTGCCGAGCCCTAATATTCCCATCCCACAGAGCTGGTGGGCCAATCTCAATCGACGTGTCAGCAGCCAACGCTTTTGGCCAGTATTGCTGGCTGTGGCTGTATTACCAGCAGGTGGCCCCATCGATCTGGTCAAGCTTTTAGGCAATGACCCAACGGGTATGCTTTGCGACGATGCCGTACGCGCCGGCTTGCTCCGCGTGCTGCCCTCCGATGGTCCGCCACAGCTTGACCTTGTATTACCAATGGACCGGGCAGTCTTAAGATCACGTACTCCGCTAAACACACTAGCTGAGTTACACAATACTGCTGCTGATTATTATTCCAGGTGGAATCATGTTGACGCTACGCTTCAACACCAAGCTTTTGCAGCCTTAGATCCAGAAAATCCTGCAGTCAGAGCCCTTGCTCAACGTGGCTATGCATTAGGACGAGCAGGCCATTGGATGGAAGCTGCACACGCTCTTGCCCTTGCAGCTAACCGCACCGCTCACCGAGAAGAATCCAATAAATACTTATTGGAATCCATTGATTCCCTGATCTCTGCCTCAGATCTCCCGCAAGCACGCTCCAAAGTAGCAACTTTAGATCTGGGGGAATCCGGCATTCAGCAAGAATCTATGCTTGGCTACTTAGCCATCCATGAAGGCCGACGATCAGAAGCACGCAACCTTTTAGACCGTGCTGCCTCCGAGCTTTTGTCGCAGCATCCAATCGACCCCATCCATGGTCCTCGCATGGCACAGCGCAAAGTGCTTTTAAACTTGGTCGATTGGCGCCCTGATGAGCTACTTGTCTGGGCAAATCGTGCTGTGGCATGGACGGACGAAGATGCAGGCGAAAAGATTGAAGCCCAATCCATTTCGCTCATCGGTCAATCCGTACTTGATGGAAAACTTCCCGAAGACAAGCCCATTCCCGGTGAAACAACCCTCCACGCGCAACGTCGACATATGGCCATGGGGTGGCTTTCTATGGTTCATGATGATCCTGTTACAGCACGTCAAAAACTTGAACGCCGCAGTTCAATCAGTGGTTCTGAGCGCATTAGTCTCTGGCAAGACGGCTGGCTTGCTCGTTCTCTGTTGCTCTTGGGTGAATGGGAAGAAGCAGCTCGTACTGTAGAAATTGGTTTGGCACGCGCAGAACAATTCGGTATTCGCTTCCTGGAGCCTTTACTTCTCTGGACTGGAGCCACCGTAGCGACTGCCCGCGGTAATGATGATCTGGCACGTAACTATATGCGGAGGCTTTCTGCAGACCAAGACGCCTTCATCATTCAATCCATGCCTTCTGCCATGTGCCGACTGTGGGTGCATAGGCAAAGAAATGAAATTCCTGGCGCCATTGTGGCCGGCGAGCAATTAGAAAAACTCGCTTCCAAAGAATACGTCAATGCTCCTGGTTTCTGGCCGTGGCAAGATGTTCATGCCACTCACCTAATCCGCATTGGAGAAATCGAGCGTGCAGAGAACCTGGTTAATTCCACCCTTGAAGAACTCAAAGGTTCCACCATCGCATCTGCCCATGCCAAAATAGCCGTTCCGGATGCAATGTTGCTGATCCACCACGGCGATATAAAAAAGGGGTTCCAGCGTTTTGAGGACGCCCTAGACATGCTTGATCCGCTCACGCTTCCCTACTACCGTGCTCGTATTTGTTTTGAATATGGCCAAGCTCTGCGACGCCAAGGCCAACGCCGACGCGCCGATGAACAATTCGCTCGAGCATCTTCGCTCTTCCAAGACATGGGCGCCAACGCAATGGTCACCCTTGCTAATCGCGAACGCAGAGTTGGCGGTTTAGGGCAGCGCTCAGAACAATCCGGAGGACTCACACCACAGGAATTTGAAATTGCGCGTTTGGTAGCCTCTGGACACTCCAATAGAGAGGTTGCACAGGAACTTTTTCTTTCCCCCAAGACTGTGGAATATCACCTCACTCGAGTATATAAAAAGCTCGGAATCCGCAATCGTATGGAACTTGCTGAGGCTTTGAAGAGATACTCTCACCGCTCTTAGCAGGGGTTATACCTCCGGACAAGTATCCCCTAGAACTCTTTAGGGCAATCCCTAGTTTCAGGTTTTCTCAACGCAGGATTAAATGTGAATCACATCACCAGCAGGTGAATAGAAGCAATTAATTCACATTCCTGTGTAGGGATTCAAGGAGAATTTCCAGTGGCTACCCAAATTTCTGGCGGTTGGCAAAGCGCCAAACACCGCACCACCGTCTACATGATCCTCGCGGTCGTAGGCATTTCCATTCTTTTTGATGGCTACGACCTGGTGATCTATGGTGCGGTCCTTTCCTCATTGCTCGAGGACCCCAACCAGATCGGTGCGCTTAGCCCTGCCATTGCAGGTACCCTCGGTTCCTACGCCATGATCGGCGTGATGATCGGTGCACTATCTGCAGGTGCAGTCGGTGACCGCCTCGGCCGACGCAAGGTTATGCTCACCGCCATCGTCTGGTTCTCCATCGGCATGGCACTGACCTCCATGGCTACTTCCATCGCCATGTTCGGCGCCCTCCGCCTTCTCACCGGCTTAGGCGTCGGCATGATCGTTGCCACTGGTGGCGCTATTATTGCAGAGTTTGCCCCAGCTAATAGGCGCAACCTTTTCAACGCAATTGTCTACTCAGGCGTTCCAGCAGGTGGCGTTTTAGCTTCCATCCTTGCTCTGCTCTTTGAAGACATCATCGGTTGGCGCGGACTCTTCCTCATCGGTGGCTCACCACTGCTATTCCTCCTCCCACTTGCATACTTCTTCCTTCCAGAGTCCCCACGTTGGTTGACTTCCCGTGGACGCATCGAAGAGGCTAAGGCCCTATGCGAACGCCGTGGCCTGCCAACGCAGGAGTTTGTCGTCGAAAAGCAGCTGACGACGAAGGGCACCGGATTCGCTGGAATCTTCTCCTCCAAGTACCTCATGGGCACCATCTTGATTGGTGCGATGAGCTTCATCGGCCTGCTCTCTACCTACGGCCTCAACACCTGGTTGCCAAAGATCATGGAATCTAACGGCGCATCCTCCCACGATTCCCTATACTCCCTGCTGTTCCTCAACGGTGGCGCAGTCTTCGGTGGCCTGATCGCTTCATGGTTCGCTGACCGTATCGGCGCAAAGACCATCATCACCTCCACATTCGCACTTGCTGCAATCTGCCTCGGCGTGCTGCCTTATATCTCCTCATGGCCTCTCATGTACACCGCAATTGCACTCGCAGGAATCGGCGTTCTGGGAACCCAGGTTCTTACCTACGGCCTGACCTCCAACTTCTTCGGAACCGAATGCCGCGCCGCAGGTGTAGCTTGGTGTGCAGGATTCGGCCGCCTCGGCGGAATCTTCGGACCAGCAATCGGCGGTCTGATCATCGGCGCAGGATTCGGCCCTAGCTCTGCATTCCTCATCTTCGCTGCAGCAGCTGTCATCGGCGCACTATGCACCGCAATGATTCCGCGTTCACCAGCAGAAGCTGAAGTTAAGATCCAGCAGGAGCCACTTGCACGCGTCTAAACCTTAAATATCGAAAAAGGGAAGCCTCGGCTTCCCTTTTTGTCATTTTCCACCACTGTTATCTAATCTGATAAGGGGTAAAAAAATTGGCCAACTCAATACTAATGGCAGTAGAACGACCAGTCCTTCCCCGTCCCAGTTTCGCAGAAATCAAACGAGACTTAAGCCCCCAAGAAATCGGCAATGGGCTTGTCGCATTAATTTTCTCCGCCTCTGGACCAATTGCCGTCATCCTTGCAGCAGCCGCAGCCGGTAACCTCAGCCCAGATCAGACATCCTCCTGGATTTTCGGCGCTTTCCTAGGCAACGGATTACTTACCTTGTGGTTGACGTACATGTACCGCACCCCGCAAGCTTATTTTTGGACAATTCCTGGCACCGTCATTGTGGGAGATTCCCTCACCCATTTAAGCTTTCCGGAAGTAATTGGCTCATATTTAGTCACTGGTGTGCTGGTATTTCTACTTGGCTGGACCGGGTTAATCGGCAAGATTATGGCTGTGCTTCCGCCCACCATTGTCATGGCCATGGTGGCAGGAATCTTCTTGCGTTTTGGCCTCGATCTCATTAATTCCAGTATTTCTGATCCATTGATTGCGCTTCCCATGGTTGCCGTATTCGTAGCATTAAGCATCAGCCCACGCATTGCCAACATTGCTCCACCAGTTGCTGTTGCCGCTGTTGTAGGCACCATTGTTGCCATTGCAGCAGGCCGTCTGGCACCTGGAATTTTAGACAACGGAATTATCTCTAAACCAGTTTTTACTGCTCCTGAGTTTTCTTTCGCAGCCATCATGGAACTTGTTGTGCCTTTGGCTATCACTGTGGTGATTGTGCAAAACGGCCAAGGCGTTGCAGTACTCCGGGCTGCTGGGCACAAGCCAGGAGTAAATCTTGCCGCTGCAGCCTCTGGATTGTGGTCAATTCCGATGGCTCTGATTGGCAATGTCACTACCTGCTTAACAGGCCCGACTAATGCCCTCATCGTATCTGGACCAAATACACGCCGACACTACACTGCAGCCATGGTGACAGCCATGGGCGCAATCATCGTTGGTCTTTTCTCACCAGCATTTGTGGGCTTCATGCTCGCCATGCCAGTATCCTTCATTGCAGCACTCGCAGGTATTGCAATGCTTACCCCCTTGAAAAATGCTTTCATCACAGGATTCTCAGGACCTTATTCCACAGGCGCACTGGTGTGCTTTTTAGTCACAGTGTCAGAAATTAGCATTGTCGGCATCACTGCCCCATTCTGGGGAATTGTCTTCGGATGTCTCATTGGTTGGCTTCTGGATAGCAACCTTTTAAATAAAAAACAGGCTTGATCCTTCTATTGAAAGAAGGATCAAGCCCTGATATTTTTAACCGATTTAGCGCTTGAGCTTACGGTAATCGAAGATCTGGTCAACGATGCCATATTCAAGTGCTTCCTCAGCGGTGAGGATCTTGTCACGGTCAGTATCAATGCGAATCTGCTCCGCAGTACGACCAGTGTGTTCAGCCAAGGTGCTCTCCATCAGACGGCGCATGCGTTCGATCTCTGCAGCCTGGATCTCCAAGTCAGAAACCTGGCCCTGAGTGCCCTGGGTTGCTGGCTGGTGGATAAGAACGCGGGAGTTCGGAAGAACTGCGCGCTTTCCTGGTGCACCTGCAGCGAGTAGAACTGCCGCAGCGGATGCAGCCTGACCAAGGCAGACAGTCTGCACATCTGGACGTACGTACTGCATGGTGTCATAAATTGCCATCAACGAGGTGAAAGAACCACCTGGAGAGTTGATGTACAAGGTGATATCGCGGTCAGGATCCATGCCTTCTAGGACAAGAAGCTGCGCCATGATGTCATTTGCAGAGGTGTCATCTACCTGAGTACCGAGGAAGATGATGCGCTCTTCAAAAAGCTTTGCGTAAGGGTTGGTCTCTTTGGTGCCGTACGCGGACTGCTCAATAAAAGAAGGCAGCACATAACGTGAGTTTGGCATCTGGAATCCGTTGCTCATTATTTTTCTCTCCTTTAAAGTTTTCCGTACGCCTAGTTGCTGATTGGGCCTTCAGCCAAGGTAATCACGTGGTCAACTAGTCCGTAATCCTTAGCTTCCTGAGCGGTGAACCAGCGGTCACGATCGGAATCCTTGGAGATCTGCTCAAAAGACTGGCCAGTGTGCTCAGCGATAAGCTGTGCCATCTCGCGCTTGGTTGCTGCAAACTGCTCCGCCTGAATTGCGATATCTGCTGCAGTACCACCAACGCCAGCGGAAGGCTGGTGCATCATGATACGAGCATGTGGCAATGCGAAACGCTTGCCCTTAGTGCCACCGGAAAGCAGGAACTGACCCATGGAAGCAGCAAGACCCATACCGTAAGTTGCGATATCGCATGGGGAGTACTTCATAGTGTCATAAATTGCCATGCCTGCGGTGACTGAGCCACCTGGGGAGTTAATGTACAGGGAGATGTCCCTGGTTGGATCCTCAGCCGACAGCAGCAGAATCTGAGCGCAAAGCTTGTTTGCGATCTCATCGTCTACCTGGCTTCCCAGGAAAATGATGCGCTCACTCAGGAGGCGATCAAAGACGTCATTTCCGAAACCAGGGCCACCTGGGGCTGCCATACGAATATCGCTCATGAAAACAGTCAACTCCTATATTCTTCAATCTTGTGTACGTTCATTAAGTTCAATGTCACCAGACTACCCGCGTATTTCCGCGAAACCGCCTCTGTTCGCTATCAGCGTTTTCACCCTCTAAAAACGCAAAAAATAACGCTTTTCGACGCGCGCTTGGGCGTCGAAAAGCGTTATTTGTTTTTAGAGATTAAGCCTCAGACTCAGTCTCTTCGACTTCTTCTTCACCGAAGTAAGCCTTTGGGTCAACGTCATTACCCTCAGAATCCTTGACGTTTACACGGCAGATAGCCTGTGCAAGTGCCTTGCCGCGACGAACATCAGCGAAGAGGTTCGCGATCTGGCCGGACTGCTGCAGCTGACCGATGAACTGGTTAGGGTCCATTCCGTAAGACTGAGCGGTGAATAGGATGTGATCGGTGAGCTCCTGCTGGGAAACCTCAGGCTCTTCAGCCTCAGCAAGTGCATCGAGGAACAGCTGGGTGCGCACAGACTGTGCAGCATCTTCGCGGTTCTGAGCTTCGAACTCTTCACGAGTAAGGCCCTGTGCTTCAAGAACAGAGTTCAGTGCAGCATCGTCGTGTGCGAGCTCACCGAGCAGCTGGTGCAGCTGTGAGTGTGCCTGCTCATCAACGATGGAGTCGGGAACTGCGAACTCAGTTGAGCCAATTGCTGCAGCGAGAACTTCGTCGCGAAGCTTGGAAGCCTGCTCGTTCTTCTGCTTTTCCTCGACGGTAGCAACAGTGGACTCGCGGAGCTCTTCGATGGTGTCGAACTCGGAAGCTAGCTGCGCGAAGTCATCATCCAGCTCAGGCAGCTCGCGCTGCTTGGTAGCGGTGATTTCGACGCTGATCTGAGCTTCCTTGCCCTGGTACTCGCCATTTGCCAGCTCAGAGGTGAACTCTACGGTTTCATCCTTCTTAGCGCCAAGCAAAGCCTTATCCAGGCCGTCAATCAGATCGTCAGATCCGATTTCGTAGGACAGACCTTCGGTGGTTGCCTCGTCAATCTTCTCACCGTCAACAGTTGCGGTGATGTTGATGGTGACAAACTCACCCTTCTTCAGCTTGTGGTTGTGATCCTTCAAGGTGGAGAAACGAGCGCGCAGGCTATCCAGCTCTGCATCGATCGCTGCTTCATCAGCCTTGATAGCTGGAACCTCAACGTTGATCTCTTCAAACTTAGGAAGGTCGAACTCTGGGCGAACGTCAACCTCAGCAACGAACTCAACAAGCTCGCCATCTTCGATCTTGGTGACGTTTACCTGAGGCTGGCCAATCGCCTTGATGCCCTCAGCCTGAATTGCCTGCTCGTAACGGCTTGGAAGCATGTCGTTAACGACCTGCTCCAGAACTGGTCCACGGCCAAAGCGCGCGTCGATCAGCTTGCGTGGAGCCTTGCCCTTGCGGAAACCTGGAACCTGGACCTGCTGCGCTAGAGCGGCATAAGCCTGGTCGATCTCTGGCTTCAGTTCAGAAAATGGAACCTCAACGGTGATCTTTGAACGGGTGTCGCTCAGCTTCTCGACAGAACTCTTCACGAGTGAATCTCCTGGGTGATCGGGAAAGTAAAAGGTATAGATATTACAAAAACAAGCCCGGTTTCAAACGATTATGCGATTTCTCGCGTCGTCCGAAACCGAGCTCGTCCTCAAGTCGGGGCGACAGGATTCGAACCTGCGACCCCCTGCTCCCAAAGCAGGTGCGCTACCAAGCTGCGCCACGCCCCGATATTAAATTTGACCCATGAAGACTAACACATTCGATATAACACAACAAACTTATTTAGCCGCTGCGTAGAATCTCTACGCGTCATGCTCCTTGGTTCGTTTAGAAACTTTACACACACACTGATCAAATAACGAAATCGCTCACATTTATGCAGGTAAAACTAATTTCAAACATTCAGGCAATGAAGCATTTCCACATCACACCCATACCAATGCCCTAAAACGCACTACTCACAACAACCCCACGCATACTGCCCTATATCAAGCCCCCAGAAAGCACAGAAAGCCATGAGGGCATTAACCCTCATGGCTTTGCGTATTAAAAAGGAAAATCAGCTTAGCAAGCAACCTCTGCAGGCTGCCCTGAACTAATGAGTCCCTTATTACCAGCTGCGCGATCATCTACCCACTCTTGAATGGTCTGGGAATCCCACAATGTAAGTCCATGTAGCTTAGCAACTGGCTTTGGCGCACGACCGCGTCCCGCGTAACTGGTGAAGGTACCGCGAGCAGTACCGGAAAACTCTGCGCATTCAATTGCAGTCCAGAGCTGTCTACCCGATTCTGAATCGATGATTTTTGGCTTCATAATTCACGAGGCTACGCCACGAGGGTACCTTTTGTCGAAATTATCTTAAGGTTTCTACAAGGAAATTATATCTCCATGTTTTACCGTATAAATAAAGGACTAACTGGCACTATAAATTATCCATTATGAATTTTACACAGCCATATTCTTAACTTTTACTAACATTTTATTAATTTTTTCTAAGGTAATGCAGGTTTAACTAAAGAAAAATACAGCAAAATGTACAAATACGTGCTAAGTGCAAAGATATCGAGAAATCTCAAGCAGGCCCACAGCCCAGAAGCTCACAACAAAAACCAGCTACTCACCCCTACAGCAAAAGCCTCAAACCACAGTGCTGGCCAGCCGATTTCTTTTCCATCAACAATGTGCGCTATGCTTTTGAACGAACCAAACAAGAGTTCTTGCCAAGTTCAACTTTGGGAATGTCGTATAATGGCTATTACCTCAGCCTTCCAAGCTGATGACGCGGGTTCGATTCCCGTCATTCCCTCAAAGAATAAATAGCCCTTAACCAGCGAAAATGCTAAGGTTAAGGGTTTTTTCTTTTCCCGATTATTCTAAAGGGGAGATACTTCGGAGATATAGCCATCACTCTGGGAACTTTCATCGTGGTTGATCCGTTGTTTAAGTGATAAAGACCAACATGTTGGTGAGAGTTTAAACCCCGAACCCCGCCATCCTAATCCTTGAGTGAGTTGAAGATTTTCGTGGAAGCACTACTTCTTATCGCAATCGTCATTGGTGGTGGCGTTTTTGTCGCATCAAAGATGGGCTCTAAAAATACTAAGAAGCAGGAAGAAACTGAGTTCGCTGATGCGCAAGCTGATGCACGCCGGTGGATTGAGCGCCTTGGTTCCCAGGTATTAACGATCGCAGGAAATGACACTGCATCTACTCAGGCTATTGCGGATGCTTCAGAACGTTATACTGCTGCTTCTTCTCAGATTTCTTCAGCAACTACTCCCCGACAAGCAGAGTTGGCACGCGAATCAGCACTTGAAGGTTTGCACTATATGAACGCAGCCCGCGAGATCATGGGTATGACCCCTGGCCCAGAGCTGCCTCCTCTTGAAGGTCAACGCAATGCAGGTCGCGTCACAGAGAAGCGCACCATTGAACAGGAAGGTCGCCAGATCACGGCCTCTCCTGTGGCAACTGATGCAACTCCGAATTACTACCCAGGCGGCAATGTTGCTGGGCGTCCAGTTCCTGCCGGTTGGTATTCCGAGCCGTGGTGGGCCAGCGCTCTGCGTTCCGGTATTTGGACTGCAGGTTCCGTCATGATGTTCTCTGCAATGTTTAATGGCATGGCAGGTGTTAATTATTCAGGCGCTGCCTTTGAAGATGGTTATGGCGAAGGCTACGAAGATGGTCTCGCTGCTGGTGACGAAGGCGGAGACATGGGTGGTGACACTGGAGCAGATATGGGAGATGCCGGTGGAGAAGACGGCGGCGGCTTCTTCGACGGATTATTCGGTGGCGGTGACGGCGGCGATGGTGGTGGCGGATTCGACTTCGGTGACTTCGATTTCTAACACCTACTAGTTCCCACAATGCCAAAGAGGCGGTCAGATCTTCTGAAGAAGATCTGACCGCCTCTTTTTTAAAATGAATTATCTACTCGTTAGGAACCACAGGTGCAATACCGGTGCGCTCGTAATCAGCAAGGATATCGATGCGACGCTGGTGACGCTCCGCGTTGCTCCACTCCTGCTCGAGGAAAGCATCCACAATTGCGAGTGCTTCTTCGGTGGAGTGCATACGTCCGCCGATTCCGATGAGGTTTGCGTTGTTGTGCTCGCGAGCGAGGCGTGCAGTTTCAACGGACCAAGCAAGTGCACAACGTGCACCCTTGACCTTGTTTGCTGCAATTTGTTCACCGTTTCCGGATCCACCCAGAACAATTCCGAGTGAACCTGGATCATTGACGGTGCGGCTTGCTGCTTCGATGCAGAAAGCTGGGTAATCATCTTCTGCATCATAGGTGTGGGCTCCGCAATCGATCACTTCGTGGCCGTGGGCCTTCAAGTGCTCAGCGATAGCATTTTTAGTTTCGAAACCAGCGTGGTCTGCTCCAAGGTATACGCGCATGCAGAATAGTTTACTGTAGAGGTTTCTTAGCTGGTCGAAACCCAGACTTTTCCCCTCTTTAGGGGATACTCCACACCTCCAAAATTAAAAAACTGCCGAGGATCATCCTCGGCAATTAGGTCACAGGCCTAGTCGAACTGTGGGTCTTCGGTGCGTGAGCGCTTGATCTCGAAAAAGTGCGGGTAGCTGGCCAACTTGAAGGAGGCGTCGAAAAGCTCTCCGGCCTCTTCGCCGCGTGGAATGCGGGTGAGCACTGGGCCGAAGAAGGCGGTATCGCCGAGCTTAACCACTGGGGTGCCGACGTCATTGCCAACCTCGTCCATCGCGCTTTGGTGGAAGGCACGAAGTGCATCATCCCACTCGGTGCTGTCCGCAATCTCACCAAGTGCAGCATCCAAGCCAACTTCTTCCAAGGATTCTGCGATAACGTCCTGGAAAGAACTCTCGATTGGTCCACGACCATCATTGTGGATACGGGTGCCCATCGCGGTATAAAGATCACCCAGTTTGTCCGCGTGATCGGTGGCAACAGCTGCGAACACACGTGCAGGTCCCCATGCTGCCTTCATGCGAACTTCGTATGCCTCTGGGAGATCACGGCCATCATTGAGTACAGCCAAGCTCATTGGAACCCACTGGATTTCAATATCGCGGACTTGTTCTACTTCTTTGATCCACCTAGAGGTGACCCAGCAAAATGGGCAGGTGGTATCAAACCAGAAAGTTACTTTTTCAGCCATGTTTTTTCCTCTTTCAAAATGGTTTCTAGCAATCCACACTAGGCGCGAACTATCGTGGTGTCATTGCACACCTTAAATTGACTGTGCGCACCTCTTATATTTCAAGGAGCTTTTAATGACGTCAACAAATCTCACCCGGCAAGAAGCGCAGGATCGTTCGAAGTTGCTGAGTGTAGAAAATTATGACATTGCACTTGATCTCAACAATGGCGATGAGTTTTTTAGTTCCTCTACTGTTGTCAGTTTCACGGTCAAAGAAGCTGGAGATACCTTTATTGATCTTCGTGCCTCTAGTGTCGAAGAAGTTCGGCTGGATAATCAGTCCATCAAAGAACACGCACTGACCTTGAACGCACAGGGCTATGACGAGACCTCTGGCATTGCATTAAAAGGTCTGACTCCCGGCGCGCACACCCTGCGAGTAACTGCGACTATCCCCTACTCCCGTACAGGTGAGGGCCTACACCGCATGGTGGATCCAGCTGACAATGAGGTGTATCTGTACACCCAGTTGGAAACGGCAGATGCCAAACGACTATTTGCGTGTTTTGATCAGCCAGATCTCAAGGCTACCTACGATCTAAATATCAAAACTCCTAAGGGCTGGAAGATCATTTCCAATGCTGAACAGGCCGTATCTACTCAGCATGTGGATTACGATACCCATGTCTCTCGTGTGGATTACCCACTGTCGACCTATTTGATCGCAGTTTGTGCAGGCCGCTACCACGAGGTGCGTGAGGTCTGGAATGGTCAGTTAACCCACCATGCGGAAACTCCTCAGGATCAGCCAACCGAGCTCTCTGTTCCTCTTGGTCTTTACTGCCGCAGGTCTTTGGCCAAGGATCTTGACGCCGAGCGTCTGTTTGCTGAAACCAAGCAGGGCTTTGATTGGTTCCACCGTAACTTCGGTGTCGCCTATCCATTTGGCAAATATGATCAGATCTTCGTCCCTGAATTTAATGCCGGCGCGATGGAGAACGCGGGCGCCGTTACCATCCGCGATGAGTATGTTTTTGCGTCCAAGGCGACCCGCTACCGCTATGAGCGCCGTGCGGAAACCATCCTCCACGAACTCGCACACATGTGGTTTGGTGACTTGGTGACCATGCAGTGGTGGGATGATCTGTGGCTCAACGAGTCTTTCGCAACCTGGTCTGCGGCGATTTCCCAGAATGAAGAAACTGAATACAACACCGCGTGGGTAACCTTTGCCAATGTGGAAAAGTCCTGGGCGTATCAGCAGGATCAGCTCCCGTCCACTCACCCAGTGTTCTCTGATGGCTACGATATTGAAACTGTTGAGCAGAACTTCGACGGCATCACCTACGCCAAGGGCGCTTCTGTGCTCAAGCAGCTACAGGCTTATGTCGGCCGCGAGGAATTCCTCGCCGGTGTGCGCAGGCATTTTGCTAACCATGCCTGGGGCAACGCCAGCTTCGACGATCTGCTCGGCGCACTTGAGCAGGCGTCCGGCCGCGACTTGTCCGATTGGGCAAATCAGTGGCTCAAGACCACCGGCATCAACACCCTCGGCGCGCAGTTCACCACCGACAACGGCAAGTACACCTCTTTCGCAGTCACCCAGACCGGCGCCGCGCCGGGTGCAGGTGAGCTGCGAACTCACCGCATCGCGGTGGGTCTTTATAAGCTTATCGACGGATCCCTCGACCGCTTTGCACGCGTCGAAATTGACTGCAATGGCGCGTCGACAAGCGTAGAAGAGATCATTGGCCTCGAGCAGGCAGACTTCGTGCTGGTCAACGACGATGACCTGACCTATGCGCTGCTGGATCTGGATGAGGCTTCACGCAATTTTGTGATCGACAATATTGATAAGTTCAGCGATCCGATGCCACGTACTCTCGTATGGTCTGCTGCTTGGGAAATGGCACGCTCCGGCCAGATGAAGGCCCGTGATTTCATCGCATTGGTTGCCCGTGGCGCTGCTGCGGAAACTGAAATCGCTGTGCTGGAACGCATCCTCATGCAAGCAAGCTCTGCACTGAATAACTACGCTGACCCAGCGTGGACGCAGGCTACCGGAAATGATCTGCTTGCCAACGCATTCCTCGACGGTGCCCGCGGTGCTGAAGCAGATTCTGACACCCAATTGGCATTCATCCAAGCACTAGCAAAAATCACGCTCAATGATGCTGCCGCCGATTATTTCCGCGAGATCCTTGCCGGAAATATTGCAGGCCTGACAGTAGATCCTGATCTGCGTTGGTGGGCTCTGACTGCTCTAATTGCGCGTGGCGATATCGCTGCACCTGAGGAAGAAATCGCTACCGAGCTCGCCCGCGATAACTCCAACTCTTCCTACCTTGCATCTCTTCGCGCAGCAGCTGCAGTAAACGATGAAGCCACCAAGGCTGCGGTCTACAAGGAAATCACCGCACTGGACAGTGGATTGTCCAACCTTGAGTTACGCCACAAGATCGAGGGCCTCACGTTTACGGGTTCTTCCGAATTGATGCAGGCGTACAACGAGCAGTACTTCAGAATCCTCGACAATGTCTGGGCAACCTTCTCCGGCGAAATGTCTCAGCAGATCCTCCTCGGCCTCTTCCCTTCCTGGAATATCTCCACCGCAGGACTCGAACAAGCCGATCAGTTCCTCGAAGAGGATCATGTAGCTGGCATCAAGCGCATTGTTGCAGAATCCCGTGACCGCACCGCTCGTGCACTGCGCAACCGCGAGGCTGACGCTGCTTAATTAGTTCTGAGCACGGTGTGCCACTGTCAGGCACACCTCTGCGGTCCATTTACTGGTATTCGCCAGATAAGACCACAGCTGCTGATCTGACAAACCTGCTGGTAGATTAATTCGTGCTTCAGCAAAAATACCCCAGCGCGCACCATTTTCGATCTCTTCAGTAAACACGGTTACCAGCACGTGTTCCTTTGAATACAGGTTGCATAATCTAAGAAGCTGCTCCATATGCTTCTTAGATTTCACAACCATGCCGGTACCTGAAGAAACAGCCAAAGTTTGTCGGTCGCTGCCATCAGTGCCATCGGTCAACCAAGCGCTTACCCGTTGGCCCATGTACTGAAATTCTACGAACTTTTCTGTTTGCTTCAGCTCTTCTGCACCGATCGTTTCGTATTGCTGATAAATACGATCCAATGTGACAGCGGGGGTTGGCTCATCAAGCAGCCCAAAAGGGTTTCCTTCTACTAGTTGCTCCTCGGTAAAAGCAAAATCCACCGCAGGAGGCTCCGACATGGTGAATTCTGTGCGGGCCGGTGCAAACTTTGGCCAAATCTGCTCACACCAAGATACAAAGCTAGTAGCCACATCAGTCATGCAGTAATACACAAACTCAGCTGACTGTTCCCACGTTGCGCCAGCTCCAGAGAATAAAAACTCTCTTCCCCGCACCACCAAGCTCTTGGGATCTGCTTCATCGAGCACCACTTGAAGATCACGTGTTGGGCGGTTGAAATCATTGACAGCACGCAAATATTCTGTTTGTTTCTTCGCTGGCACATAGGCGTGCCACATAAAATCAGCAGTGACGCACAACGTGACTGCATCCAAATTGAAGTTCACTGTCAATCCAGGTCGGCGAACAATCAGTTCCATGCTCTTATCTGTAACTGCCATGTCGTGGTTATAACCTAAGGTCAGCAGCGCCATTTGTACAGGCTTCATCCGCATAGAGAGCAATGCATTATCAAGATTTTCAGTCATCGAAATACTACTTTCTTTGAATGTAAAAAATGCTTCCACTACAAGGCCTTATCAACCTTGAAATCAATCGCTTTTAACAATAAATTTTGCACAATTACCAGAGAATAACATTTGATATCTCTGCGTGTGAGGTGAGCAAAAGTATACATTCAGGTTCTTCCAGCCTCTCTATAGAAGAGGCCAGCAGAGCTTAATACTCTGGACTAGAATGCAGATCAATCACGTTTGTCTCCTTCTAGAAAGTGAATACTTCTATGCCTGCGATACCTGAAATCTTTGAAAGTGACCTGTTTCCGGAAATCAGTGGCACCAAAGAATTTCGCGGGCTAACTTATATTTTCTTTGATCAATTCACACTGCCTACCTCGGAACAATTGGAGCAGGTTCCCGGATGGTCTGTATTTACTTGGGGTTGGTGGAATGCTGAAACCGATTTGGACGATGCTGATCTAGAAGAGATCACTTTTGACGGGGACCGTCTATCACAGCTCTCAGAGATATCCTCTGCATCAGCATTGAATACTTTCAGCTTGACGGAGCAGGGACTTCCCAACGGTGAGCGTGAACCACAGCTCATCGAAAGCGCTGAAATCCTCACGGCAATTTTTGCAGAAGAAGGAACCTGGGGTCTTGTGGCGATCAGCTGCCCCAACTGGCAAGTTCCAGCAGCATGCGAATGGCTTGGCTGCATGAATATCGCTGAACCACATGAAATGGCACTAGCGCTAAAAGCTTGGCAAACAGGTTGGGGTGTTGAAGCACTCGCTTTTGGCGGCGAAGAAGACGATGCCGATCTGCTCTTGCGTATCCCTGATGAGCATGCAGATAATGCAGAGCTGATTAATGCCTTTGCGGTAGCTGCTGATCAGGTGAGGACTTTCAAGCATGAGGATCTAGGTCTCTTGGCTAGTCTTTGGTTCGACTAGATTATCTTTACTAAAATTAATGTCCTCCATATGTATCGAGAGACAAAGAGAATATCTTGCCTTAACCTCAAACTATGAGATACCGAGGTTTCATGATTCTTCTTGTCTCCGTTGTACTCATCGGGCTCATGATATGGGGAGGATATAACGGCTTTCTTCGAGAGTTCTTCTTATGGGCAGCTCCTTTAGCACCTTTTAGCACTGCTTTTGTAGCTATCATCGCTGGAATAATCGCTTGGGAAACCTATAAGCATCGAAGAATCGCTGATAATAGGGCTGAATGGTGGCGTCGCACACAATATGCAATCGACTTGGTCACTGCTGATGATGATCGAATCGGACGCAATACAGGTCTAGCTTTACTTGCGCTTTTAGCAAAGGATCCAGATCCTACAGACCGTGATCTTAAGTTAATTAAAGAAATAACTAACAACTTAATAAATGAAATCTTGTTAAGAGAAGAAAACCAAACAGATAAAGAAGATGAAACTCTTTCGCTGAAACCTTCTAGTGCCCTAGCAAAAATCTTGTCTATACTGAAACCACGGAAGAAAGTTAGGAGACACACGGTATGAAGCTTAAGCATCCAGTCCCTCAAAAACCGCTGAAGCTGCGCTCTCGAGATAATCAAATCGTTCATGTGTCTGATCCCCGCGACCGAGCTTTTCTCGAACAAGCTGATGAGCTGATTATAAAGATCGACGAGCTGTTAGAGGATAGAAAGTCAAAGAAACGCACAAAGTTTTTTAAATAACAGAGAGTTTCTCGTGAGGAGAGTCTCCCTGATGATTTATATCTGAGTCGGTCCGACGCTCTTATCGCCGTGTAACCGCTTCAGTACGTTTTCTGCAGAGATCAAACACATCGGAACACCGACTCCAGGGACAGTCGTGGCACCGGCGTAATACAAGCCATCTACTTTGCGGGATTTGTTAGATCCTCTGAAAAATGCAGACTGTGCCAAAGTGTGTGAAGGCCCAATTGAGCCGCCACTCCACGAGTTGTAACGATCGGCGAAATCAGCAGGGCCGATGGTGCGTTGTGCCACGATGCGCTCTTGGAAATCATCAATTCCAGCCCAGCGCCCAATTTGGTCTATCGCTGCAGCTGCAATGCGCCCGACCAGTTCTGATTCCTCGCCGTAGGCAGAGCCATGTCCGATGGAGGTATCTGCTGGAACGGGAACCAGGATGAAGAGATTCTCGTGCCCGTCTGGGGCGACATCTGTATCGGTTGCTGAGGTTTTGGAAATGTAGATGGATTCAGAGGCAGGGAAATCGGCGTGGAAGCCCTCGAACACTGTGCGGAAATCATCATCCCAGTCGGAAGAAAACAGCAGAGTGTGATGCAGCAGCTCCGGCAATTCCCCCTTCACACCCGCCAATACCAGCACGGTACTTAAGCCCGGTTGTTTGTGCTGCCAGGTCTTCTCTGGTTTTGTGCGCAGCGCTGCGGGTAAAAGTTGCGTTTCCGTGTGGTGCTGATCAGCGCAGCTAACCACAATATCGGCATCGATGAACTCAGATCCCACCTGCACACCGGTGGCGTTTCGGCCATTGGTGGTGATCGCGGTGACGGGAGTGCCGAGGTGAAGGACGGCGTCGTCGATAAGCGAAATTAAGGCCTTAATGAAGGCGGTGAAACCGCCGCGTGGATAGTGGACGCCCTGGACCAGATCGGTGTGGCTCATAAGGTGATACAGCGCCGGAGTGGTTGAGGGGTCTGAGGAGAGGAAAACCGCAGGGTAGCTCAGGATTTGGCGGAGTTTTGCATCGCGGAATTGGGCATTGACTTTAACTTTGAGCGAGGTAGATAAACTCGCTAGAAGTTGTGGCAACAGGCGCAGTACTCCGGGGGAAAGATATGGGATGAAATTGGTAAAATTGGTGTACAAAAAACCATCGACTGCAAGGTTATAGACCTTCGTGGCAGAGTCAATATAAGCGCGTAATTTAGCGCCAGCACCAGGTTCACGGGATTCAAAAAGTTCCGCCATGACATCAATATCGGAGATGACATCAACGCGTTCATTATGTTCATCAATCACGCGGTACGCAGGCTCTAAAGGCACGAGATCAAGATGCTCCTCAATAGTGGTGCCGCACAGCTGGAAAAAGTGGGACATCGCATCGGGCATCAAATACCAGCTGGGGCCTGTATCCCAGCGAAAACCGTCCAGTTCAATAGTTCCGGCGCGGCCACCCAACTGCTCATTTTGCTCAACTAAATGTACCTCATAGCCATCACGCAGGAGCAGCGCGGTGGTGGCAAGGCCGGCAACTCCGCCACCGATAACCACGGCTTTTTTCATTTAAAAAAACACTTCTTTCACCATTGCTTTAGCAGCCAGACCAGCCTTTTTCGCAGGCGATACACTAATGCGCCCAGCTTTGAGTTCTTCCATTGAAGCGGACTCTAGCCCATTCACCAAACAGTCATAAAGATCCGTCGCAGTGCGCACACCAGCACGTGCGCCCAGGGGAAGCAGCTGGATACTTGCACGCGCGGCGGTGAGATCTGAGCGAATATCCGCGATGAGATTTGCTTTGGATTCGTGGGTGAACGCTGGCAGATAGTCGCGGCCTAGGTCTTCATTGTCTTCGGCTAAATCCCTTAAGAAATTCACCTTTTGGAAAGCCGCACCCAGACGTTTTGCTCCCTGTTCCATGGTGGCGCGTTCTTGTGGCGTTGCGACAGAATCCTGCAAGAAAATGCTCAAACACATCAGCCCAATAACCTCTGCCGAGCCATAAATGTACTCATCTAGCTGGGTGGGATCATAGGAAGTCTGATAGAGATCACGGCGCATGGACTCAAAAAAAGCCACAATATGTGCTCGGTTGAACATGCATTTTCGGGCAGTATTGCCGAAAGCGTGAATAATTGGGTCGGTATGAAATGGGGTATCTAGGCTACAGAGCACCTGTTGTTCATAGTTATCCAAAATCTCTGCCACTTGAACCGTAGTGCAGCCGGCAGCAGCAGCCGCCCCATCGACCACTTCATCTGCTACTCGCACCATGCCATACAGCGCCTCGATATCGCGGCGAATCTTCGGCGATAACAGCCTAGATGCCAGCGTGAAACTGGTGGAATAACTAGCGATTACCGTGGCCGTCGCCTTTGAGCTCATCGCATCAAAAACGCCCAAAAAATCTTGCTGATCAGCCACACTCGCCTCCTTCACACAGAAACTTTACCGCGCTAAATCAAGAAAACCGAAAGAGCTGCTTTTCGACGCCTCCCCCTAGCTTTTTAGCAAGCGCCGCAGCGCTCAAGATTCGAATAATCACGTTGTACAAATAATTTATCTACCCAATAATTGACAGCGTATGCATTATAGGGAAATTATCTACCTCCAAGATCCGGCTCTGAAAACTTTTAAGAAACAACAAATATTCCCTGCATTTACGTAACTTTCCACCAAATGTAACCAATTTCCCCAATCACCCTTTCCAAAGTTCGTGATCTGAGTTACACTCAAAATCGTACTAATGCATACGTATTCACAAATGGAGGAAAATTGAAAATACTAAAATCTGGACAAAGTAAATCATTCTCTGACACTAACCAGTCAAGCGTTGCAGAAACCGTCAAAAATGCACTAGATAATGTACGCACCTCAGGCGACGAAGCTGTCCGCCAACTCTCAAATCAATTTGATAACTGGAGTCCGGCCGATTTTCGACTAAGCCCAGAACAAATCCAAGACTGCTTCGACAAAATCGATCCTCAGACATTGGCAGATATTAAATTTGCGCAAGATAATATTTCAAGGTTTGCCACAGAACAGTTAAAGACCCTGCAGCCACTCGAAGTTGAAAGCCAACCAGGAGTCTTTCTAGGACATCGCCACATTCCAGTTTCCGCGTCCGGCGCGTACATCCCAGGAGGTCGATACCCAATGCTCGCCTCAGCGCACATGACAATTCTCACAGCAAAAGTTGCAGGCGTAAAACGTGTCGTAGCTTGTACCCCACCAATCAATGGAGAAATCCCCGTAGCCACTGTTGTTGCAGCAAGTCTTGCCGGAGCCGATGAGATTTACATCCTGGGAGGCGTACAGGCTATCGCTGCCATGTCCATTGGCACAGAGACAATTGCACCCGTAAATATGATCGCAGGTCCTGGAAATGCCTTTGTGGCTGAGGCAAAGCGACAAATGTACGGTGAAATCGGTATTGATCTATTCGCAGGACCAACCGAAGTTCTTATCGTTGCCGATTCAACGGCTGATCCACTTTTAATCGCAGTGGATCTTCTTTCCCAAGCAGAACATGGCCCTGAATCACCAGCAATCCTCGTTACCACGGACGAAAGTGTTGCGAATGCCGTGATGAAGAATATCGAACAAATCTTGCCAAACATGAGCACCGGAGAAGTAGCCAAAAAGGCTTGGGAAGACTTTGGTCAGATCATCTTGTGCGAAAGCTCCGAAGAGCTCTGGGCCATTGCAGATGATCTAGCCTCCGAGCATGTACAAATCTTTACCGCGCAGCCTCGTGAAGCCCTAGAAAAAATGAACAATTACGGGGCATTATTCCTTGGCCAGAACACCTGCGTGGCCTATGGCGACAAAGTAATTGGAACCAACCACGTTCTTCCAACACTAGGAGCTGCCCGCTATTCCGGTGGCCTATGGGTTGGCAAATTCCTCAAAACCTGCACCTACCAAGAAGTACGAGACCCTATCGCTTCTGGTGAACTAGGACGTGTTTGTGGACGAGCATCAAGAGCTGAAAATTTTGAAGGACATGGCCGATCTGGCGATATTAGAGCAGCCCGTGCTCTAGGAGATCAATTTGAATGGATCGAGGAGCTCGCCGATGTCTAAGGCTCCATCCGACTTATACCCAGGTGCTGTACTTATCACTGGCGGAGGAAGCGGACTTGGACTTGAGATTGCTAGAACCCTGGTCCAAGACTCACGTCCTGTCATAATCACTGGTCGAGATGTAAAAAAACTAGAACAGGCAGCTCAAAGTTTAGGCCCACTCTGTACCTACTCAATCTGTGATGCTTCAGATGAAAAATCCGTGCAACAGTTAGGACAAGACCTTGCTGGAACACCCATTTCGGTCCTAATTAATAATGCTGGTGTCGGAGGTCCAGTTAAACCTTTGATAGAACTTTCTACCGCAGAATGGGACGAGGTCTTCGATATTAATGTTAAAGGTACGTTCCTCATGTGTAGAGAATTCGCACCACAGATGGTTAAAAGGAAGAATGGGTTCATTTTAAATGTGGCATCTGTAACCGGAAAACGCCCACTAGAAAACAGAACCCCCTATGCGTCTTCCAAAATGGCTGTATTAGGGCTAACCACTACGTTGGCCTTTGAACTCAGTAAAGATCAAGTAATGGTTAATTCATTATCCCCGGGGCCAATAGTTTCCGAGAGAATGACCAGAAATTTTCGCAACGAAGCAGAACTTTCAGGACGAACAGCCACTGAAGTTGAACAAGAATTTGTCTCTCGTGCTGCACTTAAACGAATGGTGACGCTCGAAGAAACTGCGCAAGCAGCAGCTGCCCTGTTGTCTATCCCTGGTCTAACAGGTTCAGACTTCGATTTCTCAGGAGGAATGATCGCATGATTCTCAATAAATCACTTCGACAGAAAATTAAAAACGGTCAGCAAGTAACTGGAGTGCTGATTCGAATTCCAAATGAGGAACTCGTAGAAATTGCGGCATGCAGTGGCTTTGATTTCATCCTGATAGACGGAGAACACGGAGCAAACGATGCCGTTGCTCTCCGGCAACATATTGCTTCAGCAGCAATATTTGGCGTAGAAACGCTAGTACGAGTTGGCGCAGGTGATCAAAGTTCGGTACTTAGAGCTACTGATGCAGGAGCCGCCGGCATCGTCATTCCTCATGTCGATTCTGCAGAAGAAGCCGAACAAGCGGTCCAATGGTCAAAATACAGGCCAACTGGAAATCGAGGATTTGCCTTATACAGTCGCGCAGCATCTTATGGAAAAATTTCAGCCGCGGAACACATAAGACAGACCGCTGAATCCATGTTGCTTTTCGTCATGCTCGAATCCCCTACTGCTGCATCGAGATCTGCGGAGATCTTGGGAGTAAACGGGGTGGACGGTTTCATGATCGGAACATCAGATCTTGGGGCTTCGACCGAACCATCAGATCCAAGCGTTTCAGAATCTGTCCAGACAATTCATAACAATGGTCTTTCCACGGATGCACTTCGAATGGACATTGTTAATAACTTTGAACAAGCAAAAAACTCTCGAGAAAATGGTGCCAATGTTGTCGTGTACAACACCACCGCAGTCTTGATGGATCTGTTCAATAAACTCAAATAATTTTGATGAAAAGGCCACTGCTATGAATGCCCACAATAACAAAACACACTGGTGGGAAACTGCCACCATCTACCAAATTTATCCTCGTTCATTTAATGATTCGAATGATGATGGCATTGGAGACCTCAATGGAATTCGTGAGAGAATCCCCTATCTCAAAAATCTAGGTATAGATGCGGTGTGGCTTAGTCCCTTTTATAAGAGCCCAGGTGCCGATGCAGGATACGATGTATCCGATTACCTAAGCATCGATAAAGCCGCAGGAGATTTCCCGGAATTCGATGCTTTAGTATCTGAACTTCACAACAATGATCTCAAAATCATCATTGATATCGTTCCCAATCACTGCTCCATTGAGCATGAGTTGTTTCTTAAAGCTTTAGCATCCGCACCTGGATCAGCGGAGCGAGAACTATTCCATTTTCGAGATGGAACTGGCGAAAATGGAGAACTTCCACCAAATAACTGGAAGTCCCATTTCGGAGGAAATGCCTGGACCCAGATTACAAACCCAAATGGGGAACCAGATCAATGGTATTTACATTTATTTGACCCCGGCCAGCCCGACTTCAACTGGGATAATCCCGCAGTAGAACAATATTTCCTCGATGTCCTTGAATTCTGGCTAGAACGGGGAGTAGATGGATTCCGAGTCGATGTAGCTCACCTGCTCTCTAAGGATCCACTCCTCCCCAATTGGGACGGCCCTGCAAATGGAAAACAACACCCCGACTTCCCCACCCAAGACTCTCCCATGTTTGGTCGAGACGAAGTACACAACATTTTTAGATCGTGGAGGGAACTTCTCGATAAATACTCCTCTGACACAGGCACTGAAAAAATGATGTGCGGCGAAGTATGTGTTCAGCCTTTAAGCTGGCAGGCGCAATGGGCTCGCCCCGATGAAATGCATACTGTCTTTAATTTCTCACTACTTGAAATCGGCTTTGACTCTGAAGCATGGGCAACAACTATCAGTAATTCCCTCGAGGCTTTCAACGCAGTTGGAGCTCCAACAACATGGGTACTAAATAACCACGATGTGGCTAGATCCACAACTCGCCTCGGCTATTCAGAGGGCTACCCAAAACCTGGAGATGGCGTCGGACCAGATGATCCACAACCAGATATTGAAAAAGGACTAAGACGAGCATGCGCCGCAGTTTCCACACTCTTCGCGCTTCCCGGCTCTGTTTATATTTATCAAGGAGAAGAACTAGGACTTCCCGACCACACGACACTTTCCGCACAATTTCGAAACGATCCTACGTATTTTAGAACAGCAGGAAAACGTATAGGACGAGATGGCTGCCGCATTCCGCTACCGTGGAATTCCACAGAGAAAAACTTTGGCTTCAGCGATGCAGACTCTACATGGCTCCCACAACCAGCTGAGTTTGATACCTACTCAGCAAATCTGCAAGAGAGGGATCAAGATTCCACTCTTCAGCTCTACAAACTGTTAATAAAGACTCGCAAGAATCTAAATCTAGGGTCTTCAACATTGCGCATGATCGATCACAATGTTTCTCCGAGAATCTTGGCTTTTACAATTGGTGAAACCACAGTTGTGATGAATACAGATGACAGGCCAATCAATATCTCGGAACTGACACAAGAGAAACAGCTAATTCTTGCATCAATTCCCGAGGCTTTGGTAAATGAGCATTGGCTTGCAGCAGAATCAACAGTTTGGCTATCTGTTTAAATATCTACGGCAGTGACTTCCTAGTGACATAGTAACTAGGAAGTTCTACTGTTTTGAAGTCTGCCTCGGGATTTTCAATCCGCTCGAAAAGTAAGTCCACAGCAACTGCGGCTAATTTTTCAAGGTCAAAGCCGACTGTCGAAAGCGAAAAAATTGGCCATTTAGCTTCAGGAAGATCATCAAAACCCACAAGTGCAACATCTTCAGGAACTTTGATGTCATAAACGTGAGCCGCATTGATAGCACCCATCGCAACAACATCATTTGCACAAAAAATAACATCTGGGGGAACCTCACGAGACATGAGCTCCTGGAATCCCTCAAGTCCGGCTGGAATTGAAAAATCTCCATTGACTCTGTAATCAAAGGGGACAAAAATCTCATTCTGCGCGAGTAACTCAAAAAATATATTTGCTCTTAAAGTACCTGTTGTTGCGTTTTTAGGGCCGAGAATTGCCCCCACTCGTTTATATCCATTTCGTTTAATCGCATTTACTAGATCTTGCATGCCATCAGTTAAATCAATTACAGCCGCATCAGCAGGAACAGCTGGCGCAATACGGTTAAAATAGACAAAAGGAATATTTTTTTCTCGGAGCTTATACGGAATAACCGAGTCGGTTGTCGTTGTCGCAAGGATAACTCCATCCAACCCGAGAGAAATAATCCTATTCGGAATATCTGACGTACTTTGGTTATCTGCCAACAACACGACCTCGTGTTGATGTTCATCTACGCGATCAACAACTGGGCCAATCAACCTATGATAAAACTCATTGGAAAGATCTGTTACTAAAAGTCCGATACGGTTTGTCCGACCTGATGACAATGCTCGACCTGCCAGATTCGGTACATACCCAAGAGTTTTTGCGGCATCCGCTACTAATGTACGGGTTCTTTCTGAGACTTTGGAATCTCCTCGCAATGCTCTCGAAACGGTCGATTGCGACACCCCCGCTAATCTCGCTACATCAAAACTATTTACCATTTTCCCACTGTATTCTCTTACGTGTAACAGAAGTTAGTTACAAACCAAGAAACTGCTCCAAGGTCTAAACCTCAGAGCATCTCTATGTCATCACATGTTTTAACAATTTCAGCTAAATAGTGACGGATCCTTCTCATTTGTTACGTTGCAGACATGTAATCACGCTTACAACGTAACAAAGCACTAGCACTACTTTAAACGGACTCCACTTTCACCATCAAAAAACAATGCCCGATCTTTATCAAAAGAAAAGTGCACTTTCGACCCTTTTTCAGGAAGATTATTCTGATCGCCTCGCACTACTAATGGAAAACCAAGTCCAGTGGTGCAATAAAGATAATCGTCTGCGCCAAGTTCCTCAATCATGTCAACTGTGGCTTCAATACCCTCTGTTGACATGGAAAGATGCTCAGGGCGAATGCCTACAGTAACGCTCTTTCCTGCGTTCTCAGGGACAACAATTGGATTGCCGCCCAAAAGAACTTCTTTGTTTTCATTTACTTCTTTAGTAAACAAATTCATCGAAGGTGACCCAATAAAACCTGCGACGAAAGCATTAACTGGGTTCTCGTACAGTTCTCGCGGAGGCGCACATTGTTGCAACTCTCCTTCACGAAGCACTGCAACCCGGTCCCCCATTGTCATTGCTTCCACTTGATCATGGGTCACATAGACCGTGGTAGTTGCCAAACGCCGTTGCAATCGAGCAATTTCTGTTCTGGTTTGAACTCGAAGCTTCGCGTCCAAGTTTGAAAGTGGCTCATCCATGAGAAAAACTTGAGGAGCTCGGACGATAGCTCGACCCATCGCTACGCGCTGCCGCTGTCCGCCGGATAGAGCCTTTGGTTTCCTATCCAGGAACTGTGTGAGATCCAGTAATCGTGCTGCTTCTTCCACCCGTTCCTTGATTTCAGACTTTGCTACTTTCGCCATTTTCAGTGCAAAGCCCATGTTTTCAGCAACCGTCATATGCGGATACAACGCATAATTTTGAAAAACCATAGCCGCATCTCGGTCTTTTGGCGGAATAGTAGTGACGTCTTTCCCTCCAATCATGATCCGTCCTGAGCTAACTTCCTCTAGTCCAGCCAACATGCGAAGCGTAGTTGATTTACCGCAACCTGACGGCCCAACAAGAACGAGGAATTCACCGTCCTCAATCTCTAAATTAATTTGGTTTACGCTTGGTTTCTTAGCACCTGGATAAATAAGGCTAACGTTTTCATAAGTAATGCTTGCCATGTCATTTCCTTTCAAATTATTCGTTGGTTAAAAGAATTATTTCTCAAAATATAGATCTACTCGGCGATCCAAAAAAGCATCATTATCTGGCGATATTCTCGAATTGGAATTCACTTCGACATCAGCCACCCATATCTCAGGCACCGATGGGGTTTTAATGTGTGGACCAGACAACGGATACCCATCCTTACCGATAATTATGCTTCCGCCGATCCAGTCGGTACCTCGTTCTTCACCGCACCGATCAGCGATGACAATCGGCAATCTATACTCTGCGGCATGGGCCATTGCTTTAAATATCTCAATAGGCCAGCTATCACTCGGCCGAGGATTTTTCGGCCAATTTACCGGAGCAGTCAAAACTTCTGCCCCCATTTCTGCTGCGATTCTGACAACTTCTGGAAATTCAATGTCATAACAAATCGCAACAGATATTTTCCCTACGCTAGTAGTAAAAATTGTCGGTAAATGATTTCCCTGCTCGAAAAATTGCTTCTCGGTGTTCCACAGATGCGTCTTCCGATATGTTCCCAGAAGGTGTCCATTGTCGAGGATGATCGCTGAGGAAAAAAGCACACCTTCTTCAGAAATCTCTGAAATTCCAGATACCAATACGATCTGAAATTCACGAGACATTTCTTGCAAAAATGTAGTCCACTTTCCAGGGATAACTTCCGACCTTCGTGTAGCTTCAGCCTGATCAGCAAAACAATATCCAGATGTTGCAAGCTCCGGTAGGACAATAAGCGAGGCTCCAGCATCAGCAGCGGCTTTCACGCTACTAATCATGCTGGCACGAATGCTCTCTGGATTATCAATATCAATGTCAATCTGGCACGAAGCTACTCGAATTGTGTTCACTGTTATCGAAGCCCTGCTGCCTCAAGCACACTGACAGGTGCAACATAATCATTCGGATCAAGAGCAAATCCTGCTTCATGCGCAGCATTGATCACTTCTTCATGCCAGTCAATCTTGACTCTATTATCTCCTGCAGAGACAACAAACAATTCGCCTTCAGTATCTGAGATGCACCTGAATTGTCTCCAAGATCCTTCTGGAATTGAGATGGCATCGCGTGAAGATAACGTAACTACTTGCTTGTCATCACCATCATTAATGGTGATCTTCCAAGTACCAGACTTAATAGTGATTGTTTGTGGTACCTCAATTTTATGTCGGAGGATACCTTCACCAGAGTTCGCAACAATCCATGCCGCAGAGAAAGAATGTGGCTCATGGATTGGTGGAACCTGGCGACGATTTTCAGTCAACCCATACCCAATAACTAGAGCTAATTTCGCACGCCCTCCGGGGAGAGATGAGCACAAAAATGCTTTATCAAAATACACTCGATCTTCTCTAGTTATCACACGCTTACGGAAATCATCCTCGGAGAATACTTCCAGGGATTCCAGCTGTGCTTGGGAGAGCGGACGAATCAAATTCTCGGAGGACGGAATTGGATCTCCTGCTTCTGTATCAACCAATAGATTTTCCCTGGTTAGATGCAGCCCATACCCTTCAGCATCTTGGAGAACCTGAGGTCCCCAAATAATTCCACCAGTATCGTCTCGTCCAAGTGCCGTATACAAAATTCCATCGTCAGGACCGATGTTAGTGAAACCACGAAAGATCCAGGTAGGAACAGTAATTACGTCTCCATCTTGAGAGATGTAATTACCTTGTTCACCATTAGGCCCCCAGCGAAGTTGAAACTCCCCTTCAAAGTTAACAAACACTTCAGCAGTAAAGTGTAAATGCAAACTATTTGAGACTCCATTGGGCATTCCGGCCGCGCCTAGTTGAAAGCCATGCGCTGATGAGACATTCACAAACTGATCTGAGCTTTGAGAAACGCCTGGACCAACGAAGGAGTAATTGTCTTTTTGATCAGATCCTGGGGTTTTGCAGTCAATAAATGCTGCTTTACACGGTACCCAGTCACTGAATGTAATCACCCTTGAGCTGAGTTCTTCTTTAGATACGATTTTTGTCATGATAGCTCTCTTTCAAATCTTTGAATGCTTGTTTTCTACTTGCGTTCTGGCTTAGTAAAGATTCTCAAATTTGTATTCACCATCTCCTCGTGTTGCTTCGATTTGGGCCAAAACTCCAACCCAATCAAAAACCCTGACTTCCCGGATGATCTTCTGATCATGAATCTGGAATTGAGAAACACCGAGGATCTCAATATCTTGGCCTGAAAGTTCGCCAAAGATATCTACACCCGAGTAGTTTCCTTTTAGTTTCCAAGCAACTGCTACTCGCAGACCTCCATACCGGGTCTCGAAGTTTGCTTGAACATCTCTTACTTCAAATTCACATCCAGGAAAACCACTCACTAGATGAAGAAGGTCTTCTTGATATGCTTTCGGCCTAACAACGGTTTTGTCTCCAACCGAATGCAAAATTACGTCGCGATCGAAGTACTTCGACATACTCTTGAAATTTCTTCGAGACCATACATTTTTGATCATCTCTAAAACCATTTGGCATTCTTCGGGATAATCATTTTCTCGAGGGCCCGAATCACCAACAGAAAGCACATCACTGGGTGCATGATCTTTGAAACTCCCTGAGTACCCGACATATGGAAGTTGTTCAGCTGCAACTGCAGGGTCGATTCCCAGCTGAAGGCAATTCGCAAGAGAATCTCGAACAACCCATTCTTCTACCATGCGGCCTTCTCGGTAAAGACAATTGGCAATAGTGCGACTTCTCGTGATCTTGAGCCCTTCTGGGGTAGGAACATGATCGATCCCCAGTACTAGGTGGGAACTTAGAAATGCATTATCGTTTCGGGCTTCCCAAATAACATCTTCTGCAAGTCCAATATGATCTGGGACTTTCGCAATGCGCATTGTTGTCCCCTGAACCACCTGCTCAACACCAATTGCAGTTCCTCCAGGACCATGAACAATAGAGTCCGGTTCATAATTCTCATAGATATGCTCGATATCTCGTTCGACCCAAATACGGTCGGTAACTTCACGGATAAACTCATCAGGATTTGCATATGGTGCATATGCAATCTCTTTGATATTTAGTGGATTGTCCATTGGCATGACGGTTGAACTCCTAGTTCTGTATTAATTGGGTAATCGCATGATTAACAGTTTCAGGCGATTCAATCGGAATTAAATGGCCAGAATTTTCTGCCATTACTAGTTGTGCATTGGGTATCAATGATGCAATTTCTTCATGGTTTGACACCGGACACATAGCATCTTCTCCCCCTGCAATCACAATGGTCGGTGCACCTATTTTCCGCAGTTCAGAGCGCTGATCTACCCTAGTAGCCTGCGTAAGTAATTGGTTTTCCAGGACTTTCGGTTTTAGATCTGCAGCTGATTTCAATGCTTGATTAACCATGTTCGGATCTTGTTGTCCGACATCTGAAAGCAACAAATGAAGTAGTCCTTCTTGAACGGATTCAGGAGAGGTTCCGTCCTTTACTTCTTGACGCGTTGTTCTCCAATTACTTAACTGCTTCGAAGTTGGTCCTTTAGCGTTCGTAGCTAGAAGCATAAGACCAGCAACTCTGTCAGTTTCAGAAGCAATTCTCATTGCTAAATTAGCCCCAAGGCTTAATCCACCGAGATAAAATTTTTCCGGTAAGACTTGCAAAAACATCTCAATATTGTCTTCTATTGAGTTCGCTTCAGGGGTCAAGATGATTGCATCTGAGGGGAGACTGCACGAATGCCACATTCTGGGGGAAAGGTTCATTCCTGAGATAAAAACCATTGGAATAGTCATTTTGAGCTTCTACCCCTTAACTGATCCAGAAGATAGACCTGCAACCAAGTACTTTTGCGCCAAGAAAGCAATTGCAACAACTGGTAGCGTCAATAAAATTGTTGCGGCTCCAGCCTGTTGAAGCATCGGCAGAGTTTGCCCCAATTGCGTTGCGATAAATACTGGAACAGTCTTTGACTCCACATCGGTCAAGATGACTGCTGCAAAATACTCTTGGAATGCAAAGAGGAAAATGAAGATTCCTGCTGTCAAGATTCCTGGTCCCATGATGGGTAGCATTACTCTTCGCAAAGTTTGGAATCTGTTGCATCCATCCATCAATGCAGCTTCATCTAGTTCTTTTGGAATCTCAGCAAAGAAATTTCGCAAGAGCCAAATACTAAAAGGTTGATTGATAGCGATCAGTGCTGCTGAAATAGCCCAGACTGAATCATAAATTCCAAGCTGTTTTGTTACTTCATATAATGGCAACACAACGGCAGGCCTGGGTAGAGCACGAAATATTAGAGCCATCACTAGCAATGCAGCGGAGACCCAGCCAGGAAATCTAGATAACGCATACGCAGCAGGAATACCAATTACTAACGCTACGACTGTGCAAATAAATGCAATAACCGTTGTGTTTAATAAGTATTTGTAAAAAAGTGTTCCCTGCCAGAGCGAGATAAAGGCCTGAGCCGTTGGCTCGTATATAAATACTGGAGGGTTTGCAAATGCCACATTCAGAGGTTTGGTGACTGCCAGGATCGTCCAGATAAATGGGGCCAGACAAAACAGACAAACCAAAAACATTGCGAGTGCAATTAGCGTTCCACGCCAACCGAACTTAATCTTTCGTTTTTGAGGAAGATAACTTTGCTTTGAACTTTCAAATTCAGAATCAGGAGCTTCTGATAGCCGCTGAGCACCTGTCGTTTGAGCAGTTGGATTATTCACGTCCACTCGCCTCCTTTAGAACGCCCCGAATAGATGGGTAAAGCAGAACCAAAATCACGATGATCGACAAGATATTCACAGCGCTTCCCAGCCCAAGCTGTGGTGAACCTTCTCTAAACGCAATATTGAATACGTAAAGCATTACTGATTCATTTCCAATTTGCGCTGCAGCAGGTGACAACGGAATCAACTGGTCAAACACTCGGAAAATATCCATGATCAAGATCAGGAGGACAAATCCCATGATCCCTCTGATACTCGGGATAATGATGTTCCAGTGGCGTTGAAATAGGTTAGCTCCATCCATTGTTCCCGCCTCGATGATTTCTTTTGGAACTCCTTGAAGCCCAGCCAAGATCATTAAAATTGCGAAAGGCAGCATAGACCAGACAATATTTGACATCAATAGAATTCGATTGGGCCAAACATCTGTGAACCAAAGAATTTGCTGGTCGCTAACCAAACTAATGAGATAATTAACCACTCCACCAAAGTTGGAGTCGAACAGCCAGGAGTAGGCCGCAGATCCTACTACTGAGGGAATAACGTATGGGATTAATAGCACTCCCAGAACAATTGGCCGAGGCCAAGTAAGCCGGTTCACCATGACTGCAAGCACATACGCGAGAACCACAATGACTGCTGTCGTGGTAATCGTAAGCCCAGTTGTAAAAACAAGAGCGCTCAAGAATCGATCATCTGTTAATGCACGAGAATAGTTATCTAGTCCAACCCACGTTCCTGGTGAGCCATAACTAACTTCCTCAAAGCTCCAACGTATTGTTTTATAAAGTGGGACTATTAAAAGTCCGATCATGATTACGAGACTTGGACCCATTAGAATCCAAAATTCTCTACGCTTCACATCGCTCACCCATTCTTTGTTGGCGTTTCATCGAAGTTTGTTCGCAACGGATGGAGCCCCATTCCGTCAGTCGAGCATTAGTACTTCTCCATCACGCCTTCAGCGATCTGTTGCATTTCAGCCATTCCTGGGTCAACCTGCTTTTGACCAGAGATAATCTGCGCCAGAACATTGATAGTCTCATTACTCATATCTGCTGCCCATGGAACGATCTGAGGTTCCGGTGCACCTGAAATGCTCTCTTCCACGGCAACTGCGTAGGGCATGTTTTCTGAATTTGCAATACCTTCGCGAGCTGGATAAGCCGCAGGGATTGATTCTTTTGAGGCCTCTTCTGAAACTGATGCTCCAATTAGGTTGAACAATAGATCGGGATCAAGTTTGGTATTTTTGGGGATTGACCATCCGTCAATAGAAACTTGCGAATAGAGTTTTCCTCCCGCTTCTACTGAAGGAGGGGCGCTGAAAGCAAACTGTTCACTCAAATTGGTTTGATTAGTATCCAATAGATCAACCATTCGGCCAGAGAACATGATCGCCATAGCTGCTTGTCCATTAAATAGCTGCTGTTGAACCTTTGGCTGATCAAAAGTTAGGACTTGCGGATCCATGTACTGAGTAAGAGATTTCAGAGACTCCAAGGCAACCTTTGATTCTGGAGAGTCAAAGTTTGGCCGACCAGTACTTTCATCTACATATTGCTTTCCTAATGATCCCAAAGCTGCAATGTAGGCCGTTCCCAAATCGCTAGAAGACAAAAATGGCAGGGCAAGCGGATACTGCATTTTTCCAGATTCTTGGATTGCCTGTGCGCTTTCTTCCATTTCAGCAAAGGTTGTTGGAACTTCCAGACCCAATTCGTCAAATACATCTTGGCGATAGACAAATGTGAATGCTTGAGCTTGCATTGGGACAGCCAAAAGCTGTCCATCATAGCTCATTCGCTCCATGAGATCGCTGCTGATCTGATCAAGGGTGTATTGATCTGAGTACTCCTCAAAAAGGTCATTCAGCGGAAGAACTTTATCTTGTTCTGCCAACCCCGGAAGGATAAATCCATATGTTTCAATAAGGTCATAGGTTCCGTTGTCTGTACCGAGCGTTGCCTGAGTTCTTTGAACCTGGCCTGCGAAGTCAATTGGCTCATGTCGAACTTCAAGATTATCTTTTGTACAGCTACTGACCATAGAATTCGTGAATGGATCAATTGCCGATGAGTTATAGGCAAGCACATTCACGGTTGTCTTCTGCTCCGGGTTTTCGAAGTCACAAGCAGCTACAGCAGAATTACTACTTGATGTTTGACTACCAGCTCCGCAGGCAGTCAGAAAAACTGAGGTAGCTAGAACTGAAGCTGCAACCCCTAAAACTTTTTTGATAGACATTTTTACACCCTTCAATAGTTTTTATTTAGAGTCGATCGAGTCGGAGTTGTGCACTGTCTCGGTGCGCTGGCATTCTTTCAAAATCAGAAATCGTGACAACTGGCTCCGCCTGTGCTCGAGTCGATTCTTTATCCGCCCGTTGATATGTCAGTTGTTTCAAAAACCCTAGAACTGACAAACCTTCAGTGAAACGTGCTCCCCTTGCGGTCGGGAGGACATGGTTCGTACCTGACATTCCCTTATCTGCATAAGCAACTGTTGACCATGGGCCCAAGAACAAAGATCCATAACAGGTAAGGTTGTCTAGCCACCAATCAAGATCTTCTGCAAGAATCTCTAGATGTTCTGGAGCTAAGATATCCATTGCAATAACAGCTGATTCTCTATTTTCAACAACATAAATAGAGCCAAAATCACGCCATGCAGCACTTGCAATTTCTCGTGTATCAAGCTTATTTAATTGACGATCAATCTCGATGAGCACCTCTCTTGCGAGCTTCTCATCAGTTGAGATCAGGCAAGCCGGAGATTGTGGTCCATGCTCCGCCTGAGCTAGGAGATCAGACGCAACCATCTCAGCGTCCGCGGTGCCATCAGCAAGAACAGCCACCTCTGATGGGCCTGCTAAAACATCGATTCCAACGTTTCCATAAAGCTGGCGTTTAGCTTCGGCTACATATGCGTTTCCTGCTCCCACAAGCATGTCGGATGGAGTGCCATCCAAAAGGCCAAAAGCCATTGATGCCAATGCTTGTACGCCTCCGACTGCAAAAATTTCTTCAGCACCCGAAATGTGTGCAGAATAAAGAACCGCCGGATGTGGTCGACCATTCGCGGATGGTGGAGTGCATGAAACAATGTTCTTCACGCCTGCAGCCTTAGCTACTCCCACAGTCATAAAAGGGCTAGCTAAAAGTGGAAAGCGTCCTGCTGGTAGGTATGCTCCGACATTGTTTACTGGAATGTACTTCTGTCCACAGATCACTCCGGGAATTACTTCATCTTCAAAATCTAGTAAACGTGCCCGCTGCATCTCTGCAAAAGTCTTGGTGCGTTCCGCTCCCGCCTGAAGTGCAATTTTTAAGTCTTCTGGAAGGTGAGATTCTGCCTGCTTAATTTCTTTCGCCGAAATCTTAATATCTCCATTGAAGCCATCGAGATCTCGGGAATATTGGAGCACTGCATCCATGCCATTTTGTTCAATATTCAAAAGCATGGACGAAACTGTCTCGATTACTTTTGGATTATTTTGCTCAGCCACATCTTCAACTGGTGGCTCCTTGACTACCAATAGGCGCCCAGGGATTCGGGCTTTATCTTTTTCCGTTAAGTGCATACGTAGAGACTATGTGTCTCAAGACACATTTGGAATAGATGACCCCTTTCGTTACATAAATGTTATAAATTGAGGTGACCTAACTTCAAAAATAATCTAACTACCTGCACAAATGTAAATTGGTGAAAATACCTAATTCCCCAATTCCAATCACAGCAAAGTCCGAAAGGCGTAAAATGGGTACGTATTCCCTCTATGTATTTGGCAATGAGAAAGCGACACTAAACGGAAAAATTTCACAATATAGCTATCTATGTCTCATCGAAGAATTCGACTTTTCTACAATTTCAGGCGCTGCGGGTTGAGCCACTGGGCGACGGCTACGAAAAACAGCGCTAATGCGCTGACCCAAAACGCAGCCGAACCAATCCCCAGATATATGGGAAGGAATACCACTGGTGCTGCGGCGGATCCGAAGAAGCGGAAAGCTTGCACTGTAGATAAAAGGGAAGATCCACCAGGGCTGCCGATTACCGCTAGGTTAACGGTTGCTTGAATGCCTTGGGCAGCTGCTACAGAGAGAGCCCAGAGCACTGCTACCAAAATTGCCCATGGCGCGATGGGAAGAATTCCCAGTGCAACGGTTCCGATAAGTGCACTGACAATGAGCACGGCACGCACCCCGAATTTGTCTGCCATATCTCCGATTTTTCGGGAGGCAAAAAATGCCGCCAGGCCGCCACACATGACCACGAGTCCTCGGGTAGCTGCATCAAAGTTGAATTGATCTCCCACGTGCAGCGATGTCATGAATCCGGTTCCGATGATGCCAGCACCCACAATAAAACCAGATGCCATATGGATGATTGTGGGAAGCCACTGCACCTTGCCTAAAATATTTTGCTTTGATGCAGATGGTGGTGGCACCACAGGAAGTCTCGCTATCAGGACAAATAATGAGGCTAATGCAGTGACTAGGAAGGTTAAGCGCCAAGAAATTACTGAAGATAGCCCAGCTACTAATGGTGCAGAGAGCATGCCGAGGGATTGCATTGCGGCATAAGTACCTAACGCTTTGCCGAGTGCATTGGGTGGGACTAGTTCACGCAACATAATTTGCAGCACTGGCGTAGTAAAGGCATTAGCAACACCGATGAGAGCATAGGCGATGAGGAAAAGCTCCCACGATGGTGTGATCAGCAGCAATAGTGCCAAGGGAAGCGTGGCAATATAGGCAGCCCGCACCACTTTATGCGGATGTACTTTCCTCGTAAGACGACCAGAAATCAACATGGTGCTGGCAAACGGCAACAGATATGCCGTGATAGTCAGTGCGGCTTGGCCGACGCTGATATTAAAAGTATCTGCAAATTCCGGCAAGACTACTGCGAGCGCTTGCCCGGTAAAAGGTCCGACAAAGCCACCGACCAAAATGGCCGCCATTTGCAGTTTCTTCATGAGTTCCTAATCTATGCGAAAACCCCCTGCCTCAATCCTTATATGGGTTAGGCAGGGGGGTAGTACGTTTTTGTGGTCTAGAGGAAACGCTTTGGTACTTCTGGCTCACCAAGTGACAACATCAGGCGGTTTGCCCAGTTGAAGAAAGCAACAGAGTTGATCAGATCAACAATCTGCAGATCGCTGAAACCAACGCCGCGGAGTTTGGTGATGCATCCTTGGTTGAAGGCAGCTGGTGTGGAAGTCAGCGCCCGGGCTGCATCGCGGATAACATTCCACTGTTCAGAGCCCAGGTCGGCGTCGATGCTGCCCAAAAGTGCATTGACATCATCGGCTCGTCCAGATTCTTCTTGTGCACGGCCAGCGTGTACAGAGGCACAGTAAACACAGCCGTTGTAGCGCGAGGTAACCGTTGCGCCGAGTTCGCGCTCTGCACGACCCATTCCTTCTCCATCAGTGTTGAAGAAGATGTCTAGATCGGTCAACGTACGAGCCTTCAATGCTGCAGGATCGCGGGCAAGCAGTCGGAAATAAGGCATATCTGCACGCTGTGGCTGGATGAGTGAATCCAGCTGTTCTTCAGTAAGATCTGCTTTTTCTACTGGTGGAACCCATGATTTCCAGCCCAAAGAGTGGTTAACAAAGGCTTCTGGACGGTTGAGTTCTTCATAGGTGGCGATCTCAAAACCTACGTTGGACAGCTCCCACTCAGCTTCTGGAGCGTTAAGTTGAACGCCTTGTGCTTGGATTTCTTCACCATTTAATGTGCGCAAACCATAAGCCACGCGCAGCTGGAAAGTGAGGAAAGAAATCAGCTGGGCCAGTGACACGGTGTCATCTGCACTCCATCCAGCACCAGAAAGCCTGCCCAAAACCTCAGGGCGGGAATCGCGAGGGTGGAAAACCAACAGGTGTGCATAATCGAATGCAGCAGCTAGACGCTCACCCAAGGTGGATGCATCATTGCGTACAGATCCACCTGGCTGGGATTCAGCTGCTAAGCCTGGTTCACGGTAGGTGCCGTAAGGTCCCTCGGACAATCCCTGGTCGATGGCATCGGAGACCGCGTGTGCCAGAGTGGTTGGGGCATCGTCGAGAAGCAAGTCTTGGTAGAGATCTACTGCCGGGGCGAACTGGTGCAGGCCTGCAACATAGGTTGCTACTGCGTAGCGTTCGCCAAAGCTGAAGGTGCCTGGGTTGACTGGCTCAAGCAGTGCTTCGAAGCTCTTTTGCGCATTATCACGAGCTTGGGGACGGTTGTCACGCAACTGTGGGAGGTCTTCTCCAACCAGCATGTCGATAAGATCTGACATTATAAAACTTTGCTCCTAAAGTCCGAGATTAAGTTCGCCACCACGATAGCGCGATCCTGGGATCGCGTCGATGAGGCGACTGGTGAATTCAGTTTGCGGATTGTTAAACACATCGGCTGTTTTGCCAAGTTCTACCTGGTTGCCGCGGCTCATGACAGAAACAGTGTCAGAGATTTCTCGGACAACAGCCAGGTCATGGGAAATGAACACGTAGGTCAGTCCGAGTTCGCGCTGCAGATCATCAAGCAGACGCAGAATCTGAGCCTGCACAGTCACATCGAGGGCAGAAACAGCCTCATCGAACACAACCAGCTCTGGTTCCAAAATCATTGCGCGCGCAATGGCCACACGCTGGCGTTGACCGCCGGAAAGCTCTCGTGAGCGTCTGCTCGCCAGCGCTGGATCCAGCGCAACCAGCTCAAGGTAATGAGCAACCTTGGCTTCGGCGTCCTTTTTGCTCACCTTGGTGAAATTGCGCAGCGGTTCTGCAATCGTGCTACCGATGGTTTGGCGAGGATCCAGGGAAGAATACGGGTTTTGGTACACCAGCTGAATTTGCTGGCGCAGTTCCCGCTTCTTCGATGCCGACAGCTTCGTGATATCGGTGCCACCCACAGAAATGGAACCAGAAGTTGGGGTATTAAACATCGCAATGGCACGACCCAACGTGGTCTTGCCAGAACCAGATTCACCAACGATGGCGTGAGTAGTTCCAGGTAGCACATCGAAGGAAATATCATTGGCTGCAACAAATACTTCTTCTTTGCCGCGCTGGTATTCCTTGCGGAAATTATCCACGACCAGCAGCGGGCCTTTAGCCCGAGCAACCTCTGGATCTACGGCCGGTACTCGCGCGGGGATCTCGCCGATGGTGAGGGAGGGCGCGTCGGCAAGCAGCTTCTTAGAATATTCATGCCGGGGATCGGTCAAGACCGAAGCAGCGAAACCGCTTTCCCGCACCTCACCTTTTTGCATGACGACGATATGATCCGCACGATCACCTGCGACCGCCAGATCATGGGTGATGAACAAAATACCCATGCCCAGTTCGCGCTGCATATCCTCCAACAGATCCAAAATAATTTTCTGCACTGTCACATCAAGCGCAGAAGTTGGCTCATCCGCGATGATCAACTCAGGCTCCAACGAAATAGCAGCAGCAATCAACGCGCGCTGTTTCATACCGCCAGAAAGCTCATGTGGATACTGGTCATAGCGCACTTCTGGGTTATCAATACCCACGCGCTCTAGAAGCTCAATGACCTTCTTTTTACGCTCCGCAGCAGTACCACGCTTATGGATAGCCAAACCCTCCCCCACTGAAGCACCAATCGTCTTCACTGGGTTCAAAGAGTTATTCGGATCCTGTGGAATCAAACCAATCTTGGTACCGCGAACGCTCTTCCACTCACGGGAACTCAGCCCCACAAGGGAACTGCCTTTAAAGGAAATCCGGCCAGAATCAACTTCTGCATTATCCGCCAACAAACCAATCACAGCTTGCGCCGTGGTGGACTTACCCGAACCAGACTCACCCACAATCGCCGTGATCTGCCCCGGATGCACCTCAAGACTGACGTTGTTGACAGCATGAACTAAACCTTTAGCTGTCTGATAGGAGACAACGAGATCTTCGATCTCTAACAAGGGAGTAGACATTTTCTATGCCTCCTTCTGGATGATGCGACTTAAGTAATTAGCAGACATCACCACAGCGATGATGACAAAACCAGGCAGAACAGTCAGCCACCATGACGTAGCCATGTAATCACGTGCATCAGAGATGAGCAGACCCCACTCTGGTGTTGGTGCAGGTGCACCATAACCCAAGAAGCCCAAGACAGACAGTTGCAAAATAGCCGAACCAAATTGCAGCGCAGCCAAAGCCAACACAGGAGTCAATGAGTTAGGCAGAATGTGACGGAACAACACCTGCATCTGAGTTCCACCAGAACCGTATGCTGCTTCCACAAAATCAGAACCAGCAACCGTCATCACCTGAGAACGCGCAAGACGCGCAAAGGTTGCCACTGACGTAATACCAACAGCAATCGCAGCATTCATCGTGCCGAAGCCCAGCAAAATAATAACAGTCAGGCTAAGCAGCAATGCAGGGATAGACAACAACACATCCACAAAACGCATCAACACAGTGTCAACCAAACCGCGCTGTGCACCAGCCACAAGCCCAAGCAGTGTGCCCACAATCAGACCAACCAACACTGCGATGAGAGCCCCCAACAAGGTTTCTCTCGCGCCATAAACCACACGACTGTATAGATCACGGCCCACAGAATCCGTACCAAACCAGTGCGTGCCACTTGGCTCCAGCAACGCGACATCATCACCATTAAATGGATTTTGCGAGGTAAACAGAGCAGGGATAAGTGCCATCAACACAGCCATAGCCAGCACCACGATAGAAATCACTGTTGCAGGCTTAGTCCAAGGATTTCCTAGACCTTTGCGCTTGCGCGCCGGGTCAGCTGATCCAGTTCGAGGATTGGCGGAAACTGGCTTTTTAGGAGAAATAGGAGGATTACTCATAATAAAGTCTTATGCCCTTTCTCTGCGGCGCAGACGGGCATCGAGGACTGGATATAGTAAGTCCACGATGAGATTGATCAAAACATAAACAGCAGCGGCAACAACCACGATTGCAAGCATCACTGGCATGTCACGGTAAGCCACAGCATTAACAGTCATCTGGCCAAGACCAGCACGACCGAACACTGCTTCAGTCACAACGGCTCCACCGACCAATTCGCCGAACAAAATGCCCGCGATGGTCAACGTTGGCAACAGCGCATTGCGCAGTACATTGCGGAAGAAGATCCACATTTCACCAGCACCACGTGCACGAACAGCTGCGATGAAAGGCTGTGTTTTTACTTCTTCAATAGAACGAATCAGTACCTGGGCCAAAGGCGCTGCGATCGGAATAGACAACGTGATCGTAGGCAGAATCAATCCCTGGATCGGAGTGGTTCCAATGACTGGAACCCAACCGAGACGGAAGGACACAACCTGGATCAAAATGATGCCCAACCAGAAACTTGGCAAAGACACGAAGAATGGAGGAAGTGCTTGGAAGAAGCCCTTGATCCATGCAAAACGATCCATAGTGGCCAAGATGGAAATAACCAATGCCAGCACTGCTGCCAAAAGAAAAGCCAAAATAGCCAAGGTCAATGTGCCAGGTAGGGCTTCAGTCAGTTGGGTGGCAACAGCAGTTCCGGTTTGTACGGAATAACCGAAATTACCCACCAAGAAGCCACCCAAGGTGGTGAAATACTGCGCGAGCAGCGATTCATCAGCCCCATAGGAATCTCGGATTTGAGCAATCTGTTCTGGTGACAGACCTAGATCAGGGCTGGAATACCTTGCGGTAACAGCATCTCCTGGAAGAGCAGAAAGCATGATAAACGCCAAAGTAAAGGTGACCAACAAGACTAAAATGGCTTGGCCAATGCGGCGCAGAATCTGCGAGGTAGTCATTTATTCCTCCTCACTGGAATGGTCAATGTAGGTCTCATAAAAGCTTGGGCGTCCGATTACTTCAGGGCTAAATCCCTTGACATAAGGCTGCACGCCGTAGACAACTGGTTCTTCAAAAAGTGGCAGCACATAGGCTTGTTCAGTGATGTAATCCTGTGCGGCTGCAGAAGCTGCGGCACGATCAGCTTCCCTGGGGCTGGATGCAATGGCCATCAAAAGCTCTTCCAAATGAGGATCCCCAATATCCATGGATTCAGTCATGTTGAGCAGCTCATTGCGGTTGGTGGAATACAGCTGGGATTTCAGTACGTCATAATCAGCACGACCCACCATGGTGTGTCGGACTTGGATTTTTCCTAGTTCCTTGGAATCCGCATCCTGTGATGCTTGATCACCTGGATTGAGATTGACCTTGATACCCAGTTCACCGAGTTGTTCTTGAACCATGATGACTACTTCACGTGAACGAGGCTGTGGCAGTGCTTCATTGAAGGTGAGTTCTAGTAGTTCTCCATCTTTGCGTCGCATGCCATCGTCATCTAATGTCCAGCCAGCTTCATCGAGCAGTGTTACTGCTTTATCGACGTCATAGATATAAGCGTCGACCTGCTCTTTATAGCCCAATGCGTTTTTCCCCAGCACGGAGGTAGCCAGTGGGTAGGACTCACTGAACAACACGCGCATGATCTTTTCACGGTCAATCGCGTGGATCAGAGCTTGGCGTACTCGGATATCAGACAGTAGTTCATCTTTGAAACGGAAGTTGAAGCTGTTGTTCACACCATTGGTGGCAGCTGAAATGATGGTGATGCCTTCATTTTTCAGGTGTGCTTCCACTGGAGCTTCAATCTGACGGGCAATATCACCTTGTCCTGCAACAACTGCACCGATGCGCACAGATTCTTCACCGGCAAGCACATAGTTGACAGCATCAAGTTTGGCGCGACCTTGGTGCTCGCGTGCTGGTGCAGCCCAGTCATAATCTTCACGAGCAGACAGGGTGAGGTTAGTACCTAAGGTTTCATCAGTGATCACAAATGGACCGGATCCGATGATATTTTCAGCGTTGCCCGGGGCGAATTCCTCATTGGCGAAATCCAAGGTGGCATCGGCATAAAGACCAGCATTGAAGGAGCTGGTAGCTTGGGCGAAACCTGGTGCAGGTTCAGTGAAGTGGAAGCGGACAGTGTCCTCATCTACTACTTCGCCGTGGTTATAATTGGTGATCTGTTCAGAAATCGTGAGTCGACGGTCTTTATCACCGAGACCGTAGAGATCGAAGTTTTTCACTACGTTTTCTGCAGTCAAGGGGGTGCCATCGGAGTAGGTGACATCGGTGCGAATATTGAATGTAAATTCAGTCGCATCCTCATTGATTTCCGGCAGTTCAGTGGCAATCCATGGGCTTAATTCTAAGGTTTCGGGATCTTGGTAGAGCAAGCGGTCTGCAATGTTGTTCACTACGCTGCCGTTTGGATAAAAACCTGCTGATGGCGGATACAGCGTGCGGAAGAACTGTGGCTCTAAGTAGGTAAGAGTGTTGTCTTCTGTTTCTGTGGGCTGGGCAGTGCAGCCGGACAAAATAGCTAATCCTGCCAGCGTAGCGGCAGTGACTGTTGCGAGCTTGCGGGCTCTTGAGCGCGGTTTGGTCTCGGGGGAGCCAAGACCGTGCCTGTGCTTTTTAAACACTAGGCTTACCTCCAGTGAATCATTTAAGTTTGTTTACGCGTTAATTAATTTATTCACCAGAACTTAACACACTTTTAGACCAAGCGGTATATTGGATTAGACTGAGTGGTCTAAGTAAGACCATTAACGCAGTGCATTTTTCGTTGAGCAGGAGTTTTTTGTGAGCACCAATAACAAGCACGTGGCCATCGTCGGGGTTGGCCCCAGGGGTATTTCTGTACTCGAAAGGATCGCAGCAGCCCTCAATCATGCGCCACAGCCCGACTCTGAACTCACCATCCACCTCATTGAAAAATCTCAGATGGGTGCAGGCAGCATTTGGCGCACTGATCAAACACGCACATTATGCATGAACACGCTGGCCGGTGCCGTCACGCTTTTCACAGAACCTGGTTCTACAGTGATCTCACCCGTTGTGGAAGGACCCCTGCAATTTGATTGGATCCGGCTCCTGCGCGGAGATGCAGATTTAAGTGGCATCCCAGAAAAGGCCATTGAGCTTTTCCGCACCTACCCCCCAGAGATTTCTGTTGCGGAGGATTTTAGGGAAGAACTAAGCAACACCGTTATCCAATCAAATCCTTCACGCGCACTGTATGGCGCATATTTGCGATGGGCTTTTGATGTCGCACTACATTTATTGCCCGAGTGGGTGAAGGTAGAACAGCATCATGCTCGCGCAATTGGCCTGCGTGAAGATGGCGAGCACGATGTCATCACTCTAGATAATGCCGAGATGATTTCTGTTGATTCCACAGTGCTATCCATCGGATGGCAAACGCCTGCTCCAAATGCGGAAGAACAATCGATCATGGCAGCACTGGAAGAGCATTCCAATCTTGCCTGGGTGAAACCCGGAAACCCGGTGGTACAAAACGCCAGCATCATTCCGGCAGGCGAAGAAGTACTCGTGCGCGGTTTGGGCATGGGATTTTTCGATATCATGGCGCTGACCACCATTGATCGTGGCGGCGTTTTCCATGAGGATCCCAGCACTCGTTCCGGACTACGCTATGAAGCCTCGGGGCAAGAGCCACACTTTGTTATTTCTTCCGGACGCGGCTACCCCTACCTTCCAAAATCTGATTATAAGTCCTTGCCACCGGGAGCCAAACTGGCGCGTCTCAAGGCTGTCATTGCAGCAATCAATGCACAAAACCGTGGTGTCGCATCCATTAATTACGATATGGAAGTATGGCCTGCTGTGGCACGCGATTCCTATGAAGCTTTTTATGAAACCCTCAACCGGGTCAATCCAGAAGCTATCCACACGAGTCTGGATAAAATTGTGGAGATTATTGATGAGGTGGACGTCGATAAGCTGCCTAAAGCCCTCGCAGCACATGCGGCTGAAGGCTTTGACCTGCAGGATTGGGAATTTCCGCTCGCGGGAATTAATGAAAGCGCTGAGGCGCTGACCACTCGTATCGCCGATGGTCTGGCCCGCGATATTCGCCACGCTGTACTCGCCTGGGACAGCCCGCTCAAATCTGCGCTCTGGTCAATCTCCGCTGCCCGCAAACCCAGCTCCATCCTGGGCGCGGAAGGCCGATTCACTTTCGAATCCAGGCGCAACCGCTTCGCCGCCGTCATGGCGATTGGCCAAATGGTCGGCTCCGGCCCTCCACTTTTCCGCACCCGCGAACTACTTGCGCTTATCGACGCTGGCCTCGCCCACTTCATCGGCGCCCGCCCGCGACTCAGCGTCCATAACGGACAGTGGCAGCTGGCCTCCACCACCACCGGCGATGCACCCGTGCGCGCAGACGTCCTGGTTGATGCCTGGATGCACAACCCCGATGTCCGCCGCAGCGCCGATCCCCTTGCACTATCACTAGAAGAAGCTGGCCGAGTACGCGCATTCAACGACTACTCCACCGACGGCACCGCAGCACCAACTGGTTCCCCCGAAGTTGACCCAGCCACCCGTTTACTCGTGCATCCAAATGGAAACTTAGATCCACGCGTGCATTTGATTGGCATCCCCACCTATGGGCAATTGCCAGATACCACCATCTCCCCCATGCCCGGAACCAACCCCCTGATGCTGCAAGAAACGGATAAAACTGCCGTTCACGTGTTAAGACACCTCGGGTTGATCTAGGGTGTGGGATACATACTGACTGATTAATCTTTGGGGAGTGAACTGCGTTGTCATTGAAGGGTTACACCAATTTCGCTGGTGAATTCATCGAATTCGGGTCTGCACAAGCAAAGGAAGAGGAAAAGCGCGCATTTAATAATGATCGCGCACACGTCTTCCACTCATGGTCCGCACAAAACAAGATCAGCCCCAAAGTTTGGGCAGCAGCCGAAGGATCAACGCTCTACGACTTCGATGGCAACACCTTTTTCGACATGGGCTCACAGCTCGTCTCCGCAAACTTGGGACACAACAACTCTCGTTTGGTTCAGGCAATCCAGCACCAAGCAACACGCCTGACCAATATCAACCCTGCATTCGGCAACGATGTCCGTTCTGATGTGGCAGCCCAAATCATCGACATGACCCCCGGGGATTTCTCCCAGGTGTTCTTCACCAACGGCGGTGCAGATGCCATAGAACATTCAATCCGCATGGCACGACTGCACACTGGACGCAATAAAATCCTGTCCGCATACCGCAGCTACCACGGCGCAACTGGTTCCTCGATGATGCTCACCGGAGAAAACCGCCGTTTGGGTAACCCCACTACAGATGGCGATATCTACCATTTCTGGGCACCGTTCCTGTACCGTTCTTCTTTCTTCGCCACCTCAGAAGCTGAAGAAAGCGAACGCGCTTTAAAGCACCTGGAAGATGTCATCGCATTCGAAGGCGCCAACATGATCGCCGCGATCGTTCTGGAACCAGTGGTTGGCTCCTCCGGAATCATCGTTCCACCAGCTGGCTACCTCAATGGTGTGCGCGAACTATGCGATAAGCACGGCATTTTGTTCATCGCGGACGAAGTCATGGTGGGCTTTGGTCGCACTGGAAAACTCTTTGCTTACGAGCACGCTGGCGAAAACTTCCAGCCAGACATGATCGCTTTCGCCAAGGGAGTCAACGCAGGTTATGTCCCACTGGGTGGTGTCATCATGACTCAGGAAATTCGCGATACCTTTGGCGATACCGCTTATTCCGGTGGCCTCACCTATTCCGGACACCCATTGGCAGTTGCTCCAGCAAAGGCCGCCCTAGATATTTATGCAGAGGGAGAAATCATCCCTCGCGTTGCTGCCCTTGGTTCCGAAGTAATCGAACCTCGCCTTCGTGCATTGGCTGAATCCAAGGACGTAATCGGCGATGTTCGTGGCGTGGGATTCTTCTGGGCTATGGAATTTGTTTCCGATGCTGCTGCCAAAACTCCAGCTAGCGCAGATGCCATGGCGGCCGGTGCCGAAGCATTTAAGAAGCATGGTGTGTGGCCAATGATTTCCGGCCACCGCTTCCACATCGCACCGCCGTTGACGTCAAGCGAAGAAGAAATCAACGCTTTGCTTGATGCCATTGAAGCAGCTGCGCAGGCTATTGAAAATGCTATTTCGGGAGCGCTTTTCTAAGGCAGGTTGAGCCCTAGTCCTAGGGTGCATCCACCGATTGAATCCGCCCTGCGCTATCTTTACCTCTTCATTTTCCCCTTCGTCATGGTGTCCATGATGCTCACCGTCATGTTGGGTGCAATGCATGAGCCAGGCTCAAAGGATATGCCGGTTGCAGTAGTTGGCCAGACTATTGAACAGGCCGAGCAGACCATTGCGGGTCTGGAAGAAAACATGGAGGGTCTCTTCGTTTTTGAGGCCAGTGATAATACGGAAGAAACCAGGCAGCTGGTGGCTAACCGTAATCTTGTGAGCGCTCTGGTTCTGCCTTCTATGGACGTTCCACAGGCAACTATTATCACCAACCAGTCCGGCAACAGCAGTGCAAAAATGGTTGTTGGTCAGGTATTTAGCCAAGTAATGTCAGCGGAGCAGATCCCTGTGGTTGAAGAAGATATTGCACCGCTGCTAACTATCGATTCCATGGGTACTGTCTCCATGTACATTGCTATGGGTTGGATTTTGTCTGGCTTCATGATGATCGTCGTGGGAGCTAATGCTGCGCCTGCTAGCCGTGCGCTGCGCAAGCTTCTTCCACTCCTTGTTATCTATTCTGCATTCGTCCACTTTCTGGGGGGTCGGGCCCGTTCGCCACAGCCCAGAGCGTAAACCTTCATTGTAAGATCCGCCCTATAGTAGTGAAACCAGTCAGCTCTTTAGGAGTGGAGTTGCGCTCGAAGAGAAATGGAGATCATGATGGCGATGTATTTTCTCGCGCTGCTTTTTGCTTTCGTGGTGCCTTTCGCGATGTGGGCGGTTCCTACATATTTCTCGTTCCACGCCCGTCAGCGCAGCACCATTCGGGTGTCCGCCACCATGTCGGCGATTTTTACGAGCATTGGTGCGCTCGGCGTTCTCGCCTGGACCGCTGTTGATGATTTCAACGACTATCCCGGCTATACCTGTACTCTACGAGACGGCTATGTGCCAGATGGGCTGCCCGACGACTGGTTTCCGCCTGTGACGTCTTCTCCCACTGACAGTTTTCCTCCCACCATCGGGTGGTCCAGTGGATTGGAAATTTTCCCAGTGGGGATGCGCTGCTCCTACTGGGTCACCGATAATCCGGAATTTATGATCACCACCCACAGTCACTGGCTTTACACCCTTGTGTTCTACGGATTGATTGGTATCGCGGTGCTTCAGATTATTCGCGCAGTAAGAGCCAACAGGACCGCGGGATGAAATCTGGAATCTTATCCAGATTTTTCAGCGCAGGGCGTTGACCACCGACACCACAAATAGCCGATGCCGGCAGCCGTGGAAACCATCCGCTCAATCCTGTACTTCGATGGCGATAATGTCAGCGGGCATCTTTATACGCTCCTCATCTGGGGTGCGGTGTCCTTAGCGCTTGTCCTTATCATCGACCACATCAAGCCGCTTCGCACTAGTACGGATCTGCACGTCTACGATGAAGAATCCGATGCTGAACTGGACGGCGAACAGGCAAAAATGGCACTCATGCCGCAGCCGGCTGCACAGGAAGAGCTCATAAAGGTCTAAAGATTTCGCTTTTCGACGCCTCCCTCCACTGGAGGTTTTCTCCTTTTAAAAACTTCTGGTGGAGGTTTTTGTGATCTAGCTCGTGGATCACAACGCCCTGAGAAATCACCCATTTTTCTTCACAACTGCATTTTTCCTATTAGAAATTTCTTCATGCAGGAGTACGCTGACCACCATGATTTTTACTCTCGCAGATTCTGTCTCCCAGGTTGCGCTAGGTCCATCCTGGCTCGACCCTATGGAACTGCTTTCCGGCTCTGGCCCTTTCGGCAGTTTCATCCTGCCTGCCATGCTTGCCATTGTTTTCATTGAATCAGGATTACTTTTCCCACTTCTGCCTGGTGATTCATTGCTTTTCACAGGCGGATTGCTGGCGAACCAGGCTGATCCTTTTGCCCCATTGTGGCTCGTGCTTGTGTTGTGCCCCATCGCTGCGATTCTTGGTGATCAGGTGGGCTATTGGATTGGCCATAAGTTCCACCCACGGCTAACTAACCGTCCTGATGGTCGAATTTTCAAGCAGGAATACCTCAAGCAGACTGAGGAGTTCTTTGAAAAGCATGGCCCTGTGACCATTATTTTGTGCCGTTTCGTGCCAATTGTGCGCACCTATGCACCGCTTGTTGCTGGTATGGCGGGTATGCGTTACCGCACCTTCTTCATTTACAACGTGATTGGTGGCATTTTGTGGGGCGCTGGTGTGGTTGCTTTGGGTGCTGCGCTGGGTCAGTTCGATTTCGTGCGCAACAATATTGATCTTATTTTCTTGCTGATCGTGTTTATCTCAATTGTTCCGGGCCTTATTGGTATGGCTCGCAAACTAGCGACAGGCCGTAAGCAAGCCTCTACCGAAGAAATTCCAGTAGAGGCCTCTTAAGAATTAGGCTTTTCGATCCCCTAATTCCACACGTGGGCGCACGTCCACATTGGTAATTTGGGTGGTTTCGCCAGCGTCAATCACAAACCTGATTGCGTTGGCGATTTCTTTTGTCTCAATATAGAGCTCAGGCTGGAATTCTTGGCCCTGTGAATCCATCAGACCGCGCAGCATTGGGGTGTTGGTTGGGCCAGGGCTCACAGTTGTAACGCGGACGCCGTTGTTGGCTTCTTCTTTGCGGAAGGCATCTGCAAGACCGCGAAGCGCATGCTTGCTTGCTGCATAGATGGTGTTGCCTGGATGCGGTCCATTGCCAGCACCGGAATTGATGAAGATGACATGTCCTGAAGCAGCACGCAAAGCTGGAAGCAGTTGACGGCTCAATTCTGCCGGGACAATCACGTTGAGATCAAGATGCGCATGCCATTCGGCAACGCTTCCAGCCTCCACTGTCGTATCACGCGCTACCGCTGCAGCATGCACCAGGGTGTCCACGCGGTCTAGGTTTTCTAGCTTTCCGACGCTCCCTGCACCCAAGACATCCGCGATGATATCGGTCTCCACAATTTCCACATCTTCGATCTCTGCAAGCGCCTCAAGTTGCTCCGCATTTCGGCCCAACGCGTAAACGATATGGTCGCGCGCGAGGTCTTTTACGATCTCAATTCCCATGCCTCCGGTGGCTCCAGAAACGACCGCGATCTTGTTTTTCATTGTCAACCTTTCGTATGAATTCTCTGTGTAAAACTAATGATAGATGTTTTATTCAGGGATTTTAGTTGATATGTCCAGTATTTTTGCGATTTGCTGGTCGTATTGCCCAACAAAGCGTAATCTCAATTAACATGCCTAGCGAAACTATGAAACCAGCCGTGTCACCAAATTTGGCAGCCACCTCCACTACCGGACGCCGTCCTGGCCGTCCTACCCAACGCATTCTTTCTGTCGAATCCATAGTTGATCGCACCTTAAAAATTGCGGGCCGTGAAGGATTTACCGCAGTAACAATGAACCGCCTTGCCCGAGATATGGGTGTCACCCCACGAGCATTGTATAACCATGTATTAAACCGTCAGGAAATCATCGACCGCGTCTGGGTACGCATCATTGATGATATTGAGCTTCCAGATCTCGAACCTGAGGATTGGCGCGGTTCAGTGGACACGCTTTGGAACGCTCTGCGCGATCAATTCCGCGAAGCCCCTCGTGTACTTTTGATCGGATTGGATGAACAAATCTCGCCCCAGGGCACGTCTCCACTGCGCATCGCAGGAGCAGAAAAGACTCTTCACTTCTTCACCGGCATTGGCCTTTCCCTTAAGGAAGCAACCATTGTCCGAGAAATGATGCTGGCTGATGTCTTTAGCTTCACCCTGACTTCTGATTACAACTACGATAATCGCCCAGAAGAAGACCGTGCCGGTGCATTCCATCCAGTGCCTAAGCCGTGGTTGGAACAAAACCCTGACGTCGATGCTCCACTGATCTATCAAGCAATTGAAGAGTCCGTCCAATCTTCGGACGAACTCTTCGGCTACATGGTGGATGCGCGCATTGCTTTCATTGAAAAGCTGCTCGCAGCCAAATAATTAAAGGTTATTGAGGGCCTGCTCGACATCTGCGAGCAGGTCTTCGATGTCTTCAATACCAATGGAGATGCGTACCAGATCGCGAGGCACCTCAAGCTGAGAACCAGCAGCTGATTGGTGGGTCATGGTGGCAGGGTGTTCCAAAAGGGATTCCACACCGCCCAAAGACTCAGCCAAACAGATCAGTTTGGTGGAGGTACAGAACTTCTTCGCTGCTTCTTCGCCGCCTGCGAAACGAACTGAAATCATGCCGCCAAAGCGCTTCATCTGCTTTGCGGCAACTTCATGTCCTGGGTGATTTTTCAGACCTGGGTACAGCACGGTGGATACCTCTGGGCGAGAATCTAAGAATTCCGCGATCTTTTCTGCGTTGTCGCAGTGGCGATCCATGCGCACCGCCAAAGTCTTCAAGCCACGGGCAGTCAAATACGCATCAAAGACTGATGGGATTGGTCCGATGCCACCCTGCATGAACAGTAGTTCTTCATCCAGTGACTGCTCGTTGGTGACAACAAGGCCACCGACAACGTCAGAGTGTCCGCCAATGTATTTGGTGGTGGAATGAAGCACTGCGTGAGCGCCCAGCTTGAGTGGCTGCTGTAGGTATGGGGAGGCAAAAGTATTGTCAACAACTAGCTTGGCGTTAGTGCCTTCAGTCAGTTGTGCAACAGCTGCAATATCAGTGATGCCCAAGGCTGGGTTGGTTGGAGTTTCCACCCAGATCAGCTTGGTGTTGTCCTTGATTGCTGCCTTGACCTCTTCAACAACAGAGGTATCGACAACGCTGTATTCAATGCCCCATGCGGAAAACACAGTATCGATCAGACGGTAGGTTCCACCGTATGCGTCATTGCCCAAGACGATGTGATCGCCTGGCTTGAGCAAAATACGGAACAAGATATCAGTTGCAGCCATGCCTGAAGAAAAAGCGCGGCCGTACTGTGCGCCCTCTAGAGCAGCAACGGTTTGTTCCAATGCCACGATGGTGGGGTTTCCAACGCGGGTGTACTCATAGCCCTTACGCAGCTCGTTAGGGCCATTTTGCGCAAATGTAGTAGACGCATAGATCGGAGTGTTAATCGAACCGTAGTAGTCGTCTGGCTCATACCCAGCGTGAATCGATGCAGTGGAGAAACCCTGGGTGTTTGGGTCAAAAGACAAGGTAGATCAACTCCTGAAACTTTAATGTTTTGCCCATAAAAGGCTGGTCTTCTGGCAATGATAGACCAAGCTGTCCATTTTTGTGCAAATTCGGTCTGGTTTAATGCAGAGACCTTTATTAGAAGCCCTCAAAGGCAAACCATCTACCCCGCACAGTTTCCAGCACAACCGACATGTCATAAAGAGCACCCAAATTGGCAGGTGTCATGATCTCGTACACTGGTCCGCTAGCCAATACGCGTGCATCTTTCAGCATCAAAATATCAGTTGTTGATGCGGCGATTTCTTCTACATGGTGGGTGATCATCACTGTTGTCAGCGCCGGCATCGAGGCTCTTAAAGAATCAATTACTTTTAGCAAAGTTTCCCGACCTGGCAGGTCAAGGCCAGTGGTTGGCTCATCGAGCAGCAGCAATGCTGGTTCGATGATTAATGCGCGAGCAATCAGAGTGCGTGCTTTTTCTCCCTGGCTCATATCAGCCCACATGCGATCTGCCCGAGCTGTCATCCCCACGAGCTCTATCATCTCTGCGCAGTGGTTTAACTGGGCAGCGGTGGCACTCCACCGAGGCAGCACACCATTGGACGCAGTCAGCCCCGACAACACAATTTCTTGCGCCGGTAGGTTGCTGAACTTTTGTTTTGGATCAACCAGCCCGATTGTTTTACGCAATTCACGTGTATCAACCCGACCAAAGCGATGCCCCAAAATATCTGCGGTACCTTCCGAGGGATACAGCAAAGTGGCGGCGATCTTCAGGATGGTGGTTTTGCCCGCCCCATTTGGGCCAAGTACCGCCCAATGCGAGCCTTGGGGAATGGTCAGGGAGATGTCGTCGAGAAGCAATTTTGCGCCACGTCGAACGGTCACATGATCCAGTGTCAAAGCTGTTTCAGACATGAGCAACACACTAATCGCCCACGTATAGAATGTATGCCATGACTACCCCTGAGAATTTTTATGATGAAGTGGGCGGTGAGGAGACTTTTTCTCTCATCGTCCACCGTTTTTATGAGCAGGTCCCCCAGGACGACATTTTAGGACCAATGTATCCACCAGATGATTTTGAAGGTGCAGAACAACGCCTGAAGATGTTTCTGAGCCAATATTGGGGCGGTCCGAAAGATTACCAGGAGCAGCGTGGACATCCTCGTTTACGCATGCGCCACGCTCATTATCCCATCGGCGTCACAGCTGCGGAGCGCTGGTTAGAGCTCATGTCCAATGCACTTGATGGCGTAGAGCTCACCCCAACTCAGCGTGAGGCAATTTGGGAGCATATGCTGCGTGCTGCGGATATGTTGATTAATGCCAACCCTGATCCACACCAGCAGGCTTAACTTCTGCCGGTTCACAGTTTTGGCCATAAGCTAATCGCCTGTGAATCGTATTGTAGAAATCGCCCGAAGCTTCGGTGTTCTAGGCTTTAGCGCGTTCGGCGGCCCCACCGCGCATTTGGGCTATTTTCGCAATGAGTTTGTGGAGCGCCGGAGTTGGTTGGATGATCGTCAATATTCCGAAATAGTGGCGCTCAGCCAGCTCCTTCCAGGACCGGGTTCTTCCCAGGTGGGCATGATGCTCGGCTATCACCGCGCGGGCTTTTCCGGCCTCGCAGTTGCCTGGTTCATGTTCACGTGGCCCTCCCTTGCACTCATGGCGGCGTTTGCTTTGCTTTTCGATGCCTCTACCGCAGGTTGGACGCTCGGGCTCCTTGCCGCAGCAGTAGCGGTCGTTTTTCACGCCGTCACCGGCATGGCACGCTCCATGGCTGCCACACCACTAACCGCGACCATTGCGATAGCCTCCGGAATCGCCGTACTCGCTGTTCCCAATGCATTCACGCACCTCGGCGTGATCCTTATCGCTGGGCTCATCGGTGCGCTCAGCTTCACTAAGCTTATCGACGCCTCCCCACCCCCACTACCGCTACGCGCCATGCCTGCCTGGGTAGGCATCGGATCTCTCGTGGTTTTTATCCTCGCATTGCTCGGCGCAATTGTTATGGGTGGGTTTTATCCGGCTTTCATTCAAGCAGGATCCACAGTTTTCGGTGGTGGCCACGTTGTGCTTCCGCTGCTGGAAAAACTCGTGGTAATGCCAGGTTTTATCAACGAGACTGATTTTCTTTCCGGATACTCTGCAGCCCAAGCAGTCCCTGGCCCCATGTTTAGCTTCGCCAGCTATCTTGGCGCACTGTATGGCGGAGTCGGCGGCGCAGTATTGGCCAGCCTCGCTATCTTTTTCCCCGCAGCGTTATTGAGTATCTGTGGCCTTTATTTCTGGGGACGCTGGCGGGAATCACCACGCATCCAAGCCGCCGTAACAGGCATCAACGCAGGTGTTGTTGGACTCCTTGGCGCGGCGTTATACGATCCCGTTTTTACCCACGGCATCACAGGTATTCCATCACTAGCTATTGCAGCGGTCTGCTGGCTAGGACTTGCCCACTGGAAAATTCCCCCGTGGGCAATCGCAGCCGGAGCAGCATTGGGCGGATGGGTACTGCTCTAAAATTCTCAACCCTAATTTGGTTCAAATTCGTGCCGAAAACTGCAACTTAGCTAAACTGAAGGATGCTGAGATTGGGTAAACACTCGATCTGGGTCTCCAGCTTGTTTAAGATGCAAATTCTCGTTCCACATCGCTGGCGGCCTCAGATTTGGAACGAATATTTGCATCTCACCGCCAGTGAGGTACGAATATTCGTTCGATTTAGAGGGGTGGACTGCCAATTGTAACGGATCCTTGAACAGAGAACTCACAGGGTTCTCAATAGCCTCGGACGCCACAGAAGTAACCCCTCTCAGACGTCCATCTAAGCGCTTGATAGACACCGTTTGATGGAATACCCATTCTAGATATTCGATCCCTTAAAACGGCACACAGCCATCGATAGTTCTAGTTCTTCACTAAAAAACGCTCAACCCTAAACCAGCAGAGTGATACACACTGCCATAGGGAGCATCCACGCGTGTCCACCGGCCATTAACTGACACACGCAAATGACGAGGCACTTCATTCGGCGCTTCAAAACCAGGGATAAGACCCAAAGAAGTACAGGTGAAGACCGTGCGCATGGGAATGTGCGCGGTTTTTCCATTACCTTCTGCGGAGATAACTTCCTGATCCATCAACGAAGCAGGCGGGCCCATCGGACCAGAAAATTGGCGAGCCAATGCTTGTCCCTGATCTGCCAAAGTGCGCACTACGTGAGTGGGGAGTTCGTCGATAAGCGTGAACCCTGTTGCCGGTGGCAATGATCCCGGCCAGCTCGCATCGCGGGCAGCACCGATCTCTTCCCGGTTTTCGCTCAGCGCCTGCAGCAAATCCTGCGCGCCAACGGCAGCGCCATCGCGCCTCACCACGCCATTGACCCGGCGCGATGCGCTCACACCAAAAGGTGTGGTGACAAAGACATCAACTACATCGGGGGTGAGCTGGCGGAACCGCACGCTAGCCATCTTGTCCAAACCAACTGCACGCGCGATTAAAGCTTGTAGACCGCGCGCACCCGAGGTGACGGAAAGTGTTTCCAGCACTACTTTTCGAGTGCTTCCTGCGACTGCACCTCATCGGTTGCCACCGCTATGAGCACCTTGCGCTCCACCTTGCTGATGGAACGAGGAGCAGCAGTTTGAATATTGACCGCAACCTGCACGCAATCAACCACACAGCACACACGACCATTGCGGTCCTTGACCTCTTGGCGAGTGCGGAAAGAAGTATTACCCAGCTTGGTTACCTGAGTTTCCACAACAGCCTTGGTGGTATCTGGCAAAATTGCGCGTAGATAATCTACCTCAAGGTGACGAACAAACACTGCGGGGATTTCATAGCCACGCTCGCGGAACTGATCTTCCGCAAAAGTTAGGCGTGCTTCCTGCGCAATCTCAATGAAGGCAGCATTGTTGACGTGCCCAAAACGATCAAAGTCAGACCAGCGAAGATCTACCTCTGTCACGTGAAGGTTGCTTGGGGTGTTTTCTGCGTTCTTGGCTGCCATGGGGGTTCGCCTAGCCTCTTTCTTTAAGTGTCTCTGCCTAGATACAAGCGTCTCGCAAGCATTCTACCGATGCGGGTGAAAGGGAGCACATTTGAGAGACAATCCCCTGCCCAGGCTCACTTAAAATTAACGTGCAGCGAGCGCCATCTCAGCTAATTTGTGCGGTGCAATTTCTACAGGCCACTGTGGTAGCTCACCATTGCTTGACCACACAATTGCCCAGGATTCACGCTCACGATCGCTGGTGCCGCCATGTCCGCCTTCATCACGGTGCCCATGATCGGTGGTTAAAACAACCAACCAATCTTCATCTTCACGGCTTTGTACAGCATCAATTACGGCACTGACGTGAGCATCAACTCGCCTAATGGCATCTCGATACTGCTCGTCGCCAAGCCCATAGACATGGCCGGCATCATCAACGTCACAGAAGTACACAAACCCTGCATCGAAACCGCCACCGTGACGAATTTTAGCCACTGCAATATCTGCGATTTCTGCATCAATGCGCTGGTAGCCAAAGGTTTCACCATCACGCACGATCACGTTGTGCAAACCTGCGTACTGCTGCTCCATGCGGGGATGAATAATTGGCCCCAGCCCATGTGGATCTACGAGCACTGGCCAGCCAGCTGCGGCGAAAGTACGAGAACTTTGATCTTCATAAAAAGCTTTAGCCAAGAAATCCGGGTAATTCCAGGTGCGACCGCCCACGCAAGAGTTGTCTCGCAAACCATGCTCTGCATGAGTAGCACCAGTCAAAATTGATCCCCAGCCTGGTGCAGAAATGGTGGGTGCTTCCATCCACATGCGGTGCAAGCTGCCCTCTTCAGACAAACTTTTCAAACGTGTTCCCACACCAGATTCAGCAACAACGTCCCACCGGCAACCATCGATTCCGATAATCAGGAGATTTCTTTTGGAAGAAGGCGCTGGCTGTTCGCTTGGGGCATTTCGGTGGATAGAGTTCATTTGGAGATCCTGTTCTGTTGCAGTCTGTCAAAAGTTTTCAGCTCTTCAGCATTGGCATAATCAATGACCGTGTCAGGCCGCGCGATGCGCAAAGATACGCGGTCGCCATTGCGGAATTCTTGTGCTTCCCTCGACGGCAAATCAATCCGAAGATGTCCCTTGGAATAGTCCCCTTCCACCACGATGGAGGAGAACATTCCGCGAAGCATGTGGTCAATGACGGTGTAATGCGCAGCATTATCATGATTCATCACGATTTGTTCTGGACGAATCAACGCTGTGGCAACTGCTTCTTGTGCGATCGGAGAAGTCTTGTTCACAATGTCCAAATCAGTATCAAGGACAAACAGCTTATCGCCATGCACTTGTCCAACAACGCGGTTCGCGACACCCACGAATTGAGAAATAAATGGTGACTGCGGATGTAGGTACAGATCATTCGGAGAACCGATCTGTTCAATCTTTCCGTCATACATCACGCCCACTCGGTCCGCCATCGTGATGGCCTCTTCTTGATCGTGAGTAACCATCAGTGTGGCAATTCCTTCAGCCTGCTGAATGCGGCGGATCTCATCGCGTAGTTGGACGCGGACCTTGGCGTCTAGAGCGGACAGGGGCTCGTCGAGAAGCAGCACTTCAGGCTCAATTGCTAGGGCGCGAGCCAAAGCTACGCGCTGTTGCTGGCCACCTGACATTTGGTTTGGGTATTTCCGCATATGCTGCGTAAGCCCAACCATTTCCAGCAATTCTTCAGCGCGCTTGGTGCGGGTTGAGGAATCCCTGCCACGAATTTTCAGACCATAAGCAACATTGTCTACTGCGCTCAAATGCGGGAACAAGGAATACGCCTGGAACACAATGCCCATGTTGCGCTCGCGAGTAGGTTTGCTCGCAACATCTTGGCCGGCAATTAAGACCTCTCCGGAATCTGCCATTTCCAAACCAGCTAGTACACGCAAGCTGGTGGACTTTCCAGATCCAGAAGGCCCCAGCAAAGCAACTAGTTCGCCCTGGTTGATGTGCATATTCAAATTGTCCAACACAGTCATTGGTCCGTAGGACTTAACAATATTTCGCAATTCAACGTGTGGTTGATTCATAAAACTATCCTTTTACTTTCGCTTGGCATTGGCGAGCGAAGAAATACCGACCAAGAGCAGCCACGTGATGATGGTGACAATAAACGACAAAGCGGCAACGCCCTTTGGTGAACTGGAGGCAACTTCCACCATGTACACCGGGAAGGTGTAGTGCAGCAGCAAAGACGCCATTGCGTATTCGCCAAATACTCCAGAAACACAGAGCAAAGCAGCAGACAACATGCCCACGCGCAGGTTCGGAATAATCACCTGGATCAGAGTCATCCACGTTGATGCACCCAAAGAAGAAGAAGCTGCGAACATGGTTTGCAGATCGAGGGATTTCACTCCGGCATCAATAGCTCGGTAGCACAGAGGCATGACCAAAATGACATACAGCGGAACAAGCGACCACATGGATGTAAGAAAAGCTGGAATGGTTGCTCGATATAGCTCCGAGACACCAGAAACCAAAGCCACTGCTGGAACAACCATCGGCAGGATGGATAACACTTCTGCGACTTTAGCCAGCTGAGGTGCCTTCATATTAAGGAAGACAATCGTTGGAACTAACAGCGCCAGCATTAACACAGTGGTGGCAAGAGTCAACAGCAACGTATTCACAATTGCTTCACCAGCTCCATCGATGCTCAAAATTTCAATGAGTGGATCGAAGGTAAAAGGCTGGCCGGGGCGTGAAAAACCATAAGCTGCGGCTGCCAACCACGGGATGAGCAAACCGATAATTGAAACCACCAGGATCGCGATCGATGCCCAGTTATAGTCTCCGGAAGAAGATAACTTGCGTGGCTTTGGCTTCGGTGGAAGTGCTTGGCGTACAGGTTCTTTGGTGCTTAGCTCAGCCATTCGTCACTCTTTCTGGTCAGGTAAAAGCGAATGCCCATGGCCGCAAGAATGATAAACATCATCCAGGTGACCAATGCAGCTGCTAAGCCTGGGTTAAGCAGCACATTTCCGCTGATATAGAAGCCAATGAGAATCGGAACAAGGTTCAACGATCCACCTGCTAGTGCGAAAGCTGTGGCATAGGCAGCAAAGGAATTGGCAAACAGAAGAAGAAAAGAACCAATGATAGACGGCCACAACACGGGGAAAGCCACATCTCTGAGGTATTGGAAGCGCGTAGCTCCAAGAGAGGAAGCAGCTTCCAACCATTGCCCCTTGATGCCACCCATTGCAGGAAGCATCAAAATAGCCATCAGTGGTATCTGGAAATAGAGATACACCAAGGTCACACCGGAAAATCCAGTGATGGAAAAATCAGCTAAAAATCCTGGAAAAAGATCATTCAGCATGCCAGTGAGTAGGCCTTGCACACCAAGAAGTGCGATGAAGGCATACGCCAGGGAGACACCACCAGATTGTGATGCCAATGCAGCAAAACTATTAACTAACGCATTAAGCCATGCCGGTTTGTGTCCCTGTTGCAAAGCCCACGCTAGGAGCAAACCAACTACTGCACCAATCAACGCAGTAATGAAAGACAACTGTGCAGTAAGTACAAAGGCTGGGCGGTGAGCAGAATTCATCGCCTCGCCCATTGTTTCGAAGGAGAAGCCCCCTCGAGGTGCTTGGAAAGCGGTAATCAGGTTTGCCAGAATCGGAAAAATGAGGAAGGCAGCAACAAAGAGAAAGAACGGCAAAGCGCCGAACCAGGAGCCTTTATTAAGGTTGCCCCAGGATAGACGCTTTGCTTTCTTGCTCCGTTGAGGCTTCTCCTGCGAAACAGGATGAGCGACGGAAGACATGATTTTAGTACTTCACCTTTTCAGCCCACTGAGTTGCGATGACCTTATTTGCTTCATCACCCTGTGCTGCGGAAGGAAGTTCTACCTTTTCTACGATTGCTGGATCAGGCAGTGCAGCCAATGCTTCATCGGAAAGCTTTTCAGCTGCTGCAAGTTCAGTGAAGCGAGCAGGAATTGCGCCGCCAAGTGCGTACTGTTCTGCACCTTCATCAGAAGTGAGCCAATCGACCCACAGACGAGCAGCGTTAGGCTGTGGGGAGCCAGCAGTAACCGGCTGCGCGTAGAAGTTGCCAAAGACACCGTCTTCGAGAACGAAGTAATCAAAGTTCACGCCGTCACGCTCTAGCTGTGCGGTGCGGCCCAACCAGTTGTAGTTCCAGTCAAAGATGATGGCTGCTTCACCAGTGGTCATGCCGGAGGCTGCATCAGAAACGGTAGTGAGGTTTCCGGATTCAGCAAGCTTGGCAAAGAAATCAATGCCAGGCTGAATATCATCTAGCGAACCACCATTAGCAAGCGCTGCGGAGAACACCGCAGCGATAGATGATGCACCCTGACGAGGATCACCTGGGATAGCAATCTTGCCGGCATACTGAGGATCGAGAAGATCTTCAAAAGTTGTTGGGATCTCATCCACCAGATCTTTGTTCACGCCAATGGAAACAACACCGTAATACGCACCGACCCAATTTCCTTCAGGATCTTTCAGGTTATCTGGGATGGAATCCCAATTGGATGGCTGATAAGGCTCAACCAAACCCTGATCGATTGCTGGGTTGGTAAAGGAATAGCCGATATCTAAGACATCTGGCTGAGTGTCTTGTCCGCGCAGGTTTTGAACAGCTTGCAGCTCTTCTGCAGAGGATGCATCTGGGGAATCGACAGTGATGTCAACGCCGTATTTTGCTTCAAATTCTTCAAAGTGGCCCGCATAGTTCGCCCAGGTCTCTGGGTATGCGATCAGGCGAACTTCGCCTTCTTCTTGTGCATTGGCGATAATTTCATCAAGGTTTTGACCAATGGCAGAAGGATCGGTTGTGTCGCTGGAAGAGCCACAAGCAACAAGGCTTACAGACATTGCTACAGCGGTTGCGCCAAGGCCAAGGGCACGGAGAAACGGGCGGCGAGAAAGTTTGGTGGACACAGATTTTCCTTTCACAGTGTCTTCAAGGAGACGCCATGGATACACAATCCTTGGCGTCGATGAGATAAATATTCCCATCCAAAACCGACCATCAAGTTGTGACCAGGTTAAATTTCGACAAACAATCATCTAGACCTTTAAAATATTTACTGTACGTTTCCGCCAGTCCCCTATGCTCGACGCCATGATCTCCCCCACCGCACCCCAAATACTTGCTGAAACCGACGCCATACTCTTCGATTTCAATGGCACACTCAGCAACGACGAGGATCTCCTTCAGTCTTGCTATGCACAAGCTCTCCTCGAATTGAACTACCCTGCCCTCGGTGTCACTGAATACGAAGCACTCCTCGGCCGAAGCGAACCAGATATTGCAGAAACGCTGATCCGCGCACGCAGCGACAAAGACATTAAAGCGCAAACAACACTGCTTATCGACGCCGTCGCCCGGCAATATCAAACCGCGTGCCAGCAAGTTCCACGTGTAAGCACCGCCACGGTGTTCATGATTAAAGAGCTAGCGAAAACCCACAAATTAGGGATCGTTACTGGAACGCTTCGCCGCCTGATTGAACCCGTGCTTTCAGATCTTGGAATCGCAGAATACTTTCACACCGTGATCACCATCGAAGACGTACACAAGGGTAAGCCTGCCCCAGAAGGATTCCTCTTGGGTGCTGCACATCTTCATATTTCACCATCGAAAATTATGGTTTTTGAAGATTCAGCTGCCGGAGTAGCAGCTGCACATGCTGCAGGAATGAAAGTCATCGCGGTGGGCCCTGCTGCAGGTTTATCTGAGTTCTTAGAAAAAATCGAAGATTTCCCCCACATAGCTGTGTAATCTCAACGCTCCGGAGTTTTTACTTGGATCCGAATACAATCCGAGCGCAGTAAATCCTCAGAGTATTCCACCACTGCCCGCGATTCGTCTCGGGCAGTTCTTGTAATACGCAGCAGCAATAGACTGTGGTTCACTCCCATGAGCTGCTTTTCTGCAATATTTGCTCGTGAGGTAATGATTTCTTCAATTTTAGAAATAGGTCGATGCGAAAAATTTTCCAACAGCTCATAAAGCGATTTCGTTAAATCCACCTCAAGCAATCCTGGGAACAATACTGCGGGGAAATAAGAGTTCTCCAGCAGTGCCGGGATGCCATTAATTCTGCGCATCCGCACAATATTGAATACTTGCGCTCCCGCTTTAAGCTCCAAGGCTTGGGAGACATGCGCAGGTGCTGATTGCAGTTCTGAATTAAGCACAGTTGATTCCACGGAAATGTGCTGTTCGCGCAGTTGGGGCAAAATTCCTTCGACTCGAGTCAACTCGATTTCAGGTGGTTCATTCATGATGAATGTTCCACCACCACGTCCACGACGTCGATCGATGAGCCCTTCAAATTGCAACATCTCAAGCGCATGGCGAATAGTCATTCTGGCTACGCCAAACCTGGTTGCCAATTTACTTTCCGCAGGTAACCGATCCCCTGGAAGTAAATCACCCGTTTTAATTTCAGTGCGGATCTGATCAGCGATATTTAAATAGATTGGTTGGTTAAGAGCCGATGAACCTTGCTGTTCGTCCACTAAAAACTCCAATCACTTGCACACATACTAATACGACCTACCCTAAGCTTGAAAAGCTTAGGGTAGGTCGTATTAAAGGTTTTCGTTCTTAACGACTCAACTTACGGTGAGTGACACGAGAAGGACGTGCAGCATCTGCACCAAGGCGCTCAACCTTGTTCTTTTCGTAGTCTTCAAAGTTACCCTCGAACCAGTACCACTGGCCTTCAGCAATGTTGCCTTCCCACGCAAGAATGTGGGTACAGGTGCGGTCCAGGAACCAACGGTCGTGAGAAATAACCACTGCACAACCTGGGAAGTTCTGGAGAGCATTTTCCAGGGAACCCAAGGTTTCCACATCAAGGTCGTTTGTAGGCTCATCGAGCAGGATCAGGTTTCCGCCCTGCTTCAAGGTCAAAGCCAGGTTGAGGCGGTTAAGCTCACCACCGGACAGGACCTTGGAAGGCTTCTGCTGATCTGCGCCCTTGAAACCGAATGCCGAAAGGTATGCACGAGAAGGCATTTCGTTCTGGCCAACGATGATGTAGTCAAGGCCATCGGAAACAACTTGCCAAACAGTCTTTTCAGGATCGATGTTTTCACGGCCCTGGTCAACGTAGGACAGCTGAACAGTCTCGCCGATTTCCACGTTGCCGGCGTCAGCCTGCTCAAGGCCAACAATCGTCTTGAACAGGGTGGACTTACCCACACCGTTTGGTCCGATTACGCCAACAATGCCGTTTCGAGGCAAGGTGAAGGAGAGATCCTTGATCAGGACACGTCCATCGAAGCCCTTCTCCAGGTCCTTGACCTCCACGACCTTGTTGCCCAGGCGTGGAGGGGTTGGGATCTGAATTTCTTCGAAGTCCAGTTTGCGGTGCTTCTCAGCTTCAGCAACCATCTCGTCGTAGCGCTGCAGACGAGCTTTGTTCTTTGCCTGACGTGCCTTGGTGCCGGAACGCACCCAAGCCAGCTCGTCCTTCAGTCGCTTCTGCAGCTTCTGATCTTTCTTGCCAGAAACTTCGAGGCGCTCGGCTTTCTTCTCCAGGTAAGTGGAGTAGTTGCCTTCATAAGGGTGCAGCTGACCGCGGTCAACTTCACAGATCCACTGTGCAACGTGATCCAGGAAGTAACGGTCGTGTGTGACGGCAAGGACAGCGCCCTTGTAGTCGGCCAAGTGCTTCTCCAGCCACAGCACGGACTCAGCGTCCAGGTGGTTAGTAGGCTCATCCAGAAGCAGCAGGTCAGGCTCAGCAAGCAGAAGCTTAGCAAGAGCCACACGACGACGCTCACCACCGGAAAGGTGGGTTACTGGCTCATCTGCAGGAGGGCAACGCAGTGCATCCATTGCCTGCTCGATCTTGGAATCAAGCTCCCATGCATCAGCTGCATCGAGAGCTTCCTGCAGAACGCCCATTTCTTCCATGAGCTCATCGGTGTAATTAGTTGCCATTTCTTCGGCAATTGCATCGAAGCGCTGCTTCTTTTCGAAGATCTCGCCGAGACCTTCTTCGACGTTCTGGCGAACTGTCTTTTCTTCGTTTAGTGGTGGCTCCTGCAAGAGGATGCCCACGGTTGCCCCTGGATCCAGGAATGCTTCACCGTTGGAAGGCTGATCCAACCCTGCCATGATCTTCAGAATCGAAGACTTACCGGCACCGTTGGGTCCGACGACACCGATCTTGGCGCCTGGGTAGAAGGACATGTAGACATTGTCCAAGATGACCTTGTCACCGATTGCCTTACGCACGTTCTTCATCGTGTAGATGAACTCGCCCAATGTAACCCCTTTTAAATGCGAATTTGCGTTTAAGTACTCAGCAGACAAGATTACATGAGCAATCCGGATTTAGGGACCTCGGGTAATTCCGCAATCAAGCCAATGATGTAAAGCACCCAACAAAAGACAAATCCCCTGCTGGGTGCTTTAAGAGAAATACTTCCTAAAAAGGTGCCTTGTCAGTTCCACCTTGGGAGGCACCTGCCATAGCAAGTTCGCGGTTTTCTTCCGGTTCAGGTTCCTCAGCTGGTTCCGTTGATGTCGCAGACTGTTCTGGTTTAGTTGTGTACTTTGCGCTCACATTTGGGTAGTCCTCAGTATTATCTGCAGGTATCTCCACACCTTCAGGATTGTTATATGCGCTGGGTTTGCTCTCTTTGAAGCCCACAACGTAGTTGTTCATATCGATGCCAATAGAGGTGGCACGCATCCTGATTTCTTGGCGTTTCTCAGGTTTTTCGGCGTTGGGATCAGCGGAAGAAACTTCCCATTCATTGGTATAGAGAAAGCCCTGCACCATCACAGCAACACCTGGTTTGAGTGAAATATGGGAGTTAATACCAAGCTGGCCCCAGGCTTCAACGTTGATAAAAACTTTGTCTACATTGTGCCATTTATCGCCTTGCTTATAAGACCTCGAACTTGCCACACGGATGCGCAATACTCCGTCGAGTTTGTCTTTTCTGTCGATATATACGGAATCACTGACGATGCGGCCAGTGATAGTAACAGGTGTATTGATCATGTTCTGCTGCTTCCTTTTCTTGCTGTCGTTGAGAGTGCTTTCACCAGGCAGTGTGGCACCGGTTGGCACGTGCGTAAAGCATGAAAAAACCCGCCTGTGGATAACTCGCTCAGTTTTAAGGTGAGGCCGCAAGTTATCCACAAGGGCGGGCTGAAGGCGCGCAGGGAAGCGTCGAAAAGCTTATTCTTTGTCTTTAGGCTCGAAGGTTTCCTGGTAGTAATCGCCATGTGGATCGTGTCCGTTATTCATGCGCGTGAGCATCTGGTTGTACTCTTCTGCATCTGCGAAATTTGTCGCAGCAGCGCGAGCTTCATAGTTCTTTTCCACAATGCGTTCTTCACGGAACCAACCACGGAAGAGGTAGCCAAACACGATAATCAGCGGGAATGATCCAGATGCCCAAGCGATTCCACCGCCGACGAGCTGGTCATAGGCCAAATCTACTTCCCATGGCAGGTTGAGTCGGCTGTAGAATTCCTCCGCCAGAATTACCTGCAGCTGCATCAGATACACACCGAAGAAAAGATGGAACGGCATCGAAAATGTCAGCCATGCCAAGCGAGATACGTGCGTGCGTTCCTCCGGCTTAGGGTCCGGGCCGATCATTTCCCAGTAATAGAGGTAACCAGAAATCACGAACACAAAGTTCATGATCAAGTGTCCAGCGTGCTCAGAGACCATGAGTTCATACAGCGGTGTTAAATACAGCGCGTAGAAAATGATGATGAACTGAATCGTGTTGACCGCCGGGTGCAGCAGGAAGCGGAGCAGCGGATTATCAGCCAGAACAGCTGCCCATTCATGCAGCCCAGGACGGCCCGGTTCGCCAGGTTTCACGGATTCCATGATCAGAGTCAACGGTGCGCCCAGCACCAGAAATACCGGCACTACCATGGACAATAGCATGTGCGCGACCATGTGCATCGAGAACGTAGCCGGCATATTCATGCCGATACCCGAAGAAACGGTAACCACCAGGGTGATGCAGCCCAGTATCCACCAGAAGGTGCGCAGGTGGTTCCACTTTTTTGCTTGTCGACGCAACGCCACAAGGCCACACACATAGAATGCCAACAGCAAAATGCCGATGGTGCCCAGCATCAAATCAAAACGCCACATGGTAAATACGCTGAAAAGAGTTGGTTCCTTCTCCAAGGAATAGCCCATCTCCAAGGCCATCACAGACAAATCTTGCATCTGTGGCGCGGGCGGTGGCGTACGACCCATCGAAATCGCAATGCCCGTAACTGCAGCCATCGCCAGCACTTCGACGATAGCGACGCGTGTGAACAGCGCTGCATCTTTAGGATTTTTCTCTAATTTAGGGATCGTCAACGTGCGATGGGCCAAACCAAACATGCCCACAACAACCACGCCAACGGCCTTCGCCAACACCAAAAGTCCATAATTTGAGGTGAACAGGTCCGAAAATTCCATGCGCAACAACGCATTAACGATGCCCGATATGGCCATACCGATGACGGCATAAGTAGCGACAATGGAATACCGCTTGACTGCCAGATCCATATTCGGGCCAATTCTGCGCGCATGGGCAATCAACGCCATGAGGCCACCCACCCACACAAGCATCAAAACCAAGTGCCACAACAGGGAGTTTGTTCCATAATCGTGGTCACCACCAGCTGCCGAGTGTCCCTCCAAAGCAAGCGGAACAGTCATCACAATCGACGCGACAAATAACAACGGCTGAGAAAGCCAGTTACGGAAAAACAGCCCAGCTAGACCCGTGAGAAACGCGAAAAATGCCACCCACGCCCAGGCTTTCGCCAACGCGACCTGTTCAAAGGCAATTGCCCAGTTATGTGGCTTCAACGCTTCAGCAAAAGGCTGACCAGATAAATCTGACATCACCAACGGAATCATCACAATCGCAATGAGCCCAAAACACAACGCCGCGAAAGCACCAGTACGCGCAGCGATCAAACCATCAACTGATAAATATGCTCGGTTGAGATAGCTAGATTTTAAAATGCCATCTTCTGCGCTTTGTTTAACTTCCCGCGGACTAATAAAAAAGGTGGTCGCTAGGAAACTACCCACAGATAATGCTGCAACAATCCAGCCCACGGCACGTAAAAACGGCAGACCAGCAGAAGTTACGGGTCCTGGATCAGGGATACCCAAAGCAGCAAGGGAATCAGATAAAAATCCCCATGCCAAAATTGCACCAACCAGACCAGCCACAAATGCAAACAGAACATAAAAAGGCCACGTAATTTTCACCTTGTTGTTCTTCTTGTGCACTTCTTGGACTGGAGAAGATGCTCCACCAGAACTATCAGCTACGACCTGCTCATCCATGCCCCCTAATCTAACCTCCCAAGCTCAAAGTCCCCTAGTTGAGTGATCCATGTAATAGCCGAACCTGGGTGTACGGTAAAGTTCCAAGGTGGAATACTTTTGTGGGGATTCACACAATTGAGCATTTCTTGTCAATTGTTAGCGTTGTTATATAAAGTGTTTCGAGGAGCTTTCCCAATTGCTAATGCAAGATGGCAGGAAGTTTTCGCCTCCATAGCTCAGTGGATTAGAGCAACCGGCTTCTACCCGGTTGGTCGCGGGTTCGAATCCTGCTGGGGGCACCAAGTTTTAGCAGGTCAGGACACTCTTTCACCTTGAAGGAGTGTCCTTTTCTAGTTCTGTGACTAATTTTTACTGACTTCGAGAGTCTTGAAGCAGCTTCAAAAGGCAAATCTCTAAAACTTAACCTCAACGTGGCCAAGAATTAACATATTAATTCTATTTTATTTATTGACCGCGTTAATCCACTCGGATTAATTTGTGGCTTTTCTTTCAACACATTTCCCTAAAGCCCACTCATAGAGCCAATTCTTAGAGCTCACGAAGGAAAATAGATGTCTTTTAAGCGCCGTTCCCTAGCAATTACTTGTGCAATCACTTCCAGTATTGTTCTCGCCGGCATCTCCGGCACTGCTGCTGCACAGTCTTCATTCGTTTCCGGTTCCTCAGGACTGCTTTCCTCCTCGGAAAATGTTCCCGCTCCCAACAGCGCTCCAAAGAACATCATCTACATGATTGGTGATGGAATGGGATACAACCACCTCTCCGCAACCAACCTCTTTGAGTCCGGCCAGACCATGCACCAGGTTGCAGGCGAAGCTGGCGCTGTAAAGCCTGTTGAAGGCGGCACTCCAGTTCAGGCTTACGAAGGCTCTGAGTGGTCCCAGGTATCACTTTCCACCTACCAAGATGGCAACTCTTATGATCCTGAGCGGGCTTGGGCTGACCACAACTACGTAAATGAAAGCGTTACCGATTCTGCTGCTGCAGGAACCGCAATGGCAACTGGTGTTAAAACCAGCAATGGCATGGTTGGCGTCAATCCTGCTGGCGAAACCATCAAGAACACCTCAGAATATGCCATCGAAAAGGGCAAGGCTGCCGGCGTCGTTTCCTCCGTTCCGTTCAACCACGCCACTCCTGCTGCATGGGCTGCACACAACTCAAACCGCAATGACCTGCATGCAATGGCAGAAGAAATGATCGGTAGCGATCTCAACGTCATCATGGGCGCCGGCCACCCATTCTTTGACAACAATGCCAACCCAATCGCCAACGCTGATGAAGACTACATGCAAGCCGCACAATATGAGCGTCTAGCCAAGGGCGAAACTGACTTCACTTTCATTGAAGAAGATGCCGATTTCGAAGCATTGGCAAATGGAACAGTAGAGAGCAACAAATACTTCGGCCTCGCACAGGTGGAAGACACTCTCCAACATGATCGTGATGGAGAATCCACCACCCCATATGACGTTCCACAAAATGACGTCGTTGATCTTGCCACCATGTCCAGGGCTGCACTGAACGTTTTGAATCAGGATGAAGATGGCTTCCATCTCATGGTTGAAGGTGGCGCAATCGACTGGGCTGGACACGCAAATGACATCGCTCGCGATATCGAAGAAGTTCAGGCATTCAACAATGCAGTAGAAACAGTCATCGAATGGGTCGAGACAAACTCCTCTTGGGATGAAACCCTTGTGATCGTCACTGCAGACCACGAAACCGGATATATGACCGGCCCAGATAATGATCCAAACTGGTCTGCAATGACTGGTGCTGCAGGCATCGTCCCGAACCATGGTTGGTCTTCAGGAAACCACACCAACCAACTTGTGCCACTGTTTGCACGCGGTGCAGGCGCTTCCGATATTGTCGCGGCAGCTGATGAAGTTGATCTTGTTCGAGGCAACTATATCGACAACGTTGAGGTAGCAAACCTTACCTTCAATAAATGGTGGTAACACTCTCCTGACCAGCCGTTTTGATTAAAGCAGCGCGGTGCATTAAAGTTATCCGTGCTGCATAACGCGGTAATGGTGGCTGTAGTTCAGCTGGTAGAGCACCAGGTTGTGATCCTGGGTGTCGCGGGTTCGAGCCCCGTCAGCCACCCCTAATGAGAACCCTGTGATCTTGATATTTCAAGATCACAGGGTTTTTTCATTCCGTCAAAAGCCAAGGTGCACAAACTGCCCACCGCCTCTCCTACCAAGATATTTTTAGGCTTTTCGACGTCACCGCAGAGAAGGCTTCGCCAGGCAACTTATTCAGGCCACACTATTGGCATGATCTCGACGAAAAACTGCTGGGGTGACTCCATATTTAGCCCGGAAAAGTCGTGTGAGATGCGCTTGACTCTGAATGCCGTGATTCATCCCGATGGTCAAGATTGTGAGATTTTGAAGACGTGGATCTCGAAGGTCTCGGTACACTGCTTCCAAACGGAGGGTGCGAATTAACTCAGCCACACCAATTTCTTCATGTTGAAAGAGCCTCCTATGAAGTGTCCGAACTCCAAGCCTATGGGCACGCGCAATATGTTCAACTGAAAGATTGAAAGAAGCAAGATTCTCTCGAATATAGCTATGAACAGCAATTCGGAGAGCTTCATCATGAGCATAAGGTGCAGCTTTTTCATAGACAAGACCTGCAAGAAGATCGATAGCTGCATGTCCTAAAAGCTCTGAGGATTCCTTACTGGCAGCACCATTCGAAACTGAGGAGTCAATTAACTGCATTAAAATTTCCCCAGCCCCAGGACTAGCGAAAAGCTGCTTGAATGCTTTATCCAAGGTCCGTTCCGGTAGAGACAGCTGCTCTCTCTGAACTGTCATCACAGTGCAATCCCACTGGCTTTCAAAATGAAGCCGATATGGGATCGATGTATCGTAAATCGCTATTTCTCCGGGTCTAAGCCGCAGGTCTTCTTCGCCTTTCCGGGTCAAAAACATGGTTCCAGATTTCATGGCACAGACCTTTACTGGAGCGTTTTCAGCTTGTGAAATTCTTGCAGCGCTACGGTACAAAACCTGCGAAGTACCAGCGATTTGAAAGGTCGCAACTTGTCCTAGAGTGGAGCAGCTTAACTCCCCTTGTGCGATATCGGCAGAAGCATGCAAATCAAGGCCGAACACAGAGTCCATTTGCCCCATCCATTGAGCAAATTTGGAATCAAACAACTTCACTACCTCCAATCAGGCAATCGATAAATCGATTTTTCTGGCACAAATGATCAAAAACTCGGGCACTACTAGCCAAACAAGGAGTGATGCCAAGCACAATAATTAGACCCATGTTAGATATCGACAATTGTAAACATGGAAGGTTTTAACTGTGAATATCATCTATGAAAAATTCTTCATCAATGGTGAATGGACCACACCGTTAAGTGAAAAGGTCATCGTTTCGATTAATCCCAGTACAGAGCAAACCAATGGACAAGTCCCAGAAGCCGTGGAAGCTGACATTGATGCTGCTGTCGCTGCAGCACGCAACGCTTTTGATAATCCCCGGATCTGGTCTGGGTGGGAACCTGCTGAGCGTGCCGTAGTAATGCGACAGCTTGCAGATGAAATCGATGCGCGGAGCGAAGAATTTCAACAACGCGTGAGCGCGCAGAATGGCATGCCAGTATCCGTGGCAGCTCAGTTGGAAACTGGCTATCCAAGCGCTGTCCTGCGTTACTATGCAGATTTGGTTAGCCAAGAAACATTCACAGATATCAGAGCAGGACTATTTGGCGGAGAAATTGAAGTCCGTCGGCAGCCAATCGGTGTGGTCGCGGCGATCGTACCGTGGAATTTCCCGCAAGCACTGACTATGTTCAAGCTTGCGCCTGCTCTGGCAGCAGGCTGCACCATCATAATTAAGCCATCACCAGAAACTGTCTTAGATGCTTATCTCCTAGCTGAAGCAGTCGAAGCTGCTGGCATTCCCGCTGGCGTAGTCAATATTGTTCCTGGCGGGCGTGACGCCGGCGCGTATCTTGTTTCCCATCCGCATGTAAACAAAGTGGCATTTACTGGTTCAACAGCAGCTGGACAGAAAATTGGCGAGGTATGTGGTCGTCTGCTTCGTCCTGCAACATTGGAGCTTGGCGGGAAGTCAGCAGCCATTGTGCTTGATGATGCTGACATCGATCTATCCAAAATCGGAGAAGGTTTATTTACCTCCACATTGTTAAACAATGGACAAACGTGTTTCTTGGGAACTCGTATCCTGGCACCGCAATCACGCTACGCGGAAATCGTAGAGGCTTTTACAGCCTTTGCAGGCAGCCTGAAGGTTGGTGTGGCGTCTTCTCTAGATACCCAAATCGGTCCCATGGCTACGGCCAAGCAACGTGAGCGCGTGGAATCTTATATCGCTCAAGGCAAAAACTCCGGCGCCCTCATCACTGTCGGTGGCAGCCGTCCTCAAGATCTCGACGCCGGATTCTTCGTAGAGCCAACAGTATTTGCCAATGTCGACAATCACGCAACGATCGCCCAAGAAGAAATCTTCGGACCAGTGCTTTCTGTCATTCCTTATAGCACTGATGAACAAGCCATCCAGATAGCTAACGATTCTAATTTTGGACTCGGAGGCACTGTCTGGACCACTGATCCTGAACGAGGTGCAGCGATAGCGCGCCGGGTCCAGACTGGCACTATTGGCATCAACCGCTACATTCCCGATCCCGCTGCACCTTTTGGTGGTGTAAAAAGGAGTGGACTTGGCAGAGAACTCGGCCCAGAAGGACTAGCCTCCTACCAAGAAACACAGACCATCTATCTATAGCTACAGCCCGTTTCATCAAAATCTCTCTTATATATAAGGAGCATCATGAAAACTACTGCCGCAATTGTGCGTTCCACGGAACAGCCCTTTGAAATCACCACTGTTGATGTGGACGCACCACGACCAGATGAAGTCCAGGTCCGAGTCCTCGCCGCCGGCGTCTGTCACACTGACGCAATCGTTCGTGATCAGATTTACCCTACTTTTCTTCCTGCAGTATTCGGCCATGAAGGCGCCGGCGTTGTTGTAGCTGTAGGTTCAGCGGTTACTTCCGTAAAACCTGATGACAAGGTTGTTCTCGGATTCAACTCCTGTGGTCAGTGTCTGAAATGTTTGGGCGGTAAGCCTGCCTACTGTGAAAATTTCTATGCGAAGAATTTCGCTTGCACCCGCGATGACGGATCAACTGCTTTTTCTGAAGATGGTGAGCAAGTAGGTTCTCATTTCTTCGGTCAATCCACTTTCGCTAACTACACGAATGTTTCCGCTCGCAGTGTGGTCAAAGTAGATGATGATGTTCCTCTGGAGCTTCTTGGACCACTTGGTTGTGGCCTTTCCACTGGTGCTGGTGCGATTCTCAATTCTCTTGGTGTGCAGGCCGGAGATACTGTGGCAGTCTTTGGCACTGGAGCAGTAGGTTCGGCTGCAATCATGGCGGCAGCTGCAACTGGAGCGACCACTATCATCGCGGTTGATATCCATGATTCCCGCCTCGAGATGGCTAAGGAACTTGGAGCAACCCACACGATCAACTCCAAGAACGAAGATCCTACGGAGAAAATCAAGCAACTTACCGGCGATGGTGTGCAGTTTGCACTGGATACCACTGGTGTTGTGGCAGTAACTAGGCAGGCTGCGGATTCTCTGGCTATTAACGGCACTGTTGGACTAGTTGGTGCTCCAGCTCCCGGCACAGAAGTAACCTTCGAAGTCGGTGCTTCGCTGGTCCGCGGATGGAAATTCCAGACCATCATTGAAGGCGACGCTATTCCACAGGATTTCATCCCCCGCCTGGTTCATATGTGGCGCCTTGGAAAATTCCCCATTGAGAAACTGGTACGTACTTACCCATTGGAGCAAATCAATGAGGCTTTCGCGGACTCTGCCAGCGGTGAAGTGATCAAACCCATCATCACTTTCCCTTAAAAGCAAAAGATTTTGCTTGTCGACGCCTCCCCATGTTAGGCAAGCAACGGCAAAAGCCACCTCCCAAAGGAGGTGGCTTAGCTTTTAGCTATCTCGGCCTTAAATTAGAACTTAAGGATTCCGGAGATCATTGGGAAGATAGCTGCAATAGCTGCGATGATCGCTGCAATAGCTGCGAATGGTCCCCAAGTTCCGATGTCAGAGGAAGAACCGTTTTCCTTGTCATCGCCAGCTGGCTTCTCATCGTCTTTAGCTGCAAGAGCGTCAGCGATTGCCTTCTGAGCGTCTGCTGCTTCCTGAGCGATGCGGAGCTGCTCAGCGCGGTAGGCTTCATCAGCAAGACGCTCTGCTTCTACGCGAGCTGCTTCTGCGCGAGCTGCCGAATCCAGGTTCTGGACATAAGCAACCTTTTCCTGCCACTGACCATTGATGAAGATCTTCGCGTAGGTCTCGATAGCGAACTTCAGCTCAGCGCGGTCGTATTCGCGCTGCTCGTCGTTATCACGGCGATCGGTCCACCAGCTCAGGAAGAACCTTTCTGTTGCTGCATCAGCGCGGTTGAGTTCACCAAGGTTGAACGCAGCTGCGTCAAACAGACTTGCGTACAAGCCCGCGTAGTGCGTGCGCAGGGTCTTGCCCTCAACGTTGATGTTCTCAACGTTTTCGTAGAGTTCAATGTAGCGAGCGGTGGTGGAGAAGATTGCTTCGATAACGCGTAGGCTGTCGCGCTGTGCGGTTGCACGCTCGAGGAAGAGCTGGCGTACGAGGACGTCAGACTTCTGAGCCTCAAGGTTCTTAGCAATTGCATCTGCACGAAGAGGTTCGATTGCCTCGAGGCGTGCATCGATCTCAGCCTTCAGAGCCTCTACAGCAGGAACGTGGTAACGAGTGACGTAGTCGTTGTGACGGTTGTCGATAGCCCACTCACCCAACCAGACGAGGTCTTCGTTAACTTCAGCCTGCAGCTTCTTCAACTGGTTGTACGCTGGGTTAAGAAGTGGAGCAGAACCAGAAATGTCGCGGAAGTACAGTGCGTCGTAATTCCTGATAAGACGACCGTTGGTCTCGTTAGCAGCGTTAGCTGCAGAGATCAATGGGTTGATGTCGGCAGCTGCACCTTGAAGACCTGCACGGTAAGCTTCGAATGCTTCGGTAGCTTCGCGGTCAACCTTGAGTGCGTAGTTAACAGACTCACGAGTCTTGGTGATGGTCTGTGCGGAAGCTGCAAGCTCTTCAGTTGCACGAACGCGCGCAGCTTCGAATGCCTCGTATGCAGCCTGCTCAGAAGGATCAAATCCGCTTTCGCCGGCTTCAATCAGGTCTGCAACGATTCCCCTAAGGTTACCGTTCTGGAAGTCAGACAGGTAAGCGCCAGTTGCGTCAGTCAGCGCCTTCAGCTGATCTTCGGTGTGGTTAACCGGGCCGACAGGCTGAATGGTTGAACCATCAGCGTCGTTGAAGTTATCGGAGTTATTGAAGGTTGGGTTGGTTCCAGTCTCCTGAGCAAATGCTGGGATAGCAACACCAGAAGCAGCGGTGGAAATTGCAATGGCACCGGCGAGAGCGGCGGTGCGAATACGGTTGTTAAACATCGGGGCGAAGATCTCCTTGAATAGGAATCGAAAGACGAGACCCTTTGGGGTTCAAATAAGACAACCCAAATTGGCTGAGCACGACATGGGATTACTTGTAAGAGAAGCAAACGCCACTCACTACGCCACTGATGTAGCAGCTTAGCAGCTTGTCGCTGAGCAAAACTCTAAGCCAGGTTTGATATTTTTGCCAGGAGAATTAAAAAAATGAGCCTGAATCTGGACGCAACCTGTCTCTTTAATATCGGTCTTATAACTTTTATTTTTAACCAAAAATGCTGGTCACAAAGAGATAACTATAAACGTGTCGCAAATTTGATATTACCCCAATACGGGGCTGAGGGCTGATGTTGAAAATTTCAAAAATACTCCCAGGAAATTTCAAAAACCACCCTCAATCACAACTCGGAAAGTTTTCCAAAAGTGCCATTGACTATTTAATTCAGAAGAATTTTTCTATATATCAAATATGCAGCAGGGTTAATTCCAGGTAAGAAATTTCCCCCGAAAAATACATTTCCCCAACAAAAGCTCCACATTAACTACTTGAAATAAGCACATAACATAGCTAACCAATTCCTGTGTGGGGAATTCACCCCAATGACACCTTGATAAAATAATCAAAAACTGTCACTTTTCCAAAATCAATAATGGATAGTGATCAATCTTTAAATTGAAGCACTCTACCCATCTTGTGCACGCCTCGACTGATGGATGGCTGCCAATATGTGATTCAGCAAGAAATCTGACAAGCGCTTTGCAACAAAGTGCAACTACTTGCCAAGTGATGAAGGTCTGAGGACACTATATTTATGAGCCAAAAGACTATTACTCTCCCCATTCCTGAAGGACTTGCAGAGTCTGCAGCATTACTTGGTGGACCCACTGAGGTGCTTAATGATGAACAAGCTCGTCAGTTCATTCTTGATGAAGTAGCAAAGCTAGATGTTGACGGTAAAACCGTATGCATCCCAATTCCTGACGGCACGCGTTCTGGCCCGCATGGTCTGATGATCCAGGCTGTATATGACGCCATTGCTGATCGCGCCAAGTCCATCACTATTCTTATTGCACTCGGAACACATGCTGCGATGGACGAGCCTTCTATTGCAAAGCTATTGAGTGTTCCTTCCGGAAGCATCAAAGAACGCTTCCCCAAGGCAAACGTAATCAACCATGACTGGCACAACCCAGAGGCTATTGTTTCTCTTGGCACTATTGAAGCTGCAGAGATTTCACGGCTGACCAGTGGTTTACTCAATGACCGCGATATGGATGTCCAGATCAACAAGTTGGTGGCTGAAGCTGATGTGAACTTGGTTGTGGGGCCTATTTTCCCACATGAGGTTGTTGGTTTTTCTGGTGGTAATAAGTACTTCTTCCCTGGCTGCTCGGTGCATGATGTTATCGATATTTCGCACTGGGTCGGTGCGCTGATTACCGCTTCCGAGATCATCGGCACGTTAGGTATTACTCCTGTGCGTCAGCTGATTAACTCTGCGTCTGCTCTTATTCCTGGTGAAAAGCATGCAGTTACTTATGTCTCCACCACCGGTGATGATGATCAGCCAGTGCTGCATTCTGTAGCAGTTGGCACTACTGAATCTGCATGGGCAGCTAATGCCAATGTTGCATCCTCGACCCACATCAAGTGGATCGATGCACCATATAAGCGCATTGTTTCTAAGATTCCGGAAATGTATGAGGATCTGTGGACTGGCGCAAAGGGCGTCTACAAGATGGAGCCAGTCTGCGAAGATGGCGGCGAAGTAATCGTCTACGCACCTCATATCACTGAGATCTCTGAGATGCACCAGGGCTTAGCAGATATTGGATACCACTGCATCGAATACTTCACCAAGCAGTGGGATAAGTTCAAGGAACATCCATGGGGCGAGATCGCACACTCCACGCACGTTCGCGGGTTGGGCACTTTTGATCCAGAAACCGGCGAAGAGAAGCTGCGTATCAACGTGACTTTGGCATCTCAGGTGTCACCAGAGGTTTGTGCTGCCTACAACATTGGATACGCCGATCCTGCGTCCTTTGATTGGGACGCACTTGAGGCAGATCCAGATACCCTGGTTGTTGAACACGCAGGTGAGATCTTGCACCGCTTGGCATCCCAGCGCTCCGTATAAACCCTCTAAAAATCAAGGAAAGCTACTTCTTAAATGGCGCTTTTAATCCCCGATGGGGAAGCACAAAGGCTGATAGATGACGTCGCAAAGCATTTGCCTCGCACTGGACGCCTGGGCGTCGCCTACTCTGGCGGCGTTGATTCGGCGGTTTTGCTGGCGATTTCGGAATATGTGTTAGGCCATGAGCGGACTTTAGCGATCACTGCGGTGTCTCCTTCTTTAGCGTCACGCGAACGTGCCCTGGCGGCAGACACTGCGGAATATATTGGTGCGCGCACCATTGAAATCGTGACCAATGAGCAGGCTGTTGCTGCTTATAAGGCAAATGACGTTGATCGTTGTTATTTCTGCAAAAACGAAATGTTTGAGCGCATCGATGATTCTGTGATTGCCGAATATAACTTGGCGGCAGTAGCTTATGGCGAAAATGCCGATGACACCAAGCGCATCGATCGTCCCGGCGCGCGTGCAGCAACGGAGCATAATGTGTTGCGTCCGCTGTCCGATGCGGGATTGAGCAAGGCTGATGTGCGGATGGTGGCGCGGGCTTTTGGTTTGCCAGTGGCAGATAAGCCGGCAGCGCCATGTTTGGCCTCGCGTATTCCACACGGGCAAGAAGTTACGGAGGAAAAGCTACAGCAAATCGAAGCTGTTGAGTTAGAGCTCTACCGCCTTGGGTTTAGCGATTCGCGGGTACGCCATCACGGTGAAATCGCGCGCATTGAGCTGCTGACCTCAGAGATGACACGTGCCACGGAGCCACATATTGCACATGCCGTCCAGGATGCTGCCACTGAAGTTGGCTTCCGCTTTGCTGTGATTGATCTTAAAGGCATCCAATCAGGTGCACTGACATTGTCCATTATGAATGCGAAAGGCAGCCTGTAATCGTGGAACAGAAGACTAAAAAGATCGGCGATTTCGCACAGTTGGATGTCGATCGAGCCACTCGCCGGGGCTATGCCGAAGCGATCTATTGTGAATCTAAAACTGTCGAACAAGTTGCAGCCATTGCAGAAGGTGTCCGCGATGCTGGGCATACGACGCTATTCACGCGTGCTTCCCCGGAGCATGCGCAGGCAGTTATCGACACTTTAGAAGATGTTTTTTACGATGCCGATGCAGGTTTCCTCGCCTATCCAGCTACTCCCCCTGCTCCAACTGGGGTGAGTGTGCTGGTAGTTGCTGCAGGCACGTCCGATCTTCCCCAAGCAAAGGAAGCACTACACACTGCTTCCTATTTGGGACGCTCTACCTCATTGATCGTTGATGTTGGAGTGGCCGGTATCCACCGCCTGCTCTCATACGAAGAACAATTGCGCGCCGCCGGTGTGCTCATCGTTGCTGCAGGCATGGATGGTGCGCTACCCGGTGTTGTTGCCGGACTGGTTTCTGCACCTGTTGTCGCTCTGCCTACTTCAGTGGGATACGGCGCCGGAGCAGGAGGCATCGCTCCCCTTCTGACCATGCTCAATGCCTGCGCGCCGGGTGTTGGAGTGGTCAACATCGATAACGGTTATGGAGCAGGGCACCTCGCCGCACAAATTGCAGCCCGATAGCTTAGAGACTTCATAAAACCAAACCACAGTGCCCACGCTCATCAAAAAACTGAGTCGTGGGCACTGTGGTTTGGTTATTCGATGTCGAAACCGGTCACAGGTGCCCACCGATCAGGTTTTATCCTGTCGTGGGCACTCTCATTTGGTTTAGCGTAAAAGCCCCAAAAAAGATGCCCTGCCAGAATCGATTTTAAGAGCCGCACAGAAGCTTCTTCAGACAAATATTCATGCTGAAAACTCAAGGCTTTAAACAAGAACACAGGCTCTAATTTCTTAAGTTCGAGATCGCCCTGCCGAGTTCACGAATGCAATTTCGCGCCGTCGTGAAATTGAGTTTGAGCTATTGCTAGTGTGATCTCGAAGTCTGGGAAAATACCTTCGCAATAACTTCCCGTTCTGAAACACCCAGTGCTGTTGCGGCAGCTCGGATATCGTCAAATTCTGGTTGTGCGCTCATGACTTCTCCGTTGCGGGAGCCAATTTTGATATTGACATTCTGGCCATCTACCTCAACTTGTTCAAAGTGTCGGTCTAATCCTTCTCGTTGTACCTCCCACGATCTGATTCCAAAGGTGGTGGTGGAGACAAAAAGTGCGGTCTTTACTGCTTCTAGATCTGCATTCGCTATCAATGCGGAAACTGTGTGGGCAGGGCGGCCCTTCTTCATCAGCATCGGGGTAAGCCATGCATCCTTCGCGCCTGCTGCCAGAAGGTTTTCAATAACGCCTGGCCACAGTCGAGGATCTTGATCATCCACGTTAGCTTCCAGCTGAATTAGTGTGCGGGTATCCGGATTATTCTGTGTGCTGGAATAAAGCACTGCGCGCACAACATTCGGGCGACCTGGTGTGTCCTTGGTACCTGCTCCAATTCCGACTTCTTCGATAATAGCTGCAGGTAATGGTCCGGATTGGGTGGCAAAATGACGGATCAATGCCACGCCAGTGGGAGTAGCTAGTTCGCCCACTGGTTCTGCGCTGCTTTCTAAAGCTCCGGATTGAGTGGGCCAGCCTTTCGCCAATTCTGCAACAGCCGGAACCGGTACCGGAATATCCCCGTGGGCTGCCTTAATGCGCCCAAATCCCAAGGCAATTGGCGAAGCGGAAATCTCTCCGGGGTTGAGCTGTCGAACGGCTTCGCACACACCAACAACATCTGCGATGGAATCCCAGGCGCCGACCTCATGGAAGTGGATTTTCTCTGGATCAATGCCGTGAACTTTTCCTTCGGCAATGGCGATGAGTGCAAAGACTGCCAACGCATCAGTTTTGGTTTGTGCCGGGATATCCGCATTGTGGAGAAGTTCTTTAATGGTGCTTAGGTGACGGTGATGGTGGTGTTCATGTTGGGCCTCAACGTGTAGCTTGATGCCACGCTGGCCTTGGCGAATGACTTCTTCTGCAGCAAGGTTCACATCTCCGGGGATAACAGTCTCTACGACCTGTTGGATCCGAGGAAGATCCGCTCCGACATCAAGCAACGCACCTAATAACATATCGCCAGCAACACCTGCTGTGGCGTCGATCCACAATCCCATGATTCCCACTTCTTCAATTAGCTCAACAAAACGTTTGTTAACCCAGCTTAGACCGATGAGCCGAGGCAAAGATTCAGCCTCGTTATTAGACTCAAAGCACACTAATTTTTAAAGGAGCCGAATTTCATGTCAAGGTTTTCTGCTAATTTATCTTTGACTTTTAATGAAGTAGATTTTTTAGACCGTTTTCAGGCTGCAGCACGCCATCCGTTTAGCGCAGTGGAGTTTCAGTTTCCCTATGCGTTTGAGCCACAGGAAATTCGACAGAGTGCTGCTGAGGCAGGTCTTGCCATTGATCTTTTCAATGCGCCACCGGGGGATACTTTTGGTCTTGCAGCATTGGCATCCCCTGAGGAGTTTCAGGAATCGATCGCACAGGCCATCAATTACGCAAAAGTTCTCAAGCCAAAGAAGTTACACATCATGGCTGGAATCGCGGACGTTACGTCAAAAACTACGGTGCGCTATGTGGAAAACATACGCTGGGCTGCGCGGCAACTACAAAAATTAGACATTCTGGTTGTTATTGAACCCATTAATCACTATTCAGTTCCTGGCTATTTCCTACATACCTTAGAGCAGGCGTATTGGCTCATTGAACGCATTGACCACCCCAATGTGAAGATCTTGTTTGATGTGTTCCATATTCAGCAGATCCATGGCAATCTCACGCGCCGGCTGCGCGAAGTTCATGGCGCCGGGCTTTTAGGGCATGTTCAAGTGGCCAGCACACCAGATCGACACGAACCTGGCACTGGTGAAGTCAATGATGCCTATATTTTCCAACAATTGGAAGAACTGGGATACGAGGGCCTTATCGGTGGTGAATATCTCCCAGCAAGTGAAACTTCAGCTGGTTTGGGCTGGTTGAACCTCTAGATCGCAGGAGGTGTCGCACCCATGACGTACCATGAACTTCGAACGTTTTTTAAAAGCCACAAAGGAGCCTGACATGGCGTTACCACTACCCAGCAAGAGTGCTCGAGCCCTTGTTACTGGGGCAAGCCAAGGCATTGGCCTCGCCATTGCGCGCGATTTGGCACGGTATGGGCACAACCTCATTTTGGTTGCCCGCCGTGAAGAGGTGCTCAAAGATATCGCTGCGGAGTTGGAGAAAAAGCATGGCGTAATCGTTGAGGTTCGTGCAGTGGATTTGAGTGATGCGCAAGCTCGCAAGGTGTTGATCGAGGAGATCACAGACCGCGAGATCAACATCATCATCAACTCTGCGGGCATCGCGAGTTTTGGGCCGTTCAAGGATCAGGATTGGTCTTATGAAACTGCCCAGTTCGAGCTCAATGCCACTGCCGTTTTTGAGCTCACTCATGCAGTCCTCGGCGGCATGGTGGAGCGTGGCACGGGTGCAATCTGCAATGTGGGTTCTGCGGCAGGCAATGTGCCAATTCCTAATAACGCCACCTATGTTCTCACCAAGGCAGGTGTTAATGCGTTTACGGAAGCTTTGCACTATGAGCTGCGCGGAACTGGTGTGGCGTGTACGTTGCTTGCGCCTGGTCCTGTCCGGGAAGCAGTAATTCCTGAATCCGAAAAGTCGATCGTGGACAAGGTGGTCCCTGATTTCTTGTGGACCACTTATGAGTCTTGTTCTGCAGAGACGTTGCGTGCGCTGTCCAAGAACCGTCGTCGCGTTGTGCCGGGACCGCTGTCCAAGGCCATGAATGCTGTTTCTACCATTGCTCCAACCGCTGTGCTCTCCCCTGTTATGGGCTGGGTTTATAAGAAGATGGGTTAGTTTTAAAAGTGTCTGATTCTGAAAACAACACTCCTACTGTCGCAGCTCGCGATGACCGCCTGGTGTGGGTCGATCTGGAAATGACAGGTCTGGATCTAGAGCGCCATGTGATCGTTGAGGTTGCAGCGTTGGTGACTGATGCCAACCTGAATGTTATCGGTGAAGGTGTGGATCTGGTTGTCCACGCTACTGAGGAAGAACTGGCGCAGATGGATGATTTTGTCACCAATATGCATGGCTCTTCCGGCTTGACTGAGCAGATCCGTAAATCAGCTGTCACGTTGAAAGAGGCAGAAGATGCGGTGCTTGCGTTGATTGAGAAGCATTGCGATCCAGCTCATCCAGCACCTTTGGCTGGCAACTCGATTGCTACGGATCGTGCATTTATCCGTGAGCAAATGCCACGGCTAGATGCTGCATTGCATTACCGCATGGTGGATGTGTCCTCTGTCAAGGAGTTGGCGCGCCGTTGGTATCCACGGGTGTATTACAAGCAGCCAGCAAAGGGCTTGTCTCACCGCGCATTGGCAGACATCGTGGAATCTATCCGCGAGTTGGACTACTACCGCCGTTCTTTCTTCGTGGCAGAGCCTGGCCCAACCTCAGAGCAGTGTGCAGATGATGCGCAAGCAGCAGTGGAGCGTTTTGCGCCCTACTTTGATTAAAGAGTTTTAAGCAGCCTGGTGAGCTCGGTCAGCATATGCACGCGCCACCAGGACCAATCATGTCCACCGTGGACACCACGCACGCGGACTTCACGGATATCGCCGGACAGATCCTCAGCAAGCTGATGCGATAAGCGCAGCATCTCACCTTCGTATTTACCGGTTTGTAGGTGAATCGAGCTCCACTGCTCTGCTGCAGAAAGCGCATCGGCTACATTAAAGCGCCACAAGCTTGGTGATTGCGCGATTGCATGGCCTACTTCGCCATCGGAAAGCGCAAGCGCCCACAGGGACGCTAGTCCGCCGCAGCTTGCGCCGGTGACAATGGTGTCCTCGCCGCGCGCAGAGATGTTGTAGGTCGCGCGCACGTGCGGGAGGAGGGCGTCGATAAGCGTATCAACCTGTCCACCAGGCACGCCGAGGGTTTCCCAGCGGCGTTCGGTATCTACGGAATCAAGCATGAGCAAGCTGACTGGTGGCAGCAGGCCAATCGCGATCGCCGCATCCACCTGCGCGGGCAGATTCATGCTGTTGTTCCAATATTGGCCATCAAAAAGCACCAGCAACGGTGCTTTGACCGGCGCCTCATAGAACCAGAAATGCTCTCCAGCGACGGTTTCCTCCGCCACTTCTACGCTTCTCGACGCCGCAACCCAGCAATCCGGCAAGGCATCAGGGCCTTCAACCAGTGAGCAATCCATGATCTGGCCCATCGCACGGACGTCTACACGCCCGCCAGACATGGCTGCTTTCAGGATTTCTGTCCGGTCACTTGACTGGCGCCAAGGTGGAATGCTGCCGCCTTCCCACGCATTAATGGTGTAGCTAGCACGCCAATCAGAAGGCATACGCAGGCTTAAAATCCACAAATCAGAACCTGCAAGGCGAACCATTTCGGAGTCTTCGATGCGCTCGTGATCAAAAATTCCATTGATCCACAACAGCACCGATGTAGCTCCGGGGCATTCCACAATCCAGGTGTACATGCACACATCTGGATTGCCTTCAGGATCATCCTCGATGATGGGATTTGGCTTGGCTAAAGCAGAAACAGCCATGTCACCACAACGACGGGCGGAGTGCTCTCCGCCCTCGCGCACGGCTTCGCCCCAGGAAATTTCCATAGGGCTTTCAATGCGCATGTGCTTTTTGGGGTTGTATTGTGACACGGTTGGCGACAACTCCACATGAGCGGACCCATAGCGGTCCACCCACGTTTTTGTCTGCCTCAACGGTGGCATCTAGTTTTCCCCTTGGCCTGGTCATTACATGTATTGCACTACAAACGTGCACAACCGGCAAGCCTTCTTCGCGCTTATAAGCCACGAAAACGACCGCCGGTTTTAAAAACAGGTTGTAAGTCTAGTTCAGACGATTAATGCAGGCAATATTAATAACCAACCATGGAATTTATCTGCCAGAACCGGAACTACCACGCAGAAGTTTGATCCGCGTTCCCCTTGCTCCATTCAGACCAAGGAATGTTCCAATCTCCCAATCCGTCATAGCCACTGAGGGTTTCACCGATGGTGTTTTTCACAGTCACAATATCACCGCGCTTGACGGTTTCCTGGAACCACTGAGCATTCTCGGTAGAAACATTGATGCAACCATGTGAGGTGTTATAGCTACCCTGTGCGCCCACCGACCATGGTGCCGCGTGAACATAAATGCCAGAGTAGGACATTTGGGTCGCGTACTTCACTGGAGTACGGTAGCCACCTTCGTCATAGCCCAAGCCAAACGTGGTGGAATCCATGATCATAGATTCATTGCGGTCACCAATGATGTAAATACCATTAGGTGTTGCCCACTCGGAGGTGTCACGTCCAAAAGAGACTGGCATGCTGCGCAGCAACTCACCGTTTTTGTACACGCTCATACTCTTGGTGGCATCATCAGCCACCACTTCAACTTTGTCGCCGATGGTGAAATTCGTGGCGTTATCAGTCTCGCCCCACACGCCGCCACCAAGATCCTGGCCATAGATGTCGGCTTCAACAGTAACTTCGGTACCAGGGGTCCAGTACTCAGCCGGACGCCAGCGAAGCTCACTGTTATTCAACCAATAAAAGCCACCCTCAACCTTTGGTGACGTAGTCACGGTAATGGCATCTTCCGCCGCTTGGCGATCATCAATAGGGATTCCGAAACGGAATCCAATGGTCTGCCCAACACCAACTACAGAATCCGCCAAAGGTGACAACGCCACTGATGTGGTTGCAGCCGGAGCGGCAGTACTAAATGACACAGTTGAAGACTCGCCGTTTTTATCGGTCGCCTTCACTGTGTAGGTGCGGTTATATCCAAGAGTCTCGGCAGACGTCCAACTACGCCCATCATCAGAAAGCTCAGATTCCACCTCATAGCCGGATTCATTAGTCATGGAGACCTTGCTCAGGCCATCACCCAATGACTTCACGATTACCGATTCAGAAGGGTCTACTTCATCTGCGCCATCATCAACAGAAACTGCCGGAGCCTGAAGCTCTTCCGACTCAACTTCACGACTCTGCTGCGAAGAACTCTCTTGCGCATCACTTCGTTCAATTGTGCAACCCGTAAGCGCCAGTGAACCAATTGCCAGCAATGCAAGGAATGATCCTGCTACTACTCCGCGCCTACCACGAAAAACCTGCACTTGCTTACGCCCTTCTAGCAAAATTGCCAAAACTTAAAAAAGAGCCAGTTCTTAAAAGACCACTCTCAGTTTGGAAAATAATCCCAAACCACGAGAATCCAAAAGCTAAGAAACTGACAAAATCTAAAACCACACGCTACTAGCGAAAACTATGGAAACTAAGCCAACATTCCCGTCAGTAATCAAATTGTTAGAAGAACGACACAAATACGCAGCCTTTTAACATGTAGCTACTGTGATTATCCATAGATAACAGGACAACGTTACGCTCCGGAGGTTAATATAGTGCTTTTGTAGGCAAATCGTTACCATCTCACACTCATCAAAACTGGATGTACTGATAATTCCACATAAAACCATGCACAAGAACGTCCCTGACGTGCAGATTTTACTTTGAATCTAGTTACCTGTTATATTTTTCTTCGTTGCCAGCGAGGAACGCACCTCAGCAAAGCAGCAATGCGCCATTAGCTCAATTGGTAGAGCATCTGACTCTTAATCAGAGGGTTCGGGGTTCGATTCCCTGATGGCGCACCAAGTAAGTTTCCTTCAATCACCTGCATTGCAGTGAGCGAGTTGCTTCTTGAATGCTAGTAAGAGTATCTTAACTAAGCAGAACAAAAATGCGCCATTAGCTCAATTGGTAGAGCATCTGACTCTTAATCAGAGGGTTCGGGGTTCGATTCCCTGATGGCGCACATGAGATAAAGTCCCATTCGCTTTAAGCGAATGGGACTTTTTCGTTATCTCCTGCCATACCTGGAAAAGCTCTCCACGCCATAGGCATGGAGAGCTTCCTCTCATTATCTTGCAGTTTAAGTGCGGTCAGATTCTCCTAGTTCGAGCTGTTGCTGTTCAGTAACAACATTTTCTTCTTGCTCTGCCAGTGCAGGTTCTGCCACGGGTGGCTGCGGAGGAGTCAGGAAGGATGGGTTATCCAAGTTGAACGTCAGCGTGAGGAATGCGATGTGCGTTTCGTAGCGATCAATCACATCATCAATAATCTGCTGCTTGCTCAGACCCATGAGATCGTAGCCTTCAGTGCCTGTTTGGTTAAAGACTTCCAGCCTGTAATAACCGTCTTCTGTCTGCGCACGTCGACCGCCAAATGTTGGAATTGGCGTTGATACTGGTGCCACGAAGTATTGGAAACGACGCTGGTTTTCAATATTTACCAACAATGCATGCGTTGGAATATTAGACACTGGATCAAAATCACTGATCAGTTCAGTTTCATAACCAAGACGCATGAATTCTTTGTGCACATCCTTCAGTGCAGGTTCTACGGTTACCCGCACAAACTTCTCCACCTGATCTTGGCTTGGATAAGAACGCATGCTTGCCAGACGTTGGCGCCATGTCTTTTCTGGTGCATTTCCGCCATCAGTGGCCACATGTTGATTATGTAGACGACGGCCTTCCATTTCGGCTCTTTCCATGCGCAATACTTTGAGGAAGGAAGCCATCACCAGATAGGCGATGATCGTGACAGGAAGCGCGAAAATAAGCGTTGCATATTCCATTGTTGTCACACCACCAGCTAGCAGCATGGCGACGGTAAGGATCGCGGTGATAATAGCCCAGAAAATGCGCAACCACTTCGCACCATCTTGAGCTGGGTCTGGAATAGACGAGGAGAAATTGGCCATGACCATCGCGCCAGAGTTTGCTGATGTCAGATAGAACAACAAGCCAGAGAGTGTAGCCAGACCAATCAGGAACGTGGCTCCTGGGAACATCTCCAGAAGTGTGTACCAACCTTGTTCTGGGGATTCCATCGCAAGCTCAGCAAAAGCATCATTGCCGTTGAGTACTTCAAACATTGCTGAGTTTCCGAACGTGGTGACAATGAGGAAATCACACAGCACTGGAACGGTAATCGCAGCAATGACGAATTCTCGCAGGGTACGACCCCGAGAAATACGGGCCAGAAACATTCCGACGAACGGCCCCCATGCCAACCAGAATGCCCAGAAGAATAGCGTCCATCCTGCCATCCAGTCAGAGCCACCCTCTTCATAGACCATGGTCTGCAAAGAGCGTTCTGGGAGAGTGTTGATAAATCGGCCAATATTTTCCACCATGCCGTTGAGCAAGAAAGAAGTTTGTCCAGTAACGATGATGTACAAGATCATCGCGCCAGCACTCCACAAGTTGAGCTCTGAAATCAGGCGAATGCCCTTATCCACACCAGATGTACATGCCGCGATGGTAATGACAACAGCGACAATGACCAGTGCGATTTGGAGGCCTAAACCGTCAGGCAACCCAAAGAGCTTGGAGAATCCTACAGAGAGCAGAACGACGCCGATACCCATGGATGTGGCAACACCCATGACAGTACCGACCAAGGTGATGATATCGATAGCATCACCAGCTTTACCTTTCACCCGCTTGCCTAAAAGTGGGTATAACGCCGCACGGATTGATAGTGGCATGCCCCAGCGATAAGCAAAGTAGCCCATAGCCATGCCCAAGAGTGAATACATTGCCCAGCCACCAATGCCATAGTGGAACATTGTCCACACCACAGCGTCGCGCGCAGCTTCTGCTGATTCAGGTGCAGCATTTGGAGGCGTGACATATTGAGTAATCGGTCCAGTTACTGAGTAGAACAGCATATCGATACCCACACCAGCGGCAAACAGCATGGAGACCCAGGTAAAAAGACTGTAGTGAGGCCGTGAATGATCAGGACCCAACCGGATACGACCCGTGCGAGACAACGCCACCCACAGCACAAAGGCAATGACAACAAATACTGTCAGAACGTAGTACCAGCCAAGATTCTCACCGATGAATCCGACGATAGTCTCCATCGTTCCAAATGCATGATCAGGTGCCATCATGGCCCAAACAGAGAAGGCAAGAATGACTGCAGCGCTAATGCCTAGGACCCACCAGTTAACTTTGGCTTCTCCGAAGACTTGAGCGCCTTGAGATAATTCTTCGCGTGACACAGGAGGGCGGTTTTGCCGCTTTTCCTCCTCTTTTGGTGAGCGCTGGCGGCCACCAAGTTCATCACGTTTAACAGTTTCTCGGAGTGCTTGAGTGTTCATATCCGGTTTTGGCTTTTCTTCAAAACCAGGATTACTCTGCGAATTATCGCTCACTCGTTACTCCTTCCCTATTCTCATTCCATGTTCAATTTCGGCCGCTGTATTTAAAACAATTTAAGCTTTAAGCACAATCGCTCAAGCGTGAGAGACGAATATGTCATCGATCTCAATAGTTTTTCGCGGCGTTGTCTTAAATAAAACCGAGCCGAATATTTTACCGGCCATTGCGACTTAAAAGCGGAGACAGAACGGGGCGTAAAATGCCAGCACATTTTCTGTACAAGTCTCACGACTTGGCGCAAAGATCATTCATGCTGATCTACACAATCTTTTAAGACAACTAAGTACTACGTTATAGCTTTATCAGCTCAGCGCAAATATTAACCATGGAAATACCATATTAAACCACATAAATTTCCAATAATTATCATACGTGAAGCACCTAAAATACAGCAGCTTCAGCAGGTCTACAACAATTCGGGCACAATGATGGAATAACCACTGAGTTTAGGACGAGCATGCAATTACTCAATCTCCCACTGTGGGAAATAACAAATCTCAACACCCTGGAACAGCATCAGAGCTACATTCGGTTGCGTCTCCATGAAGAAATTGTGGTTGCTGAATGCACGATCTACGAGCTGCTGTGGTTCTTTGGTATTAAAGATGCAGCTACTCTCCAGGAGCAGTTTGTCATTTGGCATGACATGGGCGCTCTTGTCTGGAATGCGCAAGAGCATATTCACCAAGAGACCATACCCTTTGCGGACTATTTCGAATCATCCAGAATCCAAACGGAGCGCACCTCACACCCCACCCCTTATACAGAAAGTGGAGCGTTCTTTTTTGGCGCTAAGAAGGAAATCTAAACAGCAGTCCCCTGTTCCAATTTGGTGCGCTGCGCTTCAAAAACAGTGGCGGTTTCTTCTTCAGATGCACCCAATCCGGCAACGATAAGGTGATGGTTGCCGATGTGTTGGATCATCATTATTGAAGAACCCCGGTTGTCTGGGCTGACATCAATGGACAGTGTGAAACCAACAGCGCCTTCTGGGACAGCGTCACTGGTTTCAAATTGATATGTGGTGTTATCAGCATCTTTAACTGGTTCAGTGCAGGCCTTTGCTATATCTTCATAAAGTTTCATCGGAGAAATATCGGAGTCTTCGGGAGTGGAATACATGGCAATGCCTACTTGCTTCTCACCGGAAGAAATCACCCGTGAGGCACTGGCGATTGTGGGGATTTCGGTACCTTCCACAGCCTGTAGAGCTTCGCCGCATTTGCCCTCAATATCTTGTGCACCATTGACTACGGTGAGGTTAATGGGCTCGCTGTCTAAGGATGTATCGTTTCTTTCCGAAGCATCAACAAGTCCAGATTCTGACGCGTTCACCAGCAGTTTATATAGTGGTTGCGCCTCAAGTGGAGCTGCGGCAGGTTCAGAACTGCATGCAGCCAAACCCAAAGCTCCCACCAGTGTGGATAGAACCAATAGTTTCTTTTTCATGATATTTTTGGTGCCCCCTTTGAAAAATACAATCTGTATTAGGTGATTTGGCTGCACACTGTGCCATCGGAGAAGCGCACATCGGGCAGGACATCGTCGGGGTCAAGAATAGCAACTTCGAATCCGGCATCCCGGATTCTCTTCAGACCTTCTTTGATCATGCGGATCGCTACTGAATGGAATGTAAGTACTCGGCTTAAATCGAGGACCACCAGATTGCCCTGAAATTTGTGCTCCACAATAGCGTGCAGGAAGCTTTCGCTGGCAGAGAAGTTCATCGCTCCCTGCATCCGGATAAAGGTGGTGTCGCCTTCTCTGGTTATTGATCGCACAGCGTGACCGGATACTGGTTCGGTAGACATGAGGTGCAAGCCCATGTCATCGGAGAGTTGTTTAAATATTTCCACACCTCTCACGCTGTTTCCTTTGGCGTTAAGGCGTGGTGAAAATGTTGCGATACCCAATTGTCCAGGAAGAATGCCAATCAAACCTCCTGCAACACCTGATTTTGCGGGGATGCCCACGGTGGAGAGCCATTGGCCAGCTTCGTCGTACATGCCAGCAGAGGCCATCACAGAAAGAGTGAGCCGACAGACGCGGGCGTCGAGAAGCTTCTTGCCGGTGATGGGATGCGTGCCGCCGGCCGCCAGCGTTGCTGTCATGACTGCGAGGTCGCGCGCTGTGACTTTGATGGCGCATTGCAGGGTGTAGCTCAGCACCGCGTCATGGGCTTCGTCTTCGATCACGCCGTAATTGCGCAGCATGTGGGCAATTGACATGTTTCGGTCTGCCGCTCCCAGCTCAGACTCGGCCAAAACGCGGTCGATGGTGAGTTCGCGTCCGGCCAGCTCAGAAAAGTACTTTCGAAGCTTTTCCACACGATCTTCTACCGTGGAATCTGCACCGTTGATCAATTGATTAATAGCAATCGCACCAGCGTTGATCATGGGATTCATCGGCCGGTTTTCGCCATCGAGGGAGAGCTCGTTGAATGCTTCGCCAGATGGTTCCACAGCAACGGCAGCGAATACTTCCGTTGGGCCACATTCTTGCAGTGCTAAAGCATAGGCAAAGGGCTTAGAAATACTTTGCATGGTGAATTCGATTTCATCATCACCGGAGCTATAAATATGCCCATCAACAGTGCACAACGCTACTGCCAGTGGATGTGGGTTTGCAGATTTCAACTCTGGAATATAATCAGCCACCTCACCGGAGGTGTGTGCGCGGACATTATCCAAAATCTCACTCAGGTATTCAGGGATGGGCATCGTCAGCATGTAATCCAGCCTACGGATTTTTGCCAGACCTATATACTCAAATCCATGAAAAACACCGGGGAGTTCAGCGATGCAAAGGCAACTATTTATGATGTTGCTAAAGTTGCTGGCGTCTCCCCTTCCACTGTATCCAGGGCCTTTTCTCAGCCTGGGCGGGTGAGTTTTTCCACCGCGGAGAAAATCCGCAAGGCAGCCCTTCAAGTTGGTTATGGCCGGCAGGTGGAAACTCCCGCTTTCCAGCGTCAAAACACGGGCATCATCGCACTAGTTGCAGCGGATGCTTCGAATCCCTTCTTCTTGGAAATTTTCCGAGGCGCGCAGCATGCTGCCAGCACCCAGGGCTATACAGTGGTGCTTGTCGACGCCCGGGAGTCTGCAACAAAGTCCAGGGAGGTGCTGGAAAAGGTCATTCCTCACGCCGATGGCTTATTGCTGGCCTCTTCGAGAATGGATTCTGGTGAGATTCAAAAAGTAGCGCGGGAAATTCCTACTGTATTAATGAGCCGCGAGGTCCAGGGCATTCCCAGTGTCATGGTGGATAATTACGACGGTGCGGCGAAAGCTGTTGTGCATTTGGTTGACCAAGGGTGTCGTTCCATTACATATATTGCGGGCCCGGATAAGTCTTGGGCTGATTCCACGCGCTGGCGTGGGCTCGTTGATGCAGCAGCGGCGCTGGCGCTGGCCGCGGAAAGCGGTGGGGAGGCGTCGAAAAGCGCTATTTCCATTTCTCGAAGCGTGACGATACAGCCAAACCGCATGCGACATTTGATTAAGCCGAAGGTAAAAACCATTTCGGTAGAAAGCCCAGATTTTGTTGGTGGGCGGCGTGCTTTTGAGGAATGGATGAAGGATCAAAGCGATGCCGTGATCAGTTTTAATGACATGGTGGCGCTTGGTTTTATGCAACAAGCGAGGATTGCGGGCGTGAAAATTCCGGAAGATGTGGCGGTTGTGGGCTTTGATAATACGGAAATTTCCGTGCTGAGCACTCCTTCGCTGACAACTGTCGCCGGGCCGTTGCGTGCAGTTGGCCGTGTGGCAACCGCGAATCTCATCGCACTGCTCAAAGGTATGAAAGCACCATTGATGTCTAAACCTCGTGAGTTGCCTACGCGTCTCATCGTGCGGGAATCTTCCATCAAAACCTCGCCGAATATGAAACATACATCATAACTGCTAATGGTTGTGACCTACGCGGCTGCAACAATTGGCAACAAGTAGAAATCACCTCATGTGGCGGGTGATCATGAAGCTATGACTACTTCACATGCATCACACCCCGATCGGTTGCTGCCAGCCGATCCCGGCACTCGTGACATTGCACGTCGCCTTTTAGCACACGTTGAAGATTTACCAATCATCTCCCCGCATGGACACCTCGAAGCATCCATGTTCGTGAAAGATGAAGCCTTTTCCGATCCCACCAGCCTGCTGATCAGCCCAGATCACTACCTCACTCGCATGATGCACTCTGCCGGTGTTGATTTAGCTGATCTGCGCGTTGGCGGAACTGAAGGCAAAAGCCCACGCGAAGCATGGCGCATTTTCCTCTCCCATTGGGATCTTTATGCAGGCACCGCCACCGGCTATTGGGTAGAACAAGAATTTGAGCATGTCTTTGGCATCAACCCAGATCGCCTCAGCGTAGGCACCCCGGAAAACGCAGACGCCATCTTTGATGAACTCTCCGACACTCTTGCCAAGCCAGATTTCCGCCCACGCGCATTGGCTGAGCAGTTCAACTTGGAAGTCCTGGCTACCACCGATGACCCACTAGATGATCTCGCTGATCACAAGGCACTAGCAGAAGATCCAACTTTCTCCCCTCGCGTGCTGCCTACTTTCCGCCCAGATGCGTACACCAAAATGTACAACGCAGGTTGGGCAGAAAAAACCACCAAGCTGATCGATACCGCAGGTGATGGCAAGCAGGGCTGGGAGGGTTACCTCCAGGCAATGCGCAACCGCCGCCAGTACTTCATCGAGCACGGTGCTACCTCTGCAGACCACGGCCTGCACGACACTGACACCACTCCGCTGAGCCACGAAGATGCGCAGAAGATCCTGGACAAGGGCTATGCTGGCACCGCAACGTTGGCTGAAATGCGCGCCTTTGAGGCAAACACCACCTACCGTTTCGCAGAAATGTGCCAGGACGATGGTTTGGTCATGACCATTCATCCAGGTGTCTACCGCAACCACTCCGCATCCGCGCAAAAGAAATTCGGTGCTGATATCGGAGCAGATATTCCATTCCAGATGGAATTCACCAATGGTCTACGCCCACTGCTCAGTGATTTCGGTGAGAACAAAGACTTCCACTTTGTCATGTTCACCATCGATGAGTCCGTATATTCACGCGAAGTAGCTCCACTTGCTGGCTATTACCCAGCAGCATATGTCGGTGCTCCATGGTGGTTCATCGACGAGATCGATGCCATGAACCGCTTCCGTTCAGCCACCACCGGCACCACCGGTTTCTCCCGCTACTCCGGCTTCATCGATGACACCCGCGCATACTGCTCGATTCCTGCGCGCCACAACACCTCTCGTCGCGTCGAAGCCAATTACTTGGCACGTCTGGTTGCAGAGCACCGTATTTCAGAAAACCGCGCTGCAGAAATCATCGTGGACCTAATTGATGCTTCCCCAAGAAGGGTTTTCAAACTATGAGCACACCACTAAATCGTAAAAATGCCGCTCTCCCAGATTCTGCTCCTGTTCGTCTTGTTCACCTAGGTCTTGGTGCTTTCCACCGTGCCCACCAGGTCTGGTACACACAAAAAGCTGATGCAAACTGGGGTTATGCTTCTTTCACTGGCCGCAGCGCCAAGATGTCTGATGCACTGACTCCGCAGGATGGCCTGTACACCCTAGTTACCCGTTCCGGTGACGGCGATTCCCCTGAGCTAATTTCCTCCCTCGTGGAGGCACAGCCTGCAGCAAATGTCGCGCGCCTTGTTGAGTTGATGGCAGACCCTCAGGTTGCTGTGGTCACCTTAACCATCACTGAAGCTGGCTACCATTTGGCAGCCGATGGTTCCTTAGATGAAAGCAACGCAGATGTCGCTTCTGACTTGGCTGCATTGGCATCTGATTCTCTTGAAGGTTCTCTTGAGCTGAAGACTGCTGCTGGAAAATTGGTCAAGGGTTTGGCTGCCCGCAAGGCCGCTGAAGCTGACGGAATTGCCATCATGAGCTGCGATAACATTGCAGAAAATGGACCTTTAACTGCCGGAGCTGTGCTCGGGCTGGCAGAGAAGGTTGATGCAGATCTGGCTGCGTGGATCAAGGAAACCGTTACGTTCCCATCCACCTCCATTGACCGCATCACCCCAGCTACTGAAGATTCTTTGATCGCTGATGTAGAGGCACAAACCGGTTTCCAGGACAACGCTCCTGTTGTCACCGAACCATTTGCGTCCTGGATAATCGAAGGTGAATTCCCAGCTGGACGCCCTAATTGGGAAAACGCTGGCGTGGAGTTCGTCTCTGATATTGAGCAATTTGAGCGCCGTAAACTGTGGCTGCTCAATGGTTCACACTCCCTGATGGCTTACCTTGGTCAACTGCGCGGACACGCTACCGTTGCCGATGCCATCAATGACTCCAATGTGCGTTCCCACGTGGAAGCGCTGTGGGATGAGGCAGCAAACCACCTCACCGCCGAAGGCCTCAATGTTCCGGGCTACCGCCGCAGCCTGATCGAGCGTTTTGAAAACCCTCGCATCGTGCACAACTTGGCGCAGATCGCCATCGACGGTGCCACCAAGCAGCGCATGCGCGCAGTACCAATCCTCAAAGCCGAGCTTGCCGCAGGCCGCCCAGGAAACGGTGCAGCGCTGTCCATCGCAGCCTGGATCGCCTATGTCCTAGGCACCGAGGAAGTCCGCGACACCCGCGCGTCCGAAATCGAGGAAGCAAAATTGCTGGACGACGCCCCCCTCGCGCTTTTAGGCGTCCTCGATTCCGAACTCGCGTCAAATGAAGTTATAAGCACCCACATCAAGAAGCTTGTTACTGAGCTCTCTTAATTGTTACCCCTCTAAGTGCCACCTGCCGATTCTCCGGGACTTGGTACGACCTCTTAAAACTTGGAGATTCCCGTGACTACCAAAGTCAAGAAGCCACCGGCAGGTGGAAACCTTCCTGCACACCGCGTTGTAACGTATGCACTTGGCGATGTCGCCAACAACCTCATGTTCAGCATGACCTCGATGTTCATCATGGTGTACATGACAGAAATCGTTGGCATCTCAGCAGCTGTCGCCGGCACTATTTACGGTGTCACCAAAATCTGGGCCGGTGCTGCCGACCTGATTGCTGGCCAAACTGTAGACCGCTTCCAAACCAAATGGGGCCGACTCCGCCCGTGGATTCTCTTCGGCTCTACCCCACTGGCTATTGTCTTCGTTCTGCTCTTTAGTACCCCGGCAGGCCTGAGTGGTGCCAGTGCCATCGCTTGGATTTTCCTCCTAGATGCACTGTTCCAAATCTGCTATTCCTTTGTGAACATCCCTTATGGTTCTTTGTCTGCATCCATGACACAAGATCCCGTGGATCGCTCCAGGCTTTCTGGTGCTCGTTCCATCGCCAGCTCTTTTGCCAGTGTGTTGCTCTCAGCGGTTGTATCCCCACAATTTGCTGATTCCTCGGCAGATAATATGCGACTAACGTTTACCATCACCTGTTTGGTCCTTGGTGTTATCGCAGTTGCGCTCTATCTGATCTGTTTCTCTAATTCACGTGAAGTAGTGCCCCGCCCTGAAGGAAAAATCTCCTTCAAAACTACATTCACAATGATTCGCCAGAACCGCCCACTCTTGATTCTGTGTGCAAGTACGCTCTTCCTATTGAGCGCAATGTTCACTAGCAACGCAGTGGCCATGTATTACACCCGCGATGTTCTGGGCAATGCTGCGTGGTTTACCTGGCTGATGCTGGCACAAACCATTGGCACCGTCCTGATCGCAACCTTGATTCCTTCCATCACGATCCGAATCGGTAAGCGTAACGGCTTCATGCTCGGCGCACTTGTCGTTATCGTTGGATATTCCTTAGTCTTCCTCATTCCTAATGGTCAGCTCCTTCCAGCAATGTTTACCTGGTTCCTCCTAGGAGTTGGTACCGGTTGTACAAATGCGCTGATCTTCTCCATGGAAGCAGACACTGTTGATTACGGCGAATGGAACTCCGGTATCCGCGCCGAAGGTGGCACCTACTCTGTTGTTTCCTTCATCCGTAAATGTGGACAGGGCATCGGCGGCTGGATCGGTGGCGCAGTCATTGCTGGCTTTGGCTATGTCTCCATGTCGCAAGCAGGCCAAAGCGACAATGCGTTGATGGGTATCCGCATCGCAACTGGTGCTATTCCTGCTGGTTTCGCTATAGCTGCACTCCTGGTCATCATCGCCTACAAGCTAGATACCAATAAGCACGGTGAGATCATCTCCGAACTCAACGAACGTCGCATGCAATCCGCGGTTGCTGATCGCCATGGACTTTCCTCTGAACAAGTGCAGGTCTCTGAGCTCGGAGATGGCCGAAACACCATCATCCGCCCTATCGGCGCCGATCACCCACCCATCATCACAGTGTTTGGCCAGCGCGGCTCAGGCGCTTCTGATATCGCACCAATGATCGCAGAACGCATGGGTGTCACCTATATCGGCCAGGCTTTCAGCTCCGATACCTTGGCTCAAGTTGATAAAAAAGATCTAATTTCCGATAGCAGCTTCAGCCGTTGGCTACGCACTGTGTCCTTCGGATCTACCCAAGATGCCGACATGGCTGCAGCTTCCCATCTCTCGGCCAACCATAAATTGGCAGAACAAAACACCAATGATGTACTCGAATCTGTTGCTGATGGTGGCGTGATGCTCGGCCGAAACGGTGCTTTGGTACTGGGACCTGTTGTGGGCACGTTGCATGTCAAATTCATTGCCCCATTGAGCAAGCGTATTGAACGTGTCACGCACAAGACTGGGCTGTCCGAATCCGCTGCTGCTGAGCAATGTAGCCTCGAAGACCGTCTGCGCGAAGAAATGTCTTATGCCTTGTACCAATGGAATCCTGGCCGAGATGAAAACTACGATCTCATTATTAACACCGGATCTATGACCTACGCACAGATTGTGGATCTAGTCGCGGAGACCTATGCACGGAAGTATCCGCTGCACGCAAGGATCATCCCAAATAACAGCAGTAAATAACCGCAAGCTTCCGTGATGTGACTAGTTGCACCACGGAGAATGTGGCACAGATCTTACAAAATAAGCCACAAAAGGTTATGATAGTACCAATAAGTTTTTGTGGCAGTTCCTGCATTCAGCAGTCGAGACGCCACCCAAGAAAGGATGAGAGACATGTCAGCAGATGATGGTTTGCACATTGTCGTCATGGGCGTTTCCGGCTGCGGCAAGTCCACAGTGGGAGAAGCTCTCGCCGCAGAGCTCGGCATTGAATACAAAGATGGCGATGAACTTCACCCCCAGGAAAACATCGATAAAATGGCTTCCGGCCAGGCGCTTGACGATGATGACCGTGCATGGTGGCTAGTCCAAGTTGGCAAATGGCTCCGCGAACGACCACACGGCGTTATCGCGTGTTCTGCACTGAAGCACTCCTACCGCGACCTACTGCGCACCAAATGCCCAGGAACTATGTTCGTCCACCTTCATGGCGATTATGATCTACTCCTCTCCCGCATGAAGGCACGCGAAGATCACTTTATGCCTTCCACCTTGCTGGACTCCCAATTCGCAACACTTGAACTACTCGAAGATGACGAAGATGGAAAAATCTTCGACATCGCCAACCCAATTGGTGACATCGTTACTCAATCCGCAGAGTGGGTTCGCAACAAGTAAATCTAAAACCCATATTAGAACAAGAATTTGTGTAGCTAACCTTGTTCTAATATGGGTTTTCCTTAAATCTAACAATCGAATAAATGTTCTAATAAAGGATTGAAGGTGTCCCATCCTTACGGCACAATAGAGATCAGAAAACATGAATCCAGGGGGAATTATGATCACTGACATCTACTTCAGTCACAACAACCCACACGACCCATACACCCACCACACCACCGAACTCAACCGAGATACCCACCAACTCTGGGTCATCCTCACCACCGACTCCGATGACTTTGACTCGGATTCTTTTATCACTGAAGCCATCCGTATCACCGGCTACTCCCGCCACGAAGTCAACAACGGCCTACATGCAATGGCTGCTATGACTAACCTCCCGCATCTACGCGCGATTCAAGAGCGCTATTACTTCCTGGGTATCCGCTATCTGGCCTCCATTATGATTGCGGTGGCTAAAGCAGATCCCGCCCTGTGGGAGGAGCTTGATCTGCGCATTACAGACGCGTTGACTCCAGTTACTGATGGGGAAGTTATGATCCAATCCTCCACTCTGGCTAAGCGTATTGCCATGTGGATTAAAGAACTCGATCCTGCCCCTGCCTCTGATCCATCATCCCAACAGGATTATGTCCAGGTCCACACCACTGATGAGGCCACCTATGTGCGTATCAAAATCAGCGGCTCCAACCGACACCTACTCAATGATATTTTCACCCAGCTCGCTGAGGTTGATACTGGTTTGCCTGAAGCGTTGATGGCGTTGTTGGCGGAGAAAACCACGGTGAAGGTCACTAAGTATCTTTATTCCCCGCATCATCATCCTGAGCAGTTATGGTCGCCTGATGATGGTGATATTGATCCTGATGCCTATGCCAATTGCGTGGTGGAGTGCGTGAAGGATCTTGATGGGGTTGCTGAGACCACGGAGAAGAGCTACACCCCGAGTGAGAAGATGAAAGCACTGATCCGGGCGAGGGATGGGCATTGTCGTTTTCCGGGGTGTTGTGTGAAGGCGAGTAAGTGCCAGGTGGATCATATTATTCCGTGGGATCAGGGTGGTCCGACTGCTGCGTGGAATCTGCAGTTGTTGTGTCAGCGGCATCATAATATGAAAACTGATGGTCGTTATGTGGCGGAGGCCAATGGGATGGCGGAGGTTCGCTGGGTTGGGCCGATGGATGTGCCGGCGGTGACGCGGCCGTCGGGTCCGTTGGTGAAGGAGATGCCGCGGGGTGTGTGGGGGCAGTTGTTGCGTAATCGGTTGCAGGCTCGTTTTGAACGGATCCGCGATAACGCACTCAACAGGGACTAGCATGAACTACAACAACACCAACTCATTCCACGGAAGGGTTTCTCACCATGTCACGCGCGCTTATTCTGGTTGATGTTCAAAAAGACTTCTGTCCAGGTGGCAGTCTAGCCACCGAACGAGGTGATGAAGTAGCTGGAAAAATCGGTGCTTACCAACTCTCCCATGGGGCTGAATACGATGTCGTTGTAGCAACCCAAGACTGGCATATTGATCCAGGCGAGCATTTCTCTGAAACCCCAGACTTTAAAGACTCCTGGCCAATCCACTGTGTCGCAGATTCCGAAGGCGCTGCAATGCACGATCGCATCAACACCGGCACCATTGATGAATACTTCCGAAAAGGCCACTATACAGCCGCCTATTCAGGGTTTGAAGGCACTGCAGTCACCGAAGAACTTCTCATGTCTCCATGGCTCAAGAATAAAGGCATCACCGATATCGATATCGCAGGTATCGCCACAGATCATTGTGTGCGTGCCACTGCTTTAGACGCGCTGAAAGAAGGCTTCAACGTCCGCATCTTGACCTCTATGTGTTCTGCAGTGTCCTTCGAAGCTGGAGACCGTGCATTAGAAGAACTCCATGAAGCCGGGGCGATCCTTATTTAGCCCCTATGCAGACAACAACACCCCACTGACAATTTAAGCCAGCGGGGCGGAGTCAGAAAAGCTTTAGCGCTGGGACAGCAGGCGCTGGATCTCCTTGAGGTCATTAGCCTTCTTGCGTCCACGCACAATGCTGAATACAACAGCACCAACGACGACAGCAGCAACGCCGAGAAGAGCCTTTTGTACATTTGGTTCCTGCAGCTTCTCAGTTGCCTGGTTCTTGGCATCGTCGACCAAGTTTGCAGGTTTGCTGCGGTCAGCTAGCTCATCGAGGGTGGAAGCCAACTGACGGCGGGTGCGCTCAATATCGCGCTGGATGTCTTCAATGTTGCGTGCCACTGCGCTACTCCTGATTGGTGTATCTGTGATCAACTAAAATTTGTTTTAACGCGTCATGAAAACCCGTTACTGGGAGTCCATATTACTGATCTCTTGCACTCTAGGTGCACTGGTCCCCAAATTGATGCTCAAACTCACCCTTGGTGCAAGGTATCTACAACTGCGACCACCGGCTATTGTGGAATACATGACTGAAGCGAAGCGCCTTGACCTTGGAGATATTCCACCCGCATTTTCTCTACCTAATGATTCGGGTACCACCACTTCACTGAGTGATTTCGCCGGAAAACAAGTTCTGGTGTACTTCTACCCCAAAGCAAATACCCCAGGTTGCACCAAGCAAGCATGTGATTTCCGTGATTCCTTGAGTTCTCTGAACGATTTAGACATTCAGGTTATTGGCATTTCTCCTGATCCAGTAGACAAACTGGTGAAATTCCGCGAAGACCATGAGCTGAACTTCCCGCTACTTTCCGATGCAGATAAGTCAGTAATGACTGCATGGGGTGCGTTTGGTGAGAAGAAGAACTATGGCAAGATTGTGCAGGGCGTTATCCGCTCCACTTTCTTGATCAATGCTGATGGCACTGTTGGTTTAGCTAAATACAATGTGCGAGCAACTGGCCATGTTGAACGCATCGTCCGCGAAATTACTGCGGCTTAGAATTTTATGACATCCGACAAAGCCCCTGAACAAGCAGAGGCAACGGTAGCTGCAGGTACTGAAATTTTGGTGCCACGCCGTCGCCCTGCCCAACAGCGCAGCCGTGAGCGGTTCAATCGCATCCTCATCGCTGCGCGTTCAGTGCTTGTCGATTTAGGTTTTGAATCCTTCACTTTTGATGAAGTAGCCAAGCGTGCGGAAGTTCCTATCGGCACGCTGTACCAGTTCTTTGCTAACAAATACGTGCTTATCTGCGAGCTGGATCGCGAAGATACGGCAGAAGCTGTTGCGGAATTAAAGAAGTTCTCAGATCAAGTTCCGGCTTTGCAATGGCCAGATATTCTCGATGAATTCATCGAGCACTTGGCTAGGCTCTGGCGCGATGATCCTTCCAGGCGTGCTGTATGGCATGCGATCCAGTCGACCCCGGCGACTCGTGCGACAGCTGCAGCAACTGAGAAAGAAATGCTAGAGATCATCGCTGAAGTCATGCGCCCTCTGGCTCGTGGTGCAGGCTATGAGGAACGCATGTCTCTTGCAGGGCTCCTGGTACACACCGTGAGTTCGCTGCTTAATTATGCGGTGCGCGATGAGGAAAGTTCAGAAGAAGTTTTCGAAAGCATCGTGGAAGAAATCAAACGCATGCTGATTTCTTATCTTTTCTCCGTGGCTACTGGCTAGTCAGCACACAGGTTGCCACGGCATAGTCGCCGTCGTGGCTGATGCTCAAGCTGGTGGAGAATTCTCCGATGGATTCGCGTACTTTCGTGGCCAATGCGGGGGCCAATTCGATTGCGACTCGGCCCCATGCATCTGCGCGGACTTCGATGTCGCGCCACACCACGTGTTCTTCGGCGATCACGGGCGGTTGCCCGTAAAGAGCCTGTGACCAGGCTTTAATGAAGGATTCTTTAGCCGCCCAGCGTCCAGCTAAATGCTCGGCGTGGCGGCTTCCCTGGCGTTCATTTGCTTTTCGACGCTCCCCTGCGGAGAACACGTCCATGAAAGAACTTCCCGGCTGTGCCAGCTGTTCCGCAAACGCCGAAATGTGAACGAGGTCTGTTCCGATACTGATCATGAGATCAAGTTTAGCGGGCGGACTTTTTCACAAAGAAGCTCAAGAGCAGAGCGAACACCGTGACGCACGCTGAGGCGAAGAATGCAGAGTTGGCGCCGTCGGCGAGGGCGACTTGTTGGGTTGCGCCGTCGATAAGCGCGTTGTTGCTGACGGTGGAATAAACCGCAATCATGACCGCCGTGCCTGCAGCGCCGGCGAGCTGTTGGAGGGTGTTGAGGATCGCGGAGCCGTGGCCGTACATATCGCCTGGTACGGAGGCCAGCGCGACTGTCATCAGTGGGGTGAATAGCAGCGCGAGACCCACGGAGAACACGAGGTGGACCGCGACGATGAACCAGATGTTGGTGATGTCATCGACAGTAGATAGCGCGAACAGGGACAGAACTACCAGTAACATTCCACCAATGACCAGCCCGCGTGGACCATGGCGATCGTAGAAGCGTCCCACGAATGGTGACAGTAAGCCTTCCAGCAATCCGCCCGGCAGCAACACAAGTCCTGCAACCAGTGCAGACACCAGCAAGGACCCCTGCAGGTACAGCGGCAAGGTATTCATCACACCAAGCAGCGCACCGAAAAGGGTAAGAAGCACCACCAACGGAATGGTGTATTCACGAATTGCCAGCGGACGTAGATCCAACAGAGCTTTATCCTGCTTGCCCATGACGATCTGACGCCACACAAACACCACAAGCGCGACAATGCCCACAGCCAGCACAATCAATGCACTTCTGTCCCCTTCCAAAATGCTGCCAATCGAGCTCAAGGCATACACAAGGCCACCGAAAGCTACCGCGGAAATCAGGAAGGAAATAACATCCAGAGGAGTTTTCTTAGGCTCATTAATATTGCTCAACCGCAGCGCACCAACCAGGCTTGCCACGAACACAAGTGGAACCATCACCCAAAAAATTGCATGCCAGGTAGAAAAGCTCAACACCACGCCAGCCACACTAGGCCCCAATGCAGGGCCAACTGCCATGACCACAGAAATCAGACCCATGATCGCGCCACGCTTCTGAGGTGGAACAACAGTCATTGCCACAGTCATCAGCAACGGCATAATCACCGCGGTGCCAATGGCCTGGGCAACACGAGCTGCGAGCATAATCGCAAAGGTTGGTGCCAAAGCGGCAATCACCGTACCGATGAGAAATACAACTGTGGCAAAAATAAACACACTGCGCGTACTGAAGCGTTCCAACATCCAACCAGTCGCTGGAAGCACCACAGCCATGGTCAGCATAAAGCCAGTAAGCAACCACTGCGCAGTATTAGCCTCAATGCCAAAATCCGCCATAATCGACGGCAATGCAACCGCAAGTGTGGTCTCATTCAGCATCATGACAAAGGCTGTAAATACTAAAACAGCCAAAATGATAACGACGTTCTTTGGGATCCCAACCTCTTCTGTGTTGGGATTGCTGGAGGAAGACAAGGCTCCAGCTCCTTTCTCGAATCAAAGGGCGCTATCGCGAGGTAAATGCGTACCGCCCCCAGTTACTGCACAACGCAGAAAACGGGGGCGGATACTTGCCTAAGAAACATTATCAACATTTGGCACATGTGCCTGTTCTTGTGTGTGATTTCACTGGCAGTGGCCTTTGTGAGGTTTTGTTCCTACTGAAAAGTTCAATCCTTGCCTGTTAACTCTCCTGAGTCATCTTTCTCGTACTCACGAAAACTGTCCTCACCAGATAGCCACAAATGCACCGATGAAGCCTCCACTTCTTGATGTATCACCTGATCTAGGCTGTATCTGCAAAAATAGAGTCCGCAATCAAGCGATAAATCAACTAAAAGACCCCATCCAAGCTCGTCTTCAGTAGCTGCTTGAGTAAATTTCAGGTATCCAGCATCAAGCATGGTGATCTTGAGCGGTTCTTCACCTAAACGGGAATACAATTTGTTGGTGACAAACTGCTTCCATCTCGGCAGTAATTGAGGAGTTCCAACCAGTATGGACTTTGTTACTGCTTGCCCCGGCTCAAACCAACCATCTGAGGTTAATTTCAAAGAAGTCGCAGTGCTGGTTTCTTCTCCATTTGTGTCTGTGCTGGTTTCTTTTTGAGCCAAAGTCCAAGGATTAAAACGTAGCGAATAGTCTGCGTAGCCATGATTCTTATGAAATTTCCGACCTGAAATACGGTATTCCAGCTTGAGATTGTATTGCCCTTGTCTAAAACAGGTTTTTAGTGCTTCATCTTTTGTCACTGGAAATTCTTCCAATGCACGGTGAATGTTAGCGCTTACCCATTTACTCACGGGATCAAATTGCATTTCGCTACTCCTTAAGCAACGAAACGTCGGGCAAGTGATCGCCGCAACGCATAGGTAATTCCTGACACAAACATCCCCAGACCTAGAATTAGGAACAAATTAAGGAAAATATACGATCCATCAAGAAATGATCCGAAATACAAGGTCAGAGCTAGGCCTATTACTATAAAACAAGCGTCCACCCAAAGCACACGAAGTGGAACAAATAATAGCGGGAGACCAGCGATGAGAGCACTGAAACCAGCTATATTTAGGAACCCTCCAAGTTGGTTCAAATCGGAGCGCAGATCTGGATTACTAAGTTCCAGAATTACTCCCACCACGAAGATTCCAATTTCCGATACAGGCAAGTTCCACCATTTCACGCGATAGAGCTTGCTATTTAATGTGATCCCCTTGTGTTTTCCCGATGCATACATGACTACGCTCCGTTTTTCCATTCAATAAGATCTCCTGAGCATAACCTTGTAAATCCATAAGCGTCGGTAACTCCCCCGTTTTGGTGGAACTCAAAAAGCCCCTCACACCGCAACACAGTGCAAGGGGCTTTACCGCAAGAAGAACTTAGCCTTCGGCGCGAAGAACTCCATCAACTAGACGGGCGCGGGAATCCAGGAGGACTGCAGCTTCAACTTCCTTAGCTGCGTCGCCGTGGACACCGAGGTTGCGCTCGACTGGGCGTTCGTAGAGTACGCCACCGTGCATGCCGGCAACGATGGTGCGCAGACCTGCTTCTTCGCGAGCGATCGCGGATGCACGCCATGCGTCGGCTGCATCATGTCCACGTGCCACGCGGACTGCCTCGTAGAAAGCATCTGGGTGCACAATCGCGACCATTGCAGAAACGTGTCCGAATCCTAGGGAGGTGATCAGACCTGCCTTTGGTGCCTTCGCACGAAGGTCTAGTGGCTTACGCAGCCAGACCAGGTGGGAGTGCTTGGACAGTACTGGGTCAACGCAGTCGAGTGCGCGGTTGGCTGGGACCAGACCAGAACGAAGGACCTGGGTAAGGCCGATCATCTGGAATGCTGCAGCGCCACCCTTGGCATGGCCGGTGAGTGACTTCTGGGAAATCACGTACATCGGGTTGCCATTGCTGCGACCGATTGCAGCTGCAATGCGCTCGTGCAGATCGGACTCATTTGGATCATTCGCATTGGTGGAGGTGTCGTGCTTGGAGATAATCGAGATCTCATCAGCAGCAACGCCTACGGAACGCAGGGCCTGGGCAAGGCGGGATTCCACGCCATCGCGGGCTGCGCCCAAAGCACCAAGGCCTGGGGCTGGGATGGAGGTGTGTGCACCGTCTGCGAAGGATTCTGCGAAGCCAATGACACCGAGTACGGGAAGTCCCATGTCTGCTGCAAGTGATGCACGTGCCAGCAGAACAGTTCCGCCACCTTCGGATTCAATGAATCCACCACGGCGACGGTCGTTGGCGCGGGAGAAGAAGCGATGTTCAATTCCCTTGCCTTCCATCTCTGCGGAATCAGCGGTTGCTGCCATGTCGCCGAAGCCGGTGATGCCTTCAACGGACAGTGCATCGAAGCCACCTGCGACAACGAAGTCGGACTTGCCGATGCGGATCTTGTCTACGCCTTCTTCCACAGAGACAGCTGCGGTTGCACAGGCTGCCACTGGGTGGATCATCTGGCCGTAGCCGCCGACGTAGGACTGCATGACGTGAGCTGCCACAACGTTTGGCAGTGCTTCCTGCAGTACGTCGTTAGCGCGTGGCTCTGCCAGGATGCGGTCCACGTAGATGCCGCGGAGGGATTCCATGCCGCCCATGCCGGTGCCCTGGGTGGAGGACACGCGAGCTGGGTGCACGGATGCAAGCAGTTCAGCTGGGGTGAAACCAGCGGAAAGGAATGCATCGACAGTACAGACAATGTTCCACAGTGCAACGGTGTCCAGGTTGTCCACCATGTCGGCTGGGATTCCCCAGACAGCTGGGTTGAAGTCCTTTGGCACCTGTCCGCCAACGAAGCGGGTCATCGCCATGCGGCGAGGTACACGGATCGCAGATCCAGCCTTGCGGGTGACCTTCCACTCCCCTGCGGCTTCGTCGAAGGAAGCGAAGGTGAGTTCTGGTTCAGAATCGACGTAGGTCAGTGCTTCTTCACGGGAGCCCACGTTGAAGGTGAGGTCATTGTCCAGGTAGACGGTGGTCAGCTCTGGTGCGAAGTTGTCGATCATGCCGTACTGAGGCATGTCGTTGTACTTGCGCACGCCGACGCGCGCCATGACTTCATCGTGGTAGAGGTCGAAGATATCTTCTTCCGCTACTGCGTCATCAGATGCGTCGTACCAGCCTGGCTTTGGATCTTCATCCCAGTGGATAAGTCCCATGGTCCATGCCAGTTCGATGACACCTGCTGCAGTGAGGGAACCGTTGAGCTCGGCGTCGAAACGCGTACGAGCAGAGCCCAATGGTCCGAGCTCACCGGCGCCGACGATGACAACCATCTCATCCAGATTTTGAGTTACTTGACCTGCGAAATCAGGGGTGGTTTGCACCACTGGACGGTATGGGGTTGGCAGGGCTGCGATGGTGCGTGGAGCCTCTACCACTGGTGCGTTGGCTGCCTTGGCTGCTTCTGCGCGTGCCATTTCTGCCAGGTTCAGATCAGACTCACCAAGTCCACCGGTGAAGTCCACGGTGATTGGTGCGGATGCTGCCTGCTCACGTGCAGATGGAGTGACCTGGGTCAGCAGCTTCTCTGCGATCTCAGAGGTGGAGTAGGTTTCCACGCCTGCTTCTTCAGCAGCCTTGACCAAAGGATCATTGCCACCCATAAGTCCAGTGCCGCGCACCCAACCGATATGAGCATGCACGAGGGAGGTCTGTGCTCCCCATGCGCCTTGTTCTGCATTCCAGCGAGTAACCACGGCATCAAGTGCAGCCTTGGATTCGCCGTAGGCGCCGTCGCCACCGAAGCGTCCGCGGTTTGGTGAACCTGGGATGACAACGTGGAGGCGGTGCGCAACGTTGGTTGCGGTGCCCAGTGGTGCCAGTCCTGCGATGAGGCGCTCGACAGACCAGAGCAGCAGACGCATCTGGGATTCTGCCTGTGGGCCGGCATCCGCCATGGATCCAGATACGCGTGGAGCTGCGAATGGGAACAGCAGGGTTGGTACTAGTGCTGGCTTGAGCAGCTTGGATGCACCGTTAACGGTGGTGGTCTGCTCGGATCCGACCCAGTTGATGATGGCATCGATATCGGAGTAGGAGCTCAAGTTCGCGGACACAACCCACAGCGCAGCTGTGCCACGCGCGGAACGTGCGTAGAGATCCTTGTAGAACTCCAGGCGATCATGGCCCAGATTGGAGGTCGTGGCAATAACTGTTGCGCCACCAGCAAGAAGCTTTTCGACGATTCCCGCCGCGATCGAGTTCGGCGATCCACCGGTTACGACCGCAACATCATCGGCGTAGTCCAAGGCACTAAGATCGCGCGCCTGAGCTGCAAGATCATCGAGGCCGAAGAACTCTGCTTGGGCGGCAACTGCTTCGCCGCTACCTGTGACATCAATATCGGAGGCATCGAGTTCACCAAGAGCAACGCGGGTAAGATCCTCACGCGCAGATGCCCAACGGTCATCGAGCTGCACAACCTTTTCTTCATCAAAGCTTGGTGCAACCTGACGTGGCCAATCAGAGCCCAACTCACGGGAGACCAGCTCGTAGAGATCCTCATCTGCTGCAGCATCCAAAGACACAGCAACTGGAGCATCAAGGCCAAGCTGGGTCAAGATGGTGCGTGCGGTTTGTGCCAGCACACCTGCATTGCCTGTAACCTGCTCTGCGAATTCACCAAGTGCTGCGGAATCAACCACGCCACCAGCAGCATTACCTGCTGAAGGCAGGGACACCGCAACGCCGCGGCGGGAGGCTACGGCCTGGACGGCAGCGTCGATAAGCGAATCAAGGTCTGCTGCAGACGCTGGGTTTGCCGGAGTCAGGGACGCCAGGTCACCGCCGCGCAGGGATGCGCCTTCGCGGGCGCCGATAACAACTTCTGCAACCACATGGTCAGCCCAGCCCTGGCCCAAAGCCCAGGTGCCGGTGACGCGCTCTGCAATGTAATTAGGGCGCTTGCCGGTTGGACCGGTCAGACGACGCAGCGCATCAGTGGCGGAATCAGACAGCACAGGGCCGAACGCCTTGTAGCCCTTCGCCATCTTGGACACAGTGACCTTCAGATCACCGAGCTCAGCATCGGCTGCACCATCAATCGCGCCGAGACCAAACTCCACGCCAAGATCCAGCAGCAGCTGGTTACGGCGAGAAGACACACCTTCAACAAGTGTCTCAATGGAATCGGTGGCACCCATCTGATCTGGGCGCACCTTGGTCCAAATTGCGATGAGCATTTCAGTGGCATCGGATGGGGTGAAGCTGATGTCATCTGGGCGAGGTCCGCCAGTAGCTGCTGCAACAGGAGCGGCGGCTGCAACTGGTGCTGCTGCCGGAGTTTCAGTGGTTGCAGGAGTTTCTGTTACCTCTTCAACCGCAACTGCGCGGACAACCTCATCGGTAGCAAAGACCACTGGGCGATCGCGCTCAATATTGAGCACCTCAATGGTTGCATCCGCGTACTGAGGAAGACGCAGCGTCTGCCCCATCATGTTGGCCAGAGTCGGTGCAGAACCAACGCCGACCTCTACGAAACGCTCTGCTTCAAGGCCCTTGATCAGCAGATCCTGAGTCTCAATCCAGCGCACTGGGGAGGCAAACTGCCAAGCAAGAAGCTCAATGAGCAAGGTGCGAGCAAGCTTTTGTTTATCGGCGGAAGCAGCCTCAAAGTCAGCCAAGATCTCAGCAACATAAGTGGACTCCACAACCTCTGCCATGGATGCCACGAAATCAGCAGTGAGCTCAAATGGGCGTGCCACCAAGTTTGGAATATAGCGACCAACCAGCACATCCAGATCCAAGGTCTCTGGGATGAGGGAATCAAGGTGCTCACGGAAAGCGCCCACGCCATCGCGCAGCTTGGAGGAGTGGAATGGCACGTCAATGCCAGGGATCAGGATGAATGCACGCTGTCCTGGTGCGCGATCTTCAGCATCTGCGCGCAGAGCAGCAAGACCAGCCTGGGTGCCGGCAACTGCGTACTGCAAACCAGCGAGGTTGTAGTTCACGATCTCCAGGAATTCACCGGAAGCTTCAGACACGGCAGCAACATAATCGAAAACATTGTCTGCGGTCAGGCCCATTTTGTTCGGGCGCAGTGCAGCAAGTCCGTAGTTGGACAGGCCGTTTTCATCACGGTCTACCAAACGGTGCATGGTCAGGCCACGGCGGTAGACGATCTCCAGAACTGATTCCAAAGACAGCACGCCTGCATAAGCAGCCAGTGCGTTGTATTCGCCCACGGAGTGACCTGCGAAGTAGGCACGCTGATTCAAAGCTTCTGCTTCGCGCATTTCCGCGATCTGAGCAACGCCCAATGTCGCCATGCCCACCTGAGTGAACTGGGTCAGGTACAGCACACCATCTGGGTGGAAGAACTTCTCCCCTGCCACGATCACTTCGTGTGGGTTGTTTTCCACGATTTCCACGATGGAGAAGCCCAGCTTGCTGCGGGTATGCGCATCGGCGCGATCCCAGATAGCGCGAGCTGCTGCAGAGTTGCGACGCGCTTCCATGCCCATACCCTGGGACTGAATGCCCTGGCCTGGGAATGCGTAGAAAGTAGATGGTGCTGCGACAACAGCGGTGGCAGTCAGCACCATATTGCCGTTGACCATTGCGGTAACAGTACGGACTTCGCCCATGCCTGGGCGGTTGTCTACTGCGGAACGTTCAACGGTGAACTCAATTTCTTCACCTGGAAGAACAGGAGCCAGCATGGTGGCGGTGTATTCCACCACCTTGGCGGCTGGGGTCTGGATTTGCTCATCAGCAAAAGCTGCACCGGCGATTAATTCACCAATGGCAGAAGTCCACATGCCGTGCACGATAACGCCTGGCAGACCTGCCAAAGAAGCAGCAACATCAGAGACGTGAATTGGGTTGCGGTCACCGGAGATCACAGCGAAAGGACGCATAGATTCTGGCGCTACAACGGTAGCCACTGCGCGTGCTGAGCGTGGGGTATCCACGGTGGTTGGCAGTGCGGAGGTGTTGGTGCGTGCCACTGCATTGCCCTTGCGTCCGCGGATAGCGAAACGCTCAGCCAAGGTAGCAATCAAGGTGCCGTGCGCATCCAGGATTTCTGCACGGACAATAACGAGACGACCAAGATCGGTATCCACAACTTCATCAGCGGAAGCAGTGACCTTCAGGGTGCCCTCGGTTGGGATATCTGACTTCAGCACAATGTGGTGCTCAAGGTGGACCAAAGACAGCATGCCTTCGACCACGGATGCGGAATCAGTGCCTGGAATAATCGCAGACTTCACGGCTGCGAATACTGCTGGCCATGCGCGGCCCACGAGTACGTCAGGTGCGGTGTGTGCAGGAACAACAGCAGCTGGCAGGTAACCTGCGGTGACATTGTTGTAATCAGCAATGATGCCGGCGTCCAGGGAAGTTTCCCAGGTAGCAGTGCCCTTGTCCACGGTGGCAAGAGTTCCGCCAGCGGCAATTCGGGTGAGTTCACCCATCGCAGCTTCAGCATCTTCCTGAGTAACCAGAGGGACCGCGCTTGGCAGTGCATCAATCGGGCTGGTGAAACGAATCTTTAGCTCTGCGGCAGTACCGAAAGCGGTGGATCCCGCCAAAGGTACGGTGAGCGTTGCGTGCTCAGCATCGTCATAGACCAGGTTGGCCCCAGTTGGGCCATGGAATGCTTCGAACTCAGTGCGTGACCACTTGCCAGGTTCACCCAGGCTGTGAATCACAGATGGGATATTGCGGCCGGCCCAGAACGTACCAGGGGAAGACAGCACCTTGCCCATGATATCGCGGGAGCGAGAATCGTATTCTGCAACGCGCTCGATGGTGGCATCGACAAAACGATCCAACAAATCAGCAACAGGCTCATTGGCCTTGGTGATGCCAGCAACTGCCACCACACCAGGGATAATAGCTACCTGATCAGCGGTGTAGCGATCATCGTGGGACTGCCATAGGGAGTCCGAACGCCACCAGCGGCGCACGTCCTTATCAATGACAGGCACGAAGTTCACAGGCTTGCCCGGAGTGCGGCATAGACCCAAGAACCAGGCGACATCCGCCGGGCTAAGCAGGTCGGTTGCGGCGTGTGGGTAGGTAGCAACTAGCTTATCGACGCCATCCGCCACGGTCAGGCTTGGCTCAAATTGACCATGATCCTGCTCGATCAAACGTGCCTCAGCACGCTCCAACATCTGAGCGAAACGTGCTGCCCAAGAAGGATCAATCCACTGTCCATCAACAGGACCGGATAGTTCTAGGTAACGGTTGAGCCACTGCTCATAAGTCATCGCACCCAGGTCACCGAAGTACTCCTTGGCAGTCTTGCCAATTGCTGCGATGATGTCATCCCGGCGCGCGTCCACTGCTGCCTGATCGCCAGCAACTTCGTCTAGAAGGCGTCCAGCCTTGGCAAAGGAGTTGTCGATCTCATGGATATCAGCACCAAGCTGGGAACGGCCAGAAGCCATACCGTTCTTGGCATCACCTGCTGGAACCCAGCCATCAGCGCCTTGGGTGGCAACCAGCAGTTCCTTCACGGACTGGGAAGTAAGCGCTTCTTTTGCTGCCATTGCTGCAGTACCAACAAGGATGCCGTCTACTGGCATTGCTGGCAGACCATAAGAGGTAGACCAAGAACCGGTGACATAATCCGCAGCGCGTTCTGGAGAACCAATACCGCCACCAACACACAAAACGACGTTGTCTAGTGCGCGTACCTTGCCGTAGGTGGCAATGAGCAGCTCATCAAGGTCTTCCCATGAGTGGTGTCCGCCTGCAACGCCGCCCTCGATTTGGATGATGATAGGAAGCTTGGGGACTTCCTTAGCAATAGCCAGTACGGAGTTGACCTGCTTGATAGCACCTGGCTTGAAAGCGATCCATGGGAAACCATCGCGTATCAGTTCCTTAACTAATGCAACAGCTTCCTCTTTTTCCGGGATGCCTGCAGTAATAACAATGCCGTCAATGGAAGCACCGTTGGCACGAGCCTTCGGGACAAGGCGCTTGCCACCGATCTGCATCTTCCATAGGTATGGGTCCAGGAACATGGAGTTGAACTGGGCATTGATACCTGGTTCAAGCATCTCACCAAGCTGTGCGATATGGGTTTCTAGAATTTCTGGAGTGACCTGTCCACCACCAGCAAGTTCTGCCCAGTGTCCACCGTTAGCTGCTGCAGCAACAATAGCTGGATCGACGGTGGTTGGGGTCATGCCAGCCAGCATCATTGGGGTGCGGCCAGTGAGTTCGGTAAAACGGGTAACAAGACGTGGAGTGCCATCAACGTGCTCTACGCGAGGAGCGAACTCCTGGTAATCCACAGGAAGCTCCGGTGCCATTCCTGCATCAAATACCTTGGCTTGGCCTGCAGCATCGCACACAGCGAAGGAATCTGCGCCGCGGCCTTCCAAAATGGAGGCAGTAAGTTTTACTACTCCACCGTCTGGGCCGACATCGAGGAACCAGCGAGCGCCAGCGTCATAAGCCTCATTAACGAGAGCAACCCAATCAACAGGGTTGACTAGAACATCAGCGGCGATCTCACGAGTCAGATCAACATCCAGGCCGGCAGTGTTTGCCCATGCAACAGTTTGTTCCACAGCCATGTTCATTGCTGGGTGGTGGAACGCAGACTGCACATTAAGAGCAGAGATGCGTGGATTGAAAGCAGAGCCACCACGCTTCTTCTCTTCGATGGCCTTCTTATCCTTGGTAGCCATTGCTTCCAGAGCCTTGACTACACGTGCATTGTCATCTGGTCGGCCGACCAAAACATAAGAGTCACGGGAGTTGCGCAGACCGATAACCGGGCGGATTTCCGCAGGCACTTCCGAGCAGACCGCGTCGATAGCTTGTTGCAACTGTTCGCGAGTAATACCTGCAATGGACAGCATCGGCATGTTCTCACCATGGGCAAGCAAACCAGTCATACGCGCAGTGCGAGTAATCGCAGCACCAATCAGCTGAGCAATAGCTACAAGTTCATCAGCACGGGTTGGATCTTTCAGCAGATGGACGCCCAAAACACCCTGGGAGTGGCCAATATTTGCCACAGTCTGATCAACATCAAGACGCTGCGCCTCGAGTGCATCCAAGGTAGCAATCTGAGAGACGAAGATGCCTGGCACGCTCACTGCAGACTGGGCAGTGTCAAAAGCTGGCTCTTCGGTGTTGTTGGCCCAAGCAACTGGATCGAAACCAAAGGGAAGGGTACCAACAAGATCATCAGCAACCGGTGCAAGCAGCGTGTTTGCGCGCTCGACGATTTCACTAACGTTGGCACCTGCACCTGCGGCAACCGCAGCGCGGAGGGTTTTCAACCAGTCATATCCTTGGCCTGCGAAAGTGAAAGCAAAAGGCTCCTGGTCGAAGCGGTTAATCAGTCGGCTGGCTCCGAAGTTCCTGCTCAATTCGGTCACGTGAGAACTCGCTCCTTGTATAACTCAGCCGGGATTTACGCTCGGTGCGGATCCTGACCGGAAAATTCGGTTAATACACTTTTTAAACAAAATGGCACGCTGGTAAAACACCAGGGTGACATTGGATAGAAAACAATATGCCACAAATCATGAGGAAAACGTCATCTTTTGCAGGCGTGGCGCACTGCGCCCCCTATATCGTGCCATTTAACAGCCCGCAAACAAAACTTTCCTAGACGAAAAAACTCACCTGGCAGGCCATAGAACCTGCAGGTGAGAGCTAACCAAGGAGGTCGGAAATCAATCCACGCGCCTCTTCCAGGCGAATGACCTGACTGTGGTCTTTTTCACCTTCCATTTGCTTGAGGGAAATTCTCACACCCTCCACAGGTAGGAACACTTGGCAAGCATGATCCGGCACAACCTCCGCTTCGGAAATAATGCCCTGCTCTTCCATCCAAGCGTCGAAATCTCTCGAAATGCTCATAGGGTCAAAGTGTAGCTATATATAAAGAGAAGAGTTCTTAGATTTCCTCCCCACCGGACTCCAACACCCAAGAAACTTCGATAACGGTCTGCGCATCTTCCAAATAGGAATCAGTGAGCTCCTCAAAGCGACGTAAACGATATCGAAGAGTATTCACATGAACAGGAATGCTGCGCGCAGCCGCCGGAATATTCATCTGATTATCCAAATAAGCTCGTACTGATTCAACAATCTCATGAGCAAATTCACCTGATTCTTGAAGTGGCTCAATATATTTATGTGCCAGAATTTCCGTTACTCGCGGATTTGAATGAATCGCTAACTTCCACGTTAAATCCTGCGCCCGAGATACTGCATCTATCGATAAATTATCTGCAGCCTTCAAGACCAAAGATGCATCTTCATATGATGCCGCCAGCCTCGAGAGAACCTCTGGTCTACCCAACCCCACCGAGAAACCTGGCCCCGATACATTCCGCCTGGGCTCACCAATGACAATGCCCACGATCACGCTTGGCTGCACTGAAGTTAATACCCGCACTCCCGCACGCTGCGCCCACTCCTGAATCTTCCTTTCAGCTTGAGAACGATCTGGTGATGCTGCAGCCAGGACACGGAGAGGCACGTCTGCAGGAACGTCGTACATTGCTGCACCCCATAATAATTCGGACAGCGCAGAGCCTTCTGAAATAACTTTTCCAATCCATTCTGTGCGGCGAACTGAATCTGCAATCGCATGAGCAATCTCATGATCGCGATACACCGCAGTTGCACAGGTGGAGTACACATCATTGATCGCCCACATGAGTGTGGACCATTCCAGCATGCGCCGAGGATCGATATTAAATTCCGCGCCTAAAGCCACCATATGCTGCAAAATCTCGCCCATAGACGTACGAAATCCCCTGAGCACACTTCCCAGCGGAACATTTTGCGCTATGCGTTCGTCGGCAAGCATTAAAGCTTCCGGCAAATCAGCCGATTCAGGCTGCGTACCCGCATTAATCATGCGGATTGTCAGCGCGATATTGCGTAGCGATGACTGCCTCACCGATTCCGAATCCACTGCCTCATACCCCGAAACGGTTTCCAGCAATTTAGTGGCAGTGCGATCTGAAATTTCGGCTGCATCTGCCGCTAGCCTTTCCAGCAATTCTTGCCACCGTTCGGGCTGCGTATTCGCTAGCGAATCTCTAGACGTGACTGAACTAACATTCTCCATGGAATCCCAGGGTAGTAGGGATTAAAACCCGGCGCGAACCCGGTACCACGGCATGTTCGAAGGCTAAAAAACTTGTCCTTTGACGGGGGCACCCCTATCGTTGTCACAACTTGATAACGGACTGGTTAAAAAATGGCCAATCTGGCCGATTTAACCCCACGAAAAGGAAACTCATGCTAACCATCGCACGCAACCGCAAGATGAAGCGTCGACTAGCAATCGCCGCTCTCATCGCAAGCACCGCCACCGTCGCAACCGTGGCGCCAGCATCCGCACAGAACAACTTCGCAGCGCTCTCCTCCGGAGTCACCAACACCATCGCCGAAGCAACCGGCACCGCTGCAACCGTAGCCCGCCCAGCCCACGGCACCTTCACCTCCGGCTTCGGTCCACGTTGGGGAAGCTTCCACAACGGCATCGACATCGCCAACGCAATTGGTACCCCAATCTACGCCGTCATGAGTGGCACTGTGATCAGCTCTGGACCGGCCTCCGGCTACGGCCAGTGGATCCGCATCCAACACGACGATGGATCCATCTCCATCTACGGACACATGGAATACCTCTACGTCTCCGTTGGCGAGCGCGTATCTGCCGGACAAGAAATCGCAGGAATGGGCAACCAAGGTTTCTCTACCGGTTCCCACCTCCACTTTGAAATCCATCCAGATGGCGTCACCCCAGTGGATCCCCAGGTGTGGCTCGCAAACAACGGCATCTACCTTTAAGTAGTTTTGAAAGGCTTGATCGCTCGATCAGCTTTCCACACGCTATAAATAAGCCACACTGCCGTGACGAATATGGCAGCGAGGATCAACCACGGTGAAACTGGCCATTTATCTTCCCAGATAACGCCATACGTGATTGTTCCCATTGTTAACGAGACTGCGACAAATAAAACTTTGCCGATAACTTTCATCATCTCGTTTGCATTCGCCCGCACATAATTAACCTGGGCGATATTCTTAGACGGCAGCCCTTGATGTGCATGTGCTGCATGGCTTCGAATCAGCCACGGAACCAAAATTGCCATCGCACCAAGAATTCCTCCGCTCAACGCGAATAATGCAACCACTGTTCCACCGCTTTTGGTCGCCCAACCATCAACCTGTCCGCCCAAGCCCCAATGCAGAGGCATCGGATCAGGAATCTCATCCCAGAACATTAAGAACAACACTGCCGAGATGAGAATGACTGCCAATGTGCTCAAGATCCAACGTCTCGGAATTGGGTTCAGTGGAATGTATTCGCCAGTTGATGCTTCACTCATGGTTTTTCGAGGCCGTTCAGAATTTGCTGCTCAATAACTTTTCTCTCTTTATTATCAAGCTATCAGGCCGAAAGTTTTCTACTCACAAGTTATCGCAGAATAACGAAACCGGCGGGCTATCTTTTCAGATAGCCCGCCGGTTTATATTGTGCGCCTGGAGAGACTTGAACTCTCACGTCCTAGGACACTGGAACCTAAATCCAGCGCGTCTGCCAATTCCGCCACAAGCGCTTAATGCGGGTTTTACTTTACATGCTCTGGTGCACTTTTAACTAATCGAGGTGATCAACTGCACCTTAAAGAAATTCGCTTATCGTAAATAGGCAGGTAGAATAGCATTCTATGAGCGAGCCGGGGCACACCGAGGTTAAAGAAAAAAAGAAAGTCAAAGCAAGTCATATCGTCTTTCTTTTGATTTGTTTCATTGCAGCCTGCGCATTGGCGTGGTGGCAGTGGTCCAGATTCCAATCAGGCACGGGCACTTTCCAAAACCTCGGCTATGCCTTCCAGTGGCCCATCATCGGTGGCTTCTTCGTTTATGCCTATCGCAAGTATTTACAGTACGAAAATGAATCCATTGAGCTAGAAAATCTCGAAGCTCAAATGATGGCCGAACACGGTGAGCTTCCAGATGCCCGGCCACAACATGAAGAAGGCTTTGTGCAGCTGTCTAACCGTCCGAGTTTGGTCGACGATGACAGTACCAAGGAAATCGATGAATCTTTCTTGCCTTCTCGTCCGACAATGAATGTCGAAGAATTCAACAGGTTGAATGATCCGAACGCAAGAAGGCGTCGAAAAGCATAAAGCTGGAACTTTCTCGGGCTTGTGCCCGACTGCTTATCTGCAAGCCCCTCCCCTCTGTTAAAACATAAGGAAACTGCGTGTCTACTACTACGCCCATTCATCCAGAACGTAAAAAGCGCGTTCGCCAAGCTCTGACCATGTTCTCTGTCGCAGCATGGATCACTGGAGTATTTTTGCTCGCGCTGTGTGCTGAGATGGTCATGAAATACATTCTTGGTATGGATCTTCCTGCTTGGGCTCGCTTCGTTCCCATTGCACACGGCTGGGTTTATATTATTTTCTTGATCACCACCCTTAACCTTGGACTGAAGGCACGCTGGGACCCTACGCGCTGGGTCACCACCGCTATCGCCGGTGTGGTTCCGCTGCTCTCTTTCTTCGTCGAGCACAACCGTCGCAAAGAAGTTACTGAAACTTTCCAGTTGAATTCCTAATTTTATTGCGCAAAAATGCCTCCACTTTATCGTCAAAGTGGAGGCATTTTCTTTTATACAGCCAGAAAATTAAGCGTTCTCAGCGTCTGCTAACAGTGCGATCTTTTCTACCAAACCACGCAGTGCTTTACCGCGGTGAGACAGCGCATCCTTTTCCTCAGCGGAAAGTTCAGCAGAGCTTCGTTCCGCTCCACCGATTTCTTCAGCCGGAATGAAAAGCGGATCGTAGCCGAAACCGTTTTCCCCCTTGGGAGCGCGCAGCAACTGACCTTCCCAACGGCCCTCCTGAGCAAACTCTTGGCCATCTGGAAGAGCAAGCACGCACACAGAAACAAACGCTGCATTACGACGCTTGGCCGGAACATGTTCCATTTGTGCGAGCAGCAACTCATTGTTTGCAGTGTCATTGCCATGTGCCCCAGACCAGCGTGCTGACAACACACCAGGCATACCGTTGAGCTCTTCGACAGCAATACCTGAATCATCCGCGATGGTAGCGAGTCCAGTATGCGCTACCCCGGCGCGTGCCTTAATGATCGCATTATCAACAAATCTGCGACCATCTTCGATCGGCTCATCATAAGCTTCCACATCACGCAGAGCGAGCAGCTCAACGGAGTCCAGACCTGCCTGATCCAAAATACGCTGGAGTTCTTTAAGCTTCTTTGCGTTATTGGATGCAAGAAGAAGTTTCATCCCGGTTGCCCTTTATCTTTCTGTTGTAGATACCAGCTTTAGATGCTTATTTTAGATACCCAGTGCAGCTTTTTGAGCAGCAACCAATTCGCGGCAGCCCTTTTCTGCATGGTCAAGCATATCGTTGAGCTGAGCGCGGGTGAAGGTGGTTTCTTCGCCGGTGCCCTGGATCTCCACAAACTCGCCGTGTTCAGTCATAACAACGTTAAGATCCACGTCAGCGCGGGAATCTTCCTCGTACGGCAAGTCCAGGCAGACGTTGCCATCAACGAGGCCAACAGAGACTGCTGCAACTGGTGCCAGCAGTGGGCTGCCCGGAACAACGCCGCGTTCCTGCAGCACCTTGATGGCATCTGCCAAAGCAACATATGCACCGGTAATCGATGCGGTACGGGTGCCACCATCAGCCTGGAGCACATCGCAGTCAATTGCAATAGTGTTCTCGCCGAGCTGGGAAAGATCCACAGCGGCACGCAAAGAACGGCCAATCAGACGAGAAATCTCATGAGTGCGACCCTTGACTTTTCCAGCCATGGATTCACGACGGTTACGCTCTGCAGTTGCTGCAGGAAGCATAGAGTACTCTGCGGTCAACCAGCCTTCGCCAGAATCACGCTTGAAACGTGGCACGCCAACCTCAACAGAAGCGGTGCACATGACGCGGGTATTGCCGAATTCTACAAGCACGCTGCCTGCAGGGTTAGAGGTGAAACCACGGGTGATTTTCACTGCACGCATTTGGTCCTGTGCGCGACCATCAAAACGGGTAAAGCTCGAAGAAGAAGTCATGAAACACAGGGTACCGTCATGCATTTATATTCGACACGTTGGAGTCCTCTGGCAAACAAAAACCGCACTATTTCCATAAGGCTGTCATAAGGCTTTCATAAAAGCTGAAAATAGTGCGGTAAAGAAGCTGCTTAGAAAGAAATCTGCATTCCTGGCACAGCCACTTCGATTGGGCCGGTATAGTACTCCGCCGCTGCAGCTACTGTTGCCTGCGCATCAATCCACGGCGGAATATGCGTGATCACAAGCTTTTTTACATTCGCTTTGGCTGCAATCTTTCCAGCGTCTTGGCCACACATATGCATTGCAGGAGCTTTGCCATCACAGGAATCGCCCCATGAAGCCTCGCACAAAAATACATCAACATCTTTAGCTGCATCCACAAGTGCTTCGGTATACGCGCTATCACCGGAGAAGGTTAAAGTTGCTCCGGTGCGGTGTTCTTCGACTCGAAGCGCATAGGTCTCAATCGGGTGCACGACGCGGAATGGAGTGATCGTGAAATTATCCACGAGTTCCGATTTACGTTCCTGCCACGCATCAAATGCGAAGGTATCTGACATATCGTCAATGCCATCCGGCTCATCGGAGCTCAAGCGACCAAGTCGATTTGGAGTATCTTCTGGGCCAAACAGCAAGTTTCGGCTCTTCGCAGCCTGCACGGGGTGGAATCGACGCCACACCAGCAGGGAGGCAAAATCCGCGCAGTGATCAGTATGCAAATGGGAGAAAATGACGTGTGCGTCAGCCGGGTCTTGGATACCTTGGAGGGCCGCAAGAACGCCGGGGCCCATATCCATAATCACAGCGGGTGCGTCCGGAGAATTTAACAGATATCCAGATGCAGGGTTACCTGGAGCGGGAACGCTGCCAGAGCTTCCTAGGATGGTCAGTCTCATAAGGATACTGTGCCATGCGATTGAAGATCTCGTGAACTTTTAGGCCAAAATGTGAATTTCTAACTATCTCTACCTATTCAGAGGTCAAACACACATCTGGAGTTAGCTTTAGTTTTGTCTCACTTGCGAAACTATTGGTCCAAGGAATCTGCGGCTGAGCTGAGAAAAAATTTCTGGATCACCGGTTGATTCAAAACTATAGCTAGGTTCTGGATGCATTTCAGGATCAGCTAAAAGATCTCGTTGGCTCAAAATACGCAACACATCTTTGGCGGTCTCTTCAGCGCTTGAAACCAACGTAACGTGATCCCCCATTGCTAACTGGATTACGCCAGAAAGCAGCGGATAGTGTGTGCATCCCAGCACAAGTGTATCCACGCCTTCAGCTTGCAGCGGCTCTAAATAGTCTTCAGCAATATTGAGGATCTGTCGGCCACTAGTAATGCCACGTTCCACGAAATCAACAAAACGTGGGCACGCTATTGCATTGACCTCAATCGAGGGGCTTGCAGAAAACAGATCTTGGTAAGCTCCAGAGTTGATGGTTCCCACGGTGCCAATCACACCTACTTTGCCGTTGCGAGTTGCAGCGACAGCACGGCGCACTGCAGGCAGAATCACTTCCACAACCGGCACGCTGTAGCGTTCTCTCGCATCACGGAGAAAAGCTGCTGATGCCGTATTACACGCAATAACGATCATCTTGCAGCCACGATCTACAAGTTCATCTGCAATGCGCAGGGCATGCTCGCGGACTTTCGCAATAGGCAACGGGCCATAAGGGCCATTCGCCGTATCGCCAATGTAAATGATTGATTCATGGGGCAATTGATCAATGATCGTACGCGCCACTGTCAATCCGCCAACTCCAGAATCAAAAATTCCGATTGGTGCATCAGCCCCAGGTACGGGGCGTTCAATCATGGATCCGCTGAAATCAGTCACGGTTGCCATCATAAGCCACTTGCACTGCTTCCCTTTTCATCTGTTGAAGTTGTGCCACAATATGGCAATGGCAGACTCACCAGATCCAGAAACCAGACGCTTCCAGGCAGTGCGGGCAACTCCGGAAACAGTTGGCACAGCTACAGCATCTGTGGTGCCTGCCAAACGCTCTAATAGTGGTGGTGTGCTTGGACTTGTTTTGATTCTTGTTGCCATCATCGTGTGTGCATCTATTTTATTGATCAATAGTCTTGCGGGTTCGAACGATTCATCCGATACGGCAGCCCCGGCTTCCTCGGCTGACACAGCCCCAGAGACTACTAAGACGGACACGGTTCTTAGTACTTCTCCGCAGGAAACGAAGCCGTCTGCTCCGCCGAATAAAACGGGAGAAACCCCCATTGCCCGGCCTCCTCAGCCTGTCCTTCCAACGGGTGCAGCTCCTGCCAACGCAGCTGCCGCAGCTCATGCTGATGCAGGAAATTTGAACAATGTTTATACCGGTTCAGCTGCTACATCGGCAGAATTCGCCCAAGCTGTTCGTGATGCCGTGGCACTAAATTACCTAGAAAACGATGAGATTTCTGGCCAAGTCACAGCACGCAGCCCCATCACAGGTGCCAGCTACAGCATGAATTGCCAAGACAACGGCGACTACGTCACCTGTACTGGAGGAAACAACGCCGTTGTCTACATTTCCTAATTAACTCTTGGCAGCCTATTGGACATGTCGAGCTGATTAACGATCTTTTTCATGGCGGTACCCATCACGCGTAGCTCTTCAGCGGTCAAGGAATCAAACACAATACGGCGCACTTCTTGGACATGTCCTGGGGCGGTATCTTGTACTTTTTTCCAACCAGAATCTGTTAAAACTGCAACGGTGGCACGGCCATCATCAGGATCAGGAACGCGCTTTACCCAACCGGCCTTTTCTAGGCGCGTAACCACGCGGGAAAGGTGCGACAAAGTCATATCGGATAGCTCAGCGAGCTCGCTCATACGCACTCTACGGTTCGGAGCCATGGAAATCTGAGCCATGGTGAAGTACTCAAAATGACTAAGCCCAGCAGCTTCTTTAAGTTGAGCATCCAAACGAGCCGGTAGGCCAATTCGCATTGTCCACACATCAAGCCATACATCTTGTTGTTCGTCAGTCAGCCAAATGTCCTGGGATTCTGGATTCTCACTTGTCATGTCAAGAAATTATAGCCGCTCAACCAAAACTACATAACCTGGGACTTTGTTACTTTTGCAATTTCTTCTGTTTCTTCTTTGCTTTCAGCGCTGCTGGATCGTCCGAAGTGATAAAAGCTCCCGCACCAATTCCACCGAGCGCGCCGAAGAGATGCCCCTGCCAAGAAACACCAGCCTGAGTAGGTAGCAGCCCCCAGAATAAACCTGAGTAAATAAATGCCAGAACAATGCCAAGCAGGAATTGTTTGATATCTCTGTTAAAAATACCTCGCACAATGAGATAACCCAGCCAGCCGTAGATTAGCCCCGAAGCACCGATATGGTTCGTACCGATTCCGCCGAAAAGCCACGTGCCAAATCCGCCAATGAGGCCGGCAATAATTGTGACTTCCCAAAACACCCGTTTACCGCTCATGCCGATTAAAAAGCTGAATATAAAACCGGGGATGGTGTTTCCGATGAGGTGACTAAAGCTGCCATGGAGAAATGGGGAGGTGAAAATTCCCCACAGTGAACTGGTATCGAGTGGATGAATGCCAAAGTTATTTAAAAATCCACCGGTGAGCACCGTAACCAGATGCACCGCCCAAATAATCACCACATAACCAATGGCGAAGGTAAGCCCAGTACGAACTGAAGATTTATTCTTCAGCTGCTGGTTAAGGTTTGCGCTGGGTTTATTCCATGGCTTTACTGGTCCACCTGTTGGTGGATTCATGCCGGTGGCACCAAAGTTTGTGTTGTTGTAGGGGCTGTTATAACTCATGGTAAAAGTTCCCTGAAGCTTTTGAGACCGAGTCCCGGACTCGCGGAAAGTATGGCGTCAATAATAGCGTCCTGTACACATTCTGCGGCGTGTTCAGACAATTGCGCCAGCGTCTCGGTAGTAACACCACTGCCATCGCCGGAAGACATGGCAAAAAAGGTGTCGCCATCCATCGGCGAATGTGCTGGCCGCACAGCACGCGCAAGTCCATCGTGGGCAACCAAAGCCAAGCGCTTCGCTTGAGCTTTTGTCACCGGCGCATCAGTTGCCACGACGCCGATGGTCGTGTTCAGCGTTTCTGCCGCACTTTTTAGCTTATCGACGCCCACACCCTTCAGTTCGGGCCTACCAAACAATGCCCCAGTTTCAAGGTCAACTACTTCGCCTACAGGATTAGCCACCACAGCAGCTGCAATCATGTATTGGCCGACCGCGCGCGAGCTTTGTCCAAATCCACCACGAAGTCGCCCTGCAGTAGCACCTGTGCCAGCACCAACGCTTCCGGAATCATTGTGGGTTCCGGCAAAAGCATTTTCTACAGCTTGTTTTCCATCAGCTGCAGTAGGTCGGTTCTTCGCATCTCCCACCAATAAGTCAAAGATCACCGCGCCAGGAACAATCGGAACGATGGGGCCTTCTGGACGCACAGGAAAACCAATGCCCCGCTCTTCCAGAGCGCTCATCACGCCGTCAGCTGCAGCCAAACCAAAAGCAGATCCACCACATAAGGCCACAGCGTGTACCTGCTGGACAGAATTATGTGGTTCTAAAAGATCAGTTTCCCGAGTTCCTGGACCACCCCCGCGAACATCGACACCGGCAAAGGCACCGTGAGGTGCCACTACCACTGAACAGCCCGTATCCCCTTTGCTCACGTGGCCTAAAAGGAAGCCGGGGACGTCGATAAGCATTAGTTTGTCATCGCTTCTAATAATGACTCTTGGTTATATGCCAGCCATTGCACCAGATTATCGCGATCTTCTTCGGCGGCTTCTCCCCCATGAATATCGCCAGAAGCAACATAAAGGCGAATATCATTAAGTGCAGCCAACCAAGCGTGGGCCTCTTCTTCGGAAGCAGTCACTGCAACATTTCCATCGGGACCAAGTGCATCATTGACCACGCGCAGATTAGCGAGCTTCGCCCGAGTGATATCTCCTTCATGCAGCGAACGGAGGAAGGAATTGTCCCCGTCGTATTCTTCATCGCCTTCATGCTGAAAATCCGGCAGCAAACGTGCCAAGGACGGATCAGCCGGAGCTTCTTTATGCCCACTTGTCATACCGGTCATCTCTGCCAGCGGATCTTTAGGAACTGCCTGAGCTCGCTGAATCAGCGCTTCACTGACCGCTGCAGATAAATCGCCCAGCACTTCGCGCTCCATTGGCTCAAAAACCACTGCGAAACGCACCTGACGCATCAGGCCCTTTTTCTTCTTCCATTGCTGCATAAGAGTTCTCCTTAACCTGCCTGCTGCATTGTTGCCCACAGGCCTGCAGTGTGGAGCTTTTTCACATCGCCTTCCACCTTGTCCTTTTCGCCAGAGCTCACAACCGCTTTACCTTCCGTGTGCACTTGCATCATCAGCTCTGTTGCTTTCTTTTTACTAAAGCCCAAAACAGTCTGGAAAACATAGGTGACATAGCTCATGAGATTAACTGGGTCATCCCACACGATGCAGAGCCAAGGCAGGTTTTCGCTCGACAATGTGTGCACTTCAAGCTCAACATCTGGTGTGGCAAGTGGCGCAGAAGGTGATGACATAGCCGGGTTTCTGTGCGCACTTTCTGCTTCCTTCACCGCTTGTGGGTAGTGAAGATGATTTTGCCTATTCATGACAAACAGCCTAGTCAACAACCTTGCGTTGGTGCAGAGCGGCCGAATATTTTCCTTGAAGAAAATACATTTAGGTGATATATCACCCAAAAACCACACCTCTTACCTGCGGGAATGCACAATCGAGGAACGTCGCATATCTGCGTCCACTCTGATAGCCTTTTGCCTGAAAATGCACTAGCTATTTTATTTTATTCCCCTAATCAATGTCGATTTTGATTTAAATCCCAGCGGAAGGACCACCACATGGAAGGCCTCGCAGCTCAAGCTCGCGTCCTACTGGAAAAGTGGGGCATGGCGCCGACTCACGCTTCATTCATTGAGTCCATCGCAAAAGCCATCCCAATTTTGTCCATCCTTTTGACGCTGATCATCACTTTGAATGGCATTTCCACTGGCACGGCCCCTCAACCACCGGCTCTTGCACAAGTGCGCACAGATATCTTGAACAAAATTAATTATGAACGCAATCAACAAGGTCTAGTGGGTATTGCCCCAGAAATTCCATTACATGACGCTGCGCAACAGATTGCCCAGGGAAATGCAGACTCCGGAGTGGAAGGCACCATCCCAGACCCAGAGGGAAATCTGGTAGTTCTGCAAATGCATCTGCCTTATGCTGAGGCGAATGCGGACACTATCATTGACAGGTTTTTAGCCTCACCTGAACATGCAGATCTCTTGCTTGCAAAAGATTACGAGGCCATCGGCATAGGTGTCGCATACAAGAATGATCTCTCCTGGGTAGTGGTGCAGTTCACTGAACCCGCACTCGATTCCGTAGAATCATAAGAGTGAATACCAATCCCTCTGAATTCTCCTCAAATCGTTCTACAGCTCTACTCACTGATAAATATGAGCTGACCATGCTGCAAGCAGCACTTGCAGATGGTTCTGCCGAACGCCCTTCCACTTTTGAGGTCTTTAGCCGTCGCCTACCCAACGAGCGCCGTTATGGCGTCGTGGCCGGAACTGCACGAGTGCTAAAAGCTATCCGTGACTTTGTATTCACTGAAGAACAGTTAGAAGATCTAGATTTCTTAGATGACCGCACCCTCGAGTATTTGCGCAATTACAGCTTCACCGGACAGGTTGATGGTTACCGCGAGGGTGAGATTTATTTCCCGCAATCCCCGCTGCTTACCGTCCGGGGCACTTTTGCAGAATGTGTCATCTTAGAAACAGTCATTCTGTCCATCATGAATGCGGATTCGGCAGTTGCTTCAGCAGCTGCACGCATGGTCACAGCAGCAGATGGCCGTCCAATTATTGAAATGGGCTCCCGCCGAACTCACGAGTACGCTGCAGTTACCGCATCGCGTGCAGCCTACCTCGCTGGTTTTTCTACCACCTCAAACCTTGAAGCAGCGTACCGCTACGGCATCCCAGCCTCAGGAACTTCTGCCCACGCCTGGACGCTGCTCCACATCAACGATGATGGCACTCCCAACGAGGCAGCAGCTTTTAAGGCACAGATCGATTCCCTCGGAGTCGATACCACTTTGCTAGTCGATACCTACGACATCACTCAAGGTGTAAAAACTGCCGTTGAAGTTGCAGGTCCTGATCTAGGTGGCGTGCGCATTGACTCCGGTGATTTGGGCGTTCTGGCACGTAAAGTGCGCAAACAGCTCGATGAGATGAACGCCCACAACACTAAAATTGTGGTCTCGTCCGACTTGGATGAATTTGCTATCGCAGGCCTTCGCGGGGAGCCAGTTGATGTCTTTGGTGTCGGTACATCCGTTGTCACTGGTTCTGGTGCACCTACGGCAGGCTTGGTGTACAAGATCGTGGAAGTTTCAGGCCACCCTGTGGCTAAGCGCTCCCGCAATAAGGAAAGCTACGGCGGTGGAAAGAAAGCAGTACGCACCCATCGCGCATCTGGCACCGCGATCGAAGAGATCGTATACCCCTTCAATGAAGAAGCTCCAGATACCGGCAAGCTCGATACGTTAAGCCTCACCATTCCGTTGATGCGCGATGGAGAGATCGTCCCAGGTTTGCCAACATTGAAGGATTCCCGAGATTACTTGGCTAAGCAATTGGTGTCTTTGCCTTGGGAGGGTCTCGCACTTTCTCGCGATGAGCCAGTGCTGCACACTCGCTTTGTAGGGTTCCCACCAGTGGTCTAAAACCCGCCCTTTATAACCGCAGCACGTTCTAACCAGACTGCCAATGATACAACCTTGGCAGTCTGGTTTTGTCTTTGCGCAAGCCTGCAACAATGCCCCATTAGTGGCTTAGGCTTTTGGCACCGATCTGGATAGACTTGGCACAATGTCTGCTGCAGAATCCACCTCAGAATCCACTCTTGAAACATCTTCCGAGCCGTTGAATGCGTCTACGGAAGAGTTACTAGCTGCTGCCGTCGAAGCTTTGGGCGGTGCACGAAGAGCTGGCCAGGAAGCAATGGCTAAGGCTGTGACCAAGGCTTTTGACGGCAAGCGCCACCTCGCTGTTCAAGCTGGCACCGGTACGGGTAAATCTTTGGCATACCTGGTTCCGGCTATTCGGCATGCGCAGAAAACTAATTCCACAGTGATCGTCTCTACCGCTACGATCGCCCTGCAACGTCAGTTAGTAAACCGAGATCTCCCCCGCCTGGTTGATGCTTTAGAACCCTTGATGGAGCGTCGCCCCACTTTCGCAATTATGAAGGGCCGTTCCAATTATTTGTGCATGAACAAGGTGGCACGTCAGGAAGAGCTTAACCAAGAAGACGCACTGATAGAACAAGAAGATATTTCGTGGCTAGGTAAGCACATTGTGCGCCTTAACGAATGGGCTAATGAAACAGATACCGGTGACCGCGATGATCTGGATCCAGGTGTTCCTGATCTCGCCTGGAAACAGGTTAGTGTCACTGCTCGGGAATGCATTGGTGCATCGCGCTGCCCACATGGTGAGGAATGTTTCGCGGAAATTGCTCGTGGCCAAGCTAAAGAAGCTGATGTTGTAGTAACAAACCATGCGTTACTAGCTATCGATGCTTTAGCTGATGTTTCAGTACTGCCTGAACATGATGTGGTGATCATCGATGAGGCGCATGAACTTGATGGTCGCATCACTGCAGTTGCTTCTGCTGAGATCACTGTCAACGCTCTCAACCTTGCGGCTCGCCGTGCGTCTAAATTAGATTCTGATAAGCGTGAAGAACGTCTGCAAGAAATTGCCGGTGATCTAGAAACACTCTTGCAAACAATGCAGCCAGGCCGATGGAACGATATGGATGACAGTTCTAAAGGCACGTTAGTAGCGCTCAAGGATGCGCTGTGGGCGTTACGGACCCAAATTACAGGCGCTCCCGAAGGCGAAGCTGCCAATGATCCAGAACGGTCAGCAGAACGCCAGAACTTAAGTAACCACTTGATGGAAATTCACGATGCCATCGTGCGCATTCTAGAAGTCTTTGCAGAAGAAGACCCTTCCAAACAATTCGACGTGGTGTGGCATAACCACGATGATCGTCGTGGGGATTCCCTTAACGTGGCACCGCTATCGGTAGCGGGACTCTTGCATGAAAAACTCTTCACAGATAACACTGTGGTCCTAGCTAGTGCGACGCTTACCATCGGCGGAAATTTCGACGCCATGGCTGCCAGTTGGGGCTTGCCTAAGGGAACATGGGATTCCCTGGATGCAGGCACTCCTTTTGATCCTGCAAAATCTGGCATTCTATACACCGCGAAGCATCTCCCCGATCCAGGTCGAGATGGGCTGCCAGAGGAAACACTCGATGAAATCTACGAGCTAATTACTGCTGCGGGAGGCCGAACTTTAGGGCTCTTTTCATCAAAACGCGCTGCAGAACAAGCTACCAAAGCAATGCGCCTGCGCTTGCCTTTTGATGTGTTATGCCAAGGCGACGACAACACCGCAGCATTGGTGAAGAAGTTCTCCGACAGTGAAAACACCTGCCTGTTTGGAACTCTCACCTTATGGCAGGGAGTGGACGTTCCAGGACGCTCACTCTCACTGGTGTTGATCGACCGTATTCCATTCCCACGCCCGGATGATCCCCTCTTGCAGGCGCGCAAAGAAGCAGCAGATGCAGAGGGACGGAATGGGTTCATGGAAGTTGCGGCATCTCATGCAGCGCTTCTCATGGCGCAGGGTGCTGGCCGTTTGCTCCGCCACGTTAGTGATCGTGGCGTAGTTGCAGTTCTTGATCATCGTCTGATGACAAAACGCTATGGCAGTTTCCTGCGCTCATCTATGCCCAAATTTTGGGGAACCACCGATCCCTCGACAGTGCGCGCAGCACTCAAGCGATTGGTGGCTCAGTAATACAAATTTTATGAACGGTGCATGACTGGACCGCCAATAGCGGTCTGGAATGCATACGCGTAAAGCAGGTACATCAAAGGTGAAGAAACCAGCACACCAATGATGATCGCGCTGCCCAATGCATTAAGGGCAATGGCTACCAGAATCAGCAAGATGACCTGGCCGAGGTTTTTGGAGACCATCTTCCAGCTTGCAGAAAATGCCTCGCCGATACCAGCATTACGCAATTGGAATACTGCCGGCAGCGCAAAAGCAAAGACAACCATCGCGATGATTCCTGGAACAATAAATAAGAACATACCGATCACGATCATGATCGTGATCAAAAGATACACCACAAAGCTCGTGCCCAAACCAGAGAATTTAAAAAAGCTTCCCACGGAAATCTGCTCACCGCGGACTACTTTTGCTGCATTTCGGTAGCAATTCAATGCCCACACGAAGCTGACCGCAATAGAAGCGATAGCTGCCAGGATCATCACAAATCCAGATGCACCCAGCGACAAGCCGGTTAAGGTATCGGATTCAACAGAAGCCGCGGCAACGACACCGAACATTGGAATCATACAAATCAGCATGAGCACAAATGCCAGCGCGTAGTAAATTAGCGTAGACACCACCCAAGACGTCCAGGTAGCTGCAAAGCCTTTCCATGCCTGACCAAAAACAGTGCCCAAATCAAAGGGACGCCACTGAGCTTCTTCGAGGGATGGCTGTGGGGTTTCAGCAGCAATTGGACTAGCAAACGCGCCATATCCCTGGTTGAAATCTTGACCATAAGGCTGGCCGTATGGCTGTCCATAGGGATCCCCTTGAGGCTGGCCGTAGTTCTGCGCACCGGAAGGATTACCAAATTGGGAATCCCAATTTTCGTTGTTATCACCTGGATATTGTGATCCATATGGGCTTGTCATAGCAGTGTCCTTTTGGTTGAGGGCAACGGTCAATTTCACTTTACAAGCAACTAATAATCAATGCCCATTTAGTTATGGAACTGCAACAACTGTGACGGTATTGGGGGCAACCTCAGTGAAGCCACCATCACGAACCGGAACTGCACCGGGACTTTCCAACAGTTGTTTAAACTCCGCTGCCGGAACCTCCCGGACATGTAACGCAAAATCAGCTTCCGACCACTTCTCTATCCACTCAAAAGATTGGTGGGCAGCGAGCAACATGGATGCATGACCTACCTGAGCTGCAGCTTTGCCCAAAGACATAGACAAAGAGCCATCAATGTAGATGATTGGAAAATCATCCACAATCGGATTTGGTTCATCCAAAGGCAGCTCCGTGCCAGAAATTTGTAGCTTCTTAATATCTGCAGGAACATCAATCACAGCACTAGGCAGGAAAGCTCGCACTTGCGCAGCATCATCTTCCACCGTGACACCAGCTAATTCCTGCACACGCTCCCACGCAGCATTGCGTGCGCGACGCGCGACCTTGCGAATTAAATGGCCATACCAGCGCTCCAGCGCCGCTCTAAATTCCATGTCTGCTGAGACTCGCTCATCAAGACATAGCTTGACGACGCTCCTAGCCGCCGCTTCCAACACATCCGTCCGCCTCGGCGGATTCTGCTTTGGAATATGCAATGCAATTTGCATAGCCTGCACAGTTGAAGGATCCGTAGGATCTTCGCTATGCGGCCCCTCGCTCGCGCGATCGCGGAGGAGAGAGTGGGCGTCGAAAAGCGAATCTTTAGGCATTGTTGGTCAAAGGAACGCGGTGGAAAGTTCCATCTTCCTGATCAGCCAGGTCAATCTCATCACGAGAAATACCCATCATGTGCAGCACCTCATCCAAGAATGGGTGGTTCACAGAAGTATCCGCAATCTCCTTCAACGCTGGCTTCGCGTTGAATGCGATACCCAGGCCGGCAGCAGAGAGCATATCGATGTCATTGGCACCATCGCCAACAGCCACAGTCTGGTACATCTTCAAACCGGAATCAGCCGCGAATTCACGCAAGAATTCAGCCTTTGCTGCACGATCCACGATCTTGCCAATGACATTGCCAGTCAGCTTGCCATCAACAATTTCCAGCGTATTGGCGCGGACATAATCCAGCTCCAGTTCATCAGCCAAGCCATCTAGAACCTGGATGAAACCGCCAGAAACCACAGCAGTCTGGTAACCCATGCGGTTGAGGGTACGAATGGTGGTACGAGCACCTGGAGTCAGTTCAATGGCCTTGGCAACTTCATCAATCACTGAAGCATCCAAACCAGCCAAAGCCTTCACACGCTCACGCAAAGACTCCTCGAAATCGAGCTCACCACGCATAGCACGCTCAGTAACTTCAGCTACTTCTGCTTCCTTGCCAGCGTGAGCCGCCAGCATCTCAATAACCTCACCGGTGATCAGCGTGGAATCACAATCGAAGCACACCAGGCGCTTAGAGCGGCGCAACAGACCAGAACGCTCAATCGCGATATCAACGTTCAGCTCTGAAGTAAGCGAAGCAAGTGCCTTACGCATAGCTTCACCGCCACCAGGGCTGACATCAGGAACCGTAACCTTGAGCTCCAGGCCAGTTACTGGGTAATCCGAAATGCCACGGATGGTATCGATGTTGGCATCATAATCAGCCAACGTCTGACCAATGCGAGAAATATCCAAAGCATCAACCGGATCGCCCAACACAACCACGACGTGGGAAGAACGAGGACGTGCAGATTGCACTGCTTCTTGCAGCTCCACAACCACTGATTGCCCATGGACTCGCAAAGTATCAGTTAAGCCGGTGGTGACAGTTTCAACCTTTTCAGGAGCAATACCCACGAACGCAGCCAGGTTTAAAAATCCGCGAAACATTGATTGCTCAACGTCCAAAACCTGAACCTTATTGGCAGATAAGACTCTAAAGAATGCGGCAGTCACGCCGTGGCGATCTTTACCGCTCACTGTGATCACCGCTGGAAGATAACCTTCACGCAACGCAACCTGCTGGCCGATTTCTAGCTCAGCGATTTCTAGGGATTCATTCTGATTCAGTTCAGTCACGAAAATAATTGTCTCACGTCTCTGATCGGAACACTACTTCAGATATCGTGATAAAAAATCCGCCCAAAATAAAACACCAGCCCCAGCAGATTTTCTCTGCTGGGGCTGGTGTCTCTTAGTCAGGTACAGAACTTACTCAGACATTTTTAGCGGCCAGAGTTAGTTGCATGGGCCGGGGCAGTACCCAATTCTGGAGCATTCTGATCATCGTGATGTCCAGTATGTGCCTCTGCGCGCATGCGTTCAATCATGTGCGGGTAGTGCAGCTCGAACGCAGGGCGCTCGGAGCGGATACGAGGCAGGGAGGTGAAGTTGTGGCGAGGAGGAGGGCAGGAGGTTGCCCACTCCAGGGAGTTGCCATAACCCCAAGGATCATCAACGGTAACGAGCTCACCATAGCGCCAAGACTTGAAGACGTTCCAAACGAATGGAATAACAGACAAGCCGAGGAGGAAGGAGAAGACCGTAGAAATCTGGTTGTAGATGGTGAAGCCATCTGAATCCAGGTAATCAGCGTAACGACGTGGCATACCCATGTTGCCCACCCAGTGCTGGATGAGGAAGGTGCCGTGGAAACCAACGAAGGTCAACCAGAAGTGGATCTTGCCAAGACGCTCATCGAGCATGCGGCCAGTCATCTTCGGGAACCAGAAGTAAACGCCTGCACAAGATGCGAACACCACGGTACCGAAGAGGGTGTAGTGGAAGTGCGCGATCAGGAAGTAGGAGTCAGACAAGTGGAAGTCCAGTGGTGGGGCTGCCAGCATAATGCCGGTAAGTCCACCGAAGAGGAAGGTAGCCATGAAGCCAACAGACCAGATCATTGGGGTTTCCCAAGTGATGTGGCCCTTCCACATGGTGCCCACCCAGTTGAAGAACTTAACGCCGGTAGGAACCGAAATCAGGAACGTCATGAAGGAGAAGAACGGTAGCAAAACCGCACCGGTCACGAACATGTGGTGAGCCCACACAGCCATGGATAGTGCACCAATGGACAGGGTTGCGAAGATCAGGCCGACGTAACCGAACATTGGCTTACGGGAGAACACAGGAATGATCTCAGACACGATGCCGAAGAATGGCAGTGCAAGAACGTAAACCTCTGGGTGTCCGAAGAACCAGAACAGGTGTTGCCAAAGCAGGGAGCCACCGTTAGCTGGATCGTAGATGTGTCCACCAAGCTTGCGGTCATACAGAACGCCCAGTGCAGCAGCAAGCAACAGTGGGAAGATCAGCAGTGCAAGAACAGAAACAATGAAGATGTTCCAGGTGAAGATTGGCATGCGGAACATGGTCATACCTGGTGCGCGGAGGCACAGGATGGTGGTCAGCATGTTAATTGCGGATGCAACGGAACCAATACCTGTTGCACCAACGCCGACGATCCACATGTCAGAGCCAAGGCCTGGGGAGTGAATAGCGTCAGAAAGTGGGGAGTACATGGTCCAACCGAAGTCAGCAGCACCACCCGGGGTTAGGAAGCCAGTCAGCATTGCAATACCACCAACGGTGGTGATCCAGAAGCCGAAAGCGTTCAAACGTGGGAAAGCTACGTCAGGCGCACCGATTTGCAGTGGCAGAACGTAGTTAGCGAAACCCCAAACGATTGGAGTTCCGTAAAGCAGCAGCATGACAGTTCCGTGCATGGTGAACAGCTGGTTGAACTGCTCATTGGACAAGAACTGCAGACCAGGGGTGAAAAGCTCTGCGCGGATAAGCAGGGCCATCAAGCCACCGAGGAAGAAGAAGCTGAAGGACATAATGATGTACATAATGCCCAGCTGCTTGTGGTCGGTGGTGGTCATCATCATCCATGCTTTGCTGCCCGTGCGTGCATGGCCTGTCGGCTCGGGCCTTTGTGGGGCGACGTGCCCGTCGACCCTAGGCGCCACAGCGGTCATAGGTTCCTCCTGACTACGGGACGATCCATTCGGATTACCGATCGTCCTTTAACAACACTGCCTGATCTTAAGCCACAGGCAGGATCCGATGCCAACCCAAAAAGGCCGGTATGCAGCTAACTGTAACCCTTTTTCATGCCCAAAAAAAATGTTTTTAGATCTTTGGGTGAGGTTGTTAACCAGATCGGTCACCTGTGGGCAGTGAGTTTCAGCAAAAGCTGTGAAGGGGTTCACATTTTGATCGACGTTTTGCCAGGATGCCCCACCCCCGCAATTAACCCCTGTCACAGTTTTCACATCTCCCCCCGCTGGGGTTCAATCGAATGGTTGAGGTGAACTTTCTAGCCTCTTTCCTTGAAGACACCCCGCAGGCCTTTTAACAAGAACATACCCCTCCCCTATTCCGTTAGCTGCTAAAAATACAAATGCCGCACCCCTAGAAATTTTTCTAGGGGTGCGGCATTTGTATTTTCAAACTTTGAAAATTAGAACCACGACATTAAGGACTCTTAGAAATCCCAGTCATCATCAACAGTATTTTCTGCCTTACCAATGACGTATGAAGAACCAGAGCCAGAGAAGAAGTCATGGTTTTCATCAGCATTTGGTGAAAGCGCAGACAAGATGTTTGGAGACACCTTAGTCTCATCCGCTGGGAAGAGGCCTTCGTAGCCAAGGTTGTTCAGCGCCTTGTTGGCGTTGTAACGCAGGAAGCGCTTCACGTCTTCAGTCCAGCCAAGATCGTCGTAGAGATCTTCGGTGTACTGAGTCTCATTGTCGTAGAGATCATAGAGCAGATCGAAGGCGTACTCCTTCAGCTCTTCCTGTCGCTGAGGAGTTTCGCGCGCGATAGCCTTTTGATACTTGTAGCCAATGTAGTAGCCGTGCACAGCTTCATCGCGGATGATCAAGCGGATCACGTCAGCGGTGTTGGTCAGTTTGGAGTGGCTAGACCAATACATTGGAAGGTAGAAGCCGGAGTAGAACAGGAAGGACTCCAGAATTACGGAAGCAATCTTGCGCTTGAGTGGATCCTCACCCTCATAGTAGGACAAAATAATCTTTGCCTTGCGCTGCAGGTTCTCGTTTTCTTCAGACCAACGGAATGCGTCGTTGATTTCTGGGGTAGATGCGAGAGTCATGAAGATGTTGGAGTAGCTCTTCGCGTGCACTGATTCCATGAAAGCAATGTTGGTCAACACTGCTTCTTCGTGCATGGATTCCGCATCAGGCAGCAAGGAGATAGCGCCAACGGTGCCCTGAATGGTGTCCAGCAGGGTAAGGCCAGTGAACACACGCATGGTGGCAGCCTTTTCCACCTCACTCAGGGTTCCCCAGCTCTTAATGTCATTAGATACTGGCACCTTTTCAGGAAGCCAGAAGTTGCCGGTCAGGCGGTCCCACACCTCAAGGTCTTTGGAATCTGGGATGGAGCTCCAGTTGATCGCTTTAACTGGTTCCACATGCTCCTTTAGATAAGCATCATGAACACTGAGATCAGAATCAGCAGCCATTAGGTACACTCTCCCCTTCATAAAGATTTTTGCTTTTCGACGCCACAATGCAGCGCGATTTCAGATCGCCAGCTTACCTCACTCTCACCTCTTTGAAAGATCAGGGGGAGCGAATGAAATTCACCCAAGTCCCCCATCAGTGACAAGTGCCCACAAGGCCAAAATTGTGAATTTAGTCACTTTATTTAACGCCCCGCCAAGCGGGGGCAACGCACCCTTGGGGAAATTCCATATTGAAAAAAGTAACTCCGGGCACCCCACTTATTGCCCTAGATTATCGCCACTAGCACGTCATTTAGAGAAAACCTTTAATGTGAAATAGGTCTCAAAATGAGGCTTTTTTACATCTTTAAACCATGAGCAAACTTAGCCAATCCAAAGCACAAAAACGCGGGTTATGCTGCGCTAACCTATGCTGACAGACCAGCAGAAGATGTGTATCTTAGGGGCCATGACAATCAACGAGAAGATCGCATCAGCTTTCAACAACCAAGTGACTGCAGAGCTTGAAGCTTCAATGGTGTACCTTCAGCTCTCCTACGTTCTAGACGATTTGGGCCTCACCGGCATGCGCGACTGGATGCAGGCACAGAGCAAAGAAGAGATCGAGCATGCACAGAAATTTGCTCAGCACCTTCTGAACCGTGACTACACCCCACAGATCGGAGATATCGCACCACCAAAGCTTGATGTCTCCACCGCGCTGGAAGCATTCGAAGCTTCCCTCGCACATGAGCAGAAGATCTCCGGACTTATCCGTGAGCTAGCTGCAATCCAGGATGCCGAGAAGGATTATGATTCCCGCGCATTGATCGATTGGTTCCTCAACGAGCAGATCGAAGAGGAAGCAAACGTCGGCGAGATCATCGACCGCCTCCGCATCGTCGGTGATTCCGGTGCAGGACTCCTCCGCATCGATGGTGAGCTCGGCTCCCGCTAAGAAACCTGTAAGTTTCTAAAACTAATGCTCCGCTCCCCCACTAGAGGGGAGCGGAGCATTTTTATTACTACAGAGTTCATCGAAACGATGGTGTTTTCTAAAAACATTGGGATTTACTCGAATGCATTCCTTAAAACAGTCATAATGGTAATCACATTCTTTTTGATCGTTCCATTAAACACAGCTTATTAAAGAGGCATCATGCCCCCAACACCCGAAAGTCCTATGAATAATCCATTAGGTTCTGCTCCCACTCCAGCCAAGCCACTGCTCGATAGTGTTCTTGATGAACTCGGCCAAGACATTGTCAGTGGCAAGGTTGCTGTCGGTGACACTTTCAAACTGATGGACATCGGCGAGCGTTTTGGTATTTCTCGTACCGTTGCGCGTGAGGCTATGCGAGCTCTAGAACAACTTGGGCTTGTTGCATCTTCCCGTCGCATTGGTATCACTGTGCTGCCACAGAATCAGTGGGCTGTTTTTGATAAGTCCATCATCCGCTGGCGCCTTAATGATGAAGGTCAGCGTGAAGGCCAGCTGCAGTCACTTACTGAGCTGCGCATCGCTATTGAGCCAATTGCAGCACGCAGTGTTGCTCTCCACGCCTCGACTGCTGAATTAGAAAAGATTCGTGCGCTGGCAACAGAAATGCGTGAGCTAGGTGAATCTGGGCAGGGTGCATCACAGCGTTTCCTGGAAGCTGATGTCACCTTCCATGAACTCATTTTGCG